>CAYPPR010000001.1:0-240387 GCA_964412665.1 uncultured Desulfopila sp.
GCCAGAGACATCCTCAAAAAAGGCGGCACGATTTTTGTTGCTTGTGGTTGCCAGGTAGCAGAAACCTTTCCTTGTCTCTACGAGCGCGGTGGTCTGGAAATGATGCAGGAGTTGTACGGCCGTTACAATCTGTTCGCCCTTCCCGGTGGTAATACAGGACAGGAACTTGGTCTGTTCTCCAATAAAAAAGCTAGCACCATAGCGGACTTCAAAGGGATGCGAGTTCGTACAGCCGGCTGGTACATGGATATCTTGACCAATCTTGGCGCCAGCGTCACCCCTCTGCCCGGCGGAGAAGTCTATTTGGCACTTGAGCGTGGCGTTATCGATGCCGCTGAATTCAGTAGTCCGGCAATGAACTACCCAATGGGCTTTGATGAAATCACCAAGTACGTCATCCAACCCGGCGTCCACCAGCCATCTTGCCAAAGCGCATTTTTTATCAACAAAGACTCTTATAACAAATTACCTGCCGACCTGAAGTGGATCATCGACATCGCGGCAAAAGAAACTCAGCTCTGGTCAACCGCCTGGCAAGAAAATCTCAATGCCGAGGCGATCGCACTTTTCAAAGAAAAAGTTGAATTTGTCAACATGGATAAAGAAACCATCACGGAATTTGCCAAAGCCTCGCAAAAATATTTGGATGAGCTAAAGGCTAAGTATCCTGATGTTAAAAAGGTCCTCGATTCCCAGGATGAGTTCAAAGAATTTTTCGCCGACTGGCGTAAAGAACGAGGTGGGATAGTACCCTGGCCTCACGAGATATTTATCCAAGGCACACACACGCAATAAGTTCCTGAAATGCGGGAACCTTCTGTTGTTCCCGCATCTTCAATCTTCAATCCATATTGCACAAGCCACCATTAAGTTTTAAGAGGTTTATATGTTTAAGGTAGATAGTGCGATCGACACTCTCAACGAAAGGATCGGTTTTTATTCGTCGTACCTGGTATTACCACTTATCGCTGTGATAGCCTATGAAGTCGTGATGCGCTACGCAATAAACGCGCCGACATCCTGGGCTTTTGAGTTGACTGTTTTTATTTATGGTGTGCATTACAGTTTTGCTTTGGCCTATGCCCACAAACACAACACCCACGTGGCCATTGATGTCTTTGAGTCTCGTCTGTCGGAAAGATCGCGCACGATTTTGCGTATAGTAACCAATACAGTTTTATTTCTGCCTTCGATCGGCCTGCTGACTTTCTATACCAGCCAACTGGCCTTTTTCTCCTGGCGACAGTGGGAACATGCTTCAAGCTCCTGGGCACCGGCTATCTATCCCTACAAGACGCTCATGGCCTTTGGCTTTATCCTCCTCTTACTGCAAGGAATTGCCAAACTGATCCAAGATATCCGTGCACTAAAAAAAATCCAATAAAATCTGTTTGATCCTGGAGAAAAAATACCAATGAGCGTAGAAGTCATTACCATACTCATGTTCCTGACCCTGATGGGTTCCATTGCCTTCGGACACCCTTTAGCGATAACGCTTGCCGCCGTTGCTACCTTCTTCGGCCTGCTGACTAACGGCTTCGATGTTCCCGGTTTGATCGGCCTTTTTGCCAACAATGCCTGGGGTATTTTTCTCAACTATACCCTGGTGGCCATCCCGCTGTTTATTTTCATGGCCCAGATCCTTGATCGCTCCAAGGTTTCTGAAGGACTTTTTGAAGCCTTGTACATTGTTCTTGGTGGATTACGCGGCGGCCTGGGCATGGCGGTCATTGTTGTTTCCACCGTCTTTGCCGCGACGACCGGTATTGTCGGCGCCTCGGTTGTCGCCATGGGGCTGATGGCCGGCCCCGCCTTGCTCAAACGAGGCTACGACAAATCGCTCTCGGCGGGAATTATCTGTTCTTCCGGGACTCTCGGCATTCTTATACCGCCGTCTATCATGCTCGTTGTCTATGGTGGGCTAACCGGTCAAAAAGAAACGTCCGTCGGTAATCTGTTTGCCGCTGCCATCATTCCGGGTTTGCTGCTGTCAGGCATGTACCTGTTGTATGTGGGCACACGCTGTTATCTCAATCCCAAGCTCGGACCACCCATCCCTGCCGCAGATAGGACGGCAACGGTCATGCAGAAATTTATCATGACGATGAAAAATTTTGTTCCTCCCTTCGGTTTGATTCTTACCGTTATGGGTACAATTCTCGCAGGGGTTGCCACTCCTACGGAAGCGGCGGCTCTGGGTTGTGTTGGTGCTTTAGCTTTAGCCCTTGTCACCCGAAAACTGAATTGGCAAGTCATTACTCAGGCATCAATCTCAACTGCCCGGACAACGGCGATGATCATGGCCCTGTTCATCGGCGGTAAATTCTTTTCCGTTGTCTTTTTAAGCATGGGCGGCGGTGACGTTGTCGCCGATGTCCTGCTGGGAATGGATGTCAGCCGCTGGGTGGTGTTCTTCATCATGATGGGTGTTGTTTTCTTCATGGGTATGTTTATCGACTGGGCGGCAATCCTGCTCGTCATCGTACCGATTTTCACACCGATCGCCATGGACCTGGATTTCGATCCGCTCTGGTTTGCCATGATGGTCTGTATCAATCTGCAGACATCTTTTCTTACCCCGCCTTTCGGCTATTCCCTGTTTTACTTCAAGGGAGTGGCACCACCGGAATATAGCATGGGCGATGTGTATAAAGGGATTCTGCCCTTCGTTGCCATCCAGGTATTCGGTCTGGCTCTTCTCGCGATTTTCCCACAGCTGATATCCTACCTGCCCGATCTTTTCTTTGGGCGATAGTCTGCCATAGGCAGTGTGCTAAACAAGAAGAGGTATTTGATTTTATCAAAAACAAATACCTCTTCTTGTTTTCACCACTTCGCTTTTCTGCGCAGCGTACTTCTCTGGCCAGCTTGTATCCTCGCGATATTCCACTTTTGTCCCTTCTTTAATCGCTTTCCCATAACGACAGCAGCTCTTATAACAAAGCAAGATGAACGCGGAGTTTCTCTTGGACAATCAGCTTCGATAGGCGTATATTCCTGTATCATACGTTCGACATGTAGAAATTTTGATACGGAATGCCCATGCACAGACAAAGAGCATTAACGCCCAAAGCACTGTTATTCCAACAGCAGAGCCTTCTGACGAAAAACCAACAATTGCAGGCACTACAGCTTATTTTTGAAGAGATTCATGCCGGGGCCTGTGTCACCGATGCCGAAGGTATAATTACCCACTTCAACGAGCCCTATGGCCGATTTCTCGGCATTGACGCCAGGGAACAGATCGGCAGACATATCGCCGAGGTAGTGGAAAATACGCGCATGCATATCGTCGCGCGAACCGGCAAGGCGGAAACCAATGCCAGTCAATCGATACGCGGCGAGAATATGCTCGTGCAGCGAATTCCAATCAAGGAAAACGGCAAAGTGGTCGCCGTCTTCGGCCAGGTAACCTTTAAAAGCATTAAGGAGGTTGGTCAACTGGCCAAAAAACTGTCCGAGCTTCAATCGCAGGTCAGATTATATGAGAAGCAACTCAACTCAATGCGCACAACGCGCTACTCTTTTGACAGTATCATCGGCCAAAGCACCGCCCTGCTCCGCCTGAAAAAAGAGGCCGGACAGGCGGCGGCAACCAACCTGTCGGTACTGATATCGGGAGAATCCGGCACCGGCAAGGAACTCTTTGCCCAGTCTATTCACAATGGCAGTCCGCGCAAGCTGCAGCCATTCATCCAGCTGAACTGTGCGGCAATTCCGAAAGACCTGCTGGAAGCGGAACTCTTTGGCTACGATAAAGGCGCCTTTACCGGGGCAAAATCCACCGGCAAACCGGGAAAGTTTGAGCTCGCCGATACCGGCTCGCTCTTTCTCGATGAAATCGGTGACCTGCCGCTGGAGATGCAGCCGAAACTGCTTCGCGCTCTGGAGGAAAAAGAATTTGAGCGCGTCGGCGGCAATACCATTATCCGCTCCGATTTCCGGCTCATCGCCGCAAGTAACCAGGATCTGGAAGGCATGGTTAACCGGGGTGAATTCAGGGCCGACCTTTTTTATCGGTTAAATGTCGTGCCGCTGCACATCCCACCGCTCAGGGAACGGGCGGAGGATATTGTCTGCTTGGCATACCATCTTCTGCAGCAAATTGTCGTTAACACGGCACAGCCGCTGGTTGACTTCACACCGACGGCCAAGGCCCTGCTGCGGCAGCACCCCTGGCCGGGAAATGTTCGGGAATTAAATAATGTTCTTGAACGAACCATGGCTACCTTCGAAGGGGATCACATCACTTCAGCAGATCTGCCATTCTATCTGCACCGAGGCAAGGACAAGCTCAGCAGCGTCAGCATGCACAGTTCCCTGCTGAAAGAAGTGGTCGCCAAGGCGGAAAAGACCGCAATTCAAGACGCCTTGAAGATGACCGGCTACAACAAGGTCAACGCCGCCGAATTACTAGGCATCCATCGAACCTTGTTGTACAAGAAAATAAGTAGATACAATATCTCCCTCGTTCCCGGCTGAACGACGGAATATAAAAATGGGGAGAGCTGTATGGAGATCGACCTCTTTACTCTGCCACGGGGGAAAGCTTCATGTCCATCGGAGCGTCAACAAATATTCGCCGGTCCATAAGACGCAGCTCCCCCTTGATGATCGGGGTAAAATCCATCTGCTGCAGAATATCTTTTTGCAGATCTATCCCCGGGGCGATTTCCGTTAGTTCCAGGCCGTCTTCGGTGAGCGCAAAAACACATCGTTCGGTAATATAAACTACATGCTGTCCTCTTTTCGCCGCATACTCGCCACTGAACGTGACGTGCTCCACGACCCCCCGGACAAATTTTCGGGCTTTACCTTCCTCGCTGATGCGCAGCTGACCATCCTCTATGACCACTTCCAGGCCACCGGCGGTAAAAGTGCCAAGAAAGATAACCTTCCGGGCATTCTGGCTGATATTGATAAAGCCGCCGGCTCCTGCCAGGTTACTGCCGAATTTGCTGACATTGACATTGCCGGTCATATCAACCTGAGCCATGCCGAGAAAGGTAATGTCGAGGCCGCCGCCGTCATAAAAATCAAACTGGTAGGGCTGGTCGATAATTGCATCGGTATTGGCGGCGGCACCGAAGCTGAGCCCCCCGGCAGGGATTCCGCCGATTACCCCGGGCTCGGCGGTCATGATAATCCGGTCGAGCATGCCTTCCTCATTCACCACGTCGGAGACCCCTTCGGGCATGCCGATGCCGAGGTTGACGATATCCCCTTCGGCAAATTCGAAGGCCGCGCGTCTGGCGATCGCCTTGCGTGGCCCCATGGCCATGGGCGGTATTGATTTTACCGGTACTTTTATCTCGCTGCTGTAGGAGGGGTTATACTTTTCAGCAAAAGTCTGCCAGTGATTCTCCGGTTCCGAGACGACGACATAATCGACAAATATACCGGGAATCTTCACCTGCCGGGCGTTGAGTGTGCCATGGTCGGCGACTCGTTCAACTTGAACAATGACTTTGCCGCCCGAATTTCGTGCGGCTATGGCTATGGCCAGCACTTCCAGGGTCAGTGCCTCTTTTTCCATGGTAATATTTCCGGCCGGATCCGCCGTCGTACCACGCAAAAGGGCGACATCTATCGGCAGGGTTTTGTAGGCGAGATATTCGACGCCGTCAAAGATTATCAGCTCGACCAGATCCTCGGTGGTGGCGGCGTTGATTTTCCCCCCGCCATTTCGCGGGTCAACAAAAGTACCGAGACCAACCGCGCTGATGGTTCGCGGTTTTTTGGCGGCAATATCCCGAAACATGGTGGAAATAATGCCTTGGGGAAGATTATAGGCGATGATCTTGTTTTCAACCGCCAATTTCTGTAATTTCGGCACCAGTCCCCAGTGACCACCGATAACCCGGCCCACCATGCCCTCATGGCCGAGATGATTCAGCCCCCTGTTCTTACCGTCTCCCTGGCCCGCGGCATAAATAAGCGTTAAATTACGCGGTTCGGCCGTCTCGAGAAATCGCTCCTCCAGGGCAATGGTCAACTGTTCGGCAAAGCCAGTTCCGACAAAACCTCCGGTGGCGATGGTAGCACCGTTTGGTATGGTGGCTACGGCGGCTGCGGCGGAAACGACTTTGTCTCTATTTAGTTTTCTGGGGACTTGCTGGTCTGGCTGGTTGTGCATTGTTTCACCTAATGAAAATGATAAACTTGATAAACTCGTAAACAACTTCCTGTGTGAACGTGGCATTTTTACTAATATGCCGGCACCAATGTGGAAATCACATCATTGTATGAGCAATAAATATGCCGAACGATATGAAAAAAAGGACCCCGAGAGAAAGAGCCGGATCAAATTAAGTCAATTGGCGTAAAGGTTGCATTGTTTCCTTTGGTATAAAGTATATATTGTTGCCGACAAGATCGGTAACCAAAGAACATCACACTGATAAAAATTTAACATAACGACACACAGGAGAAAAAAAATGTTGACAGTAAAACAATCCGTAGCCGTCATTACCGGCGGCAGCGGTGGCATAGGCAAGTCTCTGGCGGAATACTGGCTGCAAGAAGACGGTAAGGTTGTCATTGCCGATGTCCAGGAGAAAGCGCTGCGGGCGACCGAGACCGAACTGCGGGCAATCAGCGGCGACGTGGCTGCTCTTGTCTGTAACGTTACGAAAGAAGAAGACTGTGCCGCGCTGGCGCAGTTTGCCATCGAGAAGTTTGGCGCCATCAACCTGGTCGCCCCCTTTGCCGGCATCACCGGGGACGGCATGATGATCAAGACCGATCGACAAACCGGCAAGGTCACCGGCAAGATGTCACTCGAACTGTTTCAGCGGGTTATAGATATCAACCTGACCGGGGTGTTTCTCACGGTGCGGGAGTGTGTTGAACAAATGGTTAATCATGACTGCAGAGGATTGATCTGTCTCGTTTCCTCTACCGGGTCGCTGGGAACCGCCGGGCAGATCAACTACTCTTCGTCCAAGGCAGCCATGTCCGTATTTCCAAAGGTGTTGACCGCCGAGTTCTTTCGGCGTAATATTGCCGACAAAATCCGCTGCATGGCGGTTGCCCCAGGGTATGTCGGTACACCGATGGTAAAAAATATCGACGAGAAAATAATTGGCAAAATCATTGAGCAGGTTCCCATTGGCAGGCTGATCGAACCGGAGGAAGTAACTTCCCTGGTTGCCGAACTCTACAAAAACGAAGCCATGGCCGGCGAGACCGTCTTCATCCACGGTGGCCTGCGCCTCGGCTCTAAAGGATAATAATTTTCGGATAATAAATTCCGTACACGAAGGAGAAATCGATGAAAGATGTAGTAATTATAAACGGCAGCAGAACAGCCATCGGCGCCTATGGCGGCAGCCTCAAATCCACTCCGGTGGTTGATCTGGGCGCTGCGGCACTTAAGGGAGCCCTGCTCACCGCCGGACTGCGACCCGGCGCCAGCGAACATTGTATCAAATTTGCTGCAGACAGTATCCGCGGAGATGGGCAGATCGAACTTGAGCGCCGATACGATGATTATGATGACACCTTACAGCCGGTGGAGATCGATCAGGTAATCATGGGCAATGTCCTCGGCGCAGGCCAGGGGCAGAATGTTGCCCGCCAGGCGATGATCAAGGCGGGCATTCCCAAGGAAACCAGCGCCACCGCTATCAATAAACTCTGTGCCTCAGGTATGGAGGCAGTTGCTCTCGCGGTACAGGCCATCCGCTGCGGCGACGCCGATACTATCCTCGCCGGCGGGATGGAAAATATGAGCCTGGTTCCCTATGCCCTGCCGGCCGCCCGCTGGGGCCAACGGATGGGCGACGGCCAGATGGTCGATTTGATGGTCTATGATGGTCTTTATGAATTTTTCTATGGCTACCACATGGGCATGACCGCGGAAAATATCGCCGATAAATATGGCATTACTCGAGCGGAACAGGATGAAATCGGCGCCCTTAGCCATCAGCGTGCTGTCGCAGCCATTGCCCAGGGACTGTTCAAAAATGAGATTGTGCCGATACAGATACCGCAGCGCAAAGGAGAGCCGCTGAGTTTTGCTGTTGATGAGCGGCCGATGGATACCAGTGCCGAGAAGATGGGCAAACTGCGTCCGGCCTTCAAAAAAGATGGCACGGTCACTGCCGGCAACGCCTCCGGCCTCAACGATGCCGCGGCCGCTTTACTGGTTATGTCAGCCGATAAAGCCAAAGAGCTCGGCCTGAAGCCGCTGGTAAAAATCAAAGCACATTCCTCGGCCGGTCTTGATCCGGCCTATATGGGACTTGGACCGATTCCGGCGGTTCGTAAAATTCTGCACAGGCATAAGTTATCCATCAACGACTTTGATTCCATCGAGTTGAATGAAGCCTTTGCCTCCCAGGCCATCGCCTGTATTCGTGAGCTGGGCTGCAATATCGATAAGACCAATACGCTGGGAAGCGGTATTTCTCTTGGCCATCCCATCGGCTGCACCGGTGCCCGCATCCTCGTCACCCTGATGAACCAGATGAAACGGGAGAATCAGGCGCTCGGCCTGGCTTCCCTCTGTATCGGCGGTGGCCAGGGCATGGCTATGGTGCTGGAAAATGTTTCCGCATAGGACACTACAAAAGTAAATCATTCATCCAACTGCCGCGTTCTCGACCAGGTTTCCAGAGAACGCGGCAACTAATTTGAGGACATACTACCATGACCGACAGACTACCGAACGTTGATAACCTTTGCACCAACCCGGAAAATCATAAAATGCATCTCTGCGAACTGACCAAAGCCGGCAAAACAGCAGAAATTGAAAGACTCCAGGAAAATCCTACTTTTATCTGCGGTAATTGCGGCAGGAAGGCCAATACCGCAGGCGCCCTTTGTGCGCCGGGGCCACTTGATGTCTAACCTTTTTCCGCCCGATTTCCATGGCTGGGCCACGAGGCTGCACCTCATTTTAAGGTTTTGCATTTTGCGGTAAAGTCATTTAGTATGCAATGCTCCATTTTTTGCTATCGTGCTGTTGCCGGCAACGGCCTTGCAATTTCTCCGCTCTAACCCAACGATTCTAGGAAGAAAATGGCCCATTTCATCGAGCTCTACGACACCACCCTTCGCGACGGGACCCAGGCGGAAAATTTCAATCTTTCCGTCGAGGATAAAATCAGAATCACCCTGGCACTCGATGATCTCGGCATTGATTTCATCGAGGGAGGATGGCCCGGCTCTAATCCTGTTTCCGCCGAATATTTTGATAGAATGCACAGCGTTGAGCTCAAGCACGCCAAACTGGCAGCCTTCGGCTCAACGCGACATTTCCGCAATAGACCCGAAAAAGATCCGAACCTGCTCGCACTCCTCAATGCAAAGACCCCGGTCATTACCATCTTCGGCAAAAGCTGGGATATTCACGTGCGTGACGCGCTACATATCGAGCTGGAAGACAATCTGCTGCTCATCCAGGACACACTGACCTTTCTGCGCCCCTACGTGCAGCATCTCTTTTATGACGCCGAACACTTTTTTGATGGTTTCAAAAACAACGAGGACTATGCGCTTGAAACCCTGATTAGCGCCGTGGATGGTGGGGCGGAAACGATCATTTTATGCGACACCAACGGTGGCACCCTGCCCCATGAAATCCCGCTGATCATCAACCGGGTCAAAGACTATCTGGCGGAAAAAGACAGAACCGTCCAGCTGGGTATCCATGCGCACAACGACTCGGAGACCGCCGTCGCCAATAGCCTTATTGCCGTCTCGGAAACCAGGGTCAGGCAGATCCAGGGGACGATGAACGGTTTTGGTGAACGGTGCGGCAATGCTAACCTGACCTCTATCATCCCGGCCCTGGTTTTCAAAATGGAGGTGGAGTGCGAGGTGCGTCAACACATCGAAAAACTCTACACCGCCTCCCGTCTTATCAACGAACTGGCCAATCTGCCACACAACCGCTACCAGCCCTACGTCGGGCAATCGGCCTTTGCCCATAAGGGCGGCATTCATGTCAGTGCCGTGAAGCAGAACCCCCTGACCTACGAGCATATTGCCCCGGACAAGGTCGGCAACATTCGGCGAATTCTTATCTCCGACCAGTCCGGACGCGCCAACGTTCTCCATAAAGCCAAACAGTGGGGCCTGAAAATTGAAGCGGATGATCCGGTGCTGGCGACCATTATCAGTGAGCTGAAAGAACTGGAAAACCAGGGATTCCAGTATGAAGGGGCGGAAGCAAGTTTCGAGCTGCTCATGCGTCGGGCCATGGGGCTACAGCGGAACTACTTTAAATTTGAGAGTTTCCGGGTCATGAATCACAAATACCGCATGGACAAACCTCCGCTCACCGAGGCGACCATCCGTCTTTTTATCGGCGGCAGCGAGGTACATACCGCCGCCATGGGTGATGGCCCGGTCAATGCACTTGACTGTGCCATCCGCAAGGCCCTCCTGCAATTTTATCCCTGCCTGGAAGAAATGGAACTGACCGACTACAAGGTCCGCGTCCTCTCCGGCGAACACGGCACCCAGGCACGGGTCCGTGTCCTGGTCGACAGCAAAGACCCACTCTGCAACTGGGGCACGGTCGGGGTATCCGTCAATATCATCGAGGCGAGCTGGCAGGCCCTTGTGGACAGTATTACCTACAAGCTGATGAAAGAGGACAAGAAGAAGTTGGGCTGACAACGAGTCCGAAGATTAAGGTTTTTACGAGCTTAGCAACCATGAAAGAAGACAAGAAATTTCCCGAGATCAACCCCCATGCTCCGATCGTCTCCTCGGAGCACCTCACATCGCCGGATTCCTGGCCTCTCAGTGAGTTCGAATACGGCATGATTATCGCCCATAACGCTTTTTCGCGATGGATGATTCGCTGCATGCATGCTGCAGGCTACGCCGATTTCAGCCCCCTCGATGTCCTGGTTCTGCATAATGTCAATCACCGAAATCGCCAGAAACGGCTGGTTGATATCTGTTTCGTCCTGCATGTTGAAGATCAGCACACCGTCAATTACTCGCTGAAAAAACTGGTCAAAGGGGAACTCGTCGAGCGGGAAAAACATGGCAAGGAGATTTTTTACTTTGCCACGGAGCAGGGCAAAGAGGCCTGCAAACGCTACAGAGAGATACGCGAAAGATGTTTGACGTCGGCCTATCGCAGCCTGGATCAGGAAGGCACGGAAATCAGTCAGGCCGCGGCCCTGCTCAGACTCATGTCCGGGCTCTACGACCAGGCCTCGCGGGCGGCATCTTCGCTGTAATACCTCTCTGTGCGCTCAGAAAAATCGGCTTCAGCCGCCCATCATATTCGGCAACACCGTGACAATCGCGGGAAAGACGACAATCAAGACCAGACCAAACAGCAACAGCAGAAAGAACGGTGCGGCGGCAACGGCCACTTTTAAGATATCCATACCGGTCAAGCCTTGAATGACAAAGAGGTTGAACCCCACCGGCGGGGTAATCTGCGCCATCTCAACGACGATAACCACGAAAATGCCGAACCAGAGCGGATCGATTCCCGCCTGCTCGACCATCGGCATAACCACCGAGGTCGTCAGCACCACCACGGAAATGCCATCCAGGAAACAGCCCATGATAATGAAAAACAAGGTCAGAGCTCCAAGCAATGCGTAGGACGACAGATTCATGTCGCTGATCCACATTGCCAGCATCTTCGGAATACCGGTAAAGCCCATGGCCACCGTGAGAAAGGCCGCGCCAGCCAGAATAAAAGCGATCATGCAGGATGTTTTCGTCGCCCCCATCAGACCGTCAAGAAAGCTCTGTTTTGACAGCGACCCACTATATTTTGACAGCACCAGCGCCAGCAGCACGCCGACCGCTGCCGCATCGGTGGGTGAGGCTATGCCGGAGTAGATTGAACCGATCACCCCGGCGATAAGCAGGCAGACCGGAATCAGCCGACGCGAACGGTTCAACTTTTCCTTTAACGGCAGGGACGGTTCCCCGGGGGGAATGGCCTTTGGATGCAGCAGCGACCACACCACCACATAGCCGACAAAAAGCGTCACCAGCAGGCAGCCCGGCAGCACACCGGCGATAAAAAGCCGGGCTATCGACTGTTCCGTCGCCACGCCATAGACGATGAGAATGATCGACGGTGGAATTAACAAGCCGAGAGTGGCTGAGCCGGCCAGGGTGCCGACCATCATTTTTTCAGGGTAATTACGCCGGTCCAGCTCGGGAATGGACATCTTGCCGATTGTCGCGGCTGTGGCAGCAGAGGATCCTGATACGGCGGCGAAAATACCGCAACCGAGAATATTTACATGGAGCAATCGTCCCGGCAGATGGGTCAGCCAGGGGGACAGCCCGGTAAACATGTCTTCCGAAAGACGGGAACGAAAGAGGATCTCCCCCATCCAGATAAATAAAGGCAAAGCGGCAAGCGCCCAGCCGTTGCTCGCCCCCCAGATGGTAGTGGCCATGACTTCCCCGAGAGGCGCGTCGGTGAAAAGAGCCATCCCGGTCATGCCCACCGCCAGAAGGGAAAAAGCCACCCAGATACCACTCCCCAGGAGAAAAAACAGCAGAAGAAGTAAAGCCAGGGTCAGCGTTATCTCAGGCATGGTCCTCCTTTTTTCGAACAGCAGAAGAAGATACCGGCTCTGCCGGGCTCTCTGCCGCCAGGAGTCGTTCTCCTTTACCGACATAACTCGGAGTATTTCCGCAACAGACCGCCACTAGTTCGTCGAAAAGGGCCACGGAAAGCACGACGAGACCGAGGAGCATGGCCATCTGGGGTATCCAGATAGGCACGGCAATCATCCCCGAGGAAAGATCATTATAGGTAAAGGATTCATGGGTCAATTTTGCCGTATACCAGGTAAAATAAAGCGAAATCGCCAGGCCGAAAGCAATGCACCATATTTCCATCACTCTGTGCATTTTCTTCGGTAGTCGACTAACGACCAGGACGACCCTGATATGGGCACCCTCCCGCAGGGTATAGGCGAGGGACAAAAAGGAGGCGGCGGCGAGTAAAAAACCGGTAAAATCAGCATAGGAGGGAATGGTCAGCCCAATGGCACTGCCGGTCAGCAGGGTGCTGAGCCGATCGATCAGATTAAGCAGGACCTGGCAGACCACCAGCAGACAAATAAGCGCAATCGAGCCCGCCCCAAGCCAGCAGCTTGCCTTATATACTCTGTCCAACCACTTGCGCATTGAGCCCCCTTTATGGTGGTCGCTGCCGACAGAAGCGGCTACGACCACAGTTCTTTTACCGAGCAGAAATAAAGCCTCGTCCTTATTCTACGCCATAGGCTTTCAGGAGTTCCGCTCCTTCCGGGCCGGCATCTTTTTTCCAGCTTTCCAGCATGGAAACGCCGATCTCTTTCAACCCGCTCATAAGTTCAGCGCTCGGCGTGACCACGATGATGCCATTCTCCTTGAGGATGGCGGTTTTTTCAGCGGTTTCTTTTTTACTCATTTCCCAGCCACGCTCTTCGGCCGCTGTTGCAGCGGCAAGAACGGCTTGCTGGGTTTTTTCATCGAGTTTCCGGAAAGCTTTTTTGCTGACCACAACGATATTTTTTGGCAGCCAGGCCTGGATATCGGTGTAATGGGTAACGAAGTCCCAGGCCTTGGAGTTGGCCCCGGTGGATGGAGAAGTGATCATCGCCTCAACCCGGCTGGTCGCGAATGCCTGAGGAATATCCGGCACCTCGACCTGGGTCGGTGCAGCGCCGATCTTATTGGCGAAGAGTTCCAGGGTGGCGTTATAGGCCCTGAATTTAATGCCCTTCAAGTCATCGACGGTATTGATTTCTTTTTTGGTATACAGTCCCTGCGGTGGCCAGGGTACGGAAAAAAGCGGCATCAGACCCTGTTTGTCGAGCAGCGTGGCAATAATCGGCCGCTGGGCATCCCAGAGCTTTTTCGCTTCATCGTAGTTTGTCGCCAGAAATGGCTGGGAATCAGCGCCGAAGACCGCTTGTTCATTGGAGAGCAGGGAGACAAAGAATTCGCCGATCGGCACCTGCCCGCCGCGTACGGCGTTTTTGATTTCGGGATGTTTAAATAAAGAGCCGGCGGAATGTATCTTGATTGTCAGTTCCCCATCCGTCGCTTTGGCCACATCCTCGGCAAAGATGGCGATGTTTTGCGTATGAAAGGTCTTGTCCGGATAGGGCGTCGGCATATCCCAAGCGGCAGCCATCGCCCCCACTGTCATCCCCAGACCAACAGCCATTCCAGTCAACGCGGTTACAGCATTCTTGCATACATTCATGTTCCAGACCTCCTGATAATACTCTTTAATTTTTAACTACCTCGACTTCGCCTCCACCACACATACTTGAGATTTGAGTGTACAATATCCACAGAAAAGCACCACTATGAATATCAAGCTTGACTTTCCCTACCATCCGGGCAATTATCACAGAACGATGACACTTTGTCGACATAAAATCACCTTCTCGTGACATTTTTGTTCGACTCCATGAATATATATATGTTTTTTCAGTGTGTTGAGTAACCAGCAGGGAGCACATTATGAAACAATGGCAGATATGGATTGATCGCGGCGGCACCTTTACCGACATAGTCGCCAAAAAACCGGACGGTAGCCTCATCACCCACAAACTCCTCTCGGAAAACCCGGAAAAATATCAGGATGCCGCAGTGCATGGCATTCGCCAGCTGCTAAGCATTCCTTCGACCACACCAATCCCCGCAGAGATAATCGGTGCCGTAAAGATGGGCACCACCGTCGCCACCAACGCACTTCTTGAGCGTAAAGGGGACCGTACCCTGCTGGTCACTACAGTCGGCTTTGGCGACGCCTTACGTATCGGCTACCAGACCCGTCCCGATCTGTTCGCCCGGCACATCATTTTGCCGGAGATGCTCTATGAGAAAGTGCTCGAAATACCTGAGCGAATGTCGGCACACGGCGAAATTCTTACTCCTCTTGATGGACAAGCGGCAAGAGTCGACCTGGAGAATGCCTATCGGCAAGGCATCCGGGCGGTAGCCATTGTTTTTATGCACGGCTATCGATATCCGAAGCATGAAGAAAAAGTGGCCGAGATTGCCAAAGAAACGGGCTTTACCCAGATCTCTGTCAGCCACCGGGTCAGCCCGCTGATGAAGCTGGTCTCCCGGGGCGATACCACCGTCGTCGACGCCTATCTCTCACCCATTCTCAGGCGCTATGTCGACCAGATCGCCAACCAGCTCGGCGCCGCCGATACTTCTGGGCCAAAACTGATGTTCATGCAGTCAAACGGCGGCCTGACCGATGCCCGGTTGTTTCAGGGCAAGGATGCCATCCTTTCCGGTCCGGCCGGCGGCGTCGTCGGCATGGTCAAGACTGCGGCCATGGGCGGTTTCAGCAAACTGATCGGCTTTGATATGGGGGGCACCTCCACCGATGTCGCCCACTACAACGGGGAATACGAGAGAAGTTTTGAGACAATGGTCGCCGGGGTCCGCATGCGGGCGCCGATGATGCATATCCATACCGTTGCCGCCGGTGGCGGTTCCATTGTCAATTTTGACGGCGCCAGATATCGCGTCGGGCCGGAATCCGCCGGGGCCAATCCCGGCCCGGCCTGTTATCGCCGCGGCGGCCCTCTGGCGGTGACCGACTGCAATGTCATCCTTGGTAAAATTCAACCGGAATACTTCCCCCAGGTCTTTGGCCCAGAGAGCAATGAGCCGCTGGATACCGAGGCGGTACGCCAGGGTTTTCTCACCCTGGCCGAAACAATTGCCGCAGCCACCGACTTTCCCGTCCAGCCCCCGGAGAAGATTGCCGAAGGTTTTCTGCGCATCGCCGTGGAGAACATGGCCAATGCCATCAAAAAGATATCCGTGCAGCGTGGCTACGATGTGACCGAATATACCCTGAACTGCTTTGGCGGCGCAGGCGGGCAGCACGCCTGCCTCGTTGCCGATGCCCTGGGCATGAAAAGGGTTTTCCTGCATCCTTTTGCTGGGGTCTTATCCGCCTACGGCATGGGGCTTGCCGATATCAGGGCCCTTCGCGAAGTGCACCTGGAGTTTCCCCTCAATGATGAAGCGCCACAGCATATCGACAATGCATGTCGTCCACTGATTATTGAGGTGGAAGCTGAGGTTCTCGCCCAGGACATTGACAGAGATCACCTCGAAATATTCTGCAAGGCTCATTTACGCTACGAAGGAACCGACAGCGCTCTCCTTATCGACGTCGCCAGTCCGGCAAAGATGACCGAGGATTTTGAGAAGGCGCACAAACAGCGCTTTGGTTTTATCGCCAGAGAAAGAGCCCTGGTCGTCGAAGCACTCTCCGTCGAGGCCGTGGGCATCACCGAAACAATAGCCGATAAAAGTCGGTCGTTAATGGCCGAGACAGCCCCCCCTGCCCACCATGATATGGTGCCCATGCACAGCAATGGCCGGCTGCATACCTGCCCCCTGTATCTCCGTGACGCTTTACTACCTGGGCAAAAGATTACCGGACCGGCTATCATCGCCGAACAGACCGGCACGGTGGTCGTCGAAGAAGACTGGTCGGCCGAAACAAACCGTCAGGGTCACCTCATTCTCCGGCGATACAGGGACAGACCGGGACGACTGGCCATCGGCACCTCGGCAGATCCAGTCATGCTCGAGGTCTTCAATAATCTCTTTATGTCCATTGCCGAACAGATGGGCGCGACACTGGCCAACACCGCCTATTCCGTCAATATAAAAGAGCGGCTGGATTTTTCCTGCGCCCTGTTCGACCCCAAGGGGCAGCTGGTCGCCAATGCCCCGCACGTACCGGTCCATCTCGGGTCAATGGGGGAATCGATCAAGACGATCATCAGGGAGAATCACTCGACTATGCGGCCGGGCAACGTCTATATGCTCAACGCCCCCTATAACGGCGGCACCCACCTGCCGGATGTAACAGTCATCACCCCGGTTTTTGATGAAAATGGCCTTGAAGTGCTGTTTTATGTCGCATCGAGGGGACATCACGCCGATATCGGCGGCCGAACACCCGGATCGTCGCCGCCGGACAGCCGTCACATCGAGGAAGAGGGCGTGCTCATCGACAACTTTCTCCTAGTCAAAGAGGGTGTCCTCCAGGAGCAGCAAACTCGAGAGCTGCTCGCCTCCGGCCCCTACCCCTGTCGAAATATCAACCAGAACATGGCCGATCTGGCCGCCCAGATTGCCGCCAATGAAACAGGCGTCAGAGAACTGCGCAAAATGGTCGACAGCTATGGTCTTCGGGTTGTCCATGCCTATATGCAGCACGTGCAGGATAATGCCGAGGAGTCAGTGCGTCGTGTCCTGGGGGTGCTGCAGGATTGCAGTTTTAATTACCCGATGGACGGCGGTCTGCAGATCCGGGTGCGCATCTCGGTGAATAGGAATAAGCGGCAGGCGACCATCGATTTCACCGGCACCTCTCCCCAGAGCCCCGGCAACTACAATGCCCCGACGGCCGTATGCAAGGCGGCGGTGCTCTATGTTTTCCGTACCCTCGTGGCCGATAATATTCCACTCAACGAAGGATGCATGAAACCACTGACCTTGATCATTCCCCAAAAAACGATGATCAGTCCGGAATATCCGGCGGCGGTCATTTCCGGCAATACCGAGGTTTCCCAGGCCATCACCGATGCCCTGTTCGGTGCTCTCGGCCTGCTTGCCTCCTCCCAGGGCACGATGAACAATTTTATCTACGGTAATGCCGTGCACCAGAACTATGAAACTATCTGCGGCGGTACCGGCGCCGGCCCCGATCATCCCGGCACCAGCGCGGTGCACAGCCATATGACCAATACCAGGATGACCGATCCCGAGGTGGTCGAATGGCGCTTTCCGGTCCAGGTCGAGTCTTTTTCCATCCGCCACGGGAGCGGCGGCACGGGGAAATTTCCCGGCGGAGACGGTGTCGTCCGCAAAATACGCTTTCTGGAACCGATGACCGCGACGGTTCTCTCCTCGCACCGGGAAACGGAACCCTATGGCCTGGAAGGTGGTGGACCGGGAAAAAAAGGTGAGAACAGTGTGCAGCACCCGGACGGAACAACCGCTCTTTTAGCCGGCAACGATGAGGTTTTTTTATCGCCCAATGACATTTTTATCATTAAGACACCCGGCGGTGGTGGTTATGGAAAGATAACAAATACAAACAGTTAATTTTTTTTATATTTCACATCAGCACTACTGATATGAAAATCCTCTCGGATTCGCTCCTTGAGCTGGATTCCTGCCGGACATTATGGTATCTTGCCTCTGTTTTGTGCGTAACAAGACGTTTTTGTGGTATAATCCGATATTCTTTGCAAAGGAGAACCAAATGAAAACCCCAGTACGTGTCGCAATCACCGGTGCCGCCGGACAAATCAGCTATTCCCTTATCTTCCGTGTCGCATCGGGTGATATGCTCGGAAAAGACCAGCCGGTCATTCTGCAGCTCCTCGAAATCCCCCCGGCAATGGGTGCTCTGGCCGGAGTGGTTATGGAAATAAACGACTGCGCCTTTCCTCTGGTTGCCGGTATCGTCGAAACCGATGACCCGAATGTTGCCTTTAAAGACGCTGATTACGCGCTTCTGGTCGGATCAAGACCACGTGGTCCCGGCATGGAGCGATCAGACCTGCTCAAAGCCAACGGCGCCATCTTTACCATTCAGGGCAAGGCGCTCAATGACCACGCCAGCCGTGACGTCAAAGTGCTGGTTGTCGGCAATCCCGCCAACACCAACGCCTTTATTGCCATGAAAAATGCCCCGGATCTCAATCCCCGCAATTTCACCTCGATGATGCGTCTTGACCACAACCGTGCACTGTCGCAGATCGCTACGAAAACCGGCAGCCATTCCACCAAGGTGGAAAAAATGGTCGTCTGGGGTAATCATTCCGCCACGCAGTTTCCTGACATCAGCTATGCAACCGTGGACGGTGTTGCCGTGAAAGAAAAAGTAGACAACGACTGGTATGTCAAGGATTTCATTCCGACGGTACAGCAGCGCGGCGCAGCCATCATCAAGGCTCGCGGTGCTTCCAGTGCTGCTTCCGCCGCTTCTTCCGCCGTCGATCATATGCGCGACTGGGCTCTGGGCTCAAATGGCGGCTGGGTCAGCATGGGTGTCTTCAGTGCCGGTAACAGCTACGGCATCAATGAGGACATTATGTACGCTCTGCCCATCACCTGCGAAAACGGCGAATGGAAAGAGATCACAGGTCTGGAAATCAACGATTTCTCCCGTAAAATGATGGCCGCCACGGAAGCGGAATTGCTCTCCGAGAAAGAGGCTATAGCCGACCTGCTGTAATATCGCTTCAGTACGTCATAGCAGCACATCGCATGCAACAAAAAAGGCAGCCTCCCGCTTGACGGGAGGCTGCCTTTTTTATCAGTCTGCGGCAATAATTGCCCCTATCCTCCTGCCGTATTCTTTTTTAAGGTCGTCGAGATACTTCCTGTCGACCTGTCCTTTCCATGTTTTGACCTGATAAAAACGCTTCGGAATGGAAAAATTATCGGGATCAAAGCCGGTCTGCGCCCGCACCTGCCAGCGCAGGGTTCGAATATGCTCGGCGACCTTACCAATCGACCCGGACAAGGTATCGAAGCCAACGGTCCGCAGACATTCCGCCAGTTGTTCTTCGGTATAAACGGATCGGGCAAAGAGACAGCCGACCATCGAAGTGAGAAACGCCCGACCAGGTTCATCGGCGATGAGAAAATCAACCGCCCGCATCACATCTTTATCATTATTCTTTTGATCATAGCTGTAGGCCCCCGTGTCCAGATGGGAATGCCGAAAACCGAGGGTCTGCGCGGCAAAGAACAGCTCACCGGTGGCGTATCCGGCCATCTCCTGGCCAAGCACACAGGCAAAATCGCCGCCGCCGTACACTGCTGCCGCCTTCAACGTCCCTTGCCCGAGCAGACAATAAAAGTCGTTGCTGCCTCGGCCGAGATGCCTTGCCGCCTGCTGGTAGGCTGCAGCATCGCCAAAAGCCAGAGGCACAAGGGTTTCTTTCTCGGAAATCAAACCTTGTTCGGTGGCCTCCGTCGCCCAGCCAAGGGCCACCCCGCCGGACATCGCATCGAGGCCGACCTTTTCCATAACCTCAAGGATACGCAACACATCAAAACTATTGGTCACCCCTAGCATGGTCCCGCCAGCAAAGATCGGTTCGTAGTCATAGGCCACCTGGTGATAGTGGTAGCGATTGTCCGCAGCCGTCTTTTCCCGGATAAAGCCAATGTGGATGCAGCCGACCGGGCAGCCGGAACAGGCACCGTTACGCAGAAGGGTCTGGTCGGCGAAACTTTTACCGGTAATCGTCGCAATGCTTGGATCACTGGTCTGCTGCAGATTTCTCCAGGGTAACGATGCTATATCATTGAGTCCCTGCAGATTTGCCGGCGTGCCCAGATTATGATATTTGCGCATCATGTCGGTGGAGGTAACCTTTTTATAGATCTCCGCGTACAAGCCGGAATAGTCTTTTCCAGCGGGAAGAGTAAAATCACTGTCCCCGTGGATGACGATGGCTTTGATGTTTTTTGCGCCCATGGCCGCCCCGCCGCCCATCCGACCAAAATGACGGTAGGTGTCGACATTGATACAGGCCATGGCTGAACCAAGCTCTCCGGAAGGACCTATGCGCATGATTGACCGGTGACCGCTGCCGCCTTTAAACATTCGCCGCATGAGTTTCCCGGAACTCTCCGCGTCCATTCCTCGGAGAAAGGTCGCATCTTTCAGCTCCATATGGTTCGCACCGATACTCAGACAACTGAGCTTTTTGGCTCTTCCGACAAGAACGAGGGCATCATAATCAGAGAAACGCAGGGAGAGTGCGGCTCGACCACCGGCATGACTTTCGGTGTATTCGCCATGATAATTCGATTTGAACGAACAGACCATCTTGCTCATCAACGGGAACAATCCGGTCAAAGGCCCAATGGCAAAGATCAAAGGCTGGGCCGAATCGTTCCAGGGGAGCTCCGGTTGACCGTATTTGATATAGAGCAGGGCGGCAAGGCCACTTCCGCCGGCCACTTCATTGCGACCGTCGAGATAGACGACCTTTCCTTTACCGACCGTGGCATCTATCAAGAGAATACGAAACTCTTCCCTTATCATATGACAACCTCTTCGATACTGCTGCTTTCGACCATTTCCAGACAATTCTGCGGACAGAATGACACACACCGACCACAATGGATACAGACATAGACATTGCCCACACGATCCTGGTAAATGGCGTCCACCGGACAGGCATCGACACATTTTCCGCACTGAATACACAATTTTTTCTTGACTATAACTCCGCCGCCGGGCCGCCTGGTATAGGCACCGGTAGGGCAGGCTTCGGCGCAGGGCGGCGGATCACAGGCCAGACATCTGTTGGCGACAAAGCCGGTGGACACCCCACCTGAAGATTGAATACGAATTCCCGCGGTATTCCACGATATTTTTTTGTGCACCAGGCGTGCGCAGGCCAGCGAGCATGACTGACAGCCGATGCATTGATCCATCCGTGGGGTGATAAGCTGTTTCATGTTCCTTTTAATGCCTTAAAGAATATTTACTTAAAACTGGTTGAGACGCTCCTAACATGAGTAGCAGGATACACAAAAAATTTATCGAATCACAGAGAAACAGTCTCTGCTCTTCATTTTTATCCTGTATTTTGTTTTCTTTGTTCCTTTTTCCCTACAGCTGCTTTACTCTCATAAATTGATTTCCTTCATTGTTACATAATTCTTTCCTCTATTGAGGATATTTTTAGTCTTTGGCTATAATGACTGACGACATAAAAAATCGACTGCACCAGTTTTTTCCAGGGGAGAGCTTCACGGCCGAAGACCTGGACTTGGCGCTGGAAAAAGGGGATATCCTCACCACAAAGGAAGAAATTCTTCCGTTTCTGCAGACCGCCCTGTTCGACGAAAAGGTGTTGGAGATTGTGCTCGACAGCCAGCCGCGCATCTATTTTTCAAGACTAAAAGATGATCTTCCCGATGTAACCGAGGAGGAAGAGGATGCTGTTTTGCCGAAGGAAGACGGGTACAATCAAGGCGATTATTTAACGTTAATGAGCCATATTGTCACCTTGCCCCTGGAACCCGGGCTCGGTAACCTGCACCTTCGCCATTCCCGCTGCATCGTTTTGCGTATGTTCACAAACACCTACGCCGTGGAACTTGCCACGACATTTGAAGAGCTGGCCACGATCGGCGATCTCCCCGTGCTCAGACTGGCTTTCCCCACCCTGGCAAGAAAAATCTATAATGCCCGCGAGTTTCGGGCAAAGGTCCCGGAGAGCCTGGATTTTGTCGTCAATATTGAACTTGATGAAGACGGGTCGGAGCTGGAAACCATGCCTGTTGATATCAGTATTAAGGGAATGGCCTTTGCCATGGGCAAGGACGAACAGAAAATGTTCAGCATGGAAACGACGCATGCACTGAAACTCTATGTGAAAGATGAGCTCCAGGCAGTACTCAACGGAACGGTCAGACACCTGTCCAGAGTACGCAAAAAAGGCGGCATCGAATATGTTTGCGGGGTTGAATTCGACCTGGCAACGCGAACACTGGCAGCGGTTGTCGAATCTCTCGTCGCCTCCGTGCAGCGGGCACATCTCAAGGATCTGGCCGAAAAATCGGATGCCAGCGGCATCGACCTGATAGCCTGAGAGGCATGAGACAATCAGGTTATGACAACAAGTAACGAGAGAGGAGAGACACTAATGGTCAGATTCACCGTGCACAATCTGGGCGAACACACCATAGAAAATATGGTCGTCAGCGGACCCTTTGCATCAATCGTCATGGAAATGGCCGAGCTGTTCCTCGCCACCTATGCCGGACCAGCCGATGCAGATCTCGACTATCACTTTGCCGAGTATATCATTAAGAATTCCTACGGTCAGGGACAAATACTCGAGTGGCAACAGGCATCTTCCGGACCAATACATTAGCCATATCAGGAGCCTGTCCGTGAATGTCCTTTTGCGCAATCGGCGAGCGCCAGATAGAGCGTGCCGACGGCCAGTTCGGCACAGTGGTGATGATCTTTGGGCAAGGTTGCAAGAAAATCGATGACAGTGGCCGGCGTGAGCTCCCAGCCTTGCTCAAGTGGTTTTCCTTCGACAAGAACGGCCACGGCATTCGAGCAGGCATTGGTATTGGTACAGCCGTCCAAGACAAATGTCAGTCGCTCTATGATCCCTTCTTTTACCGACAGATACATGGTGATGGTATCGCCGCAGTCGCCGGTCTTTCTGCCGACACCAGCGGCATTTGCCGTCTCCATCCTTCTGTCCCAGAGATTGGCCATGACCAGGAATTGTTCAGAATGGTCCTGCCAGTAATCAAATTTTTCTTCCATCGCCATATTCCCAGATTTTTACTCCCTGCGTCGTGCTGTTGCTCTTACTTGTCGGTTTTTTCCCTGTCCGCGAGCGGAACGACAAATTGCGACTCAGTATCCCAGGGAAAAAGGATCCAGGTGTCCTGACTCACTTCGGTGATAAAAGTATCCACAAGAGGGCGACCGGCAGGTTTTGCATAGACCGTGGCAAAATGTGCCTTCGGCACAATTTCCCGAACAACCTGCGCGGTACGTCCGGTATCCACCAGGTCGTCAAGGAGCAGCCACCCCTCCCCGTTCCCTTCAAAAGTCTTCAAGGTATCCACTTCGCCCTTTCTGTTTTTCCAGTCATAACTGGACAGGCAGATGGTATCAATCAAGCGGATATCGAGCTCCCGGGCGATGATCGCCGCCGGCACCATGCCACCACGAGTAATAGCGATGATTCCCTTGAAATCAGCAATATGCAAAAGTCTCCAGGCCAGCGCCTTGGAATCCCGATGCAGTTGATCCCAGGAAATCGGATATGTTTTTTTATATTTTTCTTCTGCCGACATAATACTTTTATCCCTACAACTTGTGACTGACGCCAGGAGCCTGCGATTAAAGAACCTGTTTCAAGAACAGCTTCGCCCTTTCTTCCTGGGGATTGGTAAAGAAATGCTCCGGAGTTCCCACTTCAACCACCTTACCTTCATCCATAAAGATGACCCGGTCGGCCACTTCACGGGCAAAACCCATTTCATGGGTAACGACGATCATGGTCATTCCCTCCCGGGCAAGCTGCTTCATGACGTCGAGCACCTCACCGACCATTTCCGGATCAAGGGCGGAGGTTGGTTCATCAAAGAGCATTACCTTCGGGTCCATGGCCAGTGCCCTGGCAATCGCCACACGTTGCTGTTGTCCGCCGGAAAGCCGTGATGGATACTCCGAGGCTTTTTCAGGGATACCAACTTTTTTCAACAGTGCCTGGGCCTTTTCCTCGGCCACTTTTTTGCTGCGTCTGCGAACACGGCATTGGGCCAGGGTCAGATTTTCCAGCACCGTCTTATGGGGAAACAGATTAAACTGCTGGAACACCATGCCCACTTCGGCACGGACTTTATTGATGTTGGTCTTTTTGTCGGCGAGGTCGACCCCATCTATAATAATGTGTCCCTCGGTAAAGGTCTCCAGGCCGTTTATGCAGCGAAGAAAGGTTGATTTACCCGAGCCGGAGGGGCCGATAACAACAACCACTTCTCCTCTTGCCACCTCTGTCGATACCCCATCCACCGCCCGGACGACACCCGACCGGCCATCAAATATTTTTACGACGTTTTCGGCTTTAATCACTGATGGCGAGCCTCCGTTCCATGTAGTAAACAAGTTGTGACAATACTGACGTCACCAGGAGATACATCGCCGCGACAACAAGCCAGACTTCGAAGGTGGCAAAGGTCGAGGTAATAATTTCCCGCCCCGATTTTGTCAGATCGGTAATGGCAATAACCGAAACCAAGGAAGAGTCCTTAATCAGGCTGATAAATTGTCCGGACAAAGGCGGCAGGATTTTTTTAAAGGCCTGGGGCAGAATGATATCCTTCATGGTCTGAAAAGCAGTCATGCCAAGCGACCTGGAGGCCTCCATCTGCCCTTTTGGTATACTCTGCACCCCTGCACGGACAATCTCCGCGACATAGGCCCCGGCAAAGAGCGCCAGGGCACCGATACCGCAGACATTGCGACTGAGATTAAAAACAGTACCGAGGAAAAAATACGCGATAAAAATCTGCACCAGCAGAGGCGTTCCACGTATACACTCCACGTAAATCATCGCCAGGCCCCGGAGGGTAATATTTTTCGAAACCCTGGCAATGCCGGTGAACAGCCCGAGGAAGAGAGCAAAAAAACTGGAAATAGCAGAAAGCCAGAGCGTGGTCCACAAGCCGACCATAAGAGGACCAAGTTGCCAGTTTTTTTCAAAACCGACGATGTCACCTTCGAACAGCTCCTCCCCCTCAGACACCTTCAGGCTGTCCGATGCTATCTTGACGACTGTTTCTTCGGATGTTTCAGAGATCAAGGTAACTCGAGTGGTTTTTCCATTTTGGACAAGAGACCCCACCTTGCCGTCAAAAGGAATCTTTTGTGCATCCTCCCCGAGATAGAGAAAATACTGCGGCACCCGATACCATCGCCATTTATAATCAATCTTTTTGATTGCCCCCCAGGTACCGGCGGCCACCCCAAGCAGGATGGCCACCAGCAGCAGTTGCCAGGGCCATGTCTTGTCTCTGGCTTTCAAAATTGCGATTCCTTATATTTACTGGATTTCTTTTAACCAGGCATCATCTTGAAACCACTTGTCATAAATCTTGTCATAGACGCCGTCATATTTGATCTGGCTCATGAAGTTATTTAACCAGTTCAAGAAATCAGGGTCTCCGCGGCGAATAGCCCAGGCAAGAGGTTCTTTGGTGAATGGTTCATCAAGATGAACAAATTTCCCTTCCCCTTTCTGGGCGTAAGCGATAGCATTGAACGGCAGGTCGTAGATAAATGCATCAATCTTGCCATTGGCCAGTTCCATCACGCCTTCCTGCTCGGTCTCGTAGGAGATATAGTTGGCTTTAGAGATCATGCGCTTGGTAGCCTGCTCGCCGGTGGTACCGAGTTTAGAGGCGATGGTATACTTTTCATTGTTCAGATCGCTGTATGATTTGACCTCATCGGCAAGTTCTTTTTTCAACAGAACCGACTGCCCGATAAGAATATACGGGGTGGCAAAATTAACGGTCAGATTTCTTTCCTGGGTGAGGGTCATCCCGGACATAAGGATATCAAATTTGTTGGTCAGCAGGGCCGGAATGATACCATCCCAGGCAGTAGAAACCAGTTCCAGCTCGACCTTCATGGCTTTGGCCATTCTCTTTGCCATATCAACGTCAAAACCTATAATTTCACCTTTCTTGTTGGTTAACTCAAAAGGCATATAGCCAGGCTCCATGCCGACACGCAGTGTTCCACGCTTTTGGATCTCCGCCAAGGTATCCGCGGCAAAGACACTCCCTGCGGAAAAGGTGACCACAGCCAATACAACAGCCAGTAATAATGACAGTTTCTTCATCTTCATCTCCTTTTTTGTTAATGTAATAGAAAGGCACAATGCAAAACACCACATACCCACTAACTTACCAGATATCGACGAGTTATATCCACGAGTTCCTTGCGTAACAAACTCCAGGATAAAACTCAAGAATATTTTATGCACTACGCTTGTTACCATGACTTCTCGTATTTCTGTACAAAAAATATTCATAACGACCCTTGCTCGCTCACAATAAAGTCTCTTTTTAGTTTTCCTGCCATTCCCTGCGAGATATTTCGGCTCGGATCGTTTAAGTTCAGGGATTTGACATAATTTGTGCTCCTTTTAAATCACATGCCCTTTTTTTCTTCCCGGCAGGCTACCCACCGATGCAAACTGAAAATGCACTTTTGACATACCTGGCTCTGGCCACGGCGGTTATTTTCTGGGGCCTTTCCTTTGTCGTCACCAAAATTGCCCTGCAGAGCTTTTCCCCTTTCTGTCTCATTTTCTTTCGCTTTTTCACCGCGGCGATTTTTTTCAGTATCCTGCTGTGGCGAACCGGCTTCCCGTCTCTTACCCGAAAAACCTTTAAATCTCTCCTGTTGCTGGCCCTTATGCAGCCCGGTCTGTACTTTCTCTTTGAGACCTTTGGCCTGCAGTACACCTCGGCGACAAAGACATCCCTGATCATCGCCACGATTCCCATTGTCGTGCTGATGCTTTCCGCACTCTTTTTAAAAGAACGGCTCCGCCCCATCAATATGCTCGGCATTGTCTGCTCACTCGTCGGTGTGGCGATGCTCGTTTTCGGCGGCCGGGTGCAAACAACACTGCACGGCATGATCCTCGGCGATATGCTGATCTTCGGTGCGGTCCTTGCCGCCTCGGTCTATATGATCATGACCCGAAAACTAGGCGAATCACTCTCCTCTCTGCAGATTACCGGCATGCAGATTATTTTCGGCGCCCTGCTTTTCCTGCCCCTCTTTCTCTGGGATCTTCCCCAGCTCAACTGGCAGGCGGTCTCCAGGGAATCTATCATCGCCCTGATTGTTTTGACGATTTTTGCCACGATCGGTGCATTTATCTGCTACAATTTTGCTCTGACCAGAATTCCAGCAGCGCGGGCCGCCGTCTGCATCAACGGCATTCCGCTGGTGACCGCCTGCGCTGCATGGATATTACTTGGAGAAACCCTTACATTTATGCAATTCATGGGCGGGGCACTCGTTCTGGTGGCAGTTGTTCTGGCCAACCACACCCCAAAAATCAAGGCCATTCCGAAAATGGCCCATTGAAAATGTACTTGCTTTAAATACAACACAATCCACCCACAACCCCAACGCAAGGTTTACCCGATGAAGAACATATTTATCTCCGGCTCACTCGCCTACGATCGTATCATGAATTTCCCCGAAAGTTTTTCCGACCATATCCTGCCGGATAAAATCCATAGTCTCAACGTCTGTTTCCAAGTCGACGGGGTGACGGAAAACTACGGCGGCACTGCCGGCAATATTGCCTATGCCCTCAGGCTGATGGGCAAAAATTCCACCATCACCGCCACCATCGGCAGCGACCATCATAAATATTTTGCCTGGCTGGACACGCATAATATATCCCGGGACGGCATTACGGTGATCCCGGAGGAACTGACGGCCGGGGCCTATATAACAACGGATAAAAGCAACAACCAGATTACCGGCTTCAATCCGGGGGCGATGAAATACTCCTCCAACTTCGACTTCAATGGACTCGACGCCAAAGACACCCTTCTACTCGTCTCGCCCGGCAACCTCTCCGATATGATCAACTATCCAAAGCTTTGCAAGCAAAAGGGTATCAGCTATATTTTCGACCCCGGCCAGGCCCTTCCGGTGCTCCAGGCGCAGGATCTGCTTGATGTCATTAGCGGCTGCACCCTCCTCATCGTCAATGATTACGAATTCAACCTGATCATGGACAAGACCGACCTGACCAAAGAAGCCCTTCTCGCCCTTGCCGACAATACCATTATTACCCTGGGCGGCGCCGGGTCAGAGCTCTATGGCCGGAGCGGTAAAGTGACCATTCCTTCCTTCAAGGCAGCCCAGGTGGTTGACCCGACCGGCGCAGGAGATGCCTACCGCGGCGGCCTGCTCAGCGGCTTAATGGGCGGCAGTGATCTGCAAACCAGTGCCGTGCAAGGCAGCGTCTGTGCCTCCTTTGCCGTCGAATGCAAGGGCACCCAGGTTTATTCGTTCAATCCCGAGGAATTTAACAACCGTCTACTGGCAAATTAGCAGTGTACCGAATACAATAAAAAGAGAGGTGCCTAGCACCTCTCCCGTAGTCGTTAAAAGTTTCATGCTGCCATTTCCCGTTTCCACTGGACTGGAGGTCCTCACTTTATGCCTGCTATCATCCCTTCCTCCTGCCCGCCCGCACCCGAAGCAGGTCACTCGATCACTGACCTGATCGACCTGGGAAAACTCCAGAAAATTCAGGACACCTTTGCCGAGGCCAACCAGGTCGCATCTTCTCTGACCGATATTGATGGTGTCCCTGTGACAAAACTGAGCAATCACTCAAAGGTTTGTGACATGATCCGGGCAACGGAGAAGGGGCTGAGAAATTGTATCTTCTCCGGCAAAGAGCTTGGCCGACAAGCCCATGAGAATCAACTATCGATCCACCAGCAATGCCTCAGCATTGGTTTCACCGATGCCGCGGCACCGATAATCGTCAACGGCAGACATATCGCCAACTGGTTGATCGGGCAGTATCATGTCGGCAACGTCGATGCAATACACGTCAGGAAATATGCCAAGGAAATAGGCGCCAACCCGGAGATGATGGTTCAGGAATTTGCAAAAATGCCGAAATTGAGCAGAGAGGACTTCGAAAAAAAGCTCCTCTTTCTCCAGGTAATGGCCGATGAACTGTCGCTGATGGCCTACCAGAAATTAATGCAGCAGCAACAGAACATAGAGCTGAACCATATCAAGAAGAAGCTGGAAAGACATCAATTGCATCTTGAAAGTCTGGTTGAAGAACGAACAACCGCCCTGCAGCAGGCCAATGAGCAATTAACCGCTGAAATCGAGCAGAAGACCACGATGCAAGAGCGACAGAACCGACTCATCACCGCTATCAAGTGCGCCGCCGAATCGATTGTCATCACAACTCCCAGTGGGAAGATAATCTTTGTCAACCCGGCTTTCGAGAAACTTACCGGCTATACTGCCGACGAAGTTATCGACAAAACGCCGAAAATTCTGCAAAGCGGCGTCCATGATGCAACCTTCTATCGTGACTTATGGCAGACAATCTTAGCCGGCCGGGTCTGGGTTGGCCGCTTCACTAACCGAAAGAAAGATGGCACGACCTACCAAGAGGAAGCGACTATTTCACCGGTGCGGGACGAGCAGGGCAAAATAATCAATTTTGTCGCGGTAAAAAAGGACATCACCAAGGAAGTGGCCCTGAAGAGGCAGCTCAACCAGGCGCAAAAGCTTGAATCGATCGGCATCCTGGCGGCCGGAATGGCCCATGAAATCAACACCCCCATCCAGTATCTGCTGAGTAACACCGAGTTTCTGCGGGAAGTGCTTGACGACTTAGCTGAAATGCAGACATGCCACGACAACCTTGTCAACACCGTTTCCGCAGCGGGAGCCTTCGGTGAAGAGGTTGCGGCGATCAATCGGCTGGCCGGAGAACTGGATGTGGCATACCTCAAGGTTGAGGCGGACAAGGCTCTTGTCGAGACACTTGAAGGAATTCATCGCATTGCCGCCATCGTTACGGCAATGAAAGAATTTGCCCAGCCGGACAGTGCCGAAAAACAGCCGGAAGATTTGCATAGAATCATTGAGAGCACAGTCGACATATCCCGCAGCCAGTGGCAGGATGTGGCGGAGCTCGAACTGAACCTCGATGCGGAACTGCCGCCTGTACCTCTGATGGCCGGACGATTCAAACAGGTTCTTCTGGATATGATTATCAATGCAACCCATGCCCTGGCGGAAAAATATACTGCTCTGCCGCAGCAGAAAGGACAAATCACTATCACCACCAGGAAAACAGCAGATAAAGTCGAGTTACGCCTGGCCGATACCGGCCCCGGCATTGCCCAAAGCAACATCGACAAAATCTTTGATCCTTTCTTTACCACAAAACCGGTAGGTCAGGGCAGCGGACAGGGGCTGTCGGTTGCTCACGGCATAATTGTCGATCAACATCATGGGACGATTTCCGTTTCTTCGATACCGGGTGAAAGCACGACATTCATCATCACTCTTCCTCTTTGAGGAGGCTGTCCGATAATGGCATGCACCGGGTAAACGTTTACCAGCACCAAAAGAGGCAAGGATGACCGACAAAGTTCTCTTCGTCGATGATGAAGAAAATATACTACATTCAATAAAGCGGGATCTTCGCAAGCGTTTCACCATCCGCACGGCGCGTAGCGGCGCCGAGGCCCTTGATATCCTCAAAAAAGAAGGCCCTTTTTCGGTCATTGTCTCGGACATGCGCATGCCGGTGATGGATGGCATTCAGCTTCTTGCCGCCGTCAAAGACCAGTATCCGGAAACAGTGCGCTTGATGCTCACCGGCAACGCCGACCAGGAAACGGCAATCGAAGCGGTCAACAAGGGACAGATCTTCCGCTTCCTGAACAAGCCCTGCCCGACATCCACCCTGGCGATTTCCATTGCCCTGGCCCAGCGGCAATATCGACTCATTACCGCCGAGAAGGAACTTCTCGACAAAACCCTTAAGGGCAGCATTACCGTTCTTTCCGAGATACTCAGTCTGGCCAGCCCGATAGCCTTCAGCAGCGGCTTGAGGATGAAAGCCATGGTGGTGGCCATTGCCGAAAAACTTGAGTTGCCCAATATCTGGCAGTTTGAGATAGCAGCGCTGATGTCACAGATAGGCTGCATCACCTTGCCACCGGAAACACTGAATAAACTGTATGCCGGTCAGGAGCTGGAGACACAGGAAGAGGCAATGTACCGGGATCATCCGCGGGTCGGCGCAAAACTTTTGGAGAAAATCCCACGAATGGAAACGGTCGCAGCGATTATTGAGCATCAACTCAGCCCCTTTGCATCCTTTGCCGAGTGTACCGACATCAGAGAAGAAGTCTGCCTTGGTGCGCAGATTCTGAAGATATCTACAGATTTCAACTCTCTTCTGCATCGTGGCTGTAATCGCTCCGAGGCGCTGCACACCCTGCAAAACAGAGCTGCCGAATATAATCCTCTTTTGCTTAAAATCCTCGCCGGAATCAAGCTGCATCCCGAGGACGAACAGATTGTCGCGGTATACGTTCGCGATTTGTCGGTAGGTATGATCGCCGAACAGGATATCATGGCTTTAAATGGCGTGTTGATTGCCCCAAAAGGCCAGGAGGTAACTTGGTCACTGATCAAGGGACTGAAAAATTTTTCTCAACAGGTCGGCGTCAAAGAACCGATTTTAGTCAAGGTAAGAAAATAATTCCGGTGCCCTTGCCCCATCAGGATGCCAGGGCAGCGCGCACCTTAACAGCCAGATCGTCACGGGAAAATGGCTTCTGGAGAAAATTCACTCCGCCATCGAGTACGCCTCGGTGGGCGATCACACTGGCGGTATAGCCGGACATGAACAGCACTTTGATCTCGGGATAGAGCGCCTGCAATTCCTCAGCCAGGTCGCGACCGTTCATCTCCGGCATGACCACGTCGGTTATCAGCAGATGGATCTCGCCCTGATGTTCTTTTGCAAGATCCTTAGCAAGGTTCGGGGATATCGCCTCCAGGACGGTATAATTTTGTGCTTTTAACATTTTCCCGGCCATTCTCAGGATGGCTTCTTCGTCCTCGACGATCAGTACGGTTTCACCATGACCCCGCGGGCTGTCGGCAGAGACAATGGTCTCCACCCGATCCGCCTTACCGACATAACGTGGCAGGTAGATCTTGAAGGTCGAACCACTTCCCGGCTCACTGTAGACATTGATAAACCCCATGTTCTGTTTGACGATGCCATAGACCGTCGCCAGGCCAAGCCCGGTACCTTTGCCGGTGGACTTTGTCGTGAAAAAAGGTTCAAAGAGTTGCTCCAGCGTTGCCCTATCCATGCCGCAGCCGTCGTCACTGATCGCCAATAAGACAAAATCGCCAGGTACAAAGCCGCCATGGTCGGCGCAATACTTCTCGTCAAAGACGACATTGGACGTTTCGATAGTGATCTTGCCCACGTCGGCGATAGCGTCCCGGGCATTGACACAGACATTGGCCAGGAGCTGATCCAGCTGAGACGGGTCGATATTGACCGACCATAAACCGTGACCGGCCTGCCAGGAAAAATCGACATCTTCGCCGATAAGCCGGCGGAGCATTCTCACCATGCCGTCAATTGTGTCGTTGAGATCGAGCACCCGAGGAGCAATGGTCTGCTTACGGGCAAAGGCTAGCAGCTGGCGGGTAATATCGGCGGCGCGCCGGGCGGCTTCAAGAACTTGCCGCAGATCATCTGCCAGCGGACTATCCGATGCCAGTTTGACAAGGGTAAGTTCTGTAAAACCCATAATGACGCTCAGCATGTTGTTATAATCGTGCGCCACGCCACCTGCTAGACGTCCCACGGTCTCCATCTTCCGCGCCTGGGTAAGTTGCGACTGGAGTTTTTCCCGCTCTTCTTCAGCATGTTTACGGGCGGTGATATCAACATAGACGACAACATTCAACGTGCCGGTGGTGGCCATGCGATACTCCACCTGACGAACGCTGCCGTCTTTACAACGCACCGGATATTCCATGGGTTTACTTTCTGTATGCGTTCTTCCCGCTTCATCAATCGCCGCCTGCCACTCCCGGCGAACACGCTCCCTGAAGGTTTCGTCAGGATAGGCAAGCAGCCACCATTCGTTGACCGACGGCATATCCTCCAGAGTATAGCCAAAAAGCTCGGTGAATTTTGCACTGGCAAAAAGAATTTTTTCTTGATTATCCGAGATGACGATGCCCACCGGCGCCAGCTCGGCAAACAACCGGAAGCGGGATTCGCTCTCCCGCAGGGCCTCTTCCGCCGATTTCTTTTCGGTAATATCCACCACGGTGGTGACAAAATAGATTGGTTGGTCGAAACTATCCCGCCGCACGACGGCGCTGACATCCGCCCAGATCAGATCGCCGCTCTTGTGCACATATCTTTTCTCAAAGCGTGCGCCGTTTTTGGTTCCCGCCAGTAACGGGCCAATAACTTTTTCGGTGGATTCAATATCTTCAATAGGTGTGAGACTCCGCCAGGTTTTCCCCTTTAACTCATCCGGGGTATATCCCAACATGTCGGCAAAGGCCTTATTAGCATTCATTTCACCGGACGGCAGGGTCAAGGATTTTCCCACATTCGCCGCTTCAAAGATATACTTGAATTGATCTCTGCTTTCCTGGAGCTCCCGCGTCTTGACCGCCACCTGCCGCCGCAGCGACCATGACCAGAGGGCAAAGGCCAAAAGAAGCACCAGCAAAGGCACGGCGATAAAGGCAAGAGAGCGCAGAATGCCGAGAAAGCCGGGTAACGTTTTCTCATAGAGACCCAGCCATTTTTCCTGGATACGCCGATACTCACCGTTTGCCTCGAGGATCCGCAACCCTTCGCTGAATTGAGCGAGCAAGGCGCTGTTTCCATTGGGAACGACATAACTATACTCACCGGCCAAAAAACTATGGCGGCCTACAGCAAGATTGGTCCAGCCATTTTTGTCGATTAAATAGAGACTGCTTACCCTGGGTGCCAGAGCGCAGTCGTAGTCACCTTCCCTGACAGCATGCAACAAATCTTCCTGAGTCTCAACAACCGTTACCTGATCTTCAAGTCCGTGCGCCGCCAAGACATCGAAAGCAACATCGCCTCGCTGGACAACAATGCTTTTGCCCTGGAGATCGGCAAACGACTCCGGCGGTCTGTCGTTACCAGTACGGGTGACGCCGACGTAGTTCGAAACCAGATAGGAAGGAGAAAAATCGAAATCCCGCTCCCGCTCGCTTGAGTAGAACATGCCCTGGATGGCGTCGACTTCCCCGCTTCGCAATCCGTCAATTACCTCCGCCCATGGCCCGAGACGAATGTGCACAGCCATGTTCATCTCTTTGGCAATGGCCTGGGTCAGCTCGACGGTAAACCCGGTCGGCCGCCCTTTTTCGTCGAGATACTCGAAAGGGGGAAAGTTGTGATCTCCGCCGACAATAATCGCTCGGTCGTCAGGGAGCTGCATGGCGGCAAACCATTTGGCATGCAGACGGCGGTAGGTGCCGTCGGCCATGACCAGGGCAAGTCCTTCATTGAGCAGAGCCAGGGTCTGCCGGTCGCCTTCCTGGACGGCAAAACAAAAATCCTGCCGAAAGCCTTCAATGGGCGTGTCGACAACCTTCAGGTTGGCAATGCCTGAGTTGCGCAGCAAGCGAAGAGCCACCAGTCGCTGCATAACCACGGCGTCGTGACGGCCCTCCGACAACTCTTGTAAAGCATCTTCAAAGGTTGGCGTGGTAGTAATGTCGATACCCCGATCTTTCCGCCGCAGGAACTCCTCGGCGTTGTCGCCTTTCATGACGGCTACCCGCCGACCCTTCAGGTCGGCCAGGCTGCGAACCCCGCTCGTCTCCTGCCGAACAACGATAGCCCCATGTAGGGACATATACGGAAAGGTAAAATCAAAGATCTCTTCCCGCTCCGGGGTGCGGCCAACCAGAGGAAGCGCCTCGATCTCCCCGCGCTCCAAAAGACCGCGGATCTCGTACCAAGGGCCGGTATGAAAGCTGACCCCACGATTCATCGCCGCCAGCGCGGCCCGTAACAATTCCACGGAAAAACCATCCGCCACGCCATTTGCTCCAACTATGGAAAACGGTGGATAGTCTCTTTCGGCCGCGGAGCGAATGGGTTGACTGGAAGACGTGGGCTTGTCTTCTGCAATGGCCGAAACAGCACAAACAAGAATGAAAACGATCGCAATATATGCGGACAAATGTTTGAAGAATGGATGTTTTTTGCAATTCACAAGGTATAATCCTTAATGCTTTTGTCGCCTGACGTAATGTGAAAAACGATTTCTTTGCATGCGGTAGCGTTTAAGCGGCAGTTTCGCCAGAAGGCTGTCCACCAAAAGTCCAGGATGGAACGGCAGGAAAAGAACCCAGGCGGAGTAGAAAATGCTCAGCATCAGGTGGTCTTCGTTGTGTTCTGCATCTCCTTGAGAAAGGGGCCGTATTTTTTATCGCTCGCCAGGATATGGTTTATCAGCCATTCACGGAGGAAATGGTACAGGTCCGTTACTCCATCGGGAAAATTGTCGGCAATGCGCGTCTGGAAATTTTGCGCCTCCTGTTTCAGCAGGCTATGCTCCTCCCGGTGCGCTTCAAGTTCTGCATAGCCGACTGCCGCCATCGCCTTTTCTTCGCTATCGAAATGCGAGACGGTGTAGGCGAGGAGTTCATCGCAGGCCTTTTCTGCCACCTCCTTGCCGCTTTTATCGCGAACCGCGGTATACATCATTTCAATCAGCTCGATCAGCTTGTGGTGTTCCCGGTCAAATTGGCCTACGCCGGTATTGTATGAATCCCGCCATTTGATCACTGCCATAATACTGTCTCCTTCCTTATTTTTGCGTTGTGCAGCGGCTCTCACCCGAAAGTCAGACGATTTCTGCCATTTGTTTTACTCTCATACAAAAGGATATCGGCCCTTTTGATCAGGCTGTCCTTAGTGTCGCTTTCTGTCGCCATCGTCGCACCGAGTGAAATATTGACGCTCAGCTTCTGATTTTCATGGAGGATATACGAATGCTCGATCAACATGCGCAATCTGTTGCCCAGTAGAGCCAGATCCTCCGGCCCGGTATTGCGGATAAGGCCGATAAATTCTTCCCCGCCCCAGCGGCCGTAGAGATCAAAAGGGCGTGAATTGGCCGTAAAGGTGGTGGCGACAAACTGCAGAATTTTATCGCCGACATCATGGCCGTAGACATCATTGACCTTTTTGAAATGGTCAATATCGATAAAAAGAACGCCGAATGATTCCTTGTACCGTTGTAACTTTTCAAAACGGGCGCGAAACTCTCTTTCCAGGTAATTTCTGTTGGCAAGCAGGGTCAGGGTATCGAGCATGGCAAGTTTTTCAAGTTCCTGCACCCTGGCGCTATGCACCAATATCGCACTCATATCGGTAAACAATTCCAGACCGCCAAGGACCTTGCCCGCTGAATCGCACAAAGTGCTTACCCGGACAAAAACCGGCACTCGGTGACCATCCTTGTGATGCAAATAGACTTCCGCCTCACGCATCCGGCCATCGGCGATACTTGCCGCCAAAGGACAGCAGCCAAAACAGAGAGAATTCCCTTCGCCGTCGACATGGGTAAGGATATTGTCGGCGCATGATCTGCCGACAACCTCGGCGGATGAAAAACCGGTTATCCGTTCCGCCCCTTTGTTCCAGTAGGTGATCCTCCTGTTGGTATCGACAAAATACAGACCGTCATGGAGATTATCAAGAATGCGGGCATATGTTTCATGGTCAAGCTGCATGGTGTCCTTAACAGGCTGATGTTGCTGTTAGATATCGATACAGTATCGTATCGATATGTTTTCATTTTGACCCAGTGTCGTTACTGTCTTTCCGGCAGCAGTTGACCGACCTTACCGACAAGACTTTCCGCGGAGAAAGGCTTCTGAATAAAATTGATTTCTTGCTCGAGTATCCCCTGACCGGAAACAATATTTGTCGTGTAACCGGACATAAACAGACATTGCAGGTCGGGATTTTCCGTCTGCAGCAATAGAGCGAGATCCCGCCCGTTCATTTCAGGCATTATTACATCGACAATGATCAGCTGCAGGTCGTTCTTATGCATACCGGCAAGGTCGATTGCCTTGGCCGGGCTATTTGCGGTAAGCACCGTGTAGCCGGCATTGACAAGAATTCTGCTGGTCAGACGCAGAATGGCTGCCTCATCTTCGACAATTAAGATGGTTTCACCTTGGCCGGGTGCAGTGTTTTTTTTCTCCTCCGCTTTTGCGGCAACCGCTCCGACATGCCGGGGCAGATAGATTTTGAAGGTCGTACCCTGGCCCGGCTCACTATAGACGTTGATAAATCCTTTGTTCTGCTTGACAATACCGTACACCGTCGCCAGGCCGAGTCCCGTTCCCTTGCCAAGATCCTTGGTTGTGAAAAAGGGTTCGAAGATCTTGTCCTGGATCTCTTTTGTCATGCCACAGCCATTATCACTGACCGATAGTACCACATAGCTCCCTGGCTGATTGTCGGCATGAAAAGCGCAATATGTCTCATCAAGCGTAAGGTTGCTCGTTTCGATGGTAAGTCGACCAACTCCGCTGATGGCGTCACGAGCATTAACACACAGATTGGCGAGCAGCTGATCGATCTGGGAAGGGTCGATCTCGATCGACCATAGATTTTCCTCCGGCAGTAATGACAGGTTGATATCCTCGCCGATCAAACTTCCCAACATATTCAACATACCTTCTACTGTCGCATTGAGATCGAGCACCTCAAGGGCAATAGTCTGTTTGCGGGCAAAGGCCAGCAGTTGTCGGGTTATATTGGCTGAACGTTTAGTAGCATCAAGGATTTCCCACAAATCGCCATACAGGGGGGAGGAGGTATCGATTTTGGCCATGGCCAGCTGGGTATAGCCGAGAATAACACTGAGCATGTTATTGTAGTCGTGCGCCACTCCGCCGGCGAGGCGGCCGACGGATTCCATCTTCTGGGCATGATTCAGTTGATTTTCAAGATCCCGGTGGGTGGTCTCGGTTCGCTTGCGCTCGGTAAGATCGCGGACAATGGCCCACATGCCTTCCGGTGCACCATCATCAATGCGATCCAGGTAGGTGCGCAGCTCAACCGGCAAGATGCTGCCATCTTTTTTCATATATTCTTTTTCGTAAACCGGGGAATAGCCGTTGCACAGGACCTTCCGGGTAAGGAGTTCCTCTTCGTAGACATGCCATTTGGAGGGGGTCAGGTCAATGTAAGTAAGGCAGGACAATTCTGTCTCGGTGTAACCGAGCATGCCGCGAAAAGATTCGTTGGTCTCGCAAATTCTTCCCTGCATGTCGGCATAGACAAAACCATCAATCATGCTCTGGTGCAGCCGTCGATATTTTCTTTCCGATTGCCGCAGGGCCGCCTGGGTCTCACGCAAGGAACAGGTTTCTGTTTTCAGCTGCTGCATCTTTTGCTCGAGCTTTCGCACCAGGCGCTCATTGTACATTTTGAAGACTTCTTCTTCCAGCGGCAAATCGGCCGACGGGGGAAGTTCTTTCGTACCTACGGTTGTCAACAGCTCATCAACAGCAGCCATAAACACCTCGGGTTCACAGGGTTTGACAATGAACCGGTCGGCGCCGATTTTTATGGCCAGGGCCTCGTCCTGTGGTCCGGTATAGGTAGCCGTATAGCAGATAAAAGGGATGTGGTGCAGGCGCTCATCCGCCTTGACTTTTCGACACAGGGCAAAGCCATCCATGACCGGCATAAGGATATCACTGATTATCAGGTCAAACGCGGAGGCCTGCAGCTCGGCGAGAGCTTCAGCGCCATTAGTGACGGAGCGGACCTCATGTCCCTTACCTCGCAGCAGAGCTTCAAGGAGATAGCGGTTTTCAGCCTGGTCATCGACGCTTAAAATGCGCATATGTATTTTCTCATTTCTGCTACCCTTCTTTCGGCAAATATTGCCTTATTTCATCGACAAATGTTTCAGGGTTAATCGGTTTCTCGATGTAACCGGTGGCGCCGGCGGCCATAATGGTCTCTCGATCGCCGACCATGGCATAGGAGGTCACGGCGATAATCGGCACTCCCTCGAGCTGGTGGTGTTTTTTCAGTTCGGCGGCCACGGCGTAGCCGTCCATTACCGGCAGCTGGATATCAAGAAGAATAGCCTGAGGCACGCACTGCAAGGCTTTTTCGATACCCTGGCGACCATCTTTGGCGCCGGTAACCATGAAGCCGTTTTTCTCCAGAAGAAATTGCATCAGATACATATTCTGGGCATTGTCTTCTATGATCAGCAGCCTGTCGTTCATGATACAACTCCTGTCTGTCGGGGAATACGGACGATAAAGGTACTGCCCTCACTCCACCGGCTGGTCACTTCGATGCTGCCTCGCATCAAATCGATAATCTTTTTACTGATGGAAAGGCCAAGGCCGGTACCTTCGCGTCTGCGGGCAAGGCCGGTATCGACCTGATGAAAAGGACGGAAAATCTTGGCGATCTCTTCGGCCTGCATACCAATACCACTATCGGTACAGCGGATGACATACCACTCTTTTTCACTCCGGCAGGAAATCCGCACATATCCTTTTTCGGTAAACTTGATACCATTGTTAAGCAGGTTGACAAGAACCTGTTCCAGGCGGCGTTGATCGGTTTCAATAGCGCCGACATCCGCCGCAATATCCATGCGCAGCTCGATCCCCTTCTGCTCCGCCAGAGGTGAAACCAATTTGACTATTTTTTCAATTGATGCGCGCAGAGCAAAACTCTCCAGACCAAGCAGCAGCTGGCCTGCTTCGATTTTAGAAATATCCAGTACATCGTTGATCAGGGCCAGAAGATGGCGGGAGCTGTTCTGGACCATACCCATCTGCTTTTGCTGCTCGTCGTTCAGCGACCCGGCCAGACCCTGAAGCATGATACCGGTAAAGCCAATGATCGAGTTGAGTGGTGTGCGCAATTCATGGGACATGGTGGCGAGAAAAGCCGATTTCAATCGATCAGCCGACTGGGCTTTTTCCATGGCAGCAGCCAGTTCCGCCGTCCGCCCGGCGATGCGTTGTTCCATTTCCTGATTGATCTGCCTGAGCTCCATGGTCCGTCGATCGACCTGTTGTCGCAAAATCATACTGCCGACAAGACTGAGGAGAAGGATAGTAACTCCGCCTAAGCCCGACAATTTCACCCACAAGGGCAGTGTATACTGTACTTTCTCCGCTGTCCAGCGCTGCAATGATGCGTAATATATTGATTGCGTATCTTTTTTCAAAGCAAGAAGATGACGATCGATCGTCTGTAGAATGCTGCTGTCGGTCTGCAGTGGTGTCGCGAAAAAGAGATCCGCCGGGTCAAACATAACCGCAGTGTCTTGCAGCCCGCTCTTTTTGGCATGCCTCAAACCGTAAAAACGATTGGTAATCAGAGCGTCGGCCTCCCCCTTTGCCACAGCCGCAAACATAGTCTTATAATCGGCCATGGGGACAAGGTTGATCTCCTGCCCGAACCCTTCGGCAAAGCGCGCAAACCTGTCCTGTTGTACCGAACCTTGCAGGACCAGCACTTTTTTACCGTTCAAATCGAGAATTGATTGAATTTTACTGTTTTTTCCAGAGTACACCTGTGACCAGGAAGAGAACACCGGCACCTGATGGAAGGAAAAATATTGTTGCCGTTTGATGCTGCGGGCAACATCGGGCATGATATCGATCTGCCCTTTGGCCAATCGCTCCAGCCCCTCGGCCCAGGTACCGGGAACATAGTCCAGACGCCAGTCTTCGCGCGCAGCTATATACTCGATAATGTCGATAAAGATACCGGCTGGTTGTCCGGATTCGTCGATGAACACCTTCGGCGCATTTTCGTATATTCCAACATGAATCGTCTGCTGTACGTCGATTTCCGCAGCGGCGGTCCGGCAAAAGAACGCAATAAGCAAGAGGATGCAGAAGAACCTTAGCAGCCGGCCCAGCTTTGTGCCGTTTGTCATATCGAATCTCTCTTTAGAATGAGATGGCAAGGAACGTCGCGCCCCTCACGAACCAAGCACCGCATACACCTTTTCCGCCAGATCTTTATTTGAAAAAGGTTTCTGGATGAAGTTTGTCCCTTCGTCCAGCACGCCGTTTGCGGCCATGACGCTGGCTGTATAGCCGGACATGAACAGATATTTCAAACCGGGAAGACGTGCTCTCAGCAGTTCCGCCAGCTCCCGCCCATTCATTTCCGGCATCACCACATCGGTAATGAGCAGCTGGATGCTTTCCCGATGTGCATCGGCCAGGTCGATTGCCTCGACCACCGTCGCGGCGGTATGCACCACATATCCCAAATCTCCGAGAATTTTTCCGGTCAAACGAAGAATTGCCGGTTCATCTTCGACGACCAGCACTGTTTCGCCCTTTCCGTGTTGCAAATACGTGTCTTTTTTATTTTCGACATCGCCATCCGGCGCATCATACCGCGATAGATAAATCTTAAAGCTGGCGCCTTGCCCCGGCTCGCTGTACGAAGTAATGAAGCCGTTGTTTTGTTTGACAATTCCATAAACGGTGGCCAGACCGAGACCGGTTCCCTGCCCCAATTCCTTGGTGGTGAAAAAGGGCTCGAAGATTTGCTCTTGCACCTCCTTTGCCATACCGCAGCCATTATCCTCGACCGATAAAAAGACATATTCCCCGGGGATCGCGCCGATGTGCCGGGCACAATAGTTTTCATCGAAAACAGCATGGCCGGTTTCGATGATTATTTTGCCGATGCCGGTGATCGCATCGCGGGCGTTGACGCAAAGATTGGCAAGAAGCTGATCAATCTGCGAGGGGTCGATTTTCGTCAGCCAGAGAGTGGATTGCGGCTGCCAGACCAGGTTGATATCCTCTCCAAGGAGTCGCCGCAGCATCTTCAGCATGTCTTCAATGGTCTCGTTGAGATTCAAGACCCTGGGAGCGATGGTCTGCTTACGGGCAAAGGCCAGTAATTGCCTGGTGATATTAGCGGAACGCTTCGCGGCGTCGAGCACTTCCAGCAAGTCTTCGTGCAGTATTGAACCCGGCTCTATCTTGTCGAGAGCCATCTGGGTAAAACCCAAAATGACACTGAGCATGTTGTTGAAATCGTGTGCCACACCACCGGCCAAACGGCCAACCGATTCCATCTTCTGCGCTTGCAGTAATTGCGCCTCGAGGAGCAGTTTCTCGCTTATATCGCGCTTGACCGCAACATAATTGGCTATTTTTCCCGCCGCATTGCGTATCGCCGAGATGGTCAAGGCTTCGGTATACAGGCTGCCATCCTTGCGTTTGTTGACTAAACGTCCGGTCCAGTTCTTGCCCTCGGCAATGGTTGCCCAGAGGTTGTCATAGAGTGCCGTATCCTGCAGACCACTTTTGAATATATTGGTATGGCTGCCGATGAGTTCCTGCATGGAGTAGCCGGTAACTCTCTCCGCCACGGGGTTGATATATTCTATCCTCCCATCGATGTCGGTAATGACAATCGTCTCGCCGGCCTCATCGATTGCCGCCTGCAGATGTTCTTTTTCCCCCTCGGCCTGTTTACGCTGGGTAATATCGTGGACAATCGAATGGATGAATTCCTTGTTTCCCGCGGTAATTGTGCTGCTAAAGACTTCGACATCGCGGATGGAGCCGTCGGCAAGACAATGACGAAATTCAAAGTGACTTTTTTTCTTTGAACGAATTTTGTCAAACTCTAGGCGCAGCTCCTCCATCGACAGAGTTTTTATTTGATCGATGCTCATTGTTCGCAGTTCGGCAAGGGACCAGCCGTAAAATGTTGCCGCGGCATCATTGGCATCGATAATAGCCCCGGTGCTCGGATCAATCACGAGCTTGACGGCCGCGTGATGACGAAAAAGACTTTCGAACAATGCCACACTGTCGCGAAGCGATTGTTCCGTCTTTCTGCGTTGCAGGGCGTGGCGCAGCGTAACGCTTAGCTGCATCGAACTGAATGTGCCTTTCGTCAGATAATCCATAGCCCCACGTTCAATCGCCGCGATACCAATATCTTCGTTGTTATCTCCAACGAGTGCTATGACCGGCCCTTGCCCGTTGGTGACAATACGATCCAGAGTAGCAAGGCCATCCGAGTCCTCCAGGTGCAGATCGAGGAGGACGATATCAATGTCCTGTTGAGCCAGGTGGCTGAGCGCCGCATCCATTCCTGCAACCACGAATAAATGAACCGGGGGCTTTTTGCAGTTGAGGAGCATTTCCTGGATAAAGAAGGCGTCGCCTGGGTTGTCTTCCACCAGAAGGATGTTCATGTCGGGCAGGTTCATGGCACTGTTTTTCGTTTACCGGGGTTAATAAGAGAGACTAAAAGAGACTTTTACCGAATCGTACTTTTTCGAAAATATTTTCCGTCACCGCAAAATCCTGCTCGTAAAACCATTCTATAGGTAAACCCTGCAAAATTCAAAAAAGAATCGTTTTTTGTCCACGGCAAGCTACGATGAGTTGGGATATATTCCTTTCACCTCGCGGCACTCCGGCAGGAAAAAGCAGATAGGCCTTGTCAGCCAACTTGTCAGCATAGTATGATTTATATGATTTGCTGCAGGACAGGTACGCACTGTTTAAATTAAATCGGTAAGGTCAATTTCCATGCATGAAAAAATCCTCATTGTTGACGACGAACCGGCGATACGCAAAGTCTTAACCAGGATACTCGAAGAGGCAGGCTATCTTTGTCGCGGTGCCGACAGTGTACAGTCCGCCAAGGAAATTCTCGCCGTCGACACCTTCGATCTTCTCCTCTCTGATCTGAAAATGCCGGAAGAATCAGGTCTTGACTTAATCCGATATGCCAAAGCGCATTACCCGGATACCGGCCGAATCATCATCACCGGTGTTGATAATCCGGAGGTAGCTGATGAAATTATGGCGGTTGGCGTCTATGGTTATATTCTTAAGCCCTTATCAAAAGACATAGTTCTCATTACGGTAAAAAATACTTTGCACCATCTGCTTCTGGACCGTCATCTGCAGACATACAAAGAAGAACTTGAGAAGACGGTCTCCGAGAAAACAGAACAACTCTCGGCTATAATGCACAACCTCAATGCCGGGGTGGTGATGATCGATCGGCAGAGGAATATTCTGCAAATTAATCGCAAGATGCAGCACTTCTTCCCTGCTTTGTCCCCTGGAAAAAGTCAATTTTGTTGTAATGTCTGGAAAATTTCTCCCGAAGAACCTTGTGTGGGTTGTCCCATGGCCGAAACCTTCACCACCGGCAGAACCATCGAAACGGTAAAAAAAATCGAAACGGTACAGGGAATAAGGGACTTTAGAGTCGTCACCTCCCCCGTTACCGACGAAACAGGCAAGATTTACGCCGGTATTTGTCTCTACGAGGATTTTACCGAAAATTTGATCCTTGAAAGAGACCTGCGGCAATCGCAGAAACTTGAGGCCGTCGGCCAGCTGGCAGCGGGTATCGCCCATGAGATAAATACACCCATGCAGTATATCGGCGATAATATACGTTTTCTCAACGATTCTTTCCAAGATATTTCCAAGGTCCTGAACACCTGTCTTCTTTGGCGGAAGGCGACCGATGAACAGGATCTTACCGAAGACATGAATCGTCGGTTAGTCGATGCAATCGAGGAAGCGGATATTGCCTACTTCCTCGATGAAATCTCTACAGCAATTGATCAGAGCATTGAAGGAGTCGGTCGAGTCGAGAAGATTGTTCGGGCCATGAAAGACTTCTCCCATCCCGGCAGTGACGATAAAAAGGCGGCGAACATCAACAAGATTCTTGAGAGCACGATAACCGTGAGCAGAAATGAATGGAAATATGTTGCAGAAATGGAGATGGACTTTGCAGCGGATTTACCACTTGTCCTCTGTCATGCAAGCGAACTCAGCCAGGTCTTTTTAAACATTATTGTCAATAGCGCCCATGCCATAAACGATATGAAAGAAGAGAGTAAAACAGAACTGGGCAAAATTTCTGTTCAGACAAAAAAAATACCCCATGGCATAGAAATTCGCATCACCGATACCGGTGGAGGAATACCCGAGGAAATTCAAGAACGTGTTTTTGAACCCTTTTTCACCACAAAGGTCAGAGGCAAGGGAACAGGACAGGGATTGGCAATTGCCCATCGGGTGATTGTCGACAAACACCAGGGAAGACTGTCTTTAGCCTCCGAACAAGGCAGGGGGACGACATTTATCATTGAACTTCCCACAGGTGATAATGCAGGCTTCACCCAGCCTGCCCGCAGCACTGGTTTGTCATTAAAATAAGTTGTCAACACTCACACCAAAGGTATTGTCATGAAATCTCTTCTGCTGGTGTCCGCTCTTTTTCTTCTGCAGATGCTCCTTGCCCTTGGCAATAGTTCGGCCGCAGGGCTGCCGGTCATGCGCATCTCGGTCGAAAACAGTGCGACACACGTCCAGACCCTGGCTGTAAGCCGTTTTGCTTCGGCCCTGCAGGAAAAACTGCGGGGCAGCATTGATGTCCGATTTTACCCGAACGCGCAATTATTCAGGGATAAGGATGTGGTTCAGGCCCTGGGACAGGGCAAAATTGAGATGGCGATACCGGGCACCTGGCATCTGGCGGCGCACGAACCGAGTGTCGGTATTTTTCTGCTGCCGTGTTTTTACGGCCAACCGGTCGAAATGAATTACCACATCCTCAACGAAGAAATAGGCAGGACAATAAATGAACGCATCGAAAAACAACTGCCGATAAGAGTGCTCGGGCGATGGATTGATCTGGGCCACGCACATCTGTTCAGCATGGAGAAAAAAATCAGTCGTCACGAGGATATCCGTGGGCTGAAGGTCAGGGTTGCCGGAGGCGTGGCAAACGAATTGCGCATCAGCGGGCTGGGTGGCATCCCCGTAAGTATCCCCTGGCCGGATTTCCCGGAGTATATGCGTCAAAAAAAGATCGATGCTGTTTTAACCAGTTACGAGACCATTGAAAGTGCAGGTCTGGAGGACAAGGGCATTCGTTATGCTTTTGAAGACAGTCAATATTTTCCGCAATACGTACCCCTTGTGCGCGGTTCATTTTGGCGAAAACTCTCCCCGGAGATACGGGAAGTTATCCGACAGACATGGGAAGACGGGGTTGATAAAGCCAGAGCCGAGGCAGCGGTGGCGCAAAGTAACGCCAAAAGAACGCTTATGAAAAAAGGAGTGGAAATTGTTGTACCCGAGCCCGCTGCACTTGAACTGTGGAGGAAAAAACTCTCCGCCGAACAAGATGATTTTATCCAGGCGATGCATATTGATGCCGAACTCGCACGGACAATGGTGGAGACATGTCAGGGCTTTTAGGAGACGGCATGAACGATCTTGCAGAGGTACGGAGATCCAATAGGCTTATCATCCTGCTGGTCTGTCTGGTCGTTATCATTATCCTTGGATTGACAATATCGTCGCTGTACCGGGAAAAAGAGAGTTCTTTACAGGCGGCGAAAATGAAAACAAGCAGCCAGGCGCAACTGCTTGGGGAGAGTGCGACAAGTGTGCTCTACGATGTCGACCTGATCCTGCTTGCCGTTAAACATCTGCTTGAAAACGACACTGTCCAGGAAGGTACCTTCCCGCAAAGTATCGAAACGTTCATTAGGGCACAGTTGATTTTTTTGCCCCAGGTGACCGGCATGGCTTTTGTCTCGACTGCCGGCAAAGTGCTGTATAGTGATGGGACATGGAAGAATACGGCATTGCCTTCCCTGGCTGCCCACCGGGATGCGTGGCTGGAGTTGTTCGTCGGCGCCACACAGCAGGGAGATGATGCACGGATTCTTCTCAGCCGCCGGGTGGAAAATCGAGCTGGAGCATTTATCGGCGTAATCGCCGCTGAAATCGCCCCCAATTACTTCTATAAAAAATACGAGAACAACCTTGGAATGGATGTTGCCGCCATTGTCCTCTTCGATATTGCCGGCGCGGTGCTGTCCGGATGGTACGACGATGACGAGGGACAGCATAGCTTTACCGGCACCTCCCTGCAGGCTGTGCCTCTGCTTTCCTCGCTTGCCCGATCACTGCCGCTTGCCGGCGGCCTGCAAGTGTATGAAGACAGAGAAAGTATCATCTCTGCATCGCAGTTGACCGGCTTTCCCTTCCATATAGCCGTGGCCGGCAGAAAAGAGCTCATCCTTGACACTTGGTATGCCGAGACCAGGAAAAATCTGGCGATTCTTGCCATCAGTGCCTTGCTGGCCGGAGTGGCAACGGTGCTGGCCTGGTCACACCACAAAAAGAGGTGGCAGGCGGAAAGCCAGCTTCGACAGCACCAGCTGCACCTTGAGGAGATGGTTATCGAGCGGACGGAAAAAATCTCTTTGATGAACAAGGACCTGGCGCGAAAGAACGAAGACCTGCAGCAGGCCATGGCCGAGATCAAAACCCTCAGCAGCTTTTTGCCCATCTGTTCGCATTGCAAGAAAATCAGGGACGACCAGGGCTATTGGAGCCAGGTGGAAGAGTATATCAGTTCGCGGACCGGAACGGAGTTCAGCCATGGCATCTGCCCCGGTTGCGCCGCCATACATTTTCCGGATATGGATATATACGGCGAGACCGATGATACTTGACGGCACACCAATGTATTTGCCGGTTAACCTTTAAAGGATATTGGTGTTTCAGTCTTCAGGCTGCATCATCTCCGCACAGATTCTCTCCCAGTCGACAAGCGCATCCTGCAGACCAAGGCGGTCAAGAACCGGCATGTTCATAACCACGGGCTTACCAACAATCTCTTCCGGTCGATTCCGGTAATAGAGGATATTCGCCACATGGACGGCAAGGGTCGGGGTAAACACATCTCCCGGATATTTTTCCATACAGTTTTGAAAACCGATTGCCTCGATAATCGGTCCGGTAAACCCCCAGAGGCCGACAAGATACGAGCCGACCGCACTCTGACTTGCACCAAAGATTTCCTGTTCCGCTTCCGGCATGGTTATATTTCGCTCTTCGGTCAAGTCGATCACCCGCCGATACTGATCGGGCAGGCAGGAGAGCAGCACCAGTTTGCCGAGGTCATGCAGGGTACCGGCGAGAAAGGTGTCACTGATCATTTCCTGGTTATCCGTCTGTCCGACGGCGATGGTTCTGGCCAGTTTACCGACGGTAAGGCTATGCTCCCACAGTCGGTCAAGCTGAAAAATATCCTCATTGGCTTTGATCTCGGAAAAGAGCTCCAGGCCCAGAATCAGCACCTTGATGGTATCGAGACCGAGCAAGGTCACCGCACGAGCGGGGCTGTCCACCCGCGAATAGATGCCGAAAAAAGATGAATTGACCAACTGCAGAACCTTGGCGGTCATAGCGATATCCTTAGCTATAATTTCGCCTATTTCTTTTATTTCCACACCCGGCGTGGTTATCGCCTTCTGTAATCGGGCATAGGTCGCCGGCAGGCTCGGTAATGTGCCAATCTGCGAAACAAGATCCTTTAACCCGCCGTCGGACAACATATCCTGCAGGGCACTGGTCCGGGTCAAAACTATTTTCAGTTGTTCCGGATCACAGGGTTTTGCCAGAAACTGGTGGACGACACCGACGGTGCGCAGTATCGACACTTCATCGGCCTGCCCACTCAGCATGATACGTATGGCGTGGGGATATTTTTTTTGTATTGTCTTGAGAAGTTCCGCGCCATCCATGCCGGGCATGCGCATATCGGAAACGACGACATCGAAACGTTCCTCTTCCATACACTTGAGTGCCTCACTTCCCCCGGCGGCAAAATGCAACGTATAATCGTTGCGCAGCGATCGCAGCATCCGGCGTAGACCGTCGAGAATGTTCGGTTCGTCATCGACAAAAAGTATTTTTTTCTTTTCCATTATAATCATCCGTGTTGTCCATCATCTAATATCCGCAGCCGGCTGCTCCCAGGAGGCTGTCAGTGCCTTGCGCAAAGGACAGGACAAAGGAATATCCGTTCCTGCGCGATAGCCTTGCAGCAGGCCGATGGATTGCGAGGCCAGCTCTCTTCGCACCTGGCGTCTTTCTCCCTTCACCCTGGCAATGGCCATATGATCATAGCTGGTGGTCTGGTGGCGCATCCAGGCAATGACCGCACTGCGCGCCCGATCTTCCAGAGGGATGCGCTCGGTCCGCGCTACCGTGCCGCTGCCGACCGGGGTGGCCAACTCGGTGACTGCTCGGGCCATTCGTGCTGCCAGTGCCCTATAGCGCGGATGAAACCTGAGAAAATCGACGACCGCGGTATAAAAATCCCCGGCGTAGGCCTGTTGTTTTTTCTCTCTTCGAGCCAGATCCTGCCGACGTTTTTGTGCATAACCAGGTGCCGAACGTTTCTCCTCCAGCTCCTCTCTGGCAGCGAGAACATGATCTTCCTTGGCCCAGATCCCCTTGGAAATAAACCTCTTCTTAAACTTTACCTGGACGAGCCAGGTTGGTCCCTTCGCCTTGACTATTTTCGTCAACGGGCCGTCTCCCGGCGGGAGCAGGACCCAATTCTCCGGTACAGCCAGCTGTTCTCCGGCATCGGTCAAGACACTTCGGTCCGTTCGCCCCGGACCGACAATACGATTTTGTTGCGGCATGGCTGGTGTCTCTTATCTGGTGTTTTTTTCTATAGCTGCGAGAAGAACATCGTCCGTGTAGGGTTTGGTGATATACGCATCCGCGCCCTGTTTCATTCCCCAGAATTTATCGCTGGGCTGGTCTTTGCTGCTGACGATGATGATCTTGATCTCCCTGGTTTCGGCATTCGTTTTTAACTCTCTGCACAGCTGAAAACCATTCTTATTGGGCAAGATAACATCGAGCAGAATCAGGTCCGGTTTTTTGGTGATCGCCGTCGATAAAACCTTATCACCCTCGGTGACGCCAATGGTTCTGTAGCCGTTTTCCGAACAGGCGGTTTCTGCAATGCGCATGTCCGTCGGACTGTCTTCCACTATCATTATCAGTTTTGCTGCCATGGATCTTTTCCTTCTGTCTAAACTTTTCACTTTCGCCGTACCCGCAAACCGCTGCAAATATTTTCCAGCAGGCGCACAAAGGTGTCCTGCTCATACGGTTTGGTAAGATAATGCGTAACACCTAGCTCTCTGGCTTTTTTCTGATGCTTTTCCGAGGCCCGCGAGGTAAGCATCACCACGGGAATATCCTTGTACAGCTGATGATTATTGAGACTTGCTTTCAATTCATAGCCGTTCATTCGCGGCATTTCGATATCAAGGATAATCACATCGGGCAGAAAACCGTCCATTTTGGCCAGGGCGTCGAGTCCGTCCACTGCCTGCAGCTGCTGCCAATCCTGGCTCTCCACCAGTCGCGCGACACTGTGCCGGACACTGATGGAATCATCGACTATCAATACCTTGAGAGGTTCGTCCACATCCGTTTGCCGCAGGGGCTCACTCTCAACCACCCCGCCGGGGGTATGTGTGGCCACCAGCTCTTTTAGGTTAAGAATTGGAATTATCCCGCCCGAGCCGGTCAGGGTGACGCCGCTTATGCCTCGAACATGGGTGAGATGACTGCCGAGATTTTTCACGATAATCTCCCGCTGTTCGACAATCGCATCGACAACCACGGCACACAATTCTTGCCCTTGCATAAACAGGAGCACCAGGATTCCCCCGGGTGCCGCTACCGCGGTGACCATTTTTTTTTCCAGCTGCAGGTGGTAGCCAAGATTGCTCATCTGGACCAACGCGTCACCAACGGGCAGAAACAGACCCTCGGTATCGTCGTTATGGACAATCTCAGCGGCAAAGAAACGTTTGACCTGCAGGATATCCTGCAGAGGGACGGCAAACTCTCGCCCAGCTACCGAAACCAGAATAGCGCGGTTGACGGACAGGGTGAAAGGAACATGAATCTCAAAGGCAACTCCATGGCCTGGAGTGTTGTGTATCTGAATCGACCCGCGCAGATTGCGGATTTTTTGCCGGACGACATCAAGGCCGACGCCACGTCCGGAAAGCGTGGTGATATTTTGCCTGGTGGTGAAACTGGGATGGAAGAGATATTCGAGCAGTTCTTTTTCATCCAGGCCCTCCGGTTTCGGCGCCAGGCCGTCACGGCTGATTTTTTCTCTGATAAGCGACAAATCAATACCGCCGCCGTCATCTGCTATGCGCAGGACAACATACCTGCTCCGCTGTTCGGCATGAAGAGTAATCGTTCCCGCTTCCGGTTTGCCGGCAGCCGCACGTACCTCGGCAGATTCAATGCCGTGATCGACCCCGTTTCTTAGAATATGTAGAAGCGGATCGGTTATCCCGGCCCAGATAAATCGGTCCATGGATATATCTTCCCCGCGTATGCGAAGAGACGCTTTTTTGCCGAGTTTTGCGGCGGTATCACGCACAGTCCGGAACAGAACCCGCGAAATGGAGGATAAAGGAGTCATCCTGATACGCATCAGTTTGTCCTGCATCAACCGCATGATCAACTGCTGCTTACCGATCTGCCCGCTGATATCGCCGGCCAGGGAAGTGAGGGAGGCATGGATGGCGTTCACATCGATGGAGATCTCGTTTAGGGATCGTACGATCAGGTGTAACTGTGAATATCGGTCAAGTTCAATGGGATCAAAATCGGCAAGTCCGGCGGCTGTCGGCACACCGCTCCCACCTGCCGTAGATACCGGATTGAAACCGTACAGAGACGGCCCCTCAAATCCCAGCTCAAGTTCCTGGGACTTTCGGCGGAGATTTCCTTTGACATTTTCCAGCTCAAGGAGAGTGTGGCGAAACTCCTCGACCATTTTTTCCATAGCGCCACGAGCGACAACCAGTTCGCCTTCAATGCTCACCAGCTCATCGAGATCTTCCATTCTGACCCGCAGGATGCCGGTGTCGCCGGGCAGGGCGACATCATCCGGGGTGTCGATGTCCGTCGGCTCCGACTGTGCAGCTGTATCAACGAATACCGGTTGCTTGGCCGAATCATGAGCTTCGCCTACCGTCCGGACCCGCTGGTCGGTTGTGCCCGCCTCGGTGTCGGCCGTTTTCGACCTGGATTTGAGATATTTATCGATATCGGCAACGACCTTGTCAAGCCGCGACGACTCGCCGGCCTCGGGGCTTTGTGACAGGAGTTCCATGACGTCGATGCCGGCAGCTATGAGCTCTACTTCCTCGGGAACTATTTCTTCTGCCTCGTCATGCAGCCAATCGAGCAGATCTTCCACGGTGTGTGCTCCCGCGGCAAGCAGCTGCACCCCGGTCATCGACGCCGCACCTTTCAGAGTATGCAGGGCACGCCGCATCTCACTGACCGATGCCCGCAGCTCCGTAGTCAGATGAGACGGCGCCTTGACCTTGCCTTCCAAATGGTTGAGCGACTGGTTGATGACAATGAAATGCTCATCGCATTCCTCATGGAAAATGGCCATAAGAAGCTGTCGGTCTTCATCAACGACCTCGTCCAGAAAAAAAAGATCATCCGGCCTTTGCGTATGTCCCGTCAACAGCGCTTTCAATCTGTCGAACTGTTCCTGCAACCGCTCGAGGACGGTACTGTTTTCCGGATCCCCATGGGAAAAACTCGCCTCGCAAAAGCGCAGAAAATCCTGCACCAATCCGGACATTTCCGGTGGGGGAACAATGGCTGGGCAAGACAGCTCTTCCAGCAAAAGATGGAAATGCCACATTAACCGGCTTTGCTGCTGCAAGTCCGTAGCCGGCAGCGTTGCCGAAAGACGCGATACCGCATGGGCAAGCTTGCCATAGACAGCTCTGTCGAGCGCGATATCGCTGCTGTCCTTGGTCAAACATCCGGCGAGGTCCTGCAGCAGCGGAAAGATCGAACGAACATCAGGCAAGTACTCCCGCCGCCGGCCTTTCTCCCGGTCATGCCGGTCGCCTTTCACCGCATCATTTTCCTGACATGTGGTAAATATTGCCGTGACTTGCTGATGAAAGTTTTGTCCCTCCCCTTCCTGTTCCACGGCAAGAAAACGGTTTTTATCATTGCTGGACAAAATGAGCAGATCGACCGTTTGGTGAAGGGCTGTCAACAATGCATCGGAGATGGGCCCTTCTTTTGCAAGCAATACATCCAGAGCTGTTTCAACAACCTTGGCTCCTTGACTTACATCGAACAGCTGTACCTGGGACGCGGCTCCTTTGATATTATGAAAAAGTCTATACAACTCGCGGATGGCGGTCAAGGCAGCTCTCTCGGATGCAAGGAGGTCAAGCCCCTGGCGTATCAGCGGAATATACGAGGTAACCTCTAAAAAAAAGAACTCAAGGAGCTCCGGTTTTACAGACTTTGCCATTCTTGCCGGTCCTTTCTCCTGCTGTTTATAGCCGCGGCGCTCCTGCTGGATTGTTCATTTACCGAGTGCATTGCACAGCCTGGTTGTTTTCTTTATTGTTATAGTCGATAAGCCGAGAAGCCGACAAAAATCTTTGGACGTTAAGGATAGAATAGAATTTCTTGTCAAGCAGTAGGCCCGAGCTCAACAGTTCGGCATGCAAAAATTTTTTATTCACCGGATCAAGGGGCTTTTCCTGTGCAACAGTTTTATTGACGCTGCCGATAATGCGATCAAGGCGCAGGCCGATTTTTAGTTTTTTATGTCGCAGGACGGCAAAACGGTTCCCCTTACACATTCCTCCACCGGAAACGCCGAGAAAGCCTCCAAAATCGACAATGGAAACTATTTCGCTCCGTATATTGACTATGCCCTGGATCCAGGCAGGGAGATTCGGTAATGCAGTGATCGTCGGCAAAGGCCCGACTTCTGCCAGGTCATCGATGGCCAGCGCCAGAGCCAACTCCCCTATTTCGACCAGTATATAGCGGTTTATCTCCTCACGCTCGGCAGCTGTCTGCCGCGCAGTCATTGCCTCCCGGCCCATTACCTCGGCCAGTTGCCGATCGATATCTCGGATGAGTTTTTTTAGTTCACGTACACGTGCCATGCATTCCCTCGAAAAATTTCTACCTTTTCCATATGGCTCTATGGCTTTAAAAAGCCGCCGATGACCGAGAGGAGTTGAGCCGGATTGAACGGTTTGGTCAGATAAGCCACCGCTCCGGCCTGCAGCCCTTTCTCCCTGTCTATCGGACTGTCTTTTGCCGTCAGCATGACCACGGGAATTCCCTTCAGTCGATGATCTTGGCGCAGCTTGGCCAGGATGTCGTAGCCGGACATATCAGGCAGCATCGCATCGAGCAGGATCAGATGCGGCGGCTGCTCACTCACTTTTTTCAGCGCCACCTCCCCGCAGGCCGCCTCGTTGATCAGATAACCCTTTTTTAACAATACCATGGTAATAACCTTTCGCGAGGTCGGGCTGTCCTCGACGACCAGAATGGATTTCTCCGATCCCTTTTTTTTTGGCAACGCTGTCGGCACGATTGTCGGTTTCGGCTTAACCACCATCGGCCGTGCCGCTGCCGCAAAATGTACAAAAGATGGCAGAGACGCCTGCCGTGGTGCGACAGCTGCTTGCCGGGATGCTATTTTCATCGGCGAATCGAGGTATTTCCCTAAGACGTCAAGTAGTTTGACAGGGTCAAAAGGTTTCGTCAGATATTCGCTGGCGCCGCTGAGTATGCCTTTCTGTCGGTCGGCATCATCCCGTTTACTGGTCAGCATAACCACCGGCACTCGACAGAGTTCAGGATTTTTCCGAATGGCCGACAAAACCTCATAGCCGGACATATCCGGCAGCATCACATCGAGAAGGACGAGATCCGGAGTCATTCCTTCGATGGCCAGAAGTGTCTCCGTTCCGCTTGTCGCTTCAACGATCTTGTATCTTTTTCGGCCAAGCACCATGGAGATCACCTTCCTGGCGGTCCTGCTGTCTTCAACCACGAGAACAGTTTTGTCAGCTGTAATTTCCTGTTCGGCCGCTCTGGGGTCGTGCACCGGGACCTTTTTTGCCGGTTGCCGCAGTAACGCGGTAGTCTGGACAAAGAGCGGCTCCCTGGGCGAATTTTTCAGTGCGACATTGATGCAAATGCGGGCATGATCGATTTGACCAAGCGAGCAGAATCCCAGGCAGAGACAATAGGCAATGCGCGAATTCCGCGGATTTTTACGCATTGCTTCGGCATAGCGCGACAAGGCCTGGTGCAGTGCCTCGGTGACCGACGCGCCACTCCCGACACTCGTCGCGACTCGCTGCAGTCCGCCGCAATGGGTGCAGCGCTCCTTCCCGGAGCCGACCAGAGACCAGCAGAAAATGCAACGCGGTACCGTCTCGGCTGAGCCGGTACATTGCTGCACGATTTTCTGCACTTCCCTGCGTATTTCCGGATCGGCATTGCCCCACTTGCCCGCTTCGTTCAGCGCCTTTTTGATATGGTCCTCCCGAGTCATCAGCCGGGAATACCAGAGCCACGCCGGATAATAAAAGCGGTTACTGCGCAGCACTTCCACTAGTTTTGCCGCCGCTTCCCTGCGTCGGAATTGGTAAAAAAGGTCGATGGCCTCCCTGTATGTGCGTTCCTCGTCACACTGCCCGTCAGTTTGCGTGCGGCCGGGCAGTTTGGCAAAAAATTTTTCGACTTGGGCAACAGTCACTGATACGTTAGGCTCATACGGTTTGATTAATTCGCCGGTAAGAATTTCTCCATTTTCCATTGCCACCAGAGTAAGAAAAGCGCCATTTCCCAAGAGACTGCCACATTCCGCGGCAAAGACCTGCCCTTGTCGCACCTGTATGGAGCCGGTCTGTCGCTCCCCTCGCACCTGCACCTGCACGGCGCCCGGCATGCATCGCAGAGATTTCAGATAGTCGAGAATTTTTCTCGGTGCTTCAAACAAAGCCGGTGGAGAATCGGTCATGGAAAAACCTAAGGATGTTAAGTAGAATGTTGTCCCTGTTGAAGCTGTGCAGACCAGGAGTACCTTCTACTACGCCTGGCTGTCATCAATGCGAAAGACCTCAACCGCCGAACGTAAATCCCGCGCCGTCTTGCTCAGAACGTTCATTGATGTCGCCGTGTTCTGAGAAGAAAGCGACGATTCCCGGCTGACCTCACCAACCTCCTCCATGGTTTTGGCAATGGTCTCGGACATCTTCACCTGATTCGTCGTCGCTGCGGTAATGCCTTCGATAAGCTTGGCAAGCTGGTTGGCAACATCCTCAATTTCCTGCAGCTTGTCATGGGCTCCGTCGGCCAGTCTGGACCCTTGGACAACCTTGCTGATACTTTCGTCTATTCGATTGGTGACGTCTTTAATTTCGGTCTGGATGCTTTTTATCAGCAGCTCGATCTGTTTTGTCGAGTTACTCGAACTATCGGCGAGACGCTGCACCTCGTCGGCAACCACCGCAAAGCCATGCCCGGCCTCCCCGGCCATGGCGGCCTGGATCGAAGCGTTCAATGCCAGAATAGAGGTTCGGTCGGCGATATCGTCGATAATCCGCACGATATTGCCGATTTCCAGCGAACTTTCCCCCAGACGTTTAATTGAGCGGGCCGTCTCATTGATCTGTTCACGAATGCCGACCATCGCCTTACTCGTCTCGCTCACCGCCTGGGCGCCTTCCTGGGCATTCTGTCTTGATCTCCTGGAAACCGAGGCCGACTGCAGGGCATTATCGGCCACCTGACGAATTGACACCACCATTTCTTTGATGGCGGCAACTGCCGCAGTGACCCCTTTTACCTGTTGAATGTTCTTTTCCGCCAAGGTCATGGTCTGACGGCTAACCTGTTCCGTGGTACTATCCACCGATGCCGTGGCTGTTTTTACCTTTTTGATAATATCGGAAAACTGGTCAGCCATGGCGTTGAAAGAGTCGGCAATGGCTCCCGTCATATCCTCACTTACTTCGGCCCGGACGGTGAAATCACCATCGGACAGCGCACTGATCTCCCCCAGAAGCTTCATGATCGATTCCTGAATGGTGTCTCGTTCCTCCTGACTCTGAATGAGGTCGGTAATATTATCGAGCATGGCATTAAGGTCTGACGCCATGATACCAAGTTCATCATGGGTGACCACGGCGCAACGGGCCTGGAAATTGCCCTTGTCGATTTCATGCAGCAGCCCCGTGATGTGATTAATCTGTTTGGTCATCCCCCGGGAAAACCTGATTAAAATGAACACCCCGAACAGGATAGAGAGAAAACAGATAACCACGGCAAGCTGTATTACCAGCGTTGCGGTCTTTGCCATATCGGCAATGGCGATTACCATAAGAGAAAGCACAATCAAAGTGACCAGCGACCATATCAGTGTGCGTTGAATATGCCGATCCCCTGCTCTTTTCAAGACCTTTCTGTCGTGCACTGCAGCTATTGTTTTTTTACCAGCCATCACATCTCCATAATTTCTGTGTCCACGCCTGCCAGTGCCGAATCTGTTTTGCCATTGGTGGACGGTGCCGACACGCACCGTCGATTGAAATAATAAAAAATTATTTACAGGCTATCGCACATGCGACGTTTATTGCAAATTTTTCCTGCCCCGGCAAATGTTTTTTTATCGGCCGAGAAATCACCTTTATGGCCTCACCTCAAACGAAAAAGACCCGCCTCCCTCCTCCGGGAAACGGGTCTGAACAACCTGAAAATTTGTACTTTTTATAGTCAGGTGCACTACGGCATCAACGATGCATGGCAAGAATTTTCTTTTTGATATCTTCGACCGCCAGCCCCTGATGCGGCAGCTGTTCCGCTATGCCGCCATGGCCTATTTTGCTGGTCCCCATAAAGGAGTATTGAGGAGCAAGACCTCTCTCCAGCAGCCAGGTGCCATAGCGCACGCCAAGGCCGGTCTTGGTATTTTGACTCTCAACGACCAGGACAAAAGGACTGCTGCCGACTTTTTTCAGCATGTCGTCATCGATGACGTTCAAGGTCGGTTTATTGATCAACCCAACATGCAGCCCCTGGCTTCTCAGCTGCAAAACAGCATCAAGGCATCTGTAGGTCATCTCGCCATAGGTGACGATATACCCGTCGCTGCCTTCTCGAATAACCTCATCTTTGCCGGGCTGAAAAACATAGCCGTCACCAAAGATCTTTTCCCCCTGGTCATCGAGCAGCGTCGGCGTGGCAGAGCGGGTGGAAAAAACAAAGCGCAGGCCTTTGTCATGAAAGATTTTCTTCAGCATCGCCCGCAGCTGCAGGACATCCGCCGGGAAATAAAGCCTCGTGGCATCGCCCTCGGCAACCGCGTTATCGGCAAAGAAATTATTGATGCCGAAATGGCAGGTATTATCGGCCATATCGTCAATGCCGGAATGGCTAAAATGGGCGAGGACATTGGCATCATTGAGCCGGGCCATGGTAATTTCGGAAACGACCATTTCCAGAAAAGCGGCAAAGGTGCCGAATATTCCCTGGCGTCCCACTTCGGAGCCAAAACCTGCGGCGACCGAATAATTATTGCGCTCCATGATCCCCCCGTGCACATACACCTCGGGATGATTCTTGCGAATATGGTGCAGACCGCAGGATCCCTCGAGATCGGAGTCGACCACCAATACCTTGCTCGCCGGGTTGTCGATACCGTCAAGGAGTTCCGAAACGACTTTGCCGAAATCATCACGCACCTTGCCCATTTCCGCAGTACTGCCCAGGTAGGTAATTTTCTCTTTTACCACCGGGAAGTTCTGCAGCATGTCGACGGCTGCGCTGTGTCCCTTTTCGGTAAGATAATCAACAGCCAGCTTGACCGCGATGACATCATGCCCCTTGGGTGAGCCCTCAATACCGGCAACACCGATCGCCATGAGTCGTTTGTTGATGAGTGCGACCGGACCGTCGGCAACCAATGCCTGCTGAATGCGGCCAAAGAGCGCATCGATATCTTCCCCGTCGCCGACATTGGCGGCTAGCCCGTGTCCTGCAAGGGTTTTCGCGACATCATAGCCCTGCATATAGGTACCTGGATGACCGGCAATGGTGACATTATTGTCATCGATGAGAAGTTTGACCTTCAGGTTTCTCGCCACCGCATAACGGGCCGCCTCGGCATTATCCCCTTCCATCTGCGAGCCATCACTGCCGAACATGACGACGGTCTTGTCGGTATCGGCCTCGGCAACTCCGTTGACGTAACTCCATAAATGGCCAAGCCGTCCCGAAGAGAAGAAAACACCATTTTTTTCATCGCGCTCAGGATGCCCATATAAGCCTTTATCATATTCCCGGTAATGCAGAAGCGATTCCGGCTTTTGATAGCCATTGAGCACGGCCATCATATACTGAATGGCCACGCGGTGTCCCGCCTCATCAAAATAGACCGGATGGATCGAATCAGACCCCTTCATAAAGCCATCCATAATCAACAATTCCGGCACGATATCAAAGGCTCCGCCGGTATGACCGCCCAGCCCTTTGACATTGGCCAGGGCGGTAAAAAAAACCAGGCTGTCACGCACCAGGGCAATATTACCGAGCAGCGTCTTACGCTGTTCTTCACTGAGCTGCTCCTGGTTCAGAGCATATTTCTGTGATACGTATTTACTTACATCTATTGGGAAATCCATTCCTGCCTCCAGTTAAATTCTTTCCTTGGGTAATATTATATTCAAAATCAGCCCCAATACGCCGGCCAGACCGATTTTTTCGATGGCAAAAGAACCGGCGGTAAATTTCATTCCGCCGATACCGCAGACCAGGATCACCGCAACGATGATCAGGTTTCTCGGCGTAGTCAGATCCTGACCGGACCGCACCAGAGTATTAATTCCGACCACGGTAATCATGCCAAAGAGCAGGATCATAATGCCGCCCATGACCGGCGAGGGGATAGTCGCCAGCATGGCGCCGATCTTTCCGACAAAAGAGAGGAGAATAGCGGTAAGCGCGGCCCAGGTCATGATTGCCGGATTGTAGGCCTTGGTAAGCGCCACCGCTCCACTCACCTCCGAATAGGTCGTGTTCGGCGGCCCGCCAAGCATCGAGGCGATAGATGTGGCTATACCATCTCCGAGCATGGTGTTTTCAACACCTGGATCCTTGACATAATCTTTGCCGGTGATGGAGCCAACCGCCAGCACATCACCAAAATGTTCAATGGCCGGGGCAATCGCTACCGGTACAATGAACAAAACGGCCTCCCATTTCCACTCGGGAAGAACAAAGGCCGGCATGACCACCCACGCTTTGTCGGCAATCGGCGCAAAAATAATAAGGGCGGGTGCAGTCCAGTTCTGCAGACTGCCTGGATCAAAAGCGGCCTGAAAGGAGGCGGAAAAGCCGGTAACATCGAGGGCCAGAGACGTCAGATAGCCGGCACAGATACCGCACAGGATCGGCACAAGCCTGAACCATCCTTTGCCGAGCAAGGCCACAAGCACCGTTGTCACCAGCGAAACACCCGAGATGATCATCGCCGTCTTGTCGGGCACGAGCCACGCCGCCCCATCGCCCGTTCGGCCCATGGCCATGTGTACGGCGACCGGGGCCAGCACCAGACCGATAACCATAATAACCGGTCCGGTAACCACCGCCGGAAGATATTTATGCAAAATTCCGACACCAAAGTAACGGATGGCAAAGCTCATCAGCACATAGAGCAGACCGGCCGCCATCAGCCCACACATCGTTGCCGGAATGCCCCAGGTCTGTACGCCGTAAATGATCGGCGCTATAAAAGCAAAAGAGGAGGCGAGAAAGACAGGTACTTTTCCCTTGGTGATCACCTGGAAAACCAGGGTACCGATACCGGCGGTAAAGAGGGCGACATTGGGATCAAGCCCCGTCAAAATGGGGACAAGCACCAGAGCTCCGAAAGCGACGAACAGCATCTGGGCCCCCAGAAGACTGTCCGCGAAGCGAAACTGATAGGTAGTATTTGGTGGAACTTCAGACATTACAACGACCTCCCTTACACATTATTTCTGTTAATTTATTGTACACCGCATAGGTAGAGGCTCCTAACAGCCTATCCTGAAAACTTTTTTCTACTTTGTCGTTGCAATCTATCGCAAAAAAAAGAGTCATTACAAAAACTGTAATGACTCCCATCCCTATTTCGTGCCGAAGATCTTATCTCCGGCATCGCCTAATCCCGGCAGGATATAACCGACTTCGTTAAGTCGCTCGTCGACTGCAGCGACATAGATGTCCACGTCGGGATGAGCCTCGGTTATTCTTTTTAATCCCTCGGGAGCGGCAACAAGGAACAGACCTTTTATCGTCTGGCAGCCGGCCTTTTTCAGGGTTGCAATGGTGGCCATCAGAGTCCCTCCGGTGGCCAGCATGGGATCGAGGATCAATGCCACCCGTTCCTCGATATCGTTTGCCGTTTTGACATAGTATTCCACCGGCTGGAGGGTTTCTTCATTACGATAATAGCCGACCACACTGACCTTTGCGGAAGGAATAAGATCGATGACGCCGGTCATCATGCCAAGACCCGCCCGGAGGATGGGTACAATAGTAATTTTCTTGCCCTTGAGTGAATCGACCTCGACCGGTCCGGCCCATCCCTGAATGGTTTTTCTCTGGGTGTGCAGATCTTTTGTTGCCTCATAGGTAAGAAGACGGGCAACTTCCGACGAGAGGTCGCGGAAATCCTTTGTGGAAATATCATGCTGACGCATAAGGCCGAGCTTATGCTTGATGAGCGGATGATCCGCGACATGTACGGCCATAATTTTCTCCTCGGAATGATTAAATAGATATACCATGGCTTCAGCTGGTAAGGGCAGTGCGGAAGCCTCTTGTCTTTTTTAGGAAGTGACACTTTCGGGGAGCAAATTTTTCACGCATATGCCGATAAGATCTGCTTATTTTCAGTGAAACCTACGTGACCTCCTGTTTTAAGAAAATTTGGAGAAAAAGCAAGCAATTTTACCTGTATCATGCCCCCGGATTTGGGTGCAAGACCCTATGCCATGGAAAAAATTACCATTTCCGGTTCAAGCTGAAATAGCCGGGGCAGAGCAGTTTTGCCAGTCCTAACTGAGTGGCCGCGGCCTGCCCAGCCGAGTCATCGGCAATAGCTCAACGGCGAGGATACTGCCAAGAATGAGCACTCCCCCTGAGAGTTGCAGCGGCAATAAACGCTCTCCCAGAAAGATCATGCCGCAGATGGCGGCAAAGACCGTTTCCGAGCTGAGGATGATGGCCGCATCGGCAGCCGGGGTGTAGCGTTGTCCAACCACCTGCAGGGTAAAGGCCATGCCCACGGAAAAAATGCCGATATAGCAGATGCCCCACCAGGCACCGGCTATCTGGCCGAGACTCGGCGATTCAATGAAATAACCAAGGAGAAGGCCGAGGACGCCGCTCGCCAGAAATTGGGCGGAAGCGACAACCAGGGGAGCACGGGTCCGAGAGGCCAGAATGCCGACAAGCAGGACATGGGTAGCCCAGAAAATCGTGCTTGCTATTACCCACAGGTCACCCGCCACCAGATCAACTTCTTGTGCACCGCTCAAGATATAAGTACCGACAAAACAGCAGATCGCCGCCGGCCATATGGAAAAATGTACTTTTCTACGCAAAAAGAGTAATCCGAGTACCGGCACAAGGGGGACATAGAGAGCGGTCAGGAAACCTGAATTGGTGACCGTCGTGCGCAGAATGCCATGCTGCTGCAGGGCAGCCGCGGCAAAGAGGACAAAGCCGGTGGCAAGTATTCCCAGCCAGTCGGAGGATTCAAACCGTCGCTCTTCTCGCTCGACCCGCAAAAACTGTCTTACGGCAAAAGGCAGCACAACCAGAGCACCGACAAGAAAGCGAGCACCGGTAAAAGTGATGGTGCCCAGCTCACCGGTGCCAATCTGCTGCACCACAAAACTGCTGCCCCAGATCATTGCCGCCAGGGTCAAGAGGAGATTTGCCTGAAATCGATTCATCATTCACCACAATAAATAGTACCCATCCCGGCGGCAGCCTCCGGTATCTTTCTGTTTTCGATTCTCCAGCACAAGAAATAATGATGCGTCAATAATGATGGAGTCTTAATGCGTCGGGCAGTATACAGACAAAACGATTTTTTTCAAGTTCGCTTGCCTGCTCGCGGTGAAACACCTTCCCTTGCCCTCTATGCAACGTTCATTTTTAGCTTTTTTTCGCGTATTTCTCTTTCATTTGAAATACAAATTGACTTTTACGAAACTTCGATGAATAATGCGTAGCTGACGGTTACACTTCGATTAACCAGCAGGTTGCAGAGGCGGTATCATGGAAATTCTCTCCGAACGGCAGAACAAGATCCTTGAAATTGCACGGGAAAACGGTAGAGTCGATGTTGAAAAACTGTCGCATACCTTCAAGGTATCCGCCCAGACCATCCGCAAGGACCTCAACGACCTCTGCGACAAACAATTGCTGCAGCGCATACACGGCGGCGCCATCGTCGGCTCAAACATTGAAAATGTCAGCTACGAAGCCAGACGCCTTCTCGCCCCCGACGCGAAAAAAGCCATCGGCCAGGCGGCTGCCGGGTTGATCCCGGATAACAGCTCCCTCCTGCTCAATATCGGTACAACAACGGAACAGGTCGCTTACGCCCTGAGCCACCACCGCGGTCTGCTTGTTATTACCAACAACATCAATGCGGTTCAGATCATGAAAGATTTTCAGGGTATTGAACTGATCATCGCCGGCGGCCAGGTTCGTCGTAGCGATGGAGGGATCATTGGGCTCGCGGCGGTTGATTTTATTAATCAATTCAAGGTCGATTATGCGATCATCGGCGTTTCGGCAATCGACGAAGACGGCTCCCTCCTCGACTACGATTATCGCGAAGTTCGCGTCGCCCAGGCTATAATCAGCAATGCCCGCAAGGTCATTCTGGTCGCCGACAGCATGAAACTCGAACGAAACGCCCCTATCCGCATCGGCCATATTTCTCAGATAAATACCATCGTTATCGACGGCGCCCTGCCCAAAAAACTGCAGAATATCTGTACGGAAAATGATGTCGAGGTTGTCGTCGTCAACCCTTGAAGCATGTTTTAATGTCGTCTTTAGGATCATTTGTGACAAAAATGTTCGTTTGAATAATATTTTCACTTGCCTCAATATTTGATTTCGGTTAACAGTTAATTATGCTTGCGTTCGAAAGTATTTATCATCAGACATGAAAGCAACCCCGAAGGAAAGAGTACATCTCCTTAACCTTCTGCCTGGCCCCGGTTATGAAAACCTCTGTTGTCGATGTAGCGATTATTGGTGGCGGTATCAATGGCTGCGGCATTGCGCGTGACGCTGCCGGACGGGGGCTTTCGGTCTTTCTCTGTGAAAAAGATGATCTGGCCTGCGGCACTTCCTCTCGCTCCACGAAACTGATTCACGGCGGTCTGCGCTATCTGGAATACTACGAATTCCGCCTGGTGCGTGAAGCCCTGCGTGAACGCGAAGTTCTGCTCCAGGCCGCACCGCATATCATCTGGCCTCTGCGCTTTATCCTGCCCCATCATCAAGGCCTGCGACCCGCATGGCTGATACGCCTCGGTTTATTTCTCTATGATCATATCGGCGGTAGAAAGCTCCTTCCCGGCACGAACAGCGTCAATCTCCGCACCGATGTTGCAGGACAGGTTCTGAAAAAAAACTTTCGTACCGGTTTCGAATACTCCGACTGCTGGGTCATGGACAGCCGTCTGGTCGTCCTGAACGCCATGGATGCCAGGGCAAAGGGTGCGGAGATCAGGACCCGCTCCGCCCTGCGCACGGCCACGCGAAGCGGCAACACCTGGCGATTGACCATATTTGACCAACTCGCCAACAAAGAATTTCAGATAAAGGCCAAAGTACTCATCAACGCCTCCGGCCCATGGCTCGACGAACTGCAGAGCCATATCTCTCATTCGGCGACAAAAGAACATATCCGCATGGTGCAAGGCAGTCATATCATTGTTCCTCAATTATTTGATCATGGGCGGGCCTATATTTTCCAAAATAGTGACGGCCGAATCATCTTCGCCATCCCCTACGAAGGGCAATTTACCCTGATCGGCACCACCGACCGTGATTTCCATGGCAATCCGGACACAGTGCACATCTCTCCGGAAGAGACCGACTATCTGTGCCAGGCGGCATCGGAATATTTTCTCCGGCAGATCGTCAAAGAAAATGTGGTCAGCAGCTTTTCCGGTATCCGCCCTCTTTTTGATGACGGCAAGAGTGAAGCGAAAGCCGCCACCCGCGATTATGTATTAAAACTCGATACCGGCAAAAACGAAGCCCCACTCCTGTCCATCTATGGTGGCAAGATTACCACCTACCGGAAACTTGCCGAATCAGTGATGGACAAGCTCGCCCCCTTTCTACCGGAAATGGGCAAGGAATGGACGGAACAGTGTCATCTTCCCGGCGGGGACTTTCACCCGGACGACTTCGACCTCGAGGTGAAAAAACTCTTGAGCCGGTGTCCGGTGCTACATCGGCAACTCGCCACGCGTCTTTTTAGAACCTACGGTACCAAGGCCTATGCCATGACCGACAAGATAAAGGAGACCGGCGACCTGGGACCACATTTCGGCCACGATCTGTATGGCTTTGAGGTCGATTATCTTCTTGCCGAGGAATGGGCCGCATGCGCGGACGACATACTCTGGCGGCGCACCAAATTAGGGCTCTTTCTTTCTGCAAAACAAACCGAGACCCTCGATGGATATATCAAAAAGAAAGTATCGGGAGAAACTCATTCTTTACCGACAATTAATGAGGAGAAGTAATGCAGCTCGAGCTACGCAACGTATGCAAAAAAGTCGGTAAGGACTTCCATATCTCCGACGTCTCGCTCACCTTTGAACCGGGGACCCTGAATATTCTTCTCGGCCCGACCCTTTCCGGCAAGACCTCGCTCATGCGCCTTATGGCCGGACTTGATCAGCCGACCTCCGGCACCGTGCACTTCGGCGGGCAGGATGTCACCGGCGTTCCGGTACAAAAACGCAACGCGGCAATGGTCTACCAGCAGTTCATCAATTACCCGAATCTGTCAGTCTTTGAAAACATCGCCTCGCCGTTACGTATCGCTCGAGTTGCCGCACCGGAAATAAAAAAGAGGGTCGCCAAGGTTGCCGCGCTGCTCAAACTGGAAAACATGCTCAAACGTTCCCCCAACGAACTCTCCGGCGGCCAGCAGCAGCGAACCGCACTGGCTCGGGCCCTGGTCAAGGAGGCCGATCTGGTACTTCTCGACGAACCGCTGGCCAACCTTGATTACAAACTTCGCGAGGAACTCCGGGAGGAGCTGCCGCGGATTTTTTCCGAAACCGGCTCGATTTTCGTCTATGCCACGACGGAACCTTCCGAGGCTCTGCTTCTTGGCGGCAGCACCGCATCACTGCACCAGGGAAAAATCACCCAGTTCGGACCAACCCTCGAGGTCTTTTCCCGGCCGCAAAACCTCATCACCGCCCAGACCCTTTCCGATCCACCCTTAAACAGCCTGCCGGTAACAAAACTAAACAACCGGATGCTGTTCAAGAGCCATGTGGAAATTCCGGTCCTTGGACAACTGCCGCAATTGCCGGACGATGATTACACCATCGCCTTCAGACCGCACCATCTTTATTTGCAACGGACCTCAGAGAGGTCAATTGCCGTCAAAGCGAAGGTTGCCGTCACGGAGATAACCGGCTCGGAGAGCTATATACATATCGACATAGCCGGCATCCGCTGGGTCCTTCTTACGCCCGGCATCCACAACTTTGATGTCAACGAAACAATCGAGATATTCATGGACCCGAGCAAATTTTACGTGTTCGACAGCAACGATTCCCTGGTCGTCACGCCGGAAACCGTTGCCGACGTTTAGTGACTTAGAAATGATTTCTCTTGTTTTCTTGCAAGAAAAATCATTTCGTGAAGGAACTTATCCCTTTTACCGGGATTAGAAGGAGAATGTAATGGCCAACATCACCCTCAAAGATATCGCTCATTCCTATACCGGAGCTTCGGACAATTCTGACGATTACGCCCTGAAAAAGCTCAATCTGACCTGGCGCGACGGCGGTGCCTACGCCCTGCTCGGCCCATCGGGCTGCGGCAAAACCACGCTGTTAAATATCATCTCCGGCCTGCTGACGCCGACTAAAGGGCAGGTGTTATTCAACAATGAAGATGTCACGAGACTGCCCACCGAGCGGCGCAATATCGCCCAGATCTTTCAGTTTCCGGTCATCTACGACACCATGACGGTGTTTGAAAACCTGGCCTTTCCCTTAAAAAACAGAGGGCGCAGCAAGACAGAGATAGAGCCGCGGGTCATCGAGCTGGCAAAAATGCTGGGCCTGGAAAAGGATCTCTTCACCAAGGCCCAGCACCTGACCGCCGACGCCAAACAGAAAATCTCTCTTGGCCGCGGCCTGATCCGCCAGAGTGTCAATGCCATTTTATTTGATGAACCGCTCACCGTCATCGACCCGCAGCTGAAGTGGGAACTGCGCTCGCAGCTGAAATATCTGCACAAGCAGTTCGGTTTCACCATGATCTACGTCACCCATGACCAGACCGAAGCCTTGACCTTTGCCGACGAGGTTATCGTCATGTACGAAGGTGAAATTGTCCAGGTCGGCACCCCTGAAGCCTTGTTTGAACGGCCGGAACACACCTTTGTCGGCTACTTTATCGGCTCGCCGGGAATGAACATCGTCCCCTGCCGGCTGCAGGGCCGCAACGTGCTGATCCAAGGCCATGAAATCATCCTCGACCAATCGTATAAAGAGCAGCCCGACTCGGCAAAGATCGAGTTGGGCATCCGCCCCGAGTACCTGCGCCTGGCGCCGGCCAATGAACAGGGACTGCCGGTCAATATCATCAAGGTCGACGATATCGGGCGTCACAAAATCGCCCGGGTCGCTATCAACGACCACACCTTCCACGTAGTCATGCCGGAGATTTCCGGCATGACCGGAGATACAGCTTCCCTGGTCTTTGATACCGCCCATACCAATATCTATGTCAACGACCATCTCATTACAGGAGAGCTGCCATGATCGCCAAACAGACTAATCAAAAAGCATGGTTCATGGTTCTGCCGGTTTTTCTGGTGGTGGCGTTTAGTGCCGTCATTCCGCTTATGACCGTGGTCAATTACTCTTTCCAGGATACCTTCGGCAGTAACCAGTTTTTCTGGGTGGGCATGGACTGGTTCAGAGACCTCATTCATTCGGAACGTTTCCATGACGCCTTTCTCCGGCAGATTATGTTTTCGGGCATCATCCTGGCCATCGAGATTCCCCTGGGCATCGCCATCGCTCTGACCATGCCGAAAAAGGGCTGGGGTGTACCGGTCTGTCTTATCTCCATGGCCCTGCCCCTGCTTATTCCGTGGAATGTCGTCGGCACCATCTGGCAGATCTTCGGCCGGGTGGACATCGGCCTGCTCGGCCACACCCTGGCCTCTCTCGGCTTTGATTATAACTATACCCAGGACCCGGTCGCGGCCTGGATCACCATTATCATCATGGATGTCTGGCACTGGACGAGTCTGGTTGTCCTGCTTGCCTATGCCGGGCTGTGCTCGATCCCGGATGCCTATTATCAGGCCGCCAAGATCGATGGCGCCTCGCGCCTGGCGGTATTTCGCTATATTCAGCTGCCGAAGATGCAGCGGGTGCTGCTCATTGCCATCCTGCTTCGTTTTATGGACAGCTTCATGATCTACACCGAGCCCTTTGTCATCACCGGCGGCGGCCCGGGTAACTCGACGACCTTTATGTCCATTGACCTGGTGAAGATGGCCATCGGCCAGTTCGACCTCGGTCCCGCGGCGGCAATGTCCCTTATCTATTTCCTGGTTATTCTCCTGCTCAGCTACGTATTCTATACGGTGATGAGCAATATAGGCGAAGAAAGTTCAAACGGAGGTGCCTGATATGCGCTGGAAATGGCTTGTCCCTGTCATCTATATTGTTTTTCTGCTGCTGCCGATCTACTGGCTGGTCAACATGAGCCTGAAGACCAACGATGAAATCCTGTCCGTATTCAGTCTCTGGCCTCGCGACCTGACCTTTGCCAACTATATGGTCATTTTTACCGATGCTTCGTGGTATTCGGGTTATATCAATTCGATGATCTACGTATCGATCAACGTGGTCATCTCCGTCACCTTCGCCCTACCTGCCGCCTATGCCTTTTCGCGCTATTCCTTTGTCGGCGACAAGCACCTGTTCTTCTGGCTGCTGACCAACCGCATGGCGCCTCCGGCCGTTTTCGCCCTGCCGTTCTTTCAACTCTATTCGTCGATTGGTCTCTTTGATACCCATATCGCCGTGGCCATCGCCCACTGTCTCTTCAACCTGCCGCTGGCGGTGTGGATCCTCGAAGGCTTTATGTCCGGCATCCCCAAAGAGATTGACGAAACGGCCTTTGTCGACGGCTATTCCTGGCACCGGTTCTTTGTGAAGATTTTCATCCCGAACATCGCCTCGGGCATCGGCGTTACGGCCTTTTTCTGTTTTATGTTCTCCTGGGTGGAACTGCTTTTGGCCAGGACGCTTACGGCGGTAAATGCTAAACCTATTTCCGCCATCATGACCCGTACCGTCTCCGCCTCGGGCCTTGATTGGGGGGTACTTGCCGCGGCCGGCGTGCTGACAATTTTACCCGGCGCACTGGTTATCTGGTTTGTGCGTAACCATATCGCCAAGGGGTTTGCCCTTGGGCGTGTTTAGTGACATAGAAATTCTTTCGTGCTGTTCGAAAGAATTTCGTGATGGAACTTATCCCGCTGCTTTTTGCGGGGGTAATAAAAGGAGGAGAAAGAAAAATGAATCTAAGCTGGATGGCCTGGACCAAACCAACCGCTACTTTTTTTATCTTAATTTTCTGTATGCTTGTCGCCATGACCATATGGGAGATGAAAAGCCCGGGCGGCGCTCCGCGTGTCGGCATCCTTCGGTTTGAGACGACACGAGGCGACCGGCTCTTTGTTTCTTTGTTGGGATCAGCATATATTCATATTCTCTGGCTGGCTCTGTTTCCCGGCTTGGCTCTCTGGTGGGCCTCTGCCATTGCCTGTATTTATGCACTCTGCGTATTCAAATGGGTATAGGAGCCTGTCGGATTATGCCCTTTTTTCCCATCTCTTCGTTATTTTCAAAAATTAATGTTCGCAATATTATCTATATGGCTATGCTTAATTTTCGAAAATGCCTTGATATGAAAAAAAATTGCTATAATCCGACAGGCTCCTAGTAGTGGTGTGTTGTTTCGTTCTGTCATTCGCCATCGGGGTGGCAGGAAAATCGCAAAACAATAGAGGAGATTATCGATGATCAAAAAACTCGTAACAGCAACAGCTCTGGCCGCCTTTTTAGCGGGTGCCACCGGCGTACAGGCCGGAGTGGATGAGGCCAAGAAATGGGTGGAGAGTGAATTCCAGCCCTCGACCCTTTCCCAGGCCGAGCAGATGAAAGAGATGGAATGGTTTATCAAGGCCGCCGAGCCCTTCAAAGGAATGGACATCAAGGTGGTATCGGAAACAATTACCACCCACGAGTATGAATCGAAGACCCTGGCCAAGGCCTTCACGGAAATCACCGGTATCAACCTCACCCACGACCTGATCGGTGAGGGTGATGTCATTGAAAAGCTGCAGACACAGATGCAGTCGAACAAAAATATCTACGACGCCTATATCAACGATTCCGACCTCATCGGCACCCACTTCCGCTATCAGCAGGCCGTACCGCTGACTGACTGGATGAACGATGAAGGAAAAGATGTAACCAATCCCGGCCTGGACGTCGATGACTTCCTCGGCATATCCTTTACCACCGGCCCGGATGGAAAACTCTATCAGATCCCCGATCAGCAGTTTGCCAATCTGTACTGGTTCCGCTATGACTGGTTTAAACGTCCCGATCTGAAAGCAAAATTCAAAGAACTCTACGGCTATGAACTTGGTGTGCCGGTGAACTGGTCCGCCTATGAAGATATCGCTGAATTCTTCTCCGAAAAGGTTAAGGAAATCGATGGACAGCGGATCTATGGTCATATGGACTATGGTAAAAAAGATCCTTCCCTCGGCTGGCGTTTTACCGATGCCTGGTTCTCCATGGCCGGTGGCGGTGATAAAGGCATTCCAAACGGTCTGCCGGTAGATGAGTGGGGAATCAGGGTTGAAGGGTGTCAGCCGGTCGGTTCTTCCGTCTCCCGCGGTGGAGCAACGAATGCTCCGGCCGCAGTCTACGCTCTCACCAAGTATATCGACTGGTTGAAAAAATACGCCCCTCCCGAGGCCGCCGGCATGACCTTCTCCGAGGCCGGGCCGGTTCCTGCCCAGGGCGCCATTGCCCAGCAGATTTTCTGGTACACTGCTTTTACCGCCGATATGGCCAGACCGGGAACGCCCGTTGTTGATGAAAACGACAATCCCAAGTGGCGTATGGCTCCTTCCCCGCGTGGCCCGTACTGGGAAGAAGGGATGAAGCTTGGCTATCAGGATGCCGGTTCCTGGACCCTGATGAAGTCCACTCCTCTTGATCGTCGCAAGGCCGCCTGGCTGTATGCCCAGTTTGTCATTTCCAAAACCGTCAGCCTGAAGAAAACCCACGTTGGTCTTACCCCGATCCGCGAGAGCGATATCTGGGATGACTCTTTCACCGAGCGTGCTCCGAAACTCGGCGGTCTGGTAGAATTTTACCGCAGCCCCGCCCGGGTTCAGTGGACCCCGACCGGTACCAACGTACCGGATTACCCAAAACTTGCCCAGCTCTGGTGGCAGAACGTTGCCGATGCCGTCACCGGTGACAAGACTCCGCAGGAGGCACTGGATTCTCTGGCCGAACAGCAGGACAAAGTTCTCCAGCGTCTGGAGCGAGCGGGTATCCAGGGCGAATGCGGCCCGAAATTAAATAAAGAACAGGATCCTTCCTACTGGTTCAATCTGCCCGGATCACCCAAGCCCAAAATTGCCAATGAAAAACCCCAGGGCATGACCGTCGACTACGACGAACTGTTGAAAAGCTGGGCGGCAACCGCCAAGAAGTAAGTTGTGAAGAATACCACCCTTGGCATACATTGTTCCGAGGGTGGTAGCACTACAAACAGGTTGACGGACGGAATCGCAGCCTGTTTGTATTTTTCCTGTCTTTATTTCCATGGAAATAATTTTTGAAAAGCTCCCTCCTAACGGGAAAAAGAAGGAGAATCATCATGGCATCGCACATCCTCGCAATCGATCAGGGGACCACTTCCAGCAGAGCGATTATCTTCAATGAGCAGCTCGAAATTGTTGCCGTCGCCCAGCAGGAATTCGAACAGTTTTTCCCCCAATCGGGCTGGGTAGAACACGATCCCGAGGAGATCTGGAGCACGACACTGGCCACCTGCCGACAGGCGCTGAAAAAATCGGATCTCCCGGCCGCCGACATCACCGCGATCGGCATCACCAACCAGCGAGAAACCACCATCCTCTGGGATAAAGATACCGGCATACCGATACACAAGGCCATCGTCTGGCAGGACAGAAGAACGTCTGACTATTGCGACCAATTGCGCGAGCAAGGCCATGATCCGATGATCACGACGAGAACCGGGCTGCTGCTTGACTCCTATTTTTCCGGCACCAAAATTAAATGGCTCCTCGATAATGTTCCCGGGGCAAGAGAAAAGGCCGTGAGCGGCAGGCTTTGCTTCGGCACCGTCGATAGCTTTTTGCTCTGGCGTCTCACCGGCGGAAAAGAGCATAGCACTGATGCCACCAACGCCTCGCGCACCATGCTGTATAATATCCACGATAACTGCTGGGATAAAGACATCCTCGACCTGCTGGATATTCCGGCCGCGCTTCTACCCGAGGTAAAAGATTGCTCCGCCGATTTCGGCCTGACCGACCCGGCACTTTTTGGTACCGCCATCCCCATCGGCGGTGTCGCCGGGGACCAGCAGGCGGCTCTGGTCGGCCAGGCCTGTTTTCAGCCGGGCATGATCAAATCCACCTACGGCACCGGCTGCTTCGTCGTGCTGAATACCGGCGAGCAGGCAGTTCGGTCGAACAACCGACTGCTGACTACCATCGGTTATCGTCTGAATGGCAAAAACACTTATGCCCTTGAGGGCTCGATCTTTGTCGCCGGGGCAGCAGTGCAATGGATGCGCGATGCCATGGGGCTGATCGAAGCCGCCTCGGAAACCGGCAAACTTGCCCGGCAGGCCGACATCAATCAGGATGTCTATCTGGTCCCGGCCTTTACCGGCTTGGGCGCACCGCACTGGGACGGCGACGCCAGAGGGGCTATTTTCGGCATCACCCGGGCCACCGGCCCCGCCGAACTATCCAAGGCGGCGCTGGAATCCGTCTGTTTTCAGACCCGCGACCTGCTCGAGGCCATGCGCGGCGACTGGCAGAGCATGGGCGAGACGGTTCTGCGCGTTGACGGCGGCATGGTTGCCTCCAACTACACCATGCAGTTTCTCGCCGATATCCTTAACGCCCCCGTTGATCGACCGGTTGTCCTGGAGACCACCGCCCTTGGCGCCGCCTATCTGGCCGGACTGCAAAGGGGCATTTTCCCGCCACCGGAACAGTTCAGCAGCTCCTGGAAGCGGGATAAACGTTTTACTCCGGCTCTTGATGAAGAAATCCGTATCCGAAAATACAACGGCTGGAAGGATGCCGTGCGGCGCACCTTAACGAAATAATTTTTCAGAAAAAAACCGGCAAAACTATTGCAATCTATTGTTCGGCAAGGAACCAGAACCATGACGCCAACTCTTATCGAAAAAAAATCAGGAGCAGATGAACAAACCCTTCTCACCGATGTGCTGATCATCGGCGGCGGGGTCACCGGTACAGGCATCATGCGCGATCTTGCCCTGCGCGGCCTGCACACCCTGCTCATTGATAAACGCGACCTCTGCGCCGGAGCCTCCGGCGGCAACCACGGCCTCCTCCATTCCGGCGCCCGCTATGTGTCCAACGATCCGCACTCGGCCATTGAATGCAGGGTAGAAAACGAACTTCTCAAACGACTGGCGCCGCAATGTGTCGAAGAAACCGGCGGCCTGTTCGTTGCCGTGGAGGGTGACGACCCGATCTTTGCCGATGCCTTTGCGGGTTTTTGCCGGTCGGCCGGTATTTCTTGCCAGGAGATCAGTTCTGAAGAAGCCCGCAGGCTCGAGCCACTGCTTTCAGAGAAGGTTTTCAAAGCCTACCGGGTACCCGATGCCACCGTCGACCCGTTCCGTCTGGCCCTGGAAAACGTCGATCATGCGCGCATGCTGACGGACAGCATCTATCGACCCCACACGGAAATCATCCGTTTTGAAATCGATGCCGGCGAAATACGCGCGGCCATCTGTCGGGACAACCGCACCCAGGCTGCCCTGCGTATCGAGGCGAAACAGTATGTCAATGCCGGGGGTGCCTGGGCAATGAACATTGCCAGACAGGCCGGCTGTACCGACGTCAACCTGCTCTATTCGAAAGGCACCCTGCTCATCAGTCATGACCGGATGACCCACCATGTCATCAACCGGCTGCGACCGCCCGCCGACGGCGACATCCTCGTTCCCGGCGGCACGGTCTCGGTGCTGGGAACCACCTCGGTGCGCACCGACAACCTGGAGACCAATCGTCCGACCATAGCCGAGATCGACACCAATGTTATCGAGGGCGCGGCAATGATCCCCGCCCTGGCCACCACCAGATACATCAGGGCATTCTCCAGGGTACGGCCCCTGCTGCAGTCCTCAGGCAGCGAAGATGGCCGGGAGGCCACCCGAGGTTTTGCCCTTCTTGATCACACCTCCCAGGGGCTGATCAACTTCTGCACCATAACCGGCGGGAAACTGACCACCTTTCGCCTGATGGCCGAAAAAACCTCTGACCTTGTCGCGGGACGGCTGGGCAACACAAAAGCGTGCACAACCGACAGCGTCCCCCTGCCGGGCAGCGCCGCCTGCAGATGGACCGAACCGGGAGCCGCGCCGCGCTACTGGTATAAGGCCAACAACTCCGACGATATGATTCTCTGTGAATGTGAAATGGTGCCGCAATCGGCCATCGACGAGATCGTCCGATGCGCCCCGGGTGCGGAAGCGGACATGACCCTTGAGGCCATTGCCCTCAGGTCCCGCGCCGGAAAAGGCCCTTGTCAGGGATCTTTCTGCGGCATCCGTATCGCCTCGTATCTCTATGACCGCGGCTACTACCGCGACAAAACCGGTCTAATACATATGCGCGACTTTTTTAACGAGCGGTTCAAGGGCATGCGTACGGTCATCTGGGGCCAGCAGGCGGCACAGATGGAACTGGCCGAAGCGCTGCACTGCGGCCTGCTCGGTCTGGATAATCTGGATAACGAATAAGAATCATGTCAAGAGGGATGTGGAGATAACATGAGAGACGAAACCCGCACATTTACCACCGAACTAGCCGTCATCGGCTCAGGTATCGCCGGCTGTGCCGCATCGATATTTGCCCTCAATCGCCGGATTGACTGTGCCCAGGTCGGCAACACCGGCGCGGTGGCCTATACCACCGGCTATCTCGATCTGCTCGGTGCAATCGAGGAAACATCGGTGGCCGTCGACAAACCCTGGGAGGGGTTGGCGCAGTTAAAAAAGCTGCATCCCGACCATCCTCTCAGCCGGATTCCTGTGGCAGATATCAGAAAAGGTTTCGAACAGTTCGCCGCCTTTCTTGGAGAATGCGGCATCGCCTACACCGCACCTGGGGAAAGCAATATTACCGCCCTTACTCCCGCCGGCACCTTGAAAAAGACCCTCTGCGTCCCGGCCACCATGGCCGCTGGTCCAAAGGTTTTTGCCGACAAGACCCCTTGCGTGATTATTGATTTCAAGGGGCTGAAAGGCTTCAGTGCCCGCGAAGTGGTCGCCAATCTTCAGGACAAATGGCCAACCGTTTCAGCCGCACGAATTACTTTTCCCGATATGGACAAAGGGGAAATCTACCCTGAAGTCATGGCCCGTGCCCTCGAGGTGCCGGCAACCCGGGCAAGGCTTGCTGTACTGCTGCAGGAGGCGGCCGGTGAGGCTAAGGTCATCGGCCTGCCCGCTCTTCTCGGTATGCACCGACCGGATCATGTCCGAGCCGAGCTCGAACAGCTTACCGGTCTAACGATCTTCGAAATCCCCACCATGCCGCCTTCGGTTCCCGGCATACGCCTGCGGGAGATGTTCGAACATGTTTTTCCGAAAAAAGGCATCACCCTGATCCCGCAGCAAAAGGTCACTGCACTGAGTTTTGATACCGACGGCGCCCTTCTTTATCTAAGCGATAATTACGGTCCGATAACCATCCAGGCTAAGGCGGTCATCCTGGCCACCGGACGCTTTTTAAGCGGTGGGCTGGAGGCGCATATCACCGGCATAACCGAACCTTTGCTCGATCTGCCGGTCAGTCAGCCACCATCGCGTACAGACTGGTATCGTGACAGCTACACTGACCGGCGGGGTCATCTCATCCATAAAACCGGCATCGACATCGATACATCCTACAGACCTCTTGGCAAAAACGGTAAACCCTTTAACGAGCGCCTGTTCGCCGCAGGCATCATTCTTGCCCACCAGGACTGGATTCGCGGCCGAAGCGGCGCGGGTATCGCCATCGCCACGGCCTATAAAGCGGTGGAAGCCGCGGAAAATATTTTACACGCTCAACACGATGAACACGTATTAGCGACAGGAAGAAGGAACAGCCATGTCGGATAAAAAAAGACATGCCATCAATTTCAAAGAGAAAGCCCTGGAACTGCTGCCGGAAGGGGCAAGTTTTGAGGCCTGTTTAACCTGCGGACTCTGCTCGTCCGGCTGTCCTGCCTCCGGCATCGAGAACATGGACCCGAGAAAATTCATTCGCATGGCCATGCTCGGCATGGACGAGGAATTATCGACGACCCCGTGGGTCTGGTGCTGCACCCTCTGCAAACGATGCCAACATGTCTGTCCGATGAATATCGACATTTCGCAACTGGTGTTTTTCGCCCGCGGCAACTGGCCGCAGGAGGAGAAACCCTCGGGGATCGTCCGTTCCTGCCAGCTCATTCGCGCAACCGACTCGACCAGTGCCATGGGCCTGCCGCCGGAAGACTTTGTCTTTGTCGTCGAAGACGTTCTGGAAGAGGTTCGCCAGACACAGCCTGCCTTTAAAAATCTGCAGGCGCCGATGGATAAAAAAGGTGCCTTCTTTTTTGTCAATCAGAATTCCCGCGAACCAATGAACGAGCCGGACGAAATGGTCCCGCTATGGAAAATCTTTGACCTCGTCGGCGCCGACTGGACCTACTCGTCGAAAGGCTGGGCGGCGGAAAATTTCTGCATGTTTTCCGGCGATGAACAGGCCTGGTACGAAGTCATCAAGAAACGGGTCGAGGCGGTCAATGAACTCGACTGCAAGGTCTGGCTGAATACCGAATGCGGCCATAGTTATTATACCATGTGGAATGCCCTGCACCGGTTCGGCATGGAGGCCGATTTCAAACTGGAAAGCCTGATTACCTATTATGCCAGGTGGATCCGGGAAGGCAAACTGCCGGTCAATGCCAAATGGAATACGCAAAACATCAAATTTACCGTGCAGGACCCCTGCATGATCGTCAGAAAAGCCTATGGCGAGTCCATTGCCGAAGATATGCGCTTTGTCGTCAGGAACCTGGTGGGTGACGAAAATTTCATCGATATGCAGCCGAATCGCAGCGCCAACTACTGCTGCGGCGGTGGCGGCGGTTTCCTGCAGGCGGGAATGACCGAGCACCGGCGGACCTACGGCAAACGAAAATTCGATCAGATCGCCACCACCGGCGCCGCCTATGTGCTCACCCCCTGCCATAATTGTCATTCCCAGATGGAGGATATCGGCCATTTTTATGGCGGCAACTACGGCGTCGTGCATTTCTGGACGCTGATCTGCCTGTCACTTGGCATCCTCGGCGAGAATGAACGGACCTACCTCGGGCCGGATCTACTGGCTTTGATTGACGACTGAGTCGACGCCGGTTACTTTACCGACCTCGCAAGAGTAAATTTAATATGAACCTCTTCACTCGCTCTCTTTGCTCGCTTCTATAGGGGAATAAACACCTCAAAAGTGGTTTTATGGAAAGTTTCGACATAGTCACCATGCGCGTATTCCTGGCTGTTGCCCGCCTGGGCAGCATCGGTGCGGCTGCCAGAAATGAACACATCGCGGCATCTGCTGCGTCCCGGCGCATAAGCGACCTTGAGCGTGAACTTGGTATCGTGCTCATTTCGAGAACGCCTTCAGGTACTCATCTGACACCCGCCGGTCACGCTTTTGCGGCACACAGTGAGCAGTTGTTGCATAAATATGCCGAGGTAAGAGCGGATCTGAAACGCTTTGCCGATGGTGAGGCGGGTGAGTTGCGACTTGCTGCAATTCCTCGAGCTATGGCCGGTGTCTTGCCGTTTTTCATCGCCCAGTTCAAAAAGGATAATCCTGAAGTCCATGTGACAGTACAGGAGATATTCTCCAGGCAGGGTGTGAGGTTCTTGCGGGAAGATGTTTCGGACATGGCCATAATATATGACTCTGTCGATACGACTGGCTTTGAGCTTAAGCCTTTCAAAGAGGATCATGTCTGGGTAGTGGGCCATAAAGACCATCCGCTGTTCCTTGAAAAGAACGATTCCGACACTGTGTTTTTTAAAGAAACCCTTGAGTACGAACATATCTCTTTTCATGAAGGGGGTGTCCTGGATGAACTTGTTTCCGAGGCCAGAAAAAGCAACAGGAAATCGTTGAAATATACGGTCAGGGTGCAGCGGGTAAATTCTCTGATCAGATGCGTCGAAGCCGGTCTGGGGCTCGGAATAATCGGTGAACGAGACCTTCAACCCCATTTGAAGAATGCGAACCTGGCAATGTTACGGCTGGCAGACAAGTGGGCGTCCCGGAATCTTGTATGCGCCTACCCGCAGGGACAAGCCGCCTCTCCGCCGCTGAAACGATTCCTGCAGTATCTTGATGGTGATGCGTTTTAGCATGACGGGACTTGTTGCAGGTTGGTACCGAAAACGGCAATGCAAAAAAAAATCGGTCACCCCAAAGAGAGGTGACCGATTGAAACGCTGTGTATCAATATTGAAATATTATAAAATATTTGTCAGATACAGTCGTTTAGTGTTTGTTTAATAATCTGTTTTTTTGCGGAGGAGTCGTCGTCCCCCCTGCGCCAGGGCGGAGACTCCCTTCCATGAGGAAGTGGCCAGTTCTACGGCGATACTTTTGAGATGAGGCAATACTGAAAAGGCAGCCATTTCTTTAGCATAATTGCCCGGTACCAGATTGTATTGTTGTTGTAGTGAGTACATGAATATTTGTCCCTATGAGATAATTGTCTCATTATTGTATGCCGACAAGGCCGGCATGTTGTTTTTTTCCGTTTGCATCGGCTAGTGAAAACCTGATCTTGCGGTAGAAAGTACGTGGCAGGATCGATTTCCTTAGAAAATACAATAGATCACTTTCAGCGGGATAGGTAATGCTTGCTCGGCAACAGGTTCTTCGTGTTCCGGCACGGCCTTTACCCTGAAACCTGCCCCTTGTTCTTTTCCTTTGTTGTTTATGCTGCAGAATAAACGTGTAACGACACGAAAAAGCAGGCCAATCTGCAACGTAAGTAACAACGTCCAACACCCCGACGTCCGAATATATATGCATCCGATGCAATGCGTCGCAAATAGTTGCATTTTGCAACTTTACGATCTAATATGTGTCCATGATAATAAATCAACTCAATCATGGAGGTAAGTATTATGGCAACGGCAATTAGAATATCAGAAGAGTTGGTCGTTGAAGCAAAAAAATATAGCAAAATTGATCATCGATCTTTGACTGGCCAGATTGAGCATTGGGCAAGGATTGGAAAATGCGCTGAAGAGAATTCAGATTTGACTTACAGCTTAATCAAAGAAATTTTGATTGGGATTGAAGAGTTAAATAATAATGAAAAAACAGAATATCTTTTTGGTTGAAAATCTATGAAGATTTATCAATCAAGGTCTTTTGAGAAAAAGGTCAAGAAGCTCAATGACAAAGAAAAACTAGAATTAGATGGTGAAATCAAAGAGATTGTTCAAAACCCCTCGATCGATTCAGAAAAGAAAGGCGATTTGAGGGGTATTTTTATGCACAAGTTCAATTTACAGAACCAATTGTATCTAGTTGCTTATCGAGTCATCAAGGAAGAAAGCATTGAACTCATCATGCTAGGACCACATGAAAATTATTACAGAGACTTGAAAACCTATCTAAAAAACAGATAAAAATGGGGAACGAGGAACGTTGAAAAATGGTAATCGTTCACCAGCACATCAAAAGACGGCATAACCCGGATCTGTAACCGTTCATCCAGTGCTCCAGGTTCGTTTAAGCAGGCCATCGAGCTAGAGTTGGCTCTGTGAGGTGGCCTGATCGGGCGAAAATGGGGTGCTGGTGAACGGTTACGAAAAATGGCCCCGAAAGACAACAGGTATGGAAGACATATGTTTATGATATCATCGCTGATCATGAGCTAAAATTGATTCAAGAAGAGAAAATGGAAACGCTTTAAGGAGAAATTAAAGTGACCCAAGATACCGTATGGCATATGCCACCCAACAAAGCACGATCATTAATGTTGGCAAAACGTCAACTCTCTGAGCTGGTTTGCGATGCAGTAAATCTAGAAGGCATACCTTTCACCCTGCCGGAAATTCAAACGTTGCTGGATGGCATAACTGTCGGGGGGCATAAAGTTACCGATCAAGAAATAGCCTTGAATCAGGCAAATGCCTGGCGCACTCTTTTCCGATGGGTGGAGCAAGGGGATTTCTCCATATCTGCGCAGAGGGCCTGTGAATTGCACGCAATAGCCGGTAAAAACGAAGCACTTGCCTGGGGCAAATTTCGCACCGGCTCGGTCACTATTGCCGGAACCGACTATATGCCGCCGAGCTCCGAGGATCTTCCGTTATTGTTTGCGTCTCTCGTCAATGAAGTACAACAAATTGCAGACAGTTATGACCGGGCCATCCATGTTTTCCTCACCATGGCAAGAAGTCAATTCTTTTACGATGTCAACAAACGCATGGGACGATTTATGATGAATGGACTTTTGCTAAGCGAAGGATACCCAGCCATCAATCTTCCTGCAAAACGCCAGTTGGAATTTAATACTCTCATGTTGGAATTTTATCAGACAGGTCAACAGAAACCCATGAACCACTTTTTGCGATCATGCCTCGATGAGAGAACAATCAAAATAATGCATGAAGACTAAAACAGGTCCGCTAGGATCTATTTAGATTAGAAGAAGAACTCCGTGTACTCAAGGGAATTATTCCGATTTGTATGTATTGCAAAGCAATCAGAGACGACAAAGGATCTTGGAACAAACTTGAAAAATACATTATGCAACATTCAGAGGCTCAATTCAGCCACGGCATTTGCGAAAAGTGCATAAAAAAAACATCACCAGGAATATGCAGAATAAATGTAATAGTACTCGCCGAACCCGGTATTCAACATGGGTGGGCTTTACTGTGCTGCTGGCGTATTAATGAATTTGCAAGATTGAGAAGCTTTATTATTGAAAATTATAAAGAAGCAGGCATTTATGATTACAGGCGACATCAGATCCAAAGTCGACCGCATATGGGACACCATGAGCTCCGGCGGTATTTCCAATCCACTTTCGGTGATCGAACAGCTCACCTATTTATTGTTCATCAAGCGATTGGACGAGTTGCACACCCTGCAGAAGAGCAAGGCCGCCCGCACCGGCAAACCGATCGAGGAACCGGTTTTCGGAGCCGATCAAGAGCATCTGCGTTGATCTCGCTTCAAGGAGACCGCGCCGGAAACGATGTTTGCCACGGTGCGCGACGAGGTGTTTCCCTTTATCAAGAGTCTCGGGCGCAACGGTAACGGCGGCGATGGCGACCCGGATGATTCCACTTATACCCGGCATATGAAGGACGCCCTCTTCATGATGCCCGCCCCCCGGGTGCTGGCCAACGTGGTGGATCAGCTCGACAGTATCGAGATGGCCGACACCGACACCAAGGGCGATCTCTACGAGTATATGCTCGGTAAGATCGCCAGCGCCGGACGGAACGGGCAATTCCGCACCCCGCGCCATATCATCAAGCTGATGGTGGAAATGACCGCGCCCACCCCCAAAGACATGATCTGCGACCCGGCCTGCGGCACCGCCGGTTTTCTTATCGCCGCCTCCGAGCATCTGGTCACCCACCACAGTGATGCCATCTATCGTGACGACACCGCCCGCAGGCGTTTCAACGAGGGCACCTTCCACGGCTATGATTTCGACAGCACCATGCTGCGCATCGGCAGCATGAACATGCTGCTGCACGGCGTGGAAAATCCGGATATCCGCTACCGCGACTCGCTGGCCCAGACCGACGATGACGAGGCCGAGAAATATTCCTTGATTCTCGCCAATCCGCCCTTTGCCGGCACTTGAATCCCTTCGCCCCGACAATCAGGCCATTGGTGGATGAGCGCGTTGGTTATGGGATCAACCTGCCCCATGAATAAGAAAATCAATATGAACCTTAACAGACAAATTCTCAAAGTCATTCAAAGCAGTTCGCGTAAATAATCAAGACTATTCACCTGCTTTAAGAGTAGATGGGATTGTCGCCACGGGAGACCAATTTATTGCCAATGATGCCAAGAAAGAATATTTACGAAGTAAAAAGTCAGATGTTGTTGAGATGGAAGGTGCCGCGGTCGCTCAGGTGGCATTGAAAAATGGGATCCCCTGCATGATTATTCGTGCCGTTTCCGACAAAGCAGGCGAAGATGCCAATGTCAACTTTCAGGCCTTTTTCGCAACCGTAGCTAAAAATAACGCTGATTTGGTTGTTCATCTGCTCAAGTACATTCCATGATCTCAAGCCCAAATATTATCTTGACGAACAACAGTATTTTCATACGGTTCTGCTGATAACACAGCAGAGACCAAGCAAATAATCACGCTCAGGAGTAAAACCCATAACCATGCGCTCCATGAAACCCATCGAACTTATAGAACATCCCGAAGGGGGCAGATTTCGCGAAGTATTCAGATCCGCGCAAATCATCTCAACCGATCAGGGATCAAAACGATCAGCAATGACGCATATTTACTTTTCTCTCAAAGCAAATGAAAGAAGTAGATTTCATAAGGTTGCATTCGATGAGGTCTGGAACCTGTACAAAGGAACAGGCTTACGCCTCTATATTTGGGACGGCACAGCAACACCGCCACAATGCATAACACTGTCGGCAAAAGAAAATTGCTTCTGCCATGTCATACCTGCTGGTGTCTGGCAAGCGGCAGAACCACTGTGCGATGAGGTTTTGGTTGGTTGTACGGTCGCTCCAGGATTTGAATTCGTGGATTTCTTGCTCATCGAGGCGAACTCAAAAGCCGGCCAACTGCTGATTTCAATCGCTCCGGAATTGAGTACATTCACGACTCCTTAACAGGGATCCAGAATGAACATCATTGATTCATCCGCATGTTTATCATTGCAACAGCACAGCATCACAATGCAATTGTTTGGACTCAAGATATCGACTTTAAGGATATTCCAGGCATGAATTATTTTCAGAAATAAATAGTCCTTGACCGCCTCCCAGCTTTTTTGTAATTATGTTATCTGCATGTACCTCCAAGAACCGTTTCTGGTAACGGAATGATTACCGACACTTGACTTCCTCTTTTTGATTCCGATTACCCATATTTTTACCTCGGATGGACGGGATGATCATTGGACTCGATGTAGGCGGCACCCATACCGACGTCATTCTTCTCGACGGTCGGCAACTTGTCCGCGAGGTCAAGATTGCCACCGATCCGGACAATCTTTTTCAAACCCTGCTCGCCGGTCTCAGTGCGGTAATCGAGGGCATTGACCCCAAATCCATTCAACGGGCGGTCCTCAGCACCACCCTAGCCACCAATCTCGTCGCCCAGCAGAAACTCCCCGACGTCGGTATGATTGTCGCCGCTGGTCCGGGCATCGATCCCCGCCACTTTCGCACCAATCCTTTTTACTATACGGTGGATGGCGCCCAGGACCATCGTGGCCTAGAAATACAAGCCCTTGACGACAAACAGATACAGTCTATCGGCAAGGATCTCAGACGCCATGGCATACGCTATGCCGGGGTGGTATCGAAGTTTTCGGTGCGCAATACCGCACAGGAGGAAAAGATGGCTGCCCTGCTGCAGCCCTATGTCGAGCGGGTCTTCATGGGCCACCTTTTTTCCGGCAACCTCAATTTCCCCCGCCGCATCGCCACCACCTACCTGAACTGCGCCGTCTATCCTGTGCATAAAATGTTCTTCGAGGCCATGCAAAAAGCACTGAGCGAGAAAGGCCTGACTATGCCCATCCGCATCCTCAGACCCGACGGCGGCAACATGAATATCGAATCATCGGTCAACCATCCGGCACAGACCATTCTGTCCGGACCGTCGGCCAGCGTCATGGGCGCCATCTCCTCGGCCCCTGCTCAGGGCACTTGCCTGGTACTGGATATCGGCGGCACGACCACCGACATGGCGGTATTGATAGACCGGGATCCCTTGCTTGCCCCCCTCGGCATCGAGGTCTCGCACTATAAGACTCTGATTCGGGCCCTGCTTACCCAGTCCATTGGCATTGGGGGCGACAGCACGGTCCGGGTTCATGACGGCAAACTGACCATTGGTCCGGACCGGACCGGCAGGGCCATGGCGTACGGCGGCCCGGTGCCGACGCCAACGGATGCCTTCCATGTGGTGGGCCAAGGCGGCAGTGGTGATGTGACCAGATCGAGAACCGGTCTTAAACCAGTCGCCCAAGCCCTGGGGCTGAGCCTGGAGCATGCGGCGGAATTAATATTCACCAGTGCCTGCCGTACTATCCTCGAAGGCGCGGCGAAGATGATCGAAACCATTAACAGCAAGCCGGTCTATACCGTACACGAGCTCTACGAGGGCAGCCGGATCGACCCCAAACATATGCTCATTCTCGGCGGACCTGCCCCGCAGTTTGCCGACCGGCTGCAAACGATGTTTGCCGGCAAGGTGCAGGTCGTCCCCAATTATCAGGTGGCCAATGCCATCGGCTGCGCCTTGGCCCGGACAACCTGTGAAGTTATCCTGTTTGTCGATACTGCCCTCGGATTGGCTACCGCCCCCAGCGAAGGCTTTAGACAAGCAATTTCTTCCAGTTTCAACCTGAACAATGCCCGTGATCTGGCCGACGAGCTCCTGCGAAAAAAGGCTCTTCTGCGCGGAGCGGATCCAGAGGACTTGGAAACGGAGATCCTTGAGGAGAGTCAATTCAATATGATCCGCGGCTTTCAGTCTATCGGCAAGAACATCCGGGTTCGCATGCAGCTGAAACCCGGACTTATCAGTGAGAAATGACATTAGCCAGGCCGGCAAGACAGAACGAAAAACTCTCAACAATCAGGAGCCAGCACAATGCTACAAGCCAAGAAAAAAACAGGCCTGGTCTTCTTTCCGGCCTTTGACTGGGCCATCTCCCCGACTCACCCGGAGAGAGAAGAACGGCTCCTCTATACCCAGGATCAGGTGTTTGAAGAGGGGCTGCTGGATATTGACGGTATTGTCGAATTCAAACCGGATCTGATAAATATAAACGATGTGCAGAGAGTACACTTCTGTGTTCCCGACCCCTGGGCGGTGATGACCGAATCACATTTTATCAGTGCCGGCGGCGCCAAGACCATCGGTATGGCGGTGATGGACGGCACCGTTGAGCGCGGTTTTGCTCTGGTCCGCCCGCCCGGCCACCATGCCTGTCGCGTGGTCCACGGCACCCGCGGTTTCTGCAACGTCAACATCGAAGCCATCATGATCGAGTATCTGCGCCGGGCTTACGGTGTGCAGCGCGTGGCCATTGTCGATACCGACTGTCACCACGGCGACGGTACCCAGGACATCTACTGGCATGACCCCAATACCCTGTTTATCTCCATGCATCAGGATGGCCGGACCCTTTATCCCGGCACCGGTTTTCTCCCGGAGATGGGCGGCCCCAATGCCATCGGTACGACCATCAACATCCCCCTGCCGCCGCATACCTCAGATGAAGGCTATCTTTATGCGACCAAAGAAATTGTTCTGCCGATCCTGGCCGACTTCAAACCCCAGCTGATTATCAATTCCGCCGGGCAGGACAATCATTACTCCGACCCAATCACCAATATGAGCATTTCCGCCCAGGGATATGCGGCACTGACCACGCTGCTCCAGGCGGATATCGCCGTACTCGAAGGCGGTTACGCCATCGAAGGGGCGCTGCCGTACATCAACACCGGTATTATCCTGGCTATGGCCGGACTGGACTATGACCGTCTCAGGGAACCGGACTTTAATGCCGAACGCTACCGGCAGAGCAGGGAAATCACCGAACATATCGAGCTGTTGGGCGAAAAGGTGCTGAAAATATGGCGTCAGCGGGAGCTGCTTACTGAAACGGCCCGCGCCAAGAGTTACCCGAACCAGCGCAACCGCCATATCTTCTATGATCTGGACGGCATCCACGAACAACAGAACGAAAGAGTCCGCATCTGTGACGACTGTGGCGGTGCGCTACGAATAGAATCAATAGCCGGCCATGCAAAACCTATCCTGGCCGTCCATATTCCGTTCAATGCATGTTCGGCGTGTCAGGACCAGGGTCATCAGTGGTACGAAACCGCCGACCGCAGCCGTTTTTCCAATATTTTTCTGCAGGACCGGATGACTGATCGCTATTTTTCAGTGCATAAAAAATAAAACCGGCAGGCCCCTTTTTTCTCAAGACGAGGCCAGCAGATTTTGAATATCTTCAAGTTGTTCCTGTACTCCGATATAACCTTCGCTAATAGCATGGGAGACCTGATCAAAGTTCATCATTTTCAGCTCCCCCAGACGTGGCTGAATGAGGATATCCGGGCGATCCACTGCCAGATTGATGCGTGTGATACGTTCCTGCATGATGCTGACGGACGTCATAACGGTTTCGATGATATCCGGAGTCACCGAATCACGTCTAAACATCTCGCTGGTCTTGTTTTTAAATCTGTTTTCGGCATTCTCGTAAAAGTCAGCCATCTTTTTCATCAGTTCATTGCGGGTGTCAAGTACGGTACCGGCCCTTTTTGCAGGCAGTTTTTCACGATCTTCAACAACGGTGAGAGCACGGAGCGACCTGGTTCGCGAAACGATCCTGCTGTTCAAATCCACGGCAATGACGACCTCGGCGCCCATGGCCCTCGCCACCCCAACCGGAACGGGATCGACCAGGCCACCGTCAACCAGCCAGCGGCCCTTTATCTGTATTGGAGCAAAGAGCCCCGGGAAGGACATAGTCGCCCTGAGGCCTTCAATAAGCTTGCCGGAGTTGATGATGACCTTTTCGCCCCGCTCCAAATCAGTAGCCAGCATCACCAGTGGAATATTGAGTTCTTCAAAGGTCGAGACATTGGTATGCATCGAAAACAACTCCTGGACCCGCCGCGAACCATTGAGAAGCCCCGACCGGGGAAAAACGACATCGAAATAGGAAAAGATCTTTTTGCCGTCCATGCGAAGTAGAAATTTCTTCAGGCTTTCGATGCTGTCGCTGGCATACAGCGCCCCGATGTAAGCGCCGACGCTGCATCCGGCAATAAAATCAATGGGAATTTCCGCTTCCACCAGTGCTTCGATAATGCCGATATGCGCCCAACCGCGGGATGCTCCACTGCCAAGTACCAAACCGACTGTTTTGCGCGCTGACATGATTTTTTCTCCAGAGATATTTTTCCACAAAAAAAACTTCTTATTCCCCAACGCTCCTGTTCGCAGGAGCTATCATGCTTGATCTCGGCCGCACCACATTACTCGGCAGCGGTCATTTTGCTGTCTCGGCAGGTTACTCTATTCATTCTCCAGGAAATGATACCAAATTTCGAGAAGAAAAGCATCCTCGATACTCTTTCCCGGTCAGCAGTTTCGCTCATAATAGATTGATTTACAAAACAAGTACTTGGACTGATCGTTTTTTAGCCGGATCTGCGTAACGGAGGCGTGAGTCTCCATCCTTCCCGGCATATTGGGGTCAGCCAATGAAACGCAACGGAAAATCTTATTGAAATGATTGCCTGAACACGTTAGCATCGCCAGACTGTTGCACCATTGACATGCTTGTATCTAAGAGGCATCTGGTCCCAAAATCCTTTAGAGCGTTTTCCTGTTGATACATATATTGCTCGCCCTCTACAATCTTGTCTGGCATCTCGCCCTGCCGTTTTTGAAACGTTCACCACGGGTGCAACTCGGCTGGCGGCAACGGACCATGCGGGACTGCACGGAAGGCCCGTTTGATCTCTGGATCCAGGCGGCATCCGGTGGCGAATCCATGCTCACCATCATGATCCTGGAAAACCTGGTCACCTCTCGGCCAAAGTACAAAAAATGGCGCGTTCTGGCCACCTCCGGAACGAAACAGGGCATCGACAGCCTGATGCACAGGGTGCAAAACCTGCCCTCGGACAACGGCATCGACATCACTGTCGCCTACTTTCCCTTGGATGCCCCATATCTCATGGAAAAGGCCTTTCGTCGTTTCGCCCCAAAACTGGCAGTTATTCTGGAAACCGAGTTATGGCCGGCCTTCCTGATCCATGCAAATAAGAACAACGTCCCGGTCTTTCTTGTGAACGGCAGAATATCGGCGAAGAGTTTCGCCTCGTATAAATATTTCACCAATTTTTTTCATAAATACGGTCCGGAAAAAGTTCTGGCCATCTCCCCGACTGATGCGGAACGCTTTGCCCGCTTAGTCGGCGCGGAAAAAGTCAGCTTGATAAACAACATCAAATTTGATCGGGTAGAGCCCAGAAAAGACATATCGGAATACAATCCAATCTCCCTTCTTTTACCACAAGACAGTCCCTTTGTGCTGCTTGGCTCCATCCGCAAAGAGGAAGAGAATAAAATTCTTCAGACAATCGTACACCTCCTCGCCGTGCGCCCCAAAAGTACCATCGGTCTTTTTCCCAAGCATATCGAACGAGCCGACCACTGGCTCGAACTCCTGATAAGAGAGAATATTTTGGTCGTAAAACGCTCGGAAATTGATGTTCGCCAACCTCCGGGATCTGTTATTGTCTGGGACGTCTTTGGGGAACTTGCCGGTGCCTATGCGTTGGCCGATGCAGCTTTTGTCGGTGGCTCCCTGGAAAATCTGGGCGGCCATAATTTTCTTGAACCCTTAGTCTTTGGACGTAAACCGATCATCGGTCCTTTCTGGAGGGATTTTGCCTGGGTTGGTCGGGAAATCATTGACTCTGGACTGGTTCAGGAAGTCGCTGACGAAAACGAGCTGGTGACCGCCTTAGTCAGGGCGATCGACACCGATCTTTCTCAAGATGTGGTAATCAAACAGGTACAGGCTTTCTTTGAACCACGTAAAGGAGGCACCCGCCAGGTGTGCCGGCAGCTTATCAATACATTGGCTGTTCTGGAACAAAAATAATGTGCAGCGTATGCCGGGATTACAAAAAACGACATTGAGACAAAAACATACTCAGGGCAGCATTCGCAGATATCGCATCCTCGTCACCATCAGCGTGCTCTTCATCACCCTGGTTGTGTTGTTCGGCCTGTTTTTCAGGCAATTCATTTTCCAGCAGACCTCAGCTATTCTGCTGGAGGAATCAAAACGTCTTTTTGCCCAGGTCAATAGAGAACTCTCTTTGAATTTTCTGACGACACGCAAAACCATAGCTCAGACCATACACATTCTCGGCTCGACACCGCTCGTCACCGCAACCAGCCTGTCAGAACGACTGGCCTTTCTGCCGGAACTGCAGGCGGCTCTTGTCCAGGAACCTCAGCTTACCGGGCTGCAGATCGGGTATGACAGCGGAGACTATTTCATCGTTCGGCCCCTGGCCGGCGACATTATGCGCAAACAGTTCCAGGCTCCAACGGGAGCTGAGCTCGTTGTCGACAACATCACCGGCAGCCCAGGCGGCAAACATCAGCTGCAGCGATTCTGGTTTACGGCAGAGCTTGTGGAAATCACTCGATCAGTCCCGGAACCGACTGAATATGATCCGCGTCTCAGGCCCTGGTATATCGAGGCCATCGGTTCTGAAAAAGAGATAGTGACAGAACCATATCTGTTTCATTTTGTCCGGCAGATGGGTCTGACAATCGCCTTCATGCCACCCGGAAACCAGGCTGTCATCGCCGGTGATGTAACCCTGTACAACCTGTCGCAAACCCTTGCCGATTACCAGCAGACACCACGCTCAGAGTTGATCCTGTTGGAAAAAAAAGACGATACCTACTGGGTCACAGCCTATAAGGATCCGGAGAAACTGGTTCTCTTCGATACCGATGGCCCAAAACGAAGCACGGCCCATGATCTCAATATCCCAGTCATCGATTATGCCGCTACCCTGGCCGATATTCTTGCACCATTTTCCTCCTTTTCCTATGACCAGGAAACCTGGCTCGCCTCAGCCGACACGCTTGCATTGACGGAAAAGAGTAACGTCTATCTGGTCATGCTCGCCCCTGAGAAAGAACTCCTTCAGGAAGCACGAAAACTCCAGAAACAGACACTGCGCTACACCCTGGCTATGATTGCCTTGTCAATCCCTATAACCTATCTGCTGGCCAGGAGAATTTCTACGCCGATCCAGGCGCTGGCCAGGGAAACCAAACGCATCAGCCGTTTTCAATTTGAAAAGCGGGATATCGCCCCTTGCTCCATCAAGGAAGTCGATGAACTTGGCCGGGCCATGGCCATGATGGAGGGCACCATCGGCCAGTTTCTCTCCCTTATCAAATCACTTGCCGGCGAAGAGGATTTTGACAAACTGCTGGAACTGATCACCTTAGAGACTATGACGGCAAGCGAAGCCGATGCCGCCTTTACCTATATCATCAACGAACACACCAATGCGCTTGAACCAAAGACCTTCAAATGCAGGAGGGTCGGCCAGACCGACAAGGCAATACTCGCTGCCTTACCGACATATCGGCTCTCGGAAGATTCGCTGCTGGTGCGGACGCTGAACAAAAGCCAAGGGGCTATTCTCTCTCTAGAGGAACTCGGCGACTATGACGCCTTTGTCGATAGCCTGGGTCTGCTGTCGCCGCAGGCCTATGCGCAGCCGCTCATCAACCGGCAGGGCGACGGCATCGGCATGATCTGTCTGGTCTACGACGGCGGCGACACTATCAATGTGGAAAAACAGCAGGGGCGACTGGCGTTTATCGAAGCGCTTTCCGGCTTTGCCGCTGTCACCCTGGAAAGCCGCAAGATGCTGAAGATGCAGAAAAATCTGCTCGATTCGTTTATTCAGCTGCTGGCCGGGGCCATTGACGCCAAATCACCTTACACCGGTGGCCACTGCCAGCGGGTGCCGGTGCTCACCGAAATCCTCGCGCAAAAAGCCTGCGAAGCAACGGAAGGACCGTTTGCCGCCTACTCGCTCAACGACCAGGAATGGGAGGCCATCAAGATTGCCGGCTGGCTGCATGATTGCGGCAAGGTCACCACCCCTGAGTTTGTCGTGGACAAGGCAACTAAGCTGGAAACTCTCTACGATCGCATTCACGAGGTCAGAATGCGCTTTGAAGTGTTGAAGCGTGATGCGCACATCGCCTACTGGCAGAAAATCGCCGATGGCGGCGACAGGGAACAACTCTTTCCGAGGCTCGAAAGCCAATGGCGGCAGCTCGATGAAGAGTTTCATTTTGTCGCTCTATGCAATCTGGGCGGCGAGTTCATGGATCCGGCACGGATAGATCGTCTGCATACCATCGCCGGCCGCAGCTGGCAGCGGACTCTGGACGACCGCATCGGCATCTCCTGGGAGGAATTGCAGCGCAAACAACGCACACCTGCCCAGCCGCTGCCGGTACAGGAGCGACTCCTTGCCGACCGCGATGACCATATCTTTACGCGCAGTGAAAAAGACCGCCTCAATCCGGACAACAATTATGGCTTTAAGCTCGACATGCCGCGGTATCTGTACAATAAGGGCGAGCTCTATAACCTGTCAATTGATCGCGGCACTCTGACACCGGAAGAGCGCTACAAGATCAATGACCATATTGTACAGTCGATCATTATGCTCAAGCAGCTGCCTTATCCCAGGCATCTCGCCGAGGTTCCAGATATTGCCGGCGGACATCATGAAAAAATTGATGGCACGGGCTATCCACGAGGCCTTCGCGGCGAGGAGATGTCCATCCCTGCCAAAATACTTGCCATCGCCGATATTTTTGAAGCCCTTACCGCCTCCGACAGGCCATATAAGAAAGTAAACCCCGTAAGTGAGGCTATTCGGATCATGAGTTTGATGGAAAAGGCCCAGCACATCGATTCCGACCTGTTCAGGTTATTTTTGACCAGCGGCGCCTATCTGGAATATGCGCACCAATATCTGCGCCCCGATCAGATTGACGAGGTGGATCTCAGCTCCTATCTTCAAAGCTGAAGCTAAATCTCATCTCTGGTTTTTATTTCATGCATAGAAAAATCCAATCTCTACTCTTCGCAGCATATGTATTACCTATTGGTTTTTTATGGTTTTTAAGGGTACAGATTGAGAGTCACCTATCTGCAGGATGGAAAAATGAGCTGTATAATTTCATTATGTTATGTTGATACCATGAAACTTTATTTCACATGTCCGATAAAAAATGAAACTTTCGCATCCGACGATTATTCCCTGCATCCAGGGCACAGTATAGTCCTGGATGACCAAGGCAGGAAAGAACTGCAGGGCACCGTCAGTCTGAATCCGGCATGTCCGTTATGCGGACAGAAACATCAGTATGCGGTAAAAGATGTGCTCTGTCCATTAAGAAGAGGGAGTAGAGGGGAAAATGCACGATAAATCGATTCGCCTGACAAGCTGTGTGAAAGGTGGCGGCTGAGCCTCAAAACTTTCTCCAGGGGACCTGGAACAAGCACTCAGCGGCATTAAATTTCCAACAAATGAAAACGTCCTGGTCGGTATGGCCACCTCGGATGATGCCGGGGTCTATCGCGTATCGGATGAGCTGGCCCTGATCCAGACCCTGGATTTTTTTACACCAATCGTTGACAACCCCTACGATTTTGGCCGCATTGCCGCGGCAAATGCCCTCTCCGACGTCTATGCGATGGGCGGCGTCCCAAAAACCGCGATGAATATCGTCGCCTATCCGATGGACAGTATGGGCCGGGAGCCATTGCGGGAAATGCTCGCCGGCGGTGCGGCGACATTGGCGGATGCGGAAACGGTGCTGCTTGGCGGACACAGTGTCGAAGATGAGGAATTGAAATATGGCCTGTCGGTCACCGGCTTCGTCCATCCATCAAAAATTCTCACCAATCAGGGCCTTCGTGCCGGAGATTGTCTGGTACTGACCAAACCACTCGGTACAGGAATAATTAACACGGCAATCAAAGGCGGCCTGGCGTCGGAGGCGACCATCCGCCAGGTAACCGAGCTGATGGCCACCCTCAACCGCAAGGCGGCCGACATTATGACCGAGTTTACCGTGTCAGCCTGTACCGACGTTACCGGCTTCGGCTTGCTCGGCCACATAGCCGAGATGATCGCTAGCACCGGCAAAGGGGTAATTATTGAGGCAAACAAGGTGCCGGTGCTGGCCGAAGCATATGCATTCGGCGCAATGGGCTTTGTGCCGGTCGGCGCCCACAAGAACCGGGAATTCAGGAAAAACATGGTGCTGGCAGCCGCCGATTTTGACCCTGTTCTTCGTGATATCCTTTATGACCCGCAGACCTCCGGCGGGTTGCTGATTGGTTGTGCGGAAAAAGATGCCCCCGCCCTGGTGCGCCGGCTGCGGAATGAAGGAATAGAAGCGGCTGCGGTGATCGGTTTTGTCACTGAACGCCTGAAAAATACCATACAACTGCAATGATTAACTTTAATAATTGAGAAACAGACCATGAAAAAAACAATTGATGCCCGTGGCCTGACATGTCCCGCACCGGTTTTACTGGTAAAAGACGCCGTCGAGCAGAATAATGCGCAGGAATTGACGGTACTCGTTGATAATGCGGCCTCCCTTGAAAATGTGAGCCGTTTTTTAGGTTCCAGGGGATATTCGGTGACCGATAGCCGCGAAGGTGGCGTGTACAGACTCGAGGCCCGGTGCGGCGGAAACGATTCAGCTGTTCCTGTGGAAAAAACCGCAGTACGTGCAGACAAAGCGGCGGAACAAAAGATTCTTGTCCTGATCACCAGTGACTGTCTCGGGTCCGGTGATGAGGAACTCGGCGGAAAATTGATGGTCAGTTACATAAAGACAATTAAGGAAATGGGCAGCGAACTGTGGCAGCTTATCTTTGTCAACAGCGGCGTCAAACTGACCATTGCCTCCTCACCCGTTCTCTCTGAATTGCAGGAATATGAGAAATCCGGGGTGATCATTTTTGCCTGCGGCACCTGCCTCGAGCATTTTGGCCTCACCGCTGAAAAACAAGTTGGCGGCTCGACCAATATGCTTGATATCGTCACCGCCACCCAACTCGCCGACAAGATTATTACTATCAACTAACCAACCGGATATGGCCAAGAAACACAAGGGAAAGCCAAGCAAGGAAGAGGCTGGAGCCGCTTGATTTCCTGAAAATGCTTTGGCCTGAGAAAAAAGGCCTAATTTCGAACAGCCTGCTAAGTTAGAGCAACCGCGCCGGTGGTTTTGCAGGCTTCTGGTGGTCCCGCTCGAGGTGAAAGTTAATCCATGAAGAGGTGTCTTTTAGTTCCCAGAGCCGGGGCGGGACAAATGCACAGGTGAGTTTTTCTGCCTCGCCATGCTTTTTCATCCGCCGGTAGGCCCGCACCCAGACGCAAAGCTTATCGGTATTCACCTCACAGAAACCATCTTTGCTGCCCCCACAGGCGCCATTTCGCGTATGCTTTGGACAGCCCGACTCGGGGCAGAGAAACCCCACATGCTGGATACCGCAATCTCCGCAACTCTTGCAGGAGAGCATCAGCTTTTTAAATGGGTCCTCGAAAAACACCTTCAACAGCCAGGATGCCTTGTTTTTCTCCAGAGAGCTGGAGATTCTTTTGTACATCGGGGCAAGAGAGGCACCTTTATCAAAGAAGAGATCGTGAGCGGCACGCAGGAAAAGATAGTGACAGTTTTCGGTGAGCTTGACCTTTATGGTTTCTTTGCCGGGAAGAACCTTTTTTGCGGTTGTCTGTTGTTTGGTCGGTTTTTTATACAGGTAAAAACGATTCGGTTCGTTCTCGCGAAACTCTTCGATATAGTCCTGCCAGTTATATTCAATGACCGCCATCCTATCGAGAATCTTCCCGACGGTGTCAAAGCTGTCATGGATGCCGCCAAGGTGAATACCTTTATAGCCGATACCTTTTAAAACCACCCCCAGCCTTGCCGTCCGCTCTATGGCCTGCTGCATGCCGCCGCCGTCCGCTTCCCATTCCTGCATCACCGTATTGCACAGCTTGTCAGTGACATGAACACCGGGAACTCTGCCGACGTGCATAGCCCGGGCCGACCGTTTATCGAGCAGATAGAGAGAAGCAAGGACCGGCGTGTCGATATTCTTGTCTCGGGTATACTGCAGCAGCTCTTCATATTTATCGATATCGTAGCCCAATTGGGTGATGGCAAACGAAGCCCCCGCTTCAATTTTTCGCTCCATTTTCTTGTACTGAACCCACGCCTCGGCTTCGGTGTACTTAAACGGCGAGACGGCGCAGCCGGTGACAAATACACTGGAATGTCCAGACTTTATAAGTCTTCTATTGAGGTCTTTCAGCATCGAGGTAAGGATGACCGAATCAAAATCAAAGACGGGTAAACCAGCCCCGCCAAATCCCTTGCCGGAATAATCGCCGGTCAGGGCCAGGATGTTTTTCATGCCCATATGGGCAAGCTGCAGCGCCCGGCTTTCCATGCCGACCCGATTGGTATCCCGACAAGTGAAATGGACGATAACATCCATACCATTATTGAGGATCTCATGGCCGAGGGCATCGGGACTCAGTGCCGGGTTGCCGCCGGGGTTATCGGTTATCGACACCGCAGTGATTCTGCCGTCCGCGGAGGCATCTTTGGAAATTCTGGTGATAGTGTCGATGCTTCTACCGCTTGATTCACGACCGGGAACCAGTTCGAGAGTTACGACAAATTTATCTGGAGTTGAAATGTCATCATTGAAATTACGAATCACGGGACCGTCTCCTTGTTGAACCCGGCAGGCGCGTAAGGCACTCCATTGCCGCCGGTAATCACTTATATCCTGCACCAGAAAATGTCGATAACAATGTCGACAAAACCTATCGCACTGTAAGCGCCTATCTTTCCGATACACTGTACATGTTCTGCTTGAGAATCTACAAAAACCATTCTCAAAAGCTGTCTCATACTATAGAGCACATATCACGAAAGTACAGAGATTTACATAAGATCGTGGCAACCACACAACACTATAAATTTTATGAGACATGTCATAAAATTTGATGAGAAAGAAACGCAAACAGAAGTGTGAAAGGTTTCGGCGTCTTACAATGTGGTATTCCGAAAAGAACGCACAAAAACCTCTTTTTTTAAAAAAAAATATTCTTTTTTAAGCAGGAGAAAAGTGGGTGTCTTAAAAATTTTCATAGCCTTGCGCATAGAGAAGAGCGGTCAGATCACCATGAATAATATTGTTTGCCACCCGCTCCTTCAGATAAGGTTTCGGATGGTAGCCGACACCCAGCCCTGCGGCGCTTATCATGGCCAGATCATTGGCTCCGTCGCCGATAGCCAGGGTCTGGGCAACAGAAAGACCATACTTGTCGCGGTAGCATTGAAGAAAAGAGCGCTTGGAGTGGTGGTCAAGAATCGGTTCGCACACCTTGCCGGTCAAGCGGCCTGCCTTAATTTCCAGAGTGTTGCCATGACTGACATGAAAACCAAGTTTCGTCGCCACCGGTTCAGTGAAACAGGTAAAGCCGCCGGAAGCGAGTACACACCGCGCCCCATGCCGGCGCATTATGGTCACGAGAAGTTCCGCGCCGGGCATCGGCTGGATCGCGGCACGAGTGATGTGTAATGCTTCTTCCGGCAGGTCCTTCAGCATCGCCACCCTACGTCGCAAGGCCGTCTGAAAATCGAGCTCTCCCCGCATGGCCAGGTCGGTAATGGCGGCAATTTCTCTTTTTAAACCGCATTGCGCGGCCAGTTCATCAAGGGTTTCTCCCACAACTATGGTGTTATCCATATCCGCAACGAGAAGCATCTTTCGCCTGGTCTGGTCATCAGGAACAATAAAGAAATCAAGCCGGTCTCTTGCAAAAAGCGATTCCAGCTGCAGACATACGGTTCGGTCCGGCCAGGCTGATAGGTATATATCCACAGCCTTGCTGGGCGACAACCAGTGAATCCGGGAAATCTTCATGGGAAGACATCGTTCAACTTCCAGCAAGTGCCTGCGCAAAAGCGGTCTTTCTTTGTTGGAAGAGACCAGGGTAAGGATACTGTCCATGGTAGATAACGTCACGTTTACATTTAATTTTTATGATGCATTGCTTCAGGGTGTTCTTTGTTTCATGCAAAAAACCATCCGATGCATTTCAGCGCCGGAATTGTCTCAGCCACTTCCAGGGAAATAACATCGATACTCGACGGCGATACCGGCGATAGCTGTCACCGTATTGGGCGACAATTTTCCTCTCCTCAAGCATAGTGCCGATGACCAGGTAGATACTCAGGATACAAGCAGCAAGAAAGACCGGCAAGGGATACTCCGGCAATATTGACCAGAGTAAAATCAGCGATCCCAAATACCAGGGATGCCGGGTAATAGCGAAGACTCCCGTTTCGGTAAATTCTTCCGTGTCGCTCAGCAAAAGATGCTCCTCCCCCGTCTGCCACTGTTTCAGGCCGAGGACATAGTTCATATCATACTTCTTAGCGCCTCCCTTAAACAGCAAAAATACGGCCACGAGGAGAAGAATACGCACAAGTACACCATACCCTTCCCAGGCGAATAATACCGGTCCCTCCGCCGTTTTGGTAGCAATGATCAAAGGAACGAAGGTGACGAAAGACAACCCGTTATAGAAAAATCGGTAGTAACGCGTCAGCCCCGGTATGCGGCTCTTGATGAACCTAGCAACGGAGGTGTCTATCAAGATGGAGTGCATGAAACACCAGCTTATCCAGAGGACACTGAGCAAACCGACGTTCATGTAAGTTTCTCCCGAGAGTGACACAGTAAATACGTATCGGATGTTACCTGCGACAAAGAGATTGATCGTCTGCCGCCAGAAGCATCCAGTTGCCGGTATCCGACACTATAACACCTCTTTGTCACAGCATATTCATAAAAAGACAACATGGAACCTCTCCAATTAATTATATTTTATACGAAGTACTTGGTAACAGCACGTTCTCTCAAATGTTTGTGGTAATTTTTTAAAGTTCTTCCACGGCAAATATTGTCTCTATTTAAAACATGTGTACAAATAATACACCTCTCTGCTTTCACCTCGTTTGTGGCGACAAGCATCGCGATTGAAAAACTACACGTTTAATTTTGAGACAATCCAACCTGCAAGTGCACAAACCGGCGGGAGACTTTATCACGCGGCTGTCCATAATAGCGCATCAGACTTCCGGCACAAAGATCCAATAAATTCAAAATGATATTATAATGATAATCTCATCACTTGCCCTCCGACAAACTTGCCTCACCTTTCCTGATAATCCCATGAGAGGACAATCTGTTCTCTGGCACACTTTTCGCATAGACCTTTTCTAAGAGGAATGCTTAACACTCGTTTTGCACACGTTTTAAGCAACACTTCTCAATCTATTCCAGGAGGCTGTCGGATTATAGCTATTTCTTCTCGGATCAAGGCATTCTCGGACAGATTCCTAAGCGGATTTAATCCAATCAGTCTCTTCTCATGCGGAGGGTATTTTGTGGCTTCAGCAGACGTAATTGTTATCGGTGGCGGTATCGGTGGCGCAGCAACAGCCCTCGGACTTGTGGAAGAAGGCGCCGGAAAAGTCTTTGTTTTTGACGAACAGCTTTCTTCACAGCGATTATCCCGAGGTAACTTCGGCCTGACCTGGTTTATGTGTAAAGGCGCCAACAATCCAGTCTATGCAAAGTGGTGCCGCATGGCGACCGAGCAATGGCGGGAGTTTGCCGCCAGGCTGGAAAACGACACCGGCTATGATCTGGAACTGGAATGGACCGGAGGGGCTATTCAGGCTTTTGACGAAGAACAATACAATACCTACGCCACGTCTATAGAAACGCTCAAAGTGGTGTGCGCTGAAGCCGGCCTTGACTATCCGGTGAGGATGCTCTCCCGGGAAGAATTCGCTGAGCTGGTCCCCGACATACAGGTGGGCGAGGATGTCACCGGCGTCATGTATACGGCGGATCAGGGTCATGTCAATCCACTAAAGCTTCTCGCCGCAGTACGCTGGGCCTTTCAACAAAAGGGCGGGCACTATTACGGCGCGCACAGCGTGACCGCCATTGTCCCGGAAACGGGAGGCAGCATAACGGTAAAAACCAATAAAGGCAGCTATAGCTGCGGCAAGCTGGTTATTGCCGCCGGGCATGGTTCCCAGCGGCTTCTTACCCCGCTGGGACAAAAGCTGCACATTTATCCGCAACGCGGCCAGCTGATGGTCAGTGAGCGTTACAAGCGGGTATTAAAAATTCCGGTCCTCTGTACACGACAGACTCCCGACGGCACATTTATCATCGGTTTTTCCACCGAGGACAGGGCCCATGACAGCCGGGTAACCATGTCTACTTTGAAAACTCTTGCCGGTAACGCCATCCGCCTTTTCCCCTTACTGGAAAAACTTAACTGGGTTCGCTCCTGGGGAGCAGTCAGGGTGATGACTCCCGATGGGGCACCAATCTACAGCAGGTTGCCGGAGTATGACAATATAACCCTGCTGGCTCTGCATAGTGCGGTTTCACTTGCACCCCTGACTGTAAGTGCTATCGCCCCCTGGATTCTCGGCAAAAACGAAGCATCTCAAATAGCACATTTCAGCAATGAGCGATTCAATGTTTAAACAACAGGACGATAAAACGACAGGGAACACAGTAGCCGTCATCCTCGATGGCGAAAAGAGACAGGTACCCAGTGGCATGAGTGTTGCCGCGGCCCTGCTGGCAATCGGTGAAATCATTTCCCGCATATCGCCGGCTTCGCACAAACCTTGCGCACCGCACTGTCTCATGGGCGTCTGCTATGAATGTATGATGGAGATAGATGGTGTGCAGCGACAGGCCTGCTGCGTTGAGGTTCAGGAAGATCTGGTTATCAATCGACGGCTGAATGAACAACAAGGAGAAGGCCATGAGTCGCTATTATGATGTCTTAGTTGTCGGTGCCGGTCCTGCCGGTCTTGCCGCAAGCAGCAGCCTTGCCGAGATGGGCATTCGCGTGCTGGTCCTTGACGAGCAGCAGAAAGTCGGGGGCCAGATCTACAAAAGGGTCGAAACCGCCTCCACGACTACTCTGCGCACCATGGGAGAGGAGTATAGCCGGGGCCTTGATCTTGCTGGACGTTTTCACAAAAGCGATGCCGAGTACGAAGGTGGCGCCACCGTCTGGAATGTTACATATGATGGCCTGGTCGCTTATTCACGCAACGGAAAATCCCATGAGGTGTCCGCTGGTTACATTATCGTTGCCACAGGCGCCATGGAACGCCCCTTTCCTTTACCCGGCTGGAATCTGCCCGGTGTCATGGGCGCTGGAGCGGCCAATAACCTGGCCAAGGAAGCAGGACTTATCCCATCGGGCAAGGTGGTGCTGGCCGGTAGCGGGCCGCTTTTGCTCCTCGAAGCAAGCGTGCTGGTGAAAAAAGGCGTGCACATTGCCGCTCTTCTTGAAACCACGCCGAAAATCCCTTCGGCCAGGACACTGCCGCACATGGTCGCCGCCGTGCGTCGCAGCGACTTTCTCCTAAAAGGGCTGCAGATGCTTCGTGACATCAAGAAAGCCGGCTTCCCGCATCATAAAGGGGTCAGCGAGATTAGCGCTCTGGGGAAAGACACGGTTGAAGCGGTAGAGGCTCTGGTCGATGGCAAAAAACAAACCTTTCCCGCCGACCTGCTGCTCCTCCACTTCGGCGTTATTCCAAACGTACAAATTTTCCGGATGATCGGCTGCACCATGCAATGGAACAGTGCGCAGCGTTACTGGTTTCCCTCATGTGACAGCTGGGGCAGAACCAATTTTGCAAAAATTTTTGTCGCAGGTGATGGCGCCGGCGTCATGGGTGCTCCGGCGGCAGAGTACAGAGGAGAGTTAGCCGCCCTGGAGATTTCCCGATGCCTTGGTATTCTGCCGGAGTATGAGCGAAACGCCCTTGCCGCGCCCATCCAGGCGGCCATGCACCACGACGCCCTGCCGAGACCCTTTATCGATGCCATGTATGCGCCGCAGATAGATGGTAAATATTTTCAGGATAAAACGGTCCTCTGCCGCTGTGAAAATATTCGCGTGGGTGATGTTCGCAAGGTAGTGAAAGAGGGCGTCCTGGAAGTCAACGAAGTAAAAATAGTTACCCGCTGCGGCATGGGACTCTGCCAGGGACGCATGTGCGGGCCGGCCCTGGCAGAGATTGTCGCCGCGGAAATTGCCACGTCACCGGAAAATGTTGGACAGCTGAGCGTCAGACCTCCATTGAAACCTGTGCCGCTCGGGGAAATTGCAGCAATGGAACTGGACGACAGTTCGCAGGGTCAGGCAGACATTTTCAAGAATATGAAAAAATAACCACCGATTAACGGAGAAATGCATGGACAATATCAGTAGAAGAGAAACAACGGCGCGCATGAGCAAGATTGTCAGTCACAATCAAACCATCTACCTCTGCGGCCAGGTTGCCGATAACGCCGATGAGGCCATCGGGCCGCAGACGGAAAACATGCTCGCCAAGGTTGACGCCCTACTGGAGCAGGCAGGCAGTGATAGCAGTCATATGCTGTCGGCGACAATTTACCTGCGCGACATGAAGGATTTTGCCGCCATGAACAGTGTCTGGGATAAATGGGTGCCCGAAGGGTGTGCTCCCGCCAGAGCCTGTGTCGAGGCGCGAATGGCCCGCCCGGATCTGCTGGTCGAGATCTTGGTCATTGCCGGGAAACGGCCGGTTGAGCAGGAGCAATAACCGAAAATCCGGTTGGTGGGACAAAGGCGGTGATCACCCGAAAGAATTCTCGGTTGCCGGGAAGCACCAGGAGCCTGTTTGAGAATAGGCATTTTGTTCAAAATCGAGGCATTTTCATAAAAACAAGCACAGTCATATACATGATATTACGAGCATTGTTTTTTTAAAATAACGAATATTTTGGGCAAAAGGGCATTCTCGGGCTGGCTCCTAGGACAGATATCATAACTTGACAAAGGAGTGTGCGGTGGAGCGTTTTTTCAAATATACGCTGACAATATTGATCAGTACCGTGGCCGCCATGGAGTTTTATCAGGTCGTCATGCGCTACATTTTCGAAATCCCGGTAATGGGTCTCGAGGAGTTGCTGGTGTACCCGACCCTCTGGCTCTATTTTTTAGGAAGTGTCAACGCTTCCAGGGAAGATACCCAGATCAAGGCCAATGTCCTCGATGTCTTTCTCAAAACCGCTCGGGCAAAGCTGACTGTCCGGGTTATTGCCGATGTGATGGGAGTGGTCGTTTCCACCTGGCTTACCTACTATGCCTGGGATTATTTCCGTTACGCCCTGCGGGTATGGAAGGAGAGCCCGACTCTTTATGTTCCCACTTTCTATGCAGAATGCTCCGTGTTTGTCGGCCTTGTGCTGATGACGGGGTATGCACTGTTCTACCTGGTAAAAAATGCCCGCAAACTTTTCGCCGGCCGGCAAGCTGAGCAAGGAGCATAACCATGGATATAGTAACCGTCTCACTCATCTCCCTTGGAGTGCTGGTTGTATTGGCTCAGCTTCGGTGTGCCGCTGCCCTATTGTTTCGGCGGGGCTCTCATGGTCATGTGCTCTTTCGGGGGAGGCACCATGAAGGGAACAATGGTCTGGGGATTTACTCAGCTGGCCAACCCGGTCCTTCTCTGTATTCCGCTGTTTGTCTTTGCCGGAACCATTATGAGTGAGAGCGGCATTGCCGCCAGTCTTCTTCGTTTCGTCAATATCTTTGTCGGCAGAATTCGTGGTGGCCTAGGCGTTGTTGCTGCGGTGAGCTGCGCCATCATCGGCGCAATCTCCGGAAGCGGCCTGACCGGTGTCGCGGCTACCGGTCCCCTGCTCATTCCGGAGATGGCGGCTAAGGGCTACCCGCGCGGCTACGCCACGGCTCTGGTGGCAAACTCGTCGATCCTCGGCCTGCTTATCCCCCCCAGCGTGACCATGATCATCTATGGCTGGGTCACGGATACCTCTATTCTCGCCTGTTTTCTGGCCACTCTCGGCCCCGGTCTGTTGATTACCGCGCTCTTTTGTGTCGTCAATCTGGTCATGGCCCGGAAATTCCCTCTGGTACTCGATCCACCGATGACCACCAAGGAAGCGCTCACCGATGGCGTAAAACACACTTCCCGGGCCATCCCGGCCTTGGTCATGCCGGTCATCATCCTCGGCGGCATCTATGGCGGGATCATGACTCCCACCGAGGCGGCGGCCGTGGCGGTCATCTACGACCTGCCCGTCGGTTTTTTGATCTACAAAGGATTGACCCTGCAAACCTTCCTTACCGCGGCAAAGAGTTCAGCCACGGCGGTCGGGGCGATCATGGTGATGATCATTTTCAGCCTGATGCTGAGCCAGATATTTGTTATGGAGGATGTCCCTCAAGCATTAGTCGAAGGCGTTTTTACCATTACCCAGAATAAAATTCTGCTTCTTATTCTCATCAACTTTCTGCTGTTTTTTGTCGGCATGATCGTCAATGATGTCACAGCGATTATTCTTATCGCGCCGCTGCTGCTTCCCCTGATGGAGGCCATCGGGGTCAGTCCGGTGCAGTTTGCCGCCATCATGGGTGTCAATACCGCCATGGGCGGGGTGACTCCGCCATACGCCTCCATTCTTTATCTCGGCATGCGTATCGGCAAGGTGGAATTTTCTGAAATTATCAAACCGGCGATGATTCTCATCATATGTGGATATGTTCCGGTGGTTTTTCTAACGTCTTTATGGCCGGATCTGTCCCTCTTTTTTCCGGGTCTCTTCGGCTACTAACTCACATCAACACGAGAGGATGAATCAAATGAAAACACGTTGTCGACTCAGTTATGTACTACTCATTGTCATGGCGGTCTTTTTGACGGGAGCCGTCCAGGCCAAGACGTTGAAGATTTCTCATGTTCGGCCGCAGGATACGGCAATTGACAAAGATCTCCGCTGGTTCTCTGAACAACTGGCAGAGACAAGCGGCGGCAAGATGAAAACCAAAATTTACCCGGCCAGCGCCCTGGGTGACTATACCGTCGTGCAGGAAAGAGTTGGCCTGGGTGCCGTCGATATGGCTTGCCAGCCCCCCGCTTCTGCTGCCGACAAACGCTTTCAGGTCGTCTATTTTCCCTATATGGTGAAAAGCTGGGCCCAGGCCAAGAAAAACTATGCCACGGGAGCTCCTCTTCGTCAGATAGTCGGCGATCTATACGCCGAGCAGGATATCCATCTGCTCGCCGCCTGGCCCGTCTACTTTGGCGGTATCGCCCTCAATACAGAACCGGTCGCCCCCGGTGATCCCGACGCACCCAAAGGCATCAAACTCCGTGTGCCGCCAATGAAGACCTTTCAGCTTCTTGCCGACAATACCGGCTACATGGGCACACCTATTCCCTTTTCCGATGCCTTTACCGCTGTGCAGACCGGTGTCGTCGATGGGGTCATCGGTTCAGGCGCGGAGGGATACTATTCTTCTTTCCGCGATGTTACCAAGTACTATATTCCGTCAAATACCCATTTCGAAGTCTGGTACCTGATTATTAACAAGGAATATTTTGATGGTCTGAAAGATGACCAGAAAAAACAGCTGACCGAGGTAGCCAATCAGTTCGAAGAACGCCGCTGGGCTAATGCCGAAGCAGACCAGGCAGCAAACGAAAAACGGCTGGCTGACTATGGCGCGCAGATCGTGCCGATAACCGAGGCGCAGATTGCCTCCATCGCCGATAAGATCCATAAGACCGTCTGGCCGGTGGTCTTAGATGATGTCGGTAAAGAATGGGGCCAGGGCGTGCTTGACGCAATTGTCGAATAAACAGCTGAAAACAGTGCTCTTCCCGGCAAAACTGTCTGCCGGGAAGAGCTTCCTGCAGGAAGAGGCAAGGAGCGACTCATGGGAAAGCTGCTGAAAATGAAAATTCTGTGCGGGGCGGTACTCTGCATCCTTCTTCAGACAAGCATTGCTCAAGCAGAGAGGCTATGGAAGATCGGCCATGTTCGACCGGCAGGATCAACTATTGATGTTGATGTTCATACATTTATTGAGAATTTCAACAAAGGCAGCAAAGAAAAAATCACCTTTACTGTCTATGCGGCAAACAAGCTGGGAGACTACTCCGTTGTTCAGGAGCGTGTTTCTCTAGGCGAAGTCGATATGTATGTCGGCCCTTTCGGCACAACCGTCGACAAAAAACTGTCCCTGCCGTTTACGCCCTTTCTCGTCGACAGTTGGGAGAAAGCACAGCAGCTCTACTCGCCTTCCAGCCCTCTTCTAAGGCATATGCAGTCTTTTCTGGAAAAACAGAACATCAAAATACTCGGTGGTTACCCCGTCTATTTTGGTGGAATAGCCTTGACCGAAAGGCCGGAAGCACCTGGTAATCCGGATATCGACAAAAAGATGATTATCAGAACGCCGCCGATGCGCAGTTTTGAACTGACGGCCCGGGCATTGGGCTACACACCTTATCCGATTACCTGGATGTATGCGCGCATGGGCCTGCAGACCGGCATGGTCAGCGGCATAATCGGTGGGGGGGCGGAAGGCTACAGAGGACTTCCCGCCATTCACACGTTTCTCCCACTCAAAGATCATTTCGAATACTGGTTTATCTATATGAACCTTGATCTCTGGAAAACACTCTCACCACACACCCAGGAGGCTCTGATGAAAGCGGCAGAACAGATGGAGTCGGAGCGCTATCGGCATGCAGAAGAACAGGAAAAGCAGAACATCGCCGAGCTGCGCAAAAGTGGCATAGAGGTCGTCGAGATACAGCGCGCCGAGTATGACGCCATGCGACGCAAGATACAGCAGACCGTCTGGCCGGTTCTGCGCCGGGAAATCGGCCCTGCCTTTGATGATGTTGTCCGTTTCTCGGAAAGTGATCAATAGGCGTGAGCCGAAGACAAAAGCTCCATTCTTGTTTATGGGTTGGTCTCGGCCAACCCATACGCCTGCACCTTGCGATACAGGGTCGCCCGGGAAATACCTAAACACTTGGCCGTCCTGGCCATATTCTTTTTACAGGCACGGAGAGTTGTGCCAATCAGCTCCTGCTCCATCTGCCGCAAGGTGCCGATTTTTCCTTTCGTTACGCTGGGGGCTTTGCGCTCTATACCGATATGGGCTGCCTGCAGTTTCTTGTTATCACAGAGATGCAGCCCACGCTGGATAGTGTTTTCTAATTCCCGCACATTCCCCGGCCATTCGTAACCGACCAGTTTATCCAAGGCCCCGGCGGTGAGCTGCGTTCCCGGGCAGTATCGCTTGATGAAATGCAGGGCCAGGGCTTCAATATCCGCCGCGCCTCTTTCCCGAAGGGGCGGCAGAGCGATCTCGATGATGTTCAAGCGATAAAAAAGATCTTTGCGAAATTGGTTGAGGGCCATCGCCTTTTGCAGGTTAACGTGGGTTGCTGCAATAATCCTGGCGTTGGTCCTGGTAACCTTACGCCCGCCGATTCGTTCGATTTCTCCGGTCTGGAGAACCCGGAGGAGTTTAACCTGCATGTCATGCGGCATATCGCCGATCTCATCGAGGAGAATTGTCCCGCCGTCGGCCAGTTCAAATTTGCCGGGTCGGCCATTTTTCGAGGCGCCGGTGAATGCCCCGTCGACATAGCCGAAAAGTTCACTCTCCAGCAGCTCATTAGGAATGGCGCCGCAGTTTATCGGCACGAAAGCCTGATTCCGCCGCTTGCCGCCGTTGTGGATGGCCTGGGCAAAGAGTTCCTTGCCGGTACCGGTTTCACCGAGCAAAAGCACCGTCGATGACGACTGCGCCGCACGAATGGCCAGGTCAATGGCCTTTACGAAAGGTTCCGAGGAGCCGATGAGCAGGTCAAAGGTAAAAAAGGGTTCTGTGCCGGAGATGCGATCGGCAAGTTTTTTGATGGCATTGAATTCTTCAAAAACCATCACCGCCCCGAGAAGCTCATCACTTTCTGAAACAACCGGCTGGACGGAATAGTAGAAATGGATATCCTGCCGGTCGATCTGCAGACAGGCCTCCCGTCCCTTCCACCTGCCCGGATGACGGTGGATATCGTCAAGCTTGAGGTTTAATCCCTGCAAGACCGAAACAGGCTTGCCGTCAAGATGTTGTTGTTTCAGTATCTGCTTGCCTTTCCGGCTGGTCTTCCAGATGCGCATGTCTTTATCAAGGGTGAGTAAGCCGGTTTCCGCGGACTCAATGACCCTGTCGAGAAAACCGCTGTACAGCGACATCTCCCTGTTGCGGCGCAGCAGGCGCATGTGTTTTTCAACGGAGCGGGCAACCATGGTGATCATGATCAGGGTGTGCGGATGGATCAGGCGGCTGGCCCCGGAAACAACGAGAACCCCTTCAAGGCTGCCCTGTTTGCCGAAAACAGGTGCGGCGGAACTGGAAAAACCGTGGGCCCGCAGACAATAATGATCCTGGTCATTGAGCTGGATGGGGAATTGTCTTTTCAAGCAGACACTTATCGCCGAAGTGCCGACGTCTTTTTCCGTCCAGCGGTATCCGGGGGAGCAGTTTCTTTCGGCAAAGACGACCTTTATCGCCTCACTGCCGGCAAGGTGCAGGATATAGCCGTCACTACTGGCATAGGCGACCATGAAGTCTTCAGGAGAAAGCAGCTCGTAGAATTCTTCAATGTGGGCGATCACCACATCGAGCAGGGCCTTTTTTCGCTCTTTCTTGTCTTCCAATTCGGTGGGGGACAGTTTCGCCTGCTTCTCATTGCGTTCTTCGCGGCAAATACCATATTCCCGGGAGCGTTGGTGCGAGGCAAGAATCTCCTGCCGCATCTGGGCATTGCTCGGTATTGTTTCTCGTACTGTTTGAGATTCCATTGTGCACCCATCTCTGAAGAGGTTGCCGGAAAAAATCTTTAAAAAACAGCTTATGTATAATTTTGAAACGTTTTGTACTATAACAGAAAAGACCAAGAGATCAACAATGAAAAAACCGCATATTGTATCAACATGAGACAAAAGAAAATAAGTGGATCACTTTTTAAAGACAACTGAAAAGGTCTGAGCAAGGGTATTTCTCCCCGGTAAACGGAAAACCAATAATCTCCTAACTCTATTCTCATCATATTTTAGCACCGGTCTAATATGCCGGGGATACAGTTCCCGGTATGAACACAAACAGATACCCACTTGCCCCCATAGTTGCACCCATTTATGATGCCGAAGCAGACGTCAGTCTCTTTCTTGATGCCATAACGGCACGCGGACTCCAGCCTTTTGCCGGAGAAGATACCAGCGTCGGCATGGAATACGAGCTGCAAGTGGCCGTTGAAGGCGGGCATCAGGATGTCGACCTGGCGGCAACCATTCGCAATTCCAGCTATTTTAAAAATATCACCAAGCGTACTGCTCGCGGCGATTTACCGCCCGCCTGTCTTGATTCGCTGAAAGATTTCCTCTACCAGAACGAAACCAATGTCTGGGAAAACAGCTGGGTTCGTTTCCCTGAATATCGCCTGACCCCCTGGACCCGAAAACTGCTTGCCCGGGACTTTCTGGCCGACAAAAGCATCCTCCATCCCCGGCAGCGAAGTGATGTACAGAGGTTTCGCTGCATGCACAAGGGGGAGACCCACCTGCGGCTGCCGATCAGTTACCTGCTGAAACTATCCCTGGCCAATGTCATCAGTGTCGATGACACTCTTTCGCCGGTCCTCTTTAAGACCGGTAAAAGTTTAATGGACAATTATATCAGTGACAATACCTCGCCGGAGGTCCTCAGCTTCACTATTCCCACGGCGGCACAGGGCAAAATAGGCGATCTTGCCGCGGCGGAAACGGCCAGGACCCTGCTTTTCAGTCAACTTCTCATCCAGTATGCCAACAAAAGTTTCGGCCTCGAGGCGTCGGGACAGAAATGCCTGCTCTACTGCGCTCCCCATGCTCCATCGCGGCAAAAGCAGCTCAACGAAGTGGTGCCGGACGGCTTTTATCGCCATCTCTTTATGAGTCCCTGCCTGTCAGGCTGGGACAAAGGTGAAGAAAAGCATCGTTATATGGAGGTCTGTCATAAAATCCTGTCCCGCAGTCAACTGAACACCATCGGCAAGCTGAAAGACGCCGGCATCATCACCAACAATCTGGTCGTCCTGCCGAACACCTCGAACACTTGCCTGGCCAACAATGGCACCCATGTTTCTCTCGGCAGCCGACTGCTGACCTCACTCGCCGCCGACAAGGAATCGATGTTTACCCCCGGGGTGGAAAAAAATTTCGGCTACCTGGTCATCTAGATCGCCGACCACTTCCAGCCGCTGTTCGTCAACACCTACAGCGCCGCTCCCTACCGTCTCGACTTTGCCGACTTTCATCCGGAAAAGGTGCTTGGTTTCTTACCCCATGAACTCGATTACACCCACCTGCGCATGATCTGGCGGAGATGGAAGAAAAAAGCCGATATCAGTTTTCTCGGCCGGACTATTACCCCCTTTGGCCCGCGCTGGCTGGACCGGACTCTTGCCGACCTACTTGGTCTGGAAGGGGATCTGGTACCGGATTTTCGTCTCATCGACTATCTGGTCACCCTGCTGTCCACGGAGACCTGTCCCGGTTTGAACGGAACACCGGGCAACCATGAACGCCTGAAGGCCGAACTTTCCGAGATGGGCATTTTTGATCCGAGAATGTCTATCTACCTGCTATACCGGCAGCGACTCTTCGCTTCTTCCGGCTATGCCGGATTCGAAGGACGGAGCTACTCTCTTTTCCACAGTCTGGGTGAAGATATGGCCGAAGCGGTGGGCATGCAGAATCTGGTGACAGCTCTGGCCTGTCAATATATCCAGGAAGGCCGGGTCCACCATCATGATATCCCGGACCAGCCGTCCATTGAAAGTGAGCGGCGGCAGATTTTCTTTGCCGGCGCCGTCGGCATCCCGACTTTTTATGTGCGCGCCGAAACCGGCAACAGGCTGCTGCGCAAGATTCTCAGCCATGTGCAGACCCAGCGCAACAGCTTGCGCTACAAAGGATATGTCCGAGTAAAAATAGACGATTACAAACTTGCCCTGCTGCACATACTCCAATCCGACGGAGCGGCGCTCATCGAACAGCTGGGCCTTGCGCCGCAGATGCAGTCGCTGCGCCAACGCCTGACCGACAATACTGCTTCGACCTACGCCAAGATCATGGCCGCCGTCGAGTGCGAACTGCCGCGAAGACGCACGCCGATGAAAGTATCCGCCAGCGAGTTCAACTCGGCCACGGAACGCTATTACCGAACCGGGCTGAAACAAAAGCACCTTAGCGAATCCCTTGCTGTTTTTATTGATGACTGCAAGCGCCTGGAGCGCCTCGAAGACCCGCACCTCAAACAGGTCATGGCCGCCACAGGCCAGGATATCTCCGCTGCCGATTTTATCGCAGAACATCAGGAAGCACTCATCCAGGAGACCGCCGGGCCGGAAATCCTGCTGCACATGCTGCGCCTTAACCTGGCCATTATCAACCACCAACGTAATTCCAACTAAGATGGCATACTCCCTATGAATCTTTCAACCATGCCGCACCAGTATATAGACAGGAACTCCCTGCAGGTTATTACCGAAAAACCAATAGCCGACCGTAGTATACAATTTCTCTATACGACGCTTCGAGAAAGCGCTCCGGCGATGTTCCGGGCCCTGACCTCGGGGAGAATGTCCAGTCTGCTCGGTTATTTTCACTACGATATGCCGGGAAAAAGCCGGAGCTGCGGCAAGGATCTTTTCAGTCGCTTTGGTGCTGATTGGCAGGAATGTATCAACCCGGTCGAGTACTACGATTCCCACCGCAAATTTTTTGAGCGACAGATTCGCTACTGGGAATCCAGGCCGATGAACCGTAAGCCGACGACCATTGTCTCTCCTGCCGACTCGCGGCTCCTCATCGGCAGTTTCACCGGGACATCGACTCTTTTTATCAAGGACAAATTCTTTGATCTTGCCGAACTGCTCGGGCCGGACAGCTCCTGGCATCACCGCTTTCTCCGTGGCGACTTTGCAATCTTTCGTCTCACGCCGGATAAATACCACTACAATCATGTGCCGGTGGACGGCCGGGTGGTCGCCATCTATAACGTCGACGGCCGCTACCATTCGTGCAACCCATCCGCGCTCATTACCACCGCCTCCCTGTATTCGAAAAACAGACGGGTGGTGACCATCATCGATACCGATGTCCCCGGAGGAACAGCCATTGGCCTGGTAGCGATGGTGGAAATTGTCGCGCTGATGATCGGGGACATCGTCCAGGCCTACAGTGAAGAGCGTTACGATCATCCACGGGACATCCAGGCGGGTCAAATGGTCAAAAGGGGCTGTCCAAAATCTCTTTTTCGCCCCGGCAGTTCAACCGACGTCCTCATCTTTGAACCGGGCCGCATAGTTTTTGCCGAGGATCTGGTCAACAACTCACAACGTCGTGATGTACAAAGCAGATTTACCAGCGGTTACAATCGTCCCCTGGTTGAAACCGATATCGCGGTACGTTCTTCCATCGCCGAACCATTGCGGCAAACACAACAATTTTAAGAGAGGAAGAGAGTGATGAACGATCTATTTTTTCTGGCCAGTCTCGGTTTTGTTTTGGCCCATTTTCTCGGCTGGGGCTTCAAGCATCTGCCGGGTGAACGGTGGCAGATGCTCGCCGTGGTTCCGGTGAGAAAAGGAGGCGATGACCACTGGCAGGGAGCAAACCTGACCTATTACGGTTTTTTTATCGCCACCAGTCAGCTCATCGCCCTGACCCTTCTTCTTATCCTGCTCGGCGCGATGGGACTGTCTATTCCCGGAACCATGCTGGCAATTCTGTTTGTCCTGGCCTGCTGTATTCCGGCGGCCCGCCTGATGGCCATGCTCGTCGAGAAAAAACGCCACACCTTTACCATCGGCGGCGCCTCCTTTATCGGCATCCTGCTCGCCCCCTGGTCTATTCAGCTGAGCAACAGCATACTCGGGGCAAATAACGCCGAGCTGCCGCTCATCCCGGTTCTTGCGGCCATGGCCATTGCCTATACGATGGGCGAAGGGCTCGGCAGACTTGGCTGTATCAGTTATGGCTGCTGCTATGGTAAGCCGCTCAAAAATTGTAATAAACTGCTGCAATGGCTCTTTTCCCGGATTAATTTCATCTTTTACGGTTCAACCAAAAAAGTTGCCTACGAAGCACAACTGGCCGGCGAAAAACTCATTCCCATCCAGGCCATCACCTGTGTGTTATACACTTTTGGTGCCCTTGCCGGCAGTTATCTCTTTCTTGTCGGCCTATTCACACCGGCGCTTCTGTTCACCATAGGCCTGACCCAGCTCTGGCGTATTCTATCCGAGACCATGCGCGCAGATTTCCGAGGCTTCGGCAACATTTCCGCCTATCAGAAAATGGGCATCCTCAGCGTGCTGTACATCCTCGGCGTCATCTATTTTGTCCATGCCGCACCCTACTCCGATCCGGAGATCCTCAACGGCATAGGCGTTTTATGGAATCCTTCAGTAATCATCGGCCTGCAACTTCTCTGGCTCGTTTTCTTTTATACCTTCGGCCGCAGCACCGTCACGACCTCGACAATTTCCTTTGCACTTATCAGAAAACATATCTGATGTTTTCAGCTGGATATACCAATGGGTGTTTTTTTGCCTTATCTCGTGTTCTGTGTACTCTATTGCTGCTTATTTTTCCTTTCGCTGTTCAAGGACAGGACACTCCTGCTCCTGTGCACAGCTACCGGGAGACGGTGGGCAATGCATCCATTTATTTTTACTGGCGGATAGAAGAAACCGGGCAGCAGAGAATAATTTACGTCCATGAGAAAAATAAAGCCTTTGTCATATCTTGTGCAGATAAGGGGGAGACCAGACGGTACCAGGTCAAGGACAGTGACAATACCCACGACATACTAGCTGCGAGGCAGGGCGACGAATTGAAAATTTCCGGCATTCGCCACGGCAAAGTGTATAGCGAGACGGTAAAGCTTGATAAACGACCATGGTACCAGGCGCTCTCGTATTCCCTGAGGACGTTTCTGGAATCAGAGGACGACACAGTGACGTTCTGGACAATTCGCAATGATACCTTTGAAGTCACCAGCCTGCAGGCTAAAAAAGAAGGCGAGGAAGAGATTCTCCTCCATGGCAAAAAAATAGCCGCCGACAAGGTGGTGCTGCGCGCGGAAGGATTTTATGCGCCTTTCTGGCATGGTACCTACTGGTACAGAAAGGGCGATATGCTCTTTCTTATGTACCGAAGTGTCCATGGGCCGCCGGGAACTGCGGAAACCGTCGTGGAACTCATGGAAGAAGCGGCGGTGCAAGAAAAATTTCTTTTTACCAACAAACAATAAAATTTTAGCCTAGGAGGTTGTCCGAGAATAGCAATTTTCTCCCAGATCGAGGCAAACTCGAAAAAATTACCGGAGGCATATAGTTAATATTCCAAGGATAATTTTTTCGAGTTTAACGAAGATATGGGGAAAAGGGCATTCTCGGACAGCCTCCTAGAAACTTTACGTTACTGACCCGCCTCCGGCTCCTCGACAAACTTGGCTTCCAGGTAGATCATCGTGCCCTGGGAAACCGCCTTTACCTCATAATTGAGGCTGTTAAAAAGCTTCACCATCCGTTTGTTCTCTTTTGCCGTATAGGCGGTGAGACCCTTCATGCCGTTTCTCTTGGCCGCCTCGGCCAGTTTTTGAATAAGGATTGACGACAACCCCTTTCCCTGCCAGGCCTTTTCAACGGAAAAGGCAATCTCCGCCATCTCGGTTTCCGGGTTGAGATAGTACTCGCCGACGGCGAGGATTCGCTCATAACCGGACTGTCCTTCAACGGCGACAATGGTCATATCCTTGTGGTAATCGATGATAAAGGTGCGCTCGATCTGTTTACTGATAAAACTTTTTTTCTCGTGGAAAAACCTGGAGATGACATCGGTGCTGTCCAGTCGATAGTAATGCTCCTGGATGCTCCGCTCATCGGTCAGTTTCACCGGTCTGAAGGTGATCTTCTTGCGATCAACGATTCTCGTTTCCTCAAGCATGAGAGGATAGACTGAGCGCATTTCCTCGCGCAGGGTCCGCTCCGGTCCGAGTAGGCCGAGTGTTTTAGCCTGATCGAATAACTGGTCCCGGAAATCAGGATGAGCAATGGTGATCAGGGACAAAGCCCTTTCCTGAATACTCTTGCCGAAGAGATTGACCGAGCCGAACTCCGTCACCACATACTGCACCTCGCTGCGCGGCACGACCACCGCCTTGTTCTGCAGCATCGGCACGATACGGCTCTGTTTGCCGCCATCTCTTGTCGAGGTGAGCATGAGGATCGACTTGCCCTTTTTCGACATCGCCGCTCCCCGGAAAAAATCGAGGATCCCGGTGACGCCGGAAAAGTAATTAAAGGGCAGTGCATCGGCGGCCACCTGCCCGGTCAGATCGATCTCTCGGGCCGTATTCATTGCCACCATTTTCCTGTTTTTGGCAATTTTCCGGGGATCATTGACATACTTGGAAGGATGAAATTCGATGGCGGTGTTGTGATCGAGCAAATCGTAGAGATCCTGATTGCCGATGGCATTACTGCAGATAATCTTGCCGTTGTTAAAGCCTTTTTTCCGGTTAGTCACCACGCCCATGGCCATAAGCTTCATGATCGTGTTCGTCATATACTGGGTATGAATACCCAGATCATTTTTGCCCAGCAACGCCTCGATATTGGCCTCGGACGTTCCCCCGAGGGACATCTGCATCGTCGAACCATCTTCGACCAACCGGGAGACATAGCGGGCTATCTTGCCGGCGGATGTAACATCCGGATAATGGCCGATCTCGATCAGGTTTTCATCATGCTCGACAAAATAATCGATATCGTTGACATGGATCGAGCTTCTCCCCAGCACCCGCGGCATCTTATTGTTCACCTGGGCGATAACCAGATCCGCGCCGGCCGCCGCCGAGGCGGTTACATCAACGGAGATACCCAAGCTCATCCAGCCGAAATCGTCCGGGCGAGAAACCTGAATAAGGGCAACCTGGATGGGCAGCATCTTCGACTTGATCAACTTGTGGACATCGGAAAGATTGATGGGGGTGATAAAACGCAGATCCCCCTTGAAACTTTTCGAGTTGGCCGAGCCGAGATAAAAGGAGCGAATATTGAGATTCTGGGATTTTGATTTTTCAGCAATCTTCGATAGCGAGGTACTTTCCCCGCTGAACATTCGGACAATCTCAAGATCAGTAAAGGTGAGACTGGCATCAGCCAGCCCTTTTACCAACCGTTGCGGTTCGCCGCACGACGAGCCGATAAAGATTCGCTGCCCTGAATGAATCTTGGCAATGGCATCTTCAACAGACAGCTTGTTTCTCTGATAGTTATCCGCCCAGTATCCTGACTCGCGCATCACATCACTCCTTTTCAAGATTTTTACTTATCCTTCATCCTTTTCAAGGTGATGTTTACAAAATTGCACATTTTCCGGGGAATTCCTACATATTTCCATACGCTCAGAGAAAAACCATTTGCCTGTAGCGTCTTTATTCTGATAGGTTGCAATAAGAGAACTCCCGCTATCGGAAAAGGGCACAGGATTGAAAACTCCATCGGAAACAATATTGCTGTTCGGTCTGTCTGCTGCCGAAAAGACCCTTGTCAAACGGTTGGTGTCGTCTTTTGAAATTGACTTGGTGCCACTTTCCATCGGCACTATTCGTCAATTCGTCCAACGCTTTCCCGAGAAGAAAATCTGCCTGATAATTATGCATGTCGACGCCAAGCATCCTCGACCGGACCGGGTCATTCGACTGATTCGCGATTTTGTCGGCCCTTTCGTCCCCTTTCTTCTTCTTGTGCCGGAAGCAAAAGAAAAAGAGATCAAAAAATACCTCGATGCCGGTGCCGACGATTTTTTGGAAATCCCCCTCAATGAGGATAGATTCGCCATAAGTTTCCTCATCCTCCTCGAAATGGGTCAGGCCGAAACCCGGCCACAGGCAAGAGCGCCGCGAGCACCTGTCGACGACGCACAATCCGGCAGTGATGTCCTCAACCGCCTGGTCGACTATTTCCAAGAGGGCTTGAGCTACTTCACCCCAAAATCTCTTATCAAGAGGGTACGCACGGAAAAAATATCCGACCGGTGGGAGCAGGTGCGACTCCTTGGCTCCGGCGGCTTCGGCGTTGTCTGGTTGGTAAAAGACATCGGCAGCGGTAGACTGGCGGTGGCCAAGACACCCCATTCACCGCAGATGAACATCCGGGTCCTGCGCTCGGCCGCCATTCTGAAGAGATTGGTGCACCACCCGAATATCGTCCAGCTGCTGGAAATCGTCAAAGACGGTGGCAAGTTTATTATGATTCAGGAATATGTCGAAGGCCCAACGCTCCATCAGTTACTGGAAAAGGGCATTTCCCCTTTGGACCGGGAGTCCATCTTCCTGCAGCTCGTCTCGGTCATTTCCTATGCCCATAAACATAAAATCCTGCACCGGGACATCAAACCGGAAAACATCATGATCAGCAAAAGCGGACGGCTCAAGCTGCTTGATTTCGGTATCGCCCGGGACCTTTCTTGGCAGAGTCCAGGCACGGGCTCCGAAGGCACCGTCAATTTTATGCCGCCGGAACAGTTCGAGGGCCGAAGCTGCATCGCCAGCGACGTCTGGGCCCTGGGCGTCATCCTGTACATCTTTGCCACCAATGTCGTGCCCTATTTTCAACAGAACGACAAGTATCCCCTGAATATCGACACCACCGTTGAAAGCAGGGCTCCGCGCAAGATCAACCCTCAACTTGACATCAATCTCGAGCGCATTATCATGCGCTGTCTGCAAAAGGATCTGGAGCAGCGCTACCAGGATGCAACGGAACTGCTGGAAGATCTGCGGACCTCCCTGCCGCTGTTTGGCCGAGGCGAACTGCTGCCGAAGTAGGGAATGTTGGCTCCTTCTCCCCCGGCCTTACTATATCTTATTTCGAATTCCTCCGGAAGACACTGGAAATGCGTCGAATTCATCCTATTGACAGCATGCTCCTTCTTATGTATATATTTATCCTATAGACAGGGTTGAATGGATAGTTTTCTCCTATTCAACCTTTTTTCATTATCATCCTGACAAGGAGGAGCTATGAAAAACAAGGATCTTAAGAAGCTGCTCGCCGGCCTTGGGGTTGCCGGTCTCATCAGCGCCGGTGGGATCACCCTGCCCGGCGCACATGCTTCCGGCAGTGGCTGAGGCGCTTCCCCCGGCACCGGGAGTGCCGGCGAAGCTCAGAAGCAGACAAGCAGTGGCTGAAGCGGCCACAAAGACAGTGCCGTGGGCACTGAAGAGTGCAAAGAAAAAGACCCAAAAACAGGGAAATGCCTCGACGAGCCGAAGAAAGAGGAACCTGGGGCTCCAGCAGAGAAACCGGCAAAGAGTGGCTGAAGCGGTTGATACTCGTGCAGGATGCACGAACCCACCACTGGGCAGGGATATCAAGGGAAACCTCGGATAGCCCTGCCTGTCATTTAAATTCTTACTGCTGCGGTTGTGAACGAATCCCTTGCCGAAGTCTATCCGTTAAGTAGCCGCCTGGTGAAAAACCTGTCCGCGGAAGGTTCGCCTGCTGATTTCCCGCAGTACCTGTCTCAACAGCCTCTCGTTTGTGCAGCTCATCCCTATCTCCCGGAACTTGCCGCCCTTGAGAAAATCCGTCACCAGCTTACTGTTACTTCGGTGGCATTTCCGGCAACCGTGCACAGGCGAACACTGAATCCAACGATCAGATTAGTTGAGGTCAACTGGACTGGGCTGCCTGAATTTTGGCGTGATCAATCTTCTTTCCAGCCGCAGTCGGGACATTCCCTGGTTTTGTTGTACCGGCCTGAGCCAGAATCCGCTGTGCGCATGTTTACTCCGGATGGACATGACCTGCTGGCACTCAAACTCGTTGCAGAAGACATCAGCAGCCGGGACGCGGCAGTCGAAGCGGGGATCACCATCGGCCGCATAGACAACATTCTTGCCGATGCGGCCCGAAGGGGCCTGATCCTCATCCCCCCATCAAGCCTGGTACGTGACGACAGCTACCTGCAAGGCCGGTTTGCCGAAGACGAGCAAAGGGTAGCCACCTTTACCCTCCAGTGGCACCTGACCCAGGCCTGCGATCTCCATTGCCGCCATTGCTACGACCGGAGCTCTCGACCGGAGATGGCATTAGCCCAGGCCATTCATGTGCTAGATGAGTTGTACGCCTTCAGCCGGGCGCATCATGTCCACGCCCAGGTCAGTTTCAGCGGCGGCAACCCGATGCTGTATCCGCATTTTTATGAAGTCTACCGCGAAGCCGCCGATCGTGGTTTTTTGACCGCCATCCTTGGTAACCCCATGGAGGAGCATTATATTGAGAGGCTGGTGGCGATCAAACGCCCTGAGTTTTATCAGGTCAGCCTCGAAGGACTGCGTGATCATAACGATTCTATCCGGGGAACGGGACATTATCATCGGGTGCTGTCGTTTCTCCAATTGCTCCGTAAATACCGGATCTACTCGATGGTCATGCTCACCCTGACCCGTGATAATCGTCAGGAGGTCCTTTTGCTGGCGGATGAACTCCGGGGGAAGGTAGACCTCTTCACCTTCAACCGCCTGGCCATGGTTGGGGAAGGGGTGCAACTGGCCTCGGTTGACGTTGAAGATTTTCCACAGTTTCTTGAAAAATTCGTCGCTGCGAAAGAGACCAATGATGGCCTCTGCCTCAAAGATAACTTTTTCAACCTGACCCTTTCCGAACACCAACGGCCGCTGACCGGTGGATGTACCGGTTTCGGTTGTGGCGCGGCTTTCAATTTTGTTTCGGTCCTGCCCGATGGTGAAGTGCACGCCTGCCGAAAATTCCCCTCCTTTATCGGCAATATCTTTAGCCAATCCCTGGAAACCATTTATGCCGGTAAACAGGCGACAAAATACAGAACCGGCAGCACCGCCTGCTTTGGCTGCAGACTTCGTCCTGTTTGTCGCGGATGTCCCGCCGTTACCTATGGGTTTGGCCTGGATGTATTCACCGCACGTGATCCTTACTGCTTTCGTTCTCTCAGGTAAAAACATTCGTTATCAAAAATAAAACCGCCGGTCCAATGCTCCTTCTATTCGGCATCTTCTGGTCTCCCAGGGAGACAATCTCCCGCTTGCATTCAGAATTAAAGTCACTAATTGCAATCTCGACCTGCGTAATGTTCTTGATTTTTTAGAACATTTTTTATAACACCTATGAGATCCGGTATAATTTCTTCGCGCCCCGCAATTGCTGCACCGATGGCGTCACGCTTGTATTCTTTAAATTAAATTTCAAATACTTGCAGAATGTCATTAACTTCCCTTTTCTCTTTCCATTATCGCGGTAGTATTAATAATCATAAAAGGGGTTATCCTTGACAATACTTATTATGGATAACCCCCTTTTCGTCCATTGATCTCTTACGGTGATTGATGAAATCAGGTTTCATGCTTTGTAGGAGCGAATAAATTCGCCCCTCCAAGCAAACTGACTTATTATCCAACAGGAAGCTTGATGCATCACGCATAATATGATTTAGAAGAAGAATTAAGGCACCTGCAAAAGAGTGTATGGGCAAAATTCTCATCCCGCAAGGAGTAGTGATACATGGACGATTTACTGGGAAAGCATTGGCATCATCTGCCAATGGATGAAGTGGTGGAACTGCTGGAATGTGATACAGCAAAGGGTCTTGATCTGTTTGAAGTCAAACACCGCACGGAACAGTACGGCCTCAACACGATCAGTACCAAGAAGGGAAAAGGCCCCCTGCTGCGCTTTCTGCTGCAGTTTCATCAACCGCTCATCTATATCTTGATCGGTGCCGGCTTGATTACCGCCGCTCTCCAGGAATGGGTCGATTCCGGAGTTATTTTCGGGGTGGTGCTGGTGAATGCCATCATCGGTTATATCCAGGAGGCTAAGGCGGTCAGCGCCCTGGCCGCCCTGGCACAGACCATGACCAGCGAGGCCACTGTATTACGCCGGGGCGAGAAAATGCGTATCTCCTCAAAGGAACTGGTGCCTGGCGATATTGTCTTTCTGCAGAGCGGCGACAAGGTGCCGGCCGATATGCGCTTTTTTCAGATACGTGATCTGCAGATCGATGAATCAGCACTCACCGGCGAGTCGGTGCCGGTGCAGAAATCCGTAAGCCGGCTGGAGCGTGATACAGCCCTGGCCGATCGAAAAAATATGGCCTATGGCTCAACCCTGGTTACATACGGCCAGGGTGCGGGTATTGTCACGGCCACCGGGAATCATAGCGAAGTAGGCCGCATCTCCCGGCTCATATCGTCGGCCCAGGATCTGGCGACGCCCCTTACCCGCAAGATCGATCATTTCAGCCACATCCTGCTCTATGTGATCCTTGGTCTGACTGTGGTCACCGTTGGCGTGGGACTCCTTCGCGGTCAGCCCCTTTTTGACATGTTCATGGCGGCTGTGGCCTTGGCGGTGGGCGCTATCCCCGAAGGACTGCCGGCGGCGGTAACCATCACGCTGGCCATCGGTGTCTCGAGAATGGCGCGGAAAAATGCCATTATTCGCAAGTTGCCGGCGGTAGAGACCCTGGGCAGCACCTCGGTCATCTGCTCGGATAAAACCGGCACCCTGACCGAAAACCAGATGACCGTCAAAGATATCCTGGCCGGCAACTCATGGTATGAAGTGAGCGGCGGCGGCTACAATCCTTTTGACGGACAGATTCAGGCTGATGGCGCTGACATTGATGTCAGCGACCATTTCGCGCTGCATGAATGTCTACGGACAGCAATCCTCTGTAATGACAGTATGCTGGTGGAAAAAGAGGGCAGCTGGCAGGTGGAGGGCGATCCCACTGAAGGGGGATTGCTGACGGCAGCGCGCAAGGGCGGTTTGGACCCGACAGTTTTGGAAAAAGAGTCGCCCCGCCTGGATTCGATTCCGTTCGAGTCGGAACATCAGTACATGGCCACTCTGCATGCGATCGCGAACGATAGGCAGCACCGTGTGTATATGAAAGGTTCGGTTGAGGCCATCCTGGCCCGTTGTAATACCATGCTCAATACAAAAGGTGATACGGCCGAGCTCAATGGCGAGGCTATTTTGAGCCAGGTCGACAAAATGGCGGCCCAAGGTTTGCGGGTACTGGCCTTTGCCACCATGGAACTGCCTGCCGACATTCAAGAAATTCGCCATAAAGATGTGGCCGTCGGACTCACCTTCCTTGGTTTGATGGGGATGATTGATCCGCCGCGAGCCGAGGCGATCACCGCAGTCAAGGTCTGCCAGACTGCCGGTATCTGGATCAAGATGATCACCGGTGACCATGCCCTGACCGCCGCAGCTATTGCCGGGCAACTCGGGCTGGGCGGGGCGGTTGAAAAAGATGCCAGGTCCGTGACCGTGCTCACCGGAAGCGATCTGGCGAAACTGTCGGACAGTGAGCTGATCGATGCGGCTGAAAATACGGCGGTATTCGCCAGGGTGAATCCTGAGCAGAAACTGCGGCTGGTTGAGGCCCTGCAAGCCAGGGGACAGGTCGTGGCCATGACCGGGGACGGAGTTAATGATGCACCGGCCCTGAAGCAGGCCAATATCGGGGTAGCTATGGGGATCACCGGCACCGAGGTGTCCAAGGAGGCAGCCGACATGGTGCTTACCGACGATAACTTCAGCTCCATCGAGGCCGCGGTTGAAGAGGGGCGCGGGGTCTTTGACAACCTGACGAAGTTTATCGTCTGGACCCTGCCCACCAACCTCGGAGAAGGGCTTGTTATCCTCACCGCCATCTTCCTGGGGGTCACCTTGCCCATCCTTCCCGTGCAGATCCTCTGGATCAACATGACCACGGCCGGTTTCCTGGGTCTAATGCTGGCCTTTGAGCCCAAAGAGCCGGGCATCATGCTCCGCCCGCCGAGGAATCCCAAGACGCCCATTCTCACCGGGCAGCTCATCAGCCGAATTCTGTTGGTGGGAGGGCTGCTTCTGCTCGCCTGTTTCGGCCTTTTCCGGTGGGAACTGGCAGCAGGCGCCACTCTCGCCGAAGCGCGCACCGTTGCCGTGAACGTCTTTGTCATAGTGGAGTTGTTCTATCTGTTTAACTGCCGCTCACTAACCAAGTCGGTTTTTCAGCTGGCATTTTTCAGTAATATGTGGGTCTTTGGCGGTGCTGCCGCCATGCTGCTCCTGCAGATCTTGTACACCTATCTCCCGATCATGAATACCCTGTTCCAGAGCGCGCCTATCTCCATCGAAGCTTGGCTGCGCATCGTTCTCGCCGGTGTCATCGCTTACAAGATAGTCGAGTTTGAAAAGTGGGTACAGGGTAAACGGAAGTCAGGTCGTTAAGGTCATAAGGAAGAGGCTGGAGATAGTATATTTATCTCAATCGAATTAAATATACTATCTCGCAGGTACGACTTTCCTCTAAATAGCTGTTGAAAATCCTGGAAAAACCCTAAAAAAAAAGATATCTTACAAAAAAAGTTCATAAAGCCGCAGCAAAGCAGCTTGTCTGCTCAAAGCTCCAAGTCGTGGTGTTACCAGGATTTCTTTGTTTTTCAATGCATGGTTTTGCGGCACATTAAATAATATTTAAAATCAGGTATTAAGCCGAGTTTGAGATATATGTTATTTCTTCAGACTGCCCTGTTTGAAAGATTGTGTTGATGAAAACCGAAACCAACCATCTGTCTCAAAGATACAGCAGAACAGGCTTGGCAGCCACTCTTTTACCCGCCCTGCTGTTTGTCTCTTTTGTGTCCTGCTGGTTCGGGATTGCGCAGGGACGTATATTGTCTCTCAGTTTTCCATGGATACCCAGCCTTGATCTTGCTTTCAGCCTTCGCCTGGATGGTTTGAGTCTGCTGTTTAGCCTCATTATTACAGGAGTAGGGACATTTGTTACTCTCTACTCGGCAGCGTATATGGCCGGACACAGGCACAGTCTGCGCTTTTTCTGTTTTTTGCACGCTTTTATGCTGTCCATGCTTGGACTGGTGCTGGCTGACAATCTGCTGCTCCTTTTTGTTTTCTGGGAAGGGACCACGATCTTTTCCTATCTTTTAATAGGTTTTGACCACGAATCAAGCAAGGCCCGTGAGAATGCCAGGCAAAGCTTGTTGATCACCGCCGGTGGTGGTCTTGCGCTGCTCCTCGGCATCCTGCTCTTGAAGATCGCCGGCGGGACATATGTCATCAGTGACTGGTCGGCAACCGATGACATAATCAGGCAACATGCTCTCTATCCTTTCATTTTTGGAGGTATTTTTCTGGGGGCGATAACGAAATCGGCCCAATTTCCATTTCATTTCTGGCTGCCCAACGCCATGAGTGCGCCGACGCCCATCAGCGCTTTTCTCCATGCCGCTACCATGGTTAAGGCGGGTATTTATTTGCTGATGCGCTGTCATCCCCTGCTGGGCGGCACCGCTACCTGGATGGTCACTCTGGTGGTCATCGGAGGAATTACCGCCGTCTGGGGCGCCTTCCAGGCCCTCGGTCCGCGCGATCTCAAGAAAATATTGGCCTATACTACCGTGATGGCTCTGGGAATCCTCACCATGTTTCTCGCTGGTCAGTCGACGAAGGCCCTCACCGCCGCAGTCACCTTTCTTCTGGTCCATGCGCTGTATAAGGCCGCTCTGTTTCTGGCTGTGGGTGCTATCGACCACCAAACCGGTACTCGTAATCTGGATCGACTTGGCGGCCTGTGGCGCACCATGCCCGCTACTGCCCTGGGCGTGGCTGCTGCCGCTTTGTCTATGTCCGGCTTCCCACTTTTCTTTGGTTTTATCGGCAAGGAAATCATGTATGCGGGAGCCCTGGCGGAAGAGCTGTATCCTGCTTTTACCGCCACAGCGGCTCTCCTGGCAAATGCCCTGATGACGGCGGTGGCAGCTATTGTGCTGTCGGGTCCTTTCCTCGGCCGATCTACCGATTCCGCCAAATCCGCAGAAGAAACATCCTGGCTGATGTGGCTTGGTCCTTGTGTTATGGGCGGCATCGGTATTCTGTTTGGTCTGATTCCCGAGTGGGTTTCATATGCCCTTATTGAGCCGGCGGTGTTTGCCTTTCATCCCGCCAGGGAAGAAATCCGACTTACCATCTGGCACGGCTTTAATCTTTCTCTGCTCCTCAGCATGCTTACTCTGACAATCGGTGCGGCGGTCTACCTGTTGCGTCGCCGGGTTTGTCTCTTTGTACAGGCGGCCCTGGCTCGTTTGCCCTTGCCTGCTGAGCGTCTTTATAGCGCCTCCCTAACAGGGTTTATAAAAGGTTCTGAAATCCTCACTGCCCGTATTCAGAATGGTTCTCTCCATTTCTATCTGGCAGTTATTGTCGCTTTCATGATTTTTGCCGTAAGCCTTCCGTGGCTCGGCGGTATCTCTGCAACTCTTTTTTTGCCGCAGGAGATCGGTAGTATAACGGCAATAGCCCTTATAGTCTTTATTGGTTCTGCTGCTATTGTAGTGCTCACCGCTCACAAACGTCTGGCGGCCATAGGCGGCCTTAGCGGAGTTGGGGCGGGAGTTGCTCTCTTGTTTCTGTTTTTGGGAGCACCAGATATTGCTCTCACGCAACTGCTGGTAGAGACTCTCACCATTATTTTCGTCTCCATTGTACTGCTGCGTCTGCCCTCCATGAAACAGGCCGACAAGAGATCTCGACGACGGCGCAGCATTGATGCCATACTCTCCATTGCCTTTGGACTGCTGATTACCTCCATGTTGGTAGCCATCGGCAATACACAACTGGACAGAAGCCTGACTGATTTTTTTGAAGTCAACAGCTATGTGGCCGCTCATGGCCGCAATATCGTCAATGTCATCCTGGTGGACTTTCGCAGTCTGGACACTCTGGGTGAAATCATTGTCGTGGTGCTGGCTGCCTGGGCTGCCGTTACCCTGTTGCGTAAACCGGAGGATTCGTGAATGCAGTCGGTAATTCTTAAAACGGCGACCCGATTGATGGTCGGTCTTCTACTCATCTTTTCTTTTTATCTGCTCTTACGGGGGCATCATGAACCGGGTGGCGGTTTTTCCGCTGCCCTGGTGGCCGGAACCGCCTTTGCCCTGTTTGCCATTGCTGAAGGACCGGCAAAGGTACGGGCTGCCATTCGTCTGCGGGCAACCACCATCGCGATGACCGGTCTTGCCGTGGCCGTGCTCTCCGGTGTACCTGCGCTTCTTTTGAATAGACCTTTTCTCACCGGAGTCTGGTGGGGACCGGGCAATCAATCCCTTATAGGGACACCGCTTGTTTTTGATATCGGGGTATTTCTTGCGGTGCTCGGCGCTATTCTCGCTGTTCTGCTGACGCTGGAGGAGCTGTAGCGATGGAGACGATCCTTGCCTGTCTGGTCGGCCTGCTGTTTGCCGCGGCACTCTATCTCATGCTTTCCGGGATGCTGGTCAAATTTGTCTTTGGCCTGACCCTGATGGGTAATGCCATCAACCTGACCATCCTTGCTGCCGGCAGAGTGCATCATAACCGGCCACCACTGATTTTGGCGGGTGATACGGGATTGTCCACTCCGGTTGCCAACGCCCTTCCGCAGGCGCTGATTCTTACCGCCATCGTTATCGGCTTTGCCATGGTTACTTTTCTGCTGATTCTTCTCTACAGAGCGTACGCCTATGCCGGTACTCTGGATGCCGACGAAGGCCCATTCCTGGAAGAGTGGCGTGAGGATGATGCCTGCCCTGAGCCTTTTGTACGGACACAGCAGGAGATAGGTCGAGTGGAAAGGGACGGTGACGTGTGAATATCCTGCTGATTCTACCGATTCTGGTCCCCCTGGCGGTGGCCATTCTGTTAGTCTTTCTGCGTCGTTGGGACAGCGTCGCTCATGGAGTCGGTCTTGGCGGGGCGATCCTTCATCTCGGCACAGCCCTGCTACTCTTCCTTGCTGTGCTCGATCAAAAAATTATGGTTCTATGGGGCGGAGGCTGGCCCGCTCCCTTCGGAATTTGTCTGGTAGCTGATTATTTGAGCAGTGTCATGGTACTGATCACAGCAGTGATACATAGTGCGGTGACAATCTATTCCAGAAAAGATATCGATCGTGAGATGATCCGCACTGGGTTCCATCCGTTATTGAACATGCTTACCGCAGCCATCTGTGGCGCTTTTCTTACCGGAGACCTCTTCAATCTTTATGTCTGGTTTGAGGTAATGCTGATGGCCTCTTTCGGCCTGCTGGTTATGGGACACCGACCCTGCCAGCTGACCGGTGCGGTTAAATATGTTACCATCAACCTTATCTCCACCCTGTTTTTCATCACAGCCATTGGCCTGATTTACGGCCTCACCGGTACGTTAAACATGGCCGATCTGCATGCTAAAACGGCAATGGTGGAGAATTCCGCGCTCCTCACCGGCGCGGCCATGCTGCTACTAACCGCCTTTGCCATCAAGGCCGCCCTTTTCCCTCTGTTCTTCTGGCTGCCCGCCTCCTATCACACCTTGCCGATTTCGGTGTCGGCCTATTTCGCCGGGATGCTCAGCAAAGTGGGAATTTATGCCCTCATTCGTATGTTCACTCTGGTTTTTGTCGCCAGGGTTGATATTACTCATACCACATTGATGGTTATCGCGGCCCTGACCATGCTTTTCGGAGTCATCGGCGCTGCATCTCAAGTGGAAATCCGCCGCATTCTCTCTTTCCATATCATCAGTCAGGTTGGCTATATGGCTCTGGGCCTTGCCTTACTGACGCCGTTGGCACTGGCCGGGACAATTGTCTATCTGATTCATCATATCATCGTCAAGGCCAATCTTTTTCTGGTCAGCGGTTTGATCAGGGAGGTGGGAGGGACGCTGCATCTGCCTCGCATTGGCGGTATCTATCGCAACTATGGCCTTCTTTCAGTGGTTTTCTTTATTCCCGCTTTTGCTTTGGCCGGTTTCCCGCCTCTGTCTGGTTTCTGGGCAAAACTATTGATTATTCAGGCAGCTCTGCAGATCGAACAGTATGGTCTGGCTCTGCTGGCCGCAGTGGTTGGTTTGCTGACCGTCTTTTCCATGGTTAAAATATGGTCGGAGGCCTTCTGGAAAGGTGAGCCACAGAGCGAAGCACCGCCTGTCGACAGGAAACGGCTGTCCTGGTGGATGCTGACGCCGATAATTTTGCTGGCCGCAACAACCGTGCTTATGGGTCTTTTTATGGAACCGGTTATTCAGTTTGCCGTCTTTGCCGCAGAGCAGCTCCTGAACCCGCAGGAGTATATCAATGTTGTTTTGGGAGGCAGTCCTTGAGTCTCTTTATTCTGAATATCATCTTTGCCGCAGTCTTCACCACCCTTCTGGGCAGTGGCACTATTACCGCATTCTTTGCCGGTTTTCTGCTGGGATATGTCGCTCTTTGGCTCTCTCAGCCTCTTTACAAGGATACCCGTTACTTTCGCAAGCTTCCGAAAACCATCAATCTGATCGGCTTTTTCCTACTGGAGCTGGCGGTTTCCAACCTCAAGGTCCTCTGGGATATCGTTACCCCCGGCCATATCAACCGCCCCGGGATTATAGGCGTGCCGTTGTCGGCCCGTTCCGATCTTGAGATTTTCATCGTTGCCAACCTGCTTTCTCTCACCCCCGGTTCCCTCAGTGTAGACCTGTCCAAGGATCGAAAAATCCTGTATGTGCATATTATGTTTCTCGATGATCCCGACAAGACCAGGCAAGAGATAAAAAATGGCCTCGAGCGCCGAGTTCTGGAGGTTATGCGGACATGATCAGCCCTGTTGAATTTTTGCAGTATAGCGGCCAGGCGGCAATGTTCCTGCTCCTTGCAGGAATGGCCTTGACGTTGTGGCGCCTTATCCTTGGTCCATCGGCAGCTGATCGGGTCATCGCCATGGATCTGCTTTCTCTACTGGTGGTCGCCTTTCTGGTGGCTCTTTCCATCCATACCGGGGAAAGTAGCTATCTCGATGTTGCCATAGCCTATGCCTGTATCGCCTTTCTCGGCACCATAGCCCTGGCCCGATTTGTCCAGCGGGTCGGACTTAAAGATAAAAAAGTGTCGCAGGGGAGGACTCTGGATGACTGAAATTATCACCGGGATACTGCTGTTGCTCGGCTCTTTCCTCTGTTTGATGGCCGCTCTCGGCATCATTCGCCTCCCCGATCCTCTGATCAGGATGCATGCCGCAACCAAAGCCGGCACCCTGGGTGTTGGGCTCTTGATTGTTGCCGAAGCAATTTTTTATCAGCAGCTGGGTATTTCTTTGCGGGCCGCCACGATAATCCTGTTGCTCCTGCTTACAACCCCGGTTGCTGCTCATCTGATAGGCCGAGCCGCATATCGTAGCGGCGTCAAATTGTCCCGCCGAACCTGGATTGACGAACTGGGTGAATCAATTCGCCTGGAGAAATCAGGCGGAAAATCTCAGCACAAGTCTCCTCATGATTAATTTTTCGAGGAGGTGATGAACCGGTACGCCTACCGAAGATACTCTTGAGAATCCAGCCATGCTATTTACTCTGATCCTTTTTACTTTTACTCCCAGAGCATAAATGTACCGGCTCAGCTCAATCAGATACTGATTTCCATCCCCGCATATCCTTTCGTGCAGTTAAATTCAGCCAGGAGATGGGCACAGGCACGATCTCCGGTACAGTGACAGGGGATGATGTTGTTGATGGGAAACTGTTTCAGTTCGGTAATAACTTTTTTCAGCTGCTCGTCATCGGCATTGAGGAGATGCAGGCCGCCGATAAGTGTGTGTATCCTTTTTTCTCCAGTGAGCTCGGTAATATATTGCAGCGTATTGATGATACCGGCATGACAGCAACCGATACAGACGACGAGCCCCTGTTCTATCTTGATCCAGAAAGCCATGTCATCCCTGATCGGGTCAGCTCTTTTGCCGTCCTGGTCAAAATAGAAGGCCCCGCCGGTCGTCTCAAAGTTGTTGGTCCGGGGAATTTCTCCTGTTATACCGATACGATCGGTAATCTGTAACGGTTTAGTCACCCAATGGACCTTGTCCTCGGGAAGGCTGTTCACGCTGATCATCGCCTGAGGCACCATTTTCACCGGTTTAGCAATCCCTTCCCTGATGCTATAGCGAGGCAGGAAGGCCGCGGCATGACAATAGAGATGAATATGGTGCGGCGGGTGCAAAACATCCGGCAAACCACCGGTATGATCATAATGGCCGTGGCTGAGGAGCAACAACTCAGCTTGGCTGAGGTCGACATGCATTGCCTTGGCGTTATGCAGCAGGGCCTGCCCCTGGCCGGTATCAAAGAGAATTTTTTTATTGTCGGCTTCAACCCACAAGGAAAAGCCGTGCTCTGCTAAAAAACCGGGGGCTGCGGCATTATCAACCACTATTTTCATTGTCACTTGAGGTATTGTCATGGCTTACACGGTATGATTCAGGTTTTGGTTTTGTAGGTTATTTAGCTTTGATTGCGTCGACCACCCTTACCACCGCCACCCCGGCCTTTGCCACCGCCGCTGCCATCTCGTCGGCCGACTCCCCCACCTCGTCCTTGCCCTCTGCCGCCGCCGCATCCGGCATTGTTGTTTTGATTTTCTTGTTGCTGATCTTGCCTGCAGTCATCGGGATTGGTGCACTTCCCTTTGCTGTCGCCATTTTCTTGCGGCATGCTTTATCCTCCAACAGTTATTTTTTTATCGTTTTGACCGTTTTATTGCAGACCTCATGCAATTCATGGTGTCGCAAATTACGATACCTGTTTTAAGTATATACACACAATCTGTGTCAAAATAAAGGGCACAACACAGATTATCATCGAGAAAAAAACCACGCCTCTGCCCGGCCGCCCTGGCGTATCACCTTGGTCCCCTCGGGTATTTCAAGCAGGACATTTGCCGCCGCCATAGTCTCAAACCGTGTCATACCGCGCAATGGCACGGCGTAAGCCACACCGTCTTCATATCTGACTCGGCCATACTCCAATTGCGTCCAGTTTTCCTGCCCGACAAGTTCTTCCGTCACCAGCACCTGCCTTTTTTCCGGCAGAAAATTACTCCATCCCATTAATCGACGGACTCCGGGCAGAGCGAGCAAGAGCAGAGCAACATGATTTGACGGAGGGCCGCCCGGCAGGTTAAAAACTATCGTCTTGCCAACCCGTCCCATGCAGGCGCCTTTGCCGGGTCCTATGCGAACACGATGAAAAATCTTCTCCATGCCGATCTGCTCCATGGCCCGCATGGTGAGATCTTTGTCGCCGTCAAGCACCCCACCGCAGGTTATCAACAGGTCAACCTGCCGGACAAGGTGCCTAAACTGTTCTTGCAGCTGATCAAAGTTGTCACGCAGAATTATGGTCGAACCATTTATCCCTAGCGCCTGCAATTCCGCAGCCGCCGTTACCATATTACTGGCCGCCACCTTCCCAGGCGTGACAGGTTCACCTGGCCAGATCAGCTCGCTGCCTGTTGCCGCTATGGCAATCTTCGGTAATGCATAACAAAGGACCTCGCCCCGGCCCGCTGCAGCCAGCAGACCAAGACGGGCGGCTCCGAGCAAACTGTCTTTGGCAACCACTAACTGGCCCTGCATGATATCACTACCTTTACGCAGGATATTCCTACCGGGCCGGGCATCGGCGCTGATCGTCACCGTATCGCCATTAACCTCGGCGAATTCCGAGGCAAGCACCGATGTTGCCCCACGGGGAAGAGAAGCGCCGGTCATAATACGAACTGCTGTTCCTGATGTAACGCGAAATATATCAACATCATCCCCAGCCGAAACGGCACCAACAACATTGAGTGTCACACTATTGCCCGGCGACGCATCGGCGATGTCATCGGCAACAACGGCAAAACCATCCTTGAGCGAGGAGTCAACGCTGGGGCTGTTAGCGGCCGCATAGACGTCTTCAGCACAAACCAGGCCAAAAGCCTGATCAAAAGGAAGGCGAACCGGTGGCAGCGGCTGAAGCATGCCGATTAACGTATGTGCCTGGTGTAGCGAAATCATGCCAGTACCTTTACGGCCTACAATTGGCCTTATATATTGTTCTCATTCGATATATTTTCTTCAATTATTTTTTCCGACATTGAGCGTATCCTGCAAGCCATGGTGTGCTTTCCGACAGTCATCGAGGAGCTTGTCCAACTGACGGCTAGAGCATTTCTGTCATATTGATAGGCATTATATGCCAATCGCCGGCAGAATACTACCCGTGCGACTAAAGGTAGTAGAAGTTTCAAGCCTCAGCAGCAGGAGATACGATATTGCAGAAATATGATCACGATCTCTAAAAATTATTTTATGCATTGTGCTTGTTGATTGCTCGTTCGGCTCTTATTTTGATAACAACAGCGAAACAACAACAGGTTGAGCAAGGCAATACCGGAGGATGAGCCGAAGACAAATTATGACCACAAGTATCTTCGAGATCGATACAGCATCGGATGACACTCTTCGACTGACACTGGCCGGAGAATGGCGGCTGGGAAATGTACTGCCTTCTGCGGAAGGCCTCCTGGATCAGCTTAAAGAGCAGAAAGTGAATCACGTTACCTTCGACACCAACAGACTTGATGCTTGGGACAGCATGCTCCTGGTATTCATCACCAGGATATCCGATGTCTGCAGCCGCCATAATGTCTCCATGGACCATTCCGGCTTGCCTGCAGGAGTCCGCCGACTCATGGCGCTGTCTTCCCCGCGGAACCAGCGCACCGGAATAACGCACGGCGCAGAACGCCAACCTTTCCTGGCGCGCATTGGAGGCAAAACTCTGGAGCTGGCTGCAAGTGTGCAAGAAGCGCTTGCCTTCATCGGTGAAGTGACACTGGCTTTGCTCAGGATGTTGCGGGGCCGGGCAGGCTACCGACGCATCGATCTCATTCTTAATATTCAAGAAGCAGGAGTGCAGGCACTCCCCATCATCACGCTCATCAGTCTGTTAATCGGCATGATCCTCGCTTTCATAGCTGCTATCCAGTTGAAACTTTTCGGTGCGCAAATCTATGTCGCCGATGTGGTGGGAATTGGTACGGTGCGGGTTATGGGCGCGGTAATGGCCGGAGTAATCATGGCGGGCCGGACCGGTGCGGCCTATGCCGCACAAATCGGCACCATGCAGGTCAACGAGGAGGTGGATGCCCTTGAGACTCTTGGCTTGTCACCTATTGAGTTCCTCGTGCTGCCGCGGGTTCTGGCCTTGACACTGATGATGCCCCTGCTCTGTGTCTATGCCGATCTTATGGGAGTCCTGGGCGGGATGATGGTGGGGGTTGGAATGCTCAATCTGGGAGCTGTGGAATATATCAACCAGACAAAATCCGCTATCACCCTAACTCATTTCAACGTCGGGCTGTTCCACAGTTTTGTATTTGGCATTCTCATTGCTGTTTCGGGATGCCTGCGCGGCATTAAATGCGAGGGGAGCGCTTCCGCCGTAGGCTCTGCCGCCACCTCGGCGGTGGTTACAGCCATTGTCGCCATGGTGGTGGCGACCTTGATAATCACCCTGTCCTGCCAGGTCCTGGGGATATAAGGATAGAAATATGACACCCGCGGAACTGCATGGCCGACAGGATGTTGTTATTGAGGTTCGGCAGCTGAAAATTTCCTACGGCAGTTTTATGTTGATGCGCAATCTTAACTTCACCATCAATCGGGGAGACATCTTTGTCATTATGGGGGGGAGCGGCAGTGGCAAGAGCACCCTGGTCAAACAAATGATAGGATTGAAGCAGCCCGCCGGGGGACGGATAATCTATGACGGCGTCAGCTATTGGGAAGTAGAGGCCGGGGAACAGGATCGGCTCAAGCAGCGTTTTGGTATTCTCTTCCAGAGCGGGGCGCTGTGGAGTTCCATGACGCTGGCGGAAAATGTTGCTCTGCCGCTGGAGCATTATACCAGGCTGTCGTCAAAACAAATCCGCGAGTTGGTAGCATATAAACTGGCCTTGGTCGGGCTCGCCGGTTTTGAAGACTTCTATCCCACCGAACTGAGCGGAGGCATGAAGAAACGGGCGGGATTGGCACGGGCTATTGCCCTTGATCCGGACCTTCTCTTTTTCGATGAACCCTCCTCGGGTCTCGACCCGATCAGTGCCCGACTTTTGGATGACCTTATCCTGGAATTGCGGGAAAGCCTCGGCACAACGGTGGTGATGGTGACGCATGAGTTGGCCAGCATCTTCGCCATCGGCACTAATTCGATTTTTCTCGATGCTGATAAAAAAGGAATTATCGCTTACGGAGATCCCAAGCGGCTTCTCAGGGAGTCGCGTGACCCGAAGGTGATCAAGTTTCTGACAAGGGGCGGGACACAGTCAAACACTAACTGACCCCGCTGAACTGGATAAGCGCCTTGTTTTTTATGATAAAAACTCAGGAATAAGGCACTGAAAAGCGGAGAATCTGCATGGCCGTTAAGCCAAATAAAACAGCGATCGGCGCATTTATTCTCGGGGCTGTCGGGCTGTCCTTCGCTATGATACTTCTTCACGGCGGAGGTAAACTATTTACCAAGCAGTATGTTTTCATTACCTATTTCGATGGGTCCGTCAAAGGGCTGAGCGACGGGTCTCCGGTTATGTTTAGAGGAGTGAAAATCGGTTCGGTAAATAACATCAGCATCACTGTTGTTCCATCGACTTCGGGCTTGAAAATCCCGGTAACCTTTACCCTTGAACCGGATAAGTTCGAAGGAGCCGAACTGGCAATGAAGGATGATCCGGAGTCGATACAGAAGACGATCACGGAATATGGTATGCGGACTCAGCTGCAGACCATGAGTTTCTTGACCGGGCAACTCATGGTGTCTCTTGATTTCTTTCCCGGACAAGAGGCCGATTATGTGGGCGTCAGTAACGAATATCCCGAGATTCCCAGCATGCCTACACCGCTGGAGGAGTTGCAGAGAACCATCGAGAATCTCCCTTTCCGGGAAATGATTGAGAATCTGAACAGTACTCTTGCCAGAGCCGATAGGCTGTTAAGATCTCTTGAAAACAGACAGACCCTGCAGAGAGTAGAGTCCGCTGTTGTGGATTTCCAGATCCTGGTGAAGCATATCGATACACAGATAGACCCGTTGGTGGAGAATCTCACCAAAACAGCCGAGGCCGCTGAAGATACTTTAAAAGAAGCCGCAGGAACTTTGACCCTGGCACGGGGAAGTATTAAAAAACTGGAAACATCCGCGCAAGAAACACTCGCGTCGGCCCAGGCTGCACTGAGCCAGACGGAACAAGTAATGCGGAATTACTCCGGTGAGTCCCAGCTTGCCACAGAGATAACCAAGACCTTGCGGGAATTTTCGGAAACAGCCCGTTCATTTCGGCGACTCACCGATTATCTGGAGCGTCACCCGGAGGCGCTGCTCCGCGGTAAGCCCGGCTACTAAGGAGAATGATATGAAGAAAATATTTTCTTTACTGCAGGTCTTATCTGTCGGGCTTTTGTCCGTAACACTGGTGGCCTGTACAATCACGTCACCTTCAGTCAGTTTTTATACGGTAACTTCTCTTGACGAGAGCGGCACCATACGATCTTCCGCGAAGCGAGTATACCCTCTGGCAATCAGGGTCATGCCGGTCGAGATCCCCGACTACCTGGACCGGCCCGAAATAATAACGAGAAAGGGTCGAAATACAGTGGAGCTCGCTGAATTTGACCGCTGGGCGGGTTCGTTTAAAGAGACCGTCACCGCTGTGCTTGCGGAGAATCTTGGCCTGCTTCTGGACTCCGATCTGGTTTACGGACAACTCCCCTTAGACATCAGGGAAGTTGATTATCGGGTGGCAATGACGATTATCCGGCTTGATTCCCAGCTCGGCGACCAGGTACGTCTCAAAGCAAAATGGACGGTTTCCCCAGTCCGGAACAAGGCACCGGCGGTGACACAAGTATCAACTTTCATCGTATGGCTGACTGACGACGATTATGAAACATTGGCGGCCGGCATAAGCCAGGCTCTGGAACAGGTAAGTCGCAAAATAGCAGAAAAGATCATTTCCCTGTCGAGTGGGCAGGCAAAGCCTCCTGATCTGCAGCCGAATAAGATGCCGCAAAAATAATAATCTCGTTTGCACCTGCGACCTTTTCAGTACTTTACAGACTGTTTTCCTGTTTTTCTTTTGCAAAGAAACAATCTTTCTAAAGGTTCTAGTCCAGCTCGGCTGAGTTAGAATATCAAACTAAAGGGGGATATGCAATGTTGGTAAAACGATTGGAAGTAGACCAAGTTTTTCATGCCTGCGATCTTGATAAATTTACCTTCGATACCACGGCAGATCTTGAGCCTATCGAATTACTAAGCGATGCGCTCGGCCAGCCCAGGGCCGTCGAGTCCCTTCGGTTCGGCACGGGAATGCAGCATCACGGCTATAATATTTTCGCTCTGGGCCAGCCCGGTACCGGCCGTCATTCCATGGTCGAGCAGGTTCTCAACCGTCAGTTTAATGATGCTCCTTCTCCGGATGACTGGTGCTATGTGAATAATTTCGAAGATCAGTCCCGGCCGAAAAAGCTTCGCCTTCCTTGGGGTAAAGGTGCTGGTTTTGCCAAAGATATGGAAAAAATGATCAAGGATGCAAGGAATGCCTTGAAAGCGACCTTCGAAAGCGAGGAGTATCAGAACCGTCTGCAATCAGTTGAGGAGGAGTTAAAAGAAAAGCAGCATAAGGCCTTCGAGGAAATGAACAACCGGGCAAAGGAAAAAGGGCTGACTATCGTACGCACTCCGGCCGGTATAGGCTTTGCTCCGATCAAGGACAACGGCGAGGTCATGCCGCCGGACGAATATCAGCAGATACCCGAAGATGCCCGCCACCGCTATGAACAGGAGATGGAAAATCTTCAGATTGAGTCCCAGAAAATTTTTCAGAAAATTCCGCAGTGGCAAAAGGAAATCCGGGACAAAATTGAAAAACTCAATAAGGAAGTCACTGAATATTCCCTTTCAGAACTCATCAATGGTCTCGATTCTGAATACGGTGACATAGCCGGTATATCCGAGCACCTGGAATCTTTAAAAAAAGATATCATAGAGAACCTCCAGACATTTCTCACAGGAGGGAAGCAGCAACAGATGGGGCAGCTTGCCGGATTACTACAGCAGCAACAGCAGCAGATTCTCTCCGGAGACGAGACCGATATGAATACTCCGGCCATGAGACGTTACAAGGTCAACCTCATCGTCGACAACAGTAAGCAGAAAGGTGCACCGATCATATTCGAAGACAATCCCTCCTATGCCAATCTAGTTGGCAAAGTTGAGCATATGTCACAGATGGGGGCATTGATCACGGATTTTAACCTGATTAAATCAGGATCACTGCACCGGGCCAATGGCGGAGCGTTGGTCATCGACGCCCGTAAGGCTCTGACTCATCCGGGTGCCTGGGAAGGTCTGAAGCGTGCACTCAAATCCGATTGTATAAAAATAGAATCGCTGGCGGAAATGTACAGCCTGCTCAGCACGGTTATGCTTGAACCTGAACCGATTCCCTTGAATGTCAAGGTGGTCATTATAGGCGAACCTTTCATTTACTATATCATTCAGCAGATCGATCCGGAATTTTCTGAACTCTTCAAGGTGGCAGCCGATTTTGACATCCAGATGGAAAGAGATGACACCAATCAGGATGCCTATGCCCGCCTGCTTGGAAATATCGTCTCCGACAAAAAACTGCTCCACTTCGATAAAAGCGCTATCGGACGTGTTATTGAGCAAAGCTCCCGGATGATGGAAGACGGAGAACGCTTGAATATTAAAATCAGAGATATAGATGATCTGATGATGGAGGCCGATTACTGGGCCAGGCAAAAAGGCGGCGATAGAGTGAAAAGAGATGATGTCCAGAAGGCGATCGATTCCAAAATCCATCGTTCCGACCGGCTACGCCAGCGCATTCATGAAGAAATTCACCGCGGCACTCTGCATATAGAGACGGAAGGGGCCACTGTCGGACAGGTCAATGCTCTTTCCGTGCTGATGCTCGGCGATTTTGCCTTCGGACGTCCCAGCCGAATCAGCGGCAGAGTGCAGATAGGCAAAGGACAGGTTCTCAATATCGAGCGTGAGGCAAAATTGAGCGGGCCGCTCCATTCCAAAGGCGTCTTGATCCTCTCGGGATTTCTGGGAGCACGTTATGCCCAGGAAAGACCACTGTCGTTAAATGCTTCGCTTGTTTTTGAACAGTCTTATGGAGGAGTGGACGGAGACAGTGCATCTTCGACTGAACTTTATGCCCTCTTATCCGCTATCTCGAAGGTTCCCATTAAACAGCAATTTGCGGTCACCGGATCGGTGGATCAATACGGCCGCATCCAGGCCATCGGCGGGGTCAACGAAAAGATCGAAGGCTTCTTTGATGTCTGCAGCAAAAAAGGACTGAGTGGAGATCAGGGAGTATTGATTCCGGTCACAAATGTCAAAAACCTGATGCTCAGGAAAGATGTGGTGGATGCCATTGGGAATAATCATTTCCATATCTATCCCATAGAAACCATTGATCAGGGGATTGAACTCCTGACCGGCATGCCGGCCGGAGAACCGGACGAACAGGGCAGCTATCCTAAAGATTCAGTAAATGGGCGTGTGCAGACAAAACTTCAGGAATTTGCCGATAATATGCGTAAATTCGGCAAAGGAATGGAAGACAATGAGCAGGGAGGTAAAAGTGAATCCTGAAAACCGCAAAGTTATTATTAGGAAAATACTTGTTCCCATTGATGAATCGACACACAGCCGAGCAGCTCTGGAAGCAGCGATTACCATGGCCGCAGCCCTGCAGGCCGAGATCAGCGCACTCTTTGTCGAAGATGCAGAAGTGCTGGAAATTGCGCGGCATCCTTTTTTTCGGGAAGTCCGCACCTATGAGTTCAGCCGGGGTGGAATCGCTGAGATAGAGAGGGACCTCAGGCTCCAGGCGGAGCGTATCCGCAAATGGATCGCCCGGTCGGCGGGAAGTACGGAGGTTACCTGGAAGTTTGAGGTCATACGCGGCGGAGTGAAAACCATTGTATTGGAACAGGCGGCAACTGCCGATCTTACTATTATGGGCAGATTCGGTCGCACGGTATTCAAGTCAACCATAGGGTCTACGGCCAGGCACCTCATCCTGCACGGCCGTGGATTGACCATGCTTATCGATGACAGGTTCCGGCTGATACCACCAGTTCTATCGACATTTACCGGCTCAGTAATCAGTGAAAGAGCACTCGAGATTGGAGCAAATGTTGCGCGGCTCATTCGAAGCCCTCTGGAAGTACTGATTCCGGCGGAAGATCATGCACATTTTTTGGAATTGAAGAAAAAGGCGGAAACAGTTTTTACGAACATTGACCTACGCATAAAATATCATCCGATTCACGCCCCTGCATCTCTTGGCTTAACGGCAGCCCTGCAAACCAGGCGCCGACAATTACTGGTCCTCCCCGGTGATGCTGCAGATCATCAGCCTGAAGACCTGGTGAAACTTGTTAACCGGATCAGTAATCCTGTATTGCTGGTGTGCTGATTTTTCTCAGCGCTTTGTTATCTTATGTTTTATTTTGATCTTTTTGATGTAAAACCGTATCCTGCAATCGTATCTTTTTGTAGAGCTTGAGATCAACTCACAGCCCACAGCAAAAAGTCCTTCTTGCTGCCTCAATGCAAACCCTTGCAGGTACTCTATGAAAACGCCGGTTATTAAACTCAGTGATGCAGTTTTTCTCATCATCGCAGAGCAATCCTGTCCCCTCTATAATGCGGGTGAAGAGCTCAAAGTAGAAAACTTCAGCCTGTCGGTGTCCTCCTTTAAACCCGGTTGCCTTTATCTGGCAAAGAAAATTGCCGACATCGTCTCGACAAAAGCGAGCATCAGTGGATTTGCCCAGAGGGGTGGTGGTCGAACCACTCGCTTTGACTGCGGGGGGTGCGAAGGGATGATTCACTTTGAATATAAAAAGGAAAAGGAATTTGCCACGCTGCAGATGAAATTGCTCCAGGAGACGGAACAACGGCGACGCAAGGCGCGTCTTGATAAGTTTTTCGGTCAACTGCGCACACTGACTCTGTTCAAACCGCTTGACGATAAGTCCCTCGGCGATCTAACCATGCTGCTCGAGGTAAAAAGCTTCCTCGCGGATAAGATAATTATCAAGAAAGGTGCTCCCGGCAGCCATCTGTATATCGTCTTGAAGGGGTTGGTGGCAGTCATTGCCGAAGATGGTGCAAAAATGGCCGAGATCGGACCAGATGAGGTCTTCGGTGAAATGAGCCTTCTTACCAGCGCCCCCGTGGCTAACTCTATCCATACGCTGGAAGGCACGCAAGTGGCAATGCTCAGCGTAAAGAACTTCCGCGATGCCCTGAAAAAATACCCGATATTGCAGATGTTTTTACTGCGCATGCTCGTTGACCGGGCGCAAAAGATGGCTCTCAGATCAGGAAATATTTCTTCCGGCATGACCGGGGAACTGGCAGAAATAAACGCCGTCGATCTCTTCCAGCTGATCAATTCCTCCCAGAAAACGGGGATAATCGAACTCACCCTGCAACAGGGCAAGGCCATTGTCTTTTTTAAGGAGGGCGAAATCATCTATGCCCGTTTTCTCAAGTTTCGACAAAAAGATGCGGTGTATGCTCTTATGGGTGCGAAAAGAGGTCGTTTCAGTTACACGAGGGGGATTCCCGATGAAGCCGAAAAGCTGCCGCCCATCGGCGGATTTATGGGATTGATGATGGAGGGCGTGCAGAGGATCGATGAACATCGGGACTGATGGTTCTGTTAGGCTATAATCCGTTTACCAGCCTCCGCGCATAGATCTCCGGCAATCCGGCAGCGAGAATCTTCTCTCCCGCCCGTTCGAAATCGTAAGCTACCCGGTAAAACTCGATAACCATTTTTTGGGTATCATAGATAAGATACGAGGCTCGTGGGTCTCCGTCTCTGGGTTGCCCAACGCTGCCGGTGTTGAAAATCTGGCGATTGAGCACTGCGGCGGGCACCTCCATGCTATGCCGAGGCGATCTTATGTAAACGCAGAAGAAATTTTTACGGGTTATGGCAATCGGCACATGGGTGTGCCCGACAAAAAGAATCTTCGCCTTTGAACGGGCAAAAGAGCTGGAGATATAGGTTTTCTCCGAGACATAATACCAGTTACGGGGTTTATACGGATTGGAATGGCAGAAGAAAACATTGCCCCACTTGATCAGATCTTCCATTGCCCGCAGGAACAACATGCTTTTCTCGGTGAGGATCTCCCGGGTCCAGATAATGACGCGCCTGGCATCCTGCTTCATATTGTTGGGAATACCCAGAACAGCGGCGTCGTGGTTGCCAAGTACGCAGGAAAAATCAGGCAAGGACTGCAGCAGTGCAATACACTCATTGGGATTTGCTCCATAGCCGACCACATCACCCAGACAGACATACCTGTCAACCATCTGCCGAAAAGCATGATCGAGTACCGCTTCCAATGCCTCCAGGTTGGCGTGAATATCCGAAAAAACAGCGATTCTCATTCGTTCCTTTTTTACTGCCGGTCTGCGAGGAATAGTCCTCTGCCGTCACAGACAATGTACTTTTGCATTAATATCAAAGATATTAGCCAGTTTACGTTGCCCCCGGTCTAAGGGAAATAAGCCGGGACTCTTTTCAGTGCCCGTGCTTTGCGGGTATAAGTACCTTGGGTACAGATTGTTTTCTTTCAAAAAAAGAAACTAATCTGTAAGGTACTAAATAGCAAATATAGGGTAAATTTCCCTTTTCTTCAGCTCGTTTTTCAGCTATTTGTGTGTGTAACTTCTTCCTTCAATCAAGACAATAAAGAAAATCAATAGGACCAATCGACCAATGTTGACGGCTACAGAAAAGAAAAACCTGAAAAATCTCCTGGCCATGGCCGAGGACCCAGATAATACCTTCAGTTATGATGAATTACTCGGCTATATCTTCGGCCTGGCCATGACCCCTGCTCCTCTCGTGCCCAGTGAATGGATGCCGACGATCTTTGGCGGCGAATTACCGACCTTCAATACTCTTGAACAAATGCAGAAAATGACCGGGTCTCTGATGCAGGTGTATAATAACTTCGTCGCCGCTTTCCATACCAACAAACTCCATTTGCCATTTAACATCGAAAAACTTAAAGAAAATCAGTTCGAAGCGCTCTACGAGTGGATCTCCGGTTTCGAAGAAGCGATAGCCCTGCGCGAAGAGGTGTGGGACCCGGAGGAGTTTCCCGAATTAAGCGAACGGAAAAAAGAAGAACTGTACCACAGCCTGATGACCATCCAGGGCCTGGTCGACCCTGTAGAGGTCATGGATTATTTTGAGGAACTGCCGCATGAGATGTTCCAGGAAGCCTTTGCCGGAATGGATACGGAACAGGGCGATCGGGAACTGCAGATCCAGGTCTTCCTTATGGCCTCCCTGCCGCTGGCAATCGACACCTTTCAAAAACATGCCCGCACAGTCGATAAGATCCGGCAGAGAAGACTCACCGGTGCCGATAGTCCTACACCGATTCGCCCCATCAAGGTCAAGGAGAACGCCCCGTGCAGCTGCGACGGCGGCACATGTTGCGGCGGCAGTGCCCCTAAAAAAAAGGCAACCTCCGCCACGTCAAAAAAAGGCGCAAATGTTATCAAGGTAGATTTTCCGCAACATGGCAAAAAGCAGACAAGTCCTGCCCCCATCTATCAGCTGAAGGTGGCATTGCAGGGCTCTAAACCGCCGATTTGGAGGAGAATTCAGGTACCGGGGAATTTTACCCTGGAACAACTGCACGGCGTGATTCAGCTCTGCATGGGGTGGACCGACAGCCACCTGCATCAGTTTCTTATCGACCGGACCTGCTATTGTCTGCCGGACGAGGATGATTTATGGCAGACCAGCAGGCCAAAGAATGAAGCGAAATACACCCTGCACAGCCTTGCCCGGAAAATTCAGCCGCAGTTCCAGTATATCTATGACTTCGGAGATGACTGGATGCACCAGATAACCGTGGAGAAAGTTCTCCCGCCCAAAGAAGGGGCATCGCTGCCGATACTTATCACCGGTCGACGCGCCTGTCCTCCGGAAGATATCGGCGGTATTTACGGCTATATGCACCTCATCGAGGTTCTCGGCAATCCGGAACATGAGGAACACGAAGAGATGGCCGAGCTGCTCGATGTCGATTTTTTTGACCCGGCGCAGTTCAGCAAGGAAGATATTGCGGTAATCAATGCAAGTCTCGAGGAGCTTTTTCGACAGGTAAAATAATGCATTCCGAAAATCCTGAAATCCAGCTCGCCGATGAATTTGTTCGGGACACCGGCTGCAATATTTATCTGACGGGCAAAGCCGGTACCGGCAAAACGACCTTTCTGCACAATCTCAAAAAAGACAGCCCGAAACGAATGGTCGTCACCGCACCCACCGGGGTTGCCGCCATCAATGCCGGCGGGGTGACCCTGCATTCCTTTTTCCAGATGCCATTCGGTCCTTTCGTGCCGGGGAGTGAAACGACGTTTAAGCAGAAATTCAACAAGGAGAAGATCAACCTCATCAAAAGCCTCGATCTTTTGGTGATCGATGAGATCAGTATGGTCCGGGCCGATCTGCTCGATGGCATCGACAGCGTTCTGTGCCGCTACCGTCGCAGCAGTCTGCCTTTCGGCGGGGTACAGCTGCTGCTGATCGGCGACCTGCATCAGCTGTCCCCGGTGGTCAAGGACGTCGACTGGCGCCTGTTGAACCAATATTACGACTCACCCTATTTTTTCAGCAGCAACGCCTTGCGCAAAACGGAATTACTCACCATTGAGCTTCAGCATATCTATCGCCAGGAAGACGATCACTTCATCTCGCTCTTAAACAAAGTCCGTGACAACAACCTTGACCAGACCACTCTGGCAAGCCTGAACAACCGCTACATCAAGGACTTTGCCAAAACCGACCACGATGGCGCAGGATATATAACCCTGTGTACCCATAACAGCAGCGCCGACGCCATTAACTCCTCCCGGCTGAAGGCATTGACCCGGAACATGCATCGCTTCGATGCCGAGATTGAGGGTGCATTTCCCGAACATTCCTTTCCAACAGCACTGACACTTGAGGTGAAACCACAGGCCCAGGTGATGTTTGTGCGCAACGATTCATCCGCTGACAAACGCTTTTTTAACGGCAAAATCGGCACAATCACCCGCATTTCCGACGGCAAAATCTGGATAAAATGCCCCGATGACATAGATGAAATCATGGTCGAACCGGCCACTTGGGAGAACATCGAATACGCTCTCAATCCGGACACCATGGAGATTACCGAGAATAAAATCGGTGCCTTCATCCAATATCCCTTAAAACTGGCCTGGGCCATCACCATCCACAAAAGCCAGGGGCTGACCTTTGACCGGGCGATCATCGATGCCCAGGCGGCGTTTGCCCATGGCCAGGTGTATGTGGCACTCAGCCGCTGCCGAACCCTGGAAGGGATGGTCCTCAGCTCACAACTTTCGCCAAGGGCGGTGAAAACCGACAGCGCCGTGCTCCGCTTCGTCGAACAGGCCGGGAAAAACAGGCCCACTGTGGAAAAACTGGCGATGGCCAAGATCGGCTACCAGCAGCGACTGCTCCTGGAATGTTTTGACTTTGAGCAACTGCAGTCGATTTTCGGCCGCCTGCTGTCCGTTGTCGACAGAAATCCCGAACTGATCAGGATACTCGGCGCAAGTGATCTCCATGCATTACGGCAAAAGACCGTCAACGAAATCTGTACAGTCGGCGCTAATTTCAGGCGAGAATTACACGGCCTCTTTGCGGAAAACGTGTTCCCGGCCGAAGATACGGCAGTACTCGAACGTATAGGCAAGGCTTCGGCCTATTTTCAGGAAAAAATCGACGCGGGTCTTGGCGCTCACATCGGCCTGCTGCAGGTGGAAACCGATAACAAGGAGCTGCGCAAAAAGGCCAAGAATCTGTGTAAATTACTGCAGGAAGAAACTGCCGTCAAACTGGCGGCGGTCAGATGCTGCGCGACCGGATTCAGTTCATCGGCATATCTCCGGGCAATTTCAGCGGCGGAGATTGAAGCCGCGCCAAAAACCACCCCCATCCCCACCTACTCCGAGGCCGATATCGACCACCCCGAACTCTTTCAGATCCTGCGGGAATGGCGGGCGGCAAAGGCCAAAGAAGCTGATGTCCCCCATTTTCATATCCTACATCAAAAGACCCTCATCCAGATTGTCGTCAACCTGCCCAACTCCATTGACGCCTTGATGGACATAAAGGGCATCGGCAAGAAACTGACGGAGAGGTACGGCAAGGAACTGGTCGCCATGGTTATCGATTACCGCGAAAAACACCATATCGTCGATGTTATCCTGCCAAGCAAAATGGATGCCCCACCGCAGGCACCCAGAAAAAATACCGCATCAGATACCGGAACAAATACCAAGCAGCTCAGCCTCGACCTCTTCGAACAGGGCTTGCCCCTCACCCAGATCGCCGCAGAACGCGACCTGGTTCTCTCGACCATCGAAAGCCATCTGACGCATTTTGTGGCAAAGGGAGAGCTGGCCGTCGGCAGGCTGCTCTCCCCTGAAAAACTGCAGGCAATCAAAGAAAAACTGCAGGAGATGCCGGACAAGAAATACAGTGAAGTAAAAATGGCGCTTGGTGACGACGTCAACTACGGCGAAATCAAGATGGTCCAGGCGCATCTGCATTACCTGGCAGCCAAAGAATGATGGCGTGAAGGTATCTGTAAACGTTCACCAGTGCTTCAGATGTGGGCAAGCAGACCGGCAGGGCTGTCCGAGAATGCCCTTTTCCCCCACATCTTCGTTAAACTCGAAAAAATTGTCCTCGGAATATTAAGCATATGCCTCCGGTAATTTTTTCAAGTTTGCCTTGATCTAAGAGAAAATTGCTATTCTCGGACAACCTCCTGAGTTGGCTTCTGCACACCGGTTTTATCGTGTGCAGAGGGAGTGCTGGTGAACGTTTATCCGACGACTCGTATTTCCCGGCTCATAGTGCTCAGCGACTCGGCACCATGGACCGTCACCAGCACATCGTCTTCAATACGCACGCCGTTGCGGCCGGTAAGATAGATGCCCGGTTCAACGGTATAGGCCATGCCCACCTGCAGCAACTGCTCATTATCTCCACGCATATATGGTTCTTCATGGCATTCCATGCCGATGCCGTGACCGGTACGGTGGGTAAAAAACCGGCCATAACCCGCCTCGTCGATGACCTTTCTCGCCGCCCTATCGACCGCCGCACAGGGTAGCCCCGGTCGTCCCGCAGCCCGGCCGGCTGCATTTGCCTGCTGGACGATCTTATGGATTTTTTTCGCCTCGCCTTCAATCTCACCGACGGCAAATGTTCGGGTTATATCGGAGACATAGCCGGCATAACTTGCCCCCCAGTCGATGACCAGCAGATCGCCGCCAGCCAGCTGCCGTCCGGAAGGCTGCGCATGGGGATTGGCGCCGTTTGGCCCGCTGGAGACAATGGGTGAAAAAGGCAGGGAGGTGTCGGATCCCTGACGAATAAGCTGCAGAAAGAGTTCCCCGGCGATATCTTTTTCGGCCACGCCGATTTTAATCACTTTCAAGGTTGCCTCCAGGGCCGCTTCGGCGATCACCACCGCCCGGCGCATGGCGGCAATTTCTTCAGCATCCTTGACCGATCTGAGCGCCGAAAAGATTGCCGAGCCGTCGGTAAAATCGACATTTCCGCAGGCGGAGCGCAGATAATTATACTCGAGCAGGCGCAATTGACCGGGTTCCACACCGATTTTTCCAGACGAAAGGCCAAGACCTTGCAGAGCATCGCCAAAGGTTTTGGACCATTCGGCCGGACTTTCGCCGTAGGTATAAACCCGGGCGGGAAAAGGCAGCTGGTTGAGCTTGGCCTGCTCAAGTTCCGGCAAAATGATCGTCGGCTCATCAGCTGGGGTAAAAACGATAACCACCGGCCGTTCCATCAGGTGAAAATGCAAACCCGTCAGATAGCTAAGGCTCGGGCCGGCATTGACCGCGACGGCGGAAAATCCTTTCTCTTCCATGTACCCTTTCAATCGGTGCAGGCGTGTTGCAAACATAACATTCTCCAGCAATAAGTGTTCAGCCCAGGCGATTACAACTCAATCTTTGCCCCCAATTTCTCGACAAATTTGGCCAACCAGGCCGGATGGGCGGGCCAGGCGGGGGCGGTGACAAGATTACCCTGCACATGGGCACTGTCCATCTCAATCGCCACATACTTCCCACCGGCAAGATTGACTTCCACGGAACATGCCGGATAGGCGGAACATTCGCGACCCTGCAGGACATTCGCCGCGGAGAGCAGTTGTGCCCCGTGACAGATGGCGGCAATCGGTTTTTCCGCCTTTGCAAAGTATCTGACAATGTCCAGAACCTTCTCGTTGAGGCGCAGATATTCCGGGGCACGACCGCCGGGAATGAGCAGCCCGACATACTCCTCCTGTTGCACGGTATCAAAGTCAGCATTGAGGGTGAAATTGTGCCCACGCTTTTCGCTGTAGGTCTGGTCACCTTCAAAATCATGAATCGAGGTCCGGACAAAGTCTCCGGCCTTTTTGTCCGGACAAATTGCGTCCACTTGGTAGCCGAGCATCAGCAATGACTGAAACGGCACCATTACCTCGTAATCCTCTACATAATCACCAACGAGCATAAGAATTTTTTTCGCAGTCATGCAATGCCTCCTGTAAAGTTTATTGTTAAACCGCCATTCATCCTCTTCCCCGCACCGTCATTCAGGGCTTGATCCGGAATCCCCCCGAGCAACAACAAGATCGGCGGTTTTCACTAATCCCATGACTTTACCAACCATTCCTGTATAATGCTCAGAAAGTATAATTGCTGCCGTTTTTCATTTTCCGCAATTCCAATATAAGCAACCACGACATCATTCTTTTCCGATGACACTCCGACACATGAACGAACAACAAGCTAAAGACCCGCTGCACGGCATCACCCTGGAACAAATAATGAACCTTCTGGTTGCAGATTATGGCTGGGAAAAATTGGCCAAGTATATCAAAATCCGCTGTTTCACCAGTAACCCCTCCGTGCCGTCGAGCCTTAAATTCCTGCGCAAGACCCCCTGGGCAAGAGAGAAAGTTGAAAAACTCTATATCGCCAGCCAAAAGCGCGCGCAAAAACGTAAATAAGCGAAAAGTAACGCTGTACTTCGGAACGGCATGAAGAGTCGCCACCTGAGCTTTCCCACGAGGCTGCCCCAGAATAGGCATTTTTTCTCAGATCAAGACATGGGAGAGTCTGTTTACTGCAGATCCCGAGTTATTTTTTTTATAATCGTTTTCCTTGTTTTTCCATACTTTTCAAAAGTTCACTGGCGATATTAGGGCTTTCGAGCCGCATGATGCTTTCTTCCGCACTGCCGAAACTGAGCAGATTGATACTCCCATACCATACGACTTTTTGATCGATGAGCGCGAATTTCTGGTGTATGTGTGAACGAAACACCACGTTCACACCGGCATCTCGTAATATATCCAGAGTCCCTTGCAAGGCGGTTGGATTCTTTTCCCCGAAGTCTCCTATCGGTCTCGTTACAACGATTACCCTGACCTTATTTCGCAACGCAATCTCCAACTGCTGCATCATTTGCAAGGTGCGCCTCTTGGTAACGAAGGGGCTTACGATCAGGATCTCTCTTACCGCGGCCAAAATATCATTGCCGTAAACAGGCAAAAAATTGCTCTTGTCAAAAAGAACATCGATTGAGTTGACCTCGACAGCTCCAGCTTTCGCCTTATAGCCGATCGAGGCATATCCGTTCAGCCGTTTAAGATACATCTTCTCGAGCATTCTTATGTGGATATCGACATAGTCATAGATCTGGACCTCTCTTTTTTCTTCAAACAATCTGTGAAGCCTACCAGCATATTGCTGCAGGGTCCCCTTCCAGGATATCGGCATGGTCAGAAATAGGGTGTCAAGACGCGGTTCGTCGAATCCCTCCCCGATATACCTGCCTGTAGCGACCAGCGTCAATTGCTTGTCTGCTGGTGTGTCGGATATGCATTTGAATATTTCTGTGTTTTCCCTTGTTCCCCTTCCGCCTCTCAGTGTCATGACTTCGGAAATTCTTTCCCTTAGCTTTCCAGCGATTAACTCCAGATGGTTGGTCCTGTCGGTCAAGACAAGGCAGTTCCTGCCACTCTCATGGCTTTTTACCACATCGTCAACAATCATCTGATTACGCATCTCGTTGACAACCATCAATGAATAATGTTCCTGAATGGATACGTCCTTTTCATCCTTGTCAAGCGGGACCCGCAGTGCGGTAAATCTCGGTATTACGAAATGATCGAAGGGTCTTTTTTCCGCCTGTTTCTTTGCGTCATCCCTATATCGTACTGGACCGCATTGCATAAATATTATGGGATGGTGACCGTCCTTTCTAATAGGGGTTGCGGTTAAGCCATAAACATACTTTGCTTTTGCGGCTTTAAGAATTTCGTCAAAACTCACGGCTGCGACATGATGGCATTCGTCGACGATGATCATGCCATAGTCTTTCACGCATTCCCGAACTTCATTCTTCCTGTTTAACGATTGCATCAATGCAATATCAATGATTCCGCCCAGGCTATTCTTGCCTTGCCCCAGTTGCCCGATTATGCTTACGGCCTTTTTTCGTCCCCTCTTTTTCACGCCTGAGTCGGATACAGGCAGGGATTCATTTATCGCGAGGAATTCTGTCAATTTGTTCTTCCATTGCGTTATCAGGCTGGTTTTATCGACAATAATGAGGGTGTTGACTTTCCTTTCGGCGATCAGTTTGATAGCCACAACTGTTTTTCCGAAAGCAGTTGTGCCGGAGAGTACGCCGATATCATGCTCAAGCAACCTGTCCACCGCCTGTGGCTGTTCATCTCTCAGGTTGCCATTGAATGCAACGTCGATCTTTTTACCGTGATTGGTCTTATCCAGGCAGTTGACGTCCATTCCTTGTCCAGAAAAAACTGTTTTCAGGTCCTGTTCGCATCCTCTCGGCAAACAGAGATACTCAGCAGTATCTTCGGCACAACAGATAATTCTCGGTTTGCCATAGGTCGGCATGCGCATTGCCTGATTCTTGTAAAACTTGGGATTCTTGAAAGCCGCCAGGCGTTTTAACTGGTTCAGAGCCCTTTGAGAGATTCCTGCCTTCGGAACAAACAGCATATTTGATTTTACGATCTCTATTTCTGACGGAAAATCTGTTTTCAATAATTTGACTTTGGTCGTTTCCCATGGCTTTTGCGTTTCTTCTTCATCTATTTTCAAGACCCCGAGTTCATTGCCCTTCCCCAACTTTGAAGTAAGTATTGTTATCTCTTCTTCTGATAGCGTTCGAACCGTGCCTAAGAATGCCCACTGGTCTGGATACGGCTCGAAATTCCGGTCGATGAATTCACTGTTTTTATGCTTTCTTGCCTCCTTTTGCAAAGGTAGCGCTATCAGATTGCCCAGACCGCCCTTGGGCATCGTGTCCTGATTGGGGAAAAATCTGTCATATGATTTGAAAGTGATCTCATGCCTATTCTGCATGGTGTAGGTAAGTAAGGATGTACCAAATTTTCTAGCCAGGGATGCAGCTATCGGCCTTTTAAAGAATAACCACACATGGCTACCATTGCCGGAACGTGAGCGCTCAAAGGCAACAGGGATATCAAATTCTGCACACACCTCCCGCAATATCGAGATGTCCTTTTTCCACTCCCCATCATCAAAATCGATCGCCAGAAACCAGCACGTCTCATCCGGAAGCATCGGGTATATTCCGGCGACTATTTTCCCCCGCAGATGGTCGTCAATGATTTTCTCATCCAGTTCAGCATACGCCTTATTGATGCAACCGGTGCATTTTTCCTTCGGCTTGACACATAGTCCAGGTTTCCATTCATTCAGACAGGAGGGAGAATACCCAGACTTCCCTTTTTTCTTATTTTCCCACCTCCTGGCATAAACATCGTCCCGTCCTTTGAAAAGCGACATAAACAGCCGGATTTTTTCTCCTTCGTCAGCATTCTTGTTCATGCCTGGAATCGCAACTCCAGCAGCCTCCGGAGCGATTATTTCAAATTTGGATTTATTTCCGGAAATTTCATCACCCGAATACTGCGCCTCCGCAATAACCAACTGTGCCTTCAGGGTTCTAACTTCCTCTTTCAACTTACTGTTCTCGATCAATAACACCTGGCACTTCTCAGACAGCTCTGAAATTGAAACAGAATCTTCAATTTTCACGTTGCGACCTCTCGCATTTCCCTTCTTAAACACAGGGATAGAGACTCTTCAAAAACAAGCTTTAGGAATATTGCCTGCCGGAACGCTCTTAGGTCCGGATCAAGACATCCCAAAACAGCCTGATCAGGTTTTCAGCTCAGGCAATCCGAACAACTCTTCCAGCCGCCGCGGCAAGGCAATCGGGATAATCTACACCAGGTTAGCTGCAGGAATTTCATGTGCGATATCCAATCAATCTGAAATAATTCTTCTACTCCTGGTGTTCGGCCACTCTCAAGCTGTTTGATAAAGTTTAGCACCTTCACTTAATTCTGAAAAGTACGGTGAGAGAGATCTTCCCTGCGGGAGATGGTCGCAGCACAAACGACAGAGACTGATTATTGCTTATACCGGCTGGATAAGGCAGCGCGATGGTGTTTTCTCCCGAAAGAACACCCGCCCCATGGCAACGGGGGCAAGTAAAGTGCCTGGAAGAGCTCTCGCCATAACACGAAGGACAAGGCATGCGGATGGGTACCTGTAGACGGAACTGGCCACCACTTCGTGCCTGCGTCGGGGACAAGGTTACCTCAACAGTGACATCTTCAACCTGGCTCGTTTCCGGCTGTCGGCGACCTTTTGGTGCAGCGAATAATTGATCAAAGAGGCTGTTGAAAGAGGCCTGAGGGCGGTAAAATGATCCACCCGGGTAGACTCTGTGTCTGTTGCTAAAATGACGTTCTTCACCGGGCACCAGAGGCTCAACGGTTTCCTGGTAATACCGACGACGTACCGGCTGCACATTGTGCACCTGCTGTTTCGGGGGAGTGTCCTGTAAGGCGTCATCATAAAGCCTGCGACTTTCCGGATCGCTGAGGACCGAATATGCCTCCTGGAGAACCTGGAAAGGTTCATGGTTTTGCCCGTAATAATCCGGATGAAATTCTTTCGCGAGCCGGCGATAAGCTGCCTTGATATCGGCTTGGGTAGAATCGGCGGGAACTCCTAAAATAACATAGTGATTCCGAGACATATCAGATCCTCCTGAAATAATTCCACCTGACCAAGAATATTCAGAACAATCCGTGTTCTCTACGCGGATACTGCTTTTTCTGCAGCGGCGTTCGGCCAGGACGCTGGCGGTTTACCACTCCTCCATAGGCATCCCTTTTTCGATAATGGCATGAACCGTCACAATGTTTTTTTGCATAATGCTCACCTGTTTTTCCAGCATGTCATAGAGCACATCATCTTTTCCAAGCAGATTTCGAGTTTTTTCCAGGAGATTCTCGTTAATTCTCAAATAAGAATTCATCTCTTTGAAAATTGTTTTCCGAACAATGTGTTTTTCAAGCTCGGTTTCGATAATCGGCAGAAGCCTTTTGATGGAGATCTCCACCAAGATATCCCGGGAAATTTTTTGTTTTTTGGCTATATCGTTGATTGAACGTAAGGAACTCCTGCTTATGACAAATGTCTTTTGCCGCCGCGTCGTCTGCTCTTCATGCACCTGATTATTTTCCTGCACAAGTTTGACAAGGAGTGAGGTATCTTCGACGAGCTGATCGAGTAAAGATTTCTGCTTGATCCCCAGCTGCCCGGCAATAACCCCCAGCAAATCTATGATATCCTCAGGAAGCTTGAATGTCGCTCGAACAGACTGTTTCTTACGCAGCTCGTCAAAAGAAATTTCGTTATCATTTAAAGCTGTTTCGTCCCTTTTCATATTCATTTCTCATTCTCCTTATCTGGAAATTATACCATTTGCATTATTTTGTCAATTTATGTTCAAAAAGTAATATCAACCTAAAAAGCAATTTTATTTTTCTGCCATATTGACATAGATTTTTGCCGTATTTACTGTTTTTGACAAAGAAAGAGACTCTGAGTTTCGTAGTTGATTTAAAGAAGAAGTTGCAAGCTTTTATGTGACGTTTTCTCTTACGAGAGCCGTCCAACAAAAAAAAATGTATAGGAGGAACAGCTATGTGGACAAGAATAAGTGATATTGATCGGATGTTCGATACCATGGATCTGCTTCGGTCCAGGCTGAACAGGACGTTCACCGATTACGAAGGGTCATATGGTGAAGATTATGGATGGAAGGTCTTGAATGACTCGCCACGAACTAATATTTACGATAACGGCGATTCCTTTCAGGTTATTGCTGAAGTTTCCGGACTGTCAAAGGAAGATCTCAATATAAGAATTCAGGGAAACTATCTCGAATTGAGCGGTAAACGTCGGCCCGATGCGCCGGAAGGCTATAAAGCCCATCGTGTTGAGCGGGACACGATGTCATTCACACGTAGTTTCACCCTGCCTGCTGAAGTCAATGCCGACAAAATCGAAGCCGTATTGCAAAATGGTCTGATAACTCTTGTATTACCAAAAGCAGAGGCCGCTAAGCCAAAACAAATCACCATCAGCTAAAAAATCCAGGTAAACTTTGCATACTTTTTTGGAGGTGAGCTATGAATGAGAAGAAGGATCTTACGACAAGAAAGGAAAATATAGTGGAAAGACGTCAAGATGTTCCAAGGGTTGCCCCGGTGGTTGATATCTATGAAAACGAGAATGAGATATTACTGCACGCCGACATGCCGGGTGTCACCAAAGAGCACATCACGGTCAACGTCGATAATGGCAAACTGGAAATATCAGGAACGCGCAAGTTACAAACCAAGGGTACCTCAACCTGGCAGGAATTTGGCGACGTTGAATATCGGCGCGTTTTTTCAGTTCCCCAGTCAATAGATGTTGGTAAGGTCAATGCGGAACTGAAAGAAGGGGTGCTTAAACTTCATTTACCAAAGACGGAAGCAGCTAAACCACGAACCATCCAGATCAGCGCCTTATAGGAGGGATTCTATAAACTTTAAAAAACTACATTTGCCTGAAATTACAAAGCACGCCCGATGCAGGGCGTGCTTTGTAACGGCAGGAGGGCAACAGCCGTTCTTTGCGTAATCAGTTTCTACTGCCGCCAAAAAATCGAAGGAGCATAAGAAACAGATTGATAAAGTCCAGATAAAGCCGCAAAGCCCCCATGATCGAACCTTTGCGAATAGCCTCATCGCCCTGAGCCATTATTCCTTCCTCGCCTATCTTTTTAATCGACTGCACATCGTAAGCGGTCAGAGCGGTAAAGATGAATACGCCGATCAGAGATATGACCCAGTACATCGCCGAACTTTGCAGGAAAATATTGACGATTGAGGCAATGATAATGCCGATAAGCCCCATAAAGAGAAAAGATCCCCAGCCGGAAAGATCACGTTTCGTCACCAGACCATACACGGCCATCGCGCCAAACATGCCGGCGGTTATAAAAAAAGTCCCGGCGATCGACGAGCTAGTATAGGCGAGAAAGACCACCGACAGAGTAAGCCCGTTGAGCACGGAATAGCCGACGAACAGGCTGGTAGCGGTTGACGCCTGAATTTTCTCGATCCGGGCGGAAAGGTAAAAAACCAGTCCCAGTTCGCCTATCATCAAAATGAAGAACAGCGGACTGCCGATAATGGCCATAGCCAGGCTGGTGTGGGCGGTAAAATATGCAACAATCCCGGTGATTCCCAGGCCAACGGCCATCCAGTTGAAAACTTTGGCAAGAAAAACAGTCGAGGCCTCCTGCCGGGCCTGTGCTAATGGTATCTGTCTGGCATTTTCGTACATAGTCACTTCCTCTCTTTTAAAGGTGATTAATTGTCATGTTGATACAAAGTATAGCTGAACAGTAATCACTCGCCAAGAAGAAGGTAATACTTTTCGGCGGATTTTACCAAGCCGGGGCTGCAGACTGATATACCTTTATGTCCTTTACCGTTGGAGTTGACACAGTATTTTCTGAAACAGGTTTACTTTTTGCTCCTGCCTTGGTGATACTGTCTTAGGACAAAAAATTTGCCTTCAACAGGAGGCTCAGTGAGACTTCGCGTTGGGTCTTACTGAGCTTCGGTGTCTTTAATATTCGGACCATCAGGATGTATCACATTCTCTTTAACGTTCTTAATGATCTGCTGACACTCATTTTCCGCATCCATGGCGTTCTTAGCCACAATCGTACGAAAAACAGTCATCGTGTCTTTCTGGATCAATTCGTACTTATCATCACCTATGTATTCCAGGAGCCAATTCCTCCATTGATGAATAGTTCTTCTCTTCAAAATCCACCCTCCCTAAAGATCTGGGTATGTAAAAATAAAGGGGCCTTTTCCTGCCCGTTTTCCGTTTTCAGCCTCATCTCCATACATGATATGTTTTTGAGTATATGGCTATACTTATTTTAAGGATGACTCCGCAAGTTTTTTTGTTAAACAGGAATAAGATCAATCCCTCTGAAGCTGGACTCAAATGGTCACATATGACCGCTAGGTCATATGTGACCATTTGTTCCAGTGTAACTCCTAATTCCTCATAGATTAAGGATAAACCAGAAAATCGCATCATAGCTTTCTGATATCATGATGTTCATACACATTTTTTGGAGTCAAGAGAATCTGGCACAGTCTTTGCTATCACTAAACTCCAGGAAATTACAACACACTATCATGCTGAAACACAGAACAGGAAGATTATTTCATGATATTCACAGATGCGGATATCGACACTCATATTGAACATGATTAAAAATTTCATATAAGAAACATCAAATGATAGCGTTAATAAAAATGACATTTTTTTCCACAAAGTCACATGACATTTTTCTTGCAGGTATTTACTTATGAACTCTTTTGACACGTTAATCTTCCCGGATACCGATATTTTCAACGAAAAACATTATCCACTTCTGTTATTTTTCAGCCCATTACATTTTTTGCAATTGGTGGCATCAGGAGTCAGTTCGGAAACCAATCACGAAGCTGAACTTTTTTTGCGAAATGGCTTATGCAAAGAACATATCCCTGCACCTCTTGGTAACAACCGCGAACATTTCTTACGCCTAATCCGTGATATCAGAGTCCGAGAAGAGCATTATGTAGCCCAACTCAACAAATTGTCCATAGACGCAGGACATGCTCCGGCAGACAGCAAAAATGCCCCAGGAAATAAAATTGTTTCTTCCCTGCTCGAGGAATTTGGCATCGAACATGCGAACACAGAGACAAATCTGAAATTATGGCAAGCCAGGCTGGTAATCGCCATAGCCGAGAGACTCGATAGTAATGAAGAAGACCTGCGTGAAGAACTTTCGTATCTTGACGAAAATGAATTAGCCACATTAGGTTCTCAGGCAGCAGACGACTCCAACGTGAAAGACCTTTTAAAGGGGTTGGCAGCCATCAAGGGAAATTTGGGAAAAACCCCATCGGGGGATATTGAAAAAAGGTTCGAAGCCTGGCTTCGTCTCATGCAAAACCACCCTGTCCCGGCGGTAGAAGTCTGGTTAGCCTCAACACGCGACAGTGCTGAACAGATCTTCAGGAGATATGAATCAACCGGTAACGGCAGCGCTGTTCCACTGCTCAAACTTGTTTTTCCGGCTCATATTATGGCGAGTGGCGACTATGTGGTGCAGCAGATTAAAGAATTCCAACGGGCAACGAGTGACATACGCCAAGGGCTTGTCGCCGATTTTCGACGAATTGCAACGACGATCCCCTACGTTCGTGATTCACGAGAGTCCCTCCTTCCCTTCGGAACAGACTGGGCCGATCAATGGGAAGGGATGCTGCATGAATATTTTCCAGCCTCAAGGGACGGGAGAAACTCTGTCACGATCTATCTGCTTCCCGATCAGCCAATTGCTCGTCTATTGTCATTAAAGGAGTCGACCGACACTTCAAATGACAGAACGGCTCATGGATTGCTTGGAATTCTTGGCACACCACAATCGAAATAACAACCATTCGAGGTTGTTTATTAAGGGGCATTCCTCAAAAACTGCCAAGATTTATCACTGAAGAAGGAAAAAATAAGATGAACATTTCAGACTGGCTTGATGAGAAAGAAGCAGAGAATGTGGATGTATCTGAAATCGTATTACCCAGGAACATGGCTTATGATGAAGACCCGGATGAAACTATTTATTTCAAAGAAATAAACCCTTGCGGCTTGTTCTGTAAGGAAAACCATCCCTTCTCCACGGTCGAACGTTTTGGCCACTGGTATTGCAGCAGAGGTCAGGACAAAAAAGCAGGTATTCATTCATCCGACATGAAGTGGCGGCTGTTCACGAAGGATAAAAACCTCGCTCTGCAAACGGCCAAAGAACGTATCGAATAAAAAACCAAAGAGACCCATTGAGAATCCTGTACTCGGAAAGAGCACAAAGAAAGCCAGGGCAATCTGACCGGAAGATGGCCATACGGTACAATGAAAAGTTTCACACGGCAGCGTGTTGCCGACCATTCTAAATGGTGTATTCCTGCACAGGTGTATGCCTCATTTTTCCATGAAAAAAGGAGACACAATGGATTTATCAACCGTAGTAATTTTTCTGGTTATTGGTGCAGCTGCCGGCTGGTTTACAGGAAAAAACATGAAAGACGGGGGATTCGGACTCTCGGCAAATATTGCTATTGGCGCTATTGGAGGAATCGTTGGCGGCTACCTCTTCAGACTTCTGGTATTTGCCGTCGGCAGTTTGATCGGGTCAATGGTGACGGCTGTCGCTGGAGCAGTAGCACTGCTGTTTATTGTCAAACTTTACAAAAAGCCAAAAAACTCTTCCGAACCCTCTGACCATTGATTTCAATAAAAAACATGAAAAAGGTAATAATCAACTGCAATATGATCTAAGTCAAATACTTGGTGTACCATATTGTTTTAACTGCACGTCACAGTTTAATACCCGGCCTAATCATATCAATCCAACGCAAGGAGCGTAAATGACGCAAGATTCGCTCACGAAAGCATGGAGCCCATTAGATATTTCCGAGAACGATGTCGTCGAGGCGATGAAAAGCATTACGGGCTATATCGATATTACGCCCGGAGATTTCAAGGAAATATATCAGACAGCCTATGCCCTGGCGATAAAACGGCTCGTCGGCACCCTGAAAGCCGGGCATATCATGACCAGCACCCTCTTTATGCTTGAACAGGACATGACGCTTGTCCAGGCCGCGGCCCTGCTCGCGGAGAAGCAGATATCGGGAGCCCCCGTTGCCGACGGCGAAGGAAAACTTGTCGGCGTCGTTTCCGAAAAAGACTTCCTCAAAGAGATGGGATACGGCGCGACGCCCTCATTCATGCAGATAGCCAGCCATTGCCTCAGCAACAAAAGCTGCATGATCTGCAGATTACATAACAAAACCATTGGCGACATAATGACCAGGCCGCCGATAACCGGTGACCCGGAGATGAGCATAGGAGCCATATCCGCTCTTTTTGCACAGCGGCGGATCAACCGCCTGCCGATTGTCGAGGCTGACGGCCGGCCGATCGGAATCGTCACGCGTACCGACCTGGCGCACTCGCTGAACGTCCTGGCAGAGAGGTCGAAACCATGAACTACCTGCACAAGATGAGGGGTGGTGGGCAAAGTCCGCCGAAGGTCGGCTGGGCTGAAGTCTTCTGGTCCTGGATCGGGAGTTTTACAGGTCTCGGCGCAGTTTCACTCATCCATTATAAATTACTCGACGAGACGGGTTTGATGTTGATCATCGGCTCCTTCGGGGCTTCGGCGGTGCTCATCTACGGCGCCATTCGCAGCCCTCTGGCCCAGCCGAGAAATCTTCTCGGCGGGCATATTTTGTCCGCCATTATCGGAGTAACCGCCTTCCAATGGCTGGGTGGCCCACCCTGGCTGGCCGCCGCCGTCGCCGTTTCCGTCTCGATCGCACTGATGCACCTGACCATGACCCTGCACCCACCGGGTGGTGCGACTGCTCTTATTGCGGTGATCGGCGGTGAAAGCGTGCACCAGCTTGGGTACCTCTATGTCGTTATCCCCACCGCCTTAGGCGCAATCGTCATGCTCATTGTTGCCCTTATCATCAACAATATCCCGAACAGCCGAAAATACCCCGAATTCTGGTTTTAAGTGAGATAGAGCAGACATCCTCGACACTGCACACCATCGAGGATTTCCAGATTTCGATTGAGCATGCATCCCGCAATTCGATAAAGATACAGAAAAAAGGTCATATACAACCAGTGGCCGGATATGACCTGTTTTCTGCGTTTGTCTCAAGCTGATCAAAAAGCCTTTCAAATTATTAATCATTGAAAATCAGACCGATAGTTCATGCTGACTGAGGTTTTTGAGGCATGGCACGGTGTTTGCTCTATCACAGGAGTTGGCGTTGGCATGGTCTTCTCGGCCAGTATCGTCGTTACCGCCCCAACAGCAGGTCCAACAGAACTGGAATGACTAGGAGAGGAACAGGCGCTGGGAAAAGCTGCAAAAATGGGGCGTCAGGGAATAACAACAGAAACTATCGATGATATTGATCGGTTTTTGGCATTGGAGACTAAAATGACAGCCCGAAAAAGAAACGGCGCACATGCCCCGGAGGTAATTCCCGATAATGGCATGCTTAACACCCAGAACAGCAGCAGAACAGTCATTGCCGGTAAACTCTCCCTGCGTAAACTGACGGAACAGGCACTCCTGCACCAGATCTCCCCGACCGGCGCACTTGTCAATGGCCGAGGAGATATCCTCTATCTGCACGGCCGCACCGGCATGTACCTGGAGCCAACTGCCGGCAAGACCAGTTTCAACAACATCCTGCAGATGGCCCGCGAGGGTTTTCGACGACAATTGCCCCGATGGGCAAACAAGATCGGCCAGGCGCGGCCGGAAGAGATAATGGAACATCAAGCAACCGGGGGAGACGAAACCATCCTACTGGTAGAGGACGAGGCGATGATTCTGAAAATGGTCACGACAATGCTCCACCGTCTTGGATACTCCGTGCTGCCGGCGCCAACACCTGTGGAGGCTCTCCGTCTTGCCGGTGAGTTTAGTGAGGTGATCCATTTGCTCGTCACTGACGTCATCATGCCCGAGATCAACGGCCGGGATCTGGCGAAACAGCTCCTGGTAAACAGGCCGGATATGAAATGCCTCTTCATGTCCGGATACTCGGCAAAAATCATTACGGCACACGGAGTCCAGCATGAAGCGATATCATTCCTCCAAAAACCTTTTTCGTACAAAAAGCTGGCCTGCAAAGTTCGTGAAGTACTGACAAGTTGACCAGAGTCAGAGGCTTTGCCAATACCCAATACCGCTCAGAGAATCTATAGCCCCTAGAGGCGACGGCCCTGAATGAGTCGGACGAGAATTATCACAACGGCGATCACCAGCAGGATATGAATGAATCCACCCATGGTATACGACGAGACAAAACCCAGAAGCCAGAGGATAACGAGGATGATGGCAATTGTTTGAAGCATGATACTTCTCCTTTTTTTCTTGGAAAATTGAGGCATACACCTCACGAGGAAATCACCTCTTGCATGTTCAGCATCAAACGGAACATTCAAGAGAGGTTGTTGGTTTTAGGATGTGGTAATGTTTTTGTTACCTTCGTTTCGTGTTTTTCATGCAAAACAACTCCTGCCATATGGTGCAGGTCTGCATCCGTTACTGTTGGCAGAAAATGCTTTCTATAAAGCTCTTCATGCAGAATAGTTACAATCGCGACGAGTGGCGCTGCAAGTAATACACCCAATACTCCAAAAGCAGCGACACAGAGAAGCATGGAGAAAATTACCGCCAATGGGTGCAGTTTCATACGGCTCGCCATAAGAAACGGAATGATCACATTGTTCTCAAAGGCCTGAACGGTAATATAGACAAGCACAACCCACAGGGGAGTCAACCCTCCTTCACCAAAAGCCAGCAAAAGTGCCGGTACGGCACTCAGAAGAGGCCCCAGGAAGGGGATCGCTTCGAAGGTAAAGGCGACCAGTCCTAAAACCAGCGCATCCATGAAACCGAAGATCGGCAACATAAGCAGGAAAACCAGAAAACCGATTGTCATCATACCAAGCAATGTCGCGCCGGCCCACATTGGGACGAATGTACCAATGCGCTGCAAGACAACGACAGCCTGCTTGTGGTGGCGCTCCGGCAAAAGACCAAGCAGTGCAGCAAAAACCGGACGAGGATTCATGAGCATAAAGATCACACCAAAAAAAACAGTTACCAGAACCACTAATATTTGCGCACTATTGAATGCTACTGCAGTGAAGCTGCCCAGTACCCCCCTGACCAGCTTACCCAAACCCGCACGCAGAGGCCCTGGCTCATTATTTAATGGAGGTGTTGGTTCTTTTATTTGCAGCACAGGTTTTGAATTTCCCGCCAAAGATTTTTCTCTAGCAATTTCAATGCTGACCTCCGTCTGAAGTTGCTTCTCAAAAAATTCCGATTGTTGTTCAATTTTGATGAGTGGTTTCTGGAGACGTTCCCAATATCCGGGTAACGTTTCCGAGATGTTAAGAATCGAGGCTTTCATTGGTCCAAAGAAAGCCCATCCTGTCAAGCAGATTGCCGCGATCATTCCTATCGCCAGAACAGCGGTGGGAACTTTTCTCCCACCGGTGTTCACTCTCATCCATGATACTATTGGATTGACTGCGAGAGAAATCAACAAAACCAGCAAAAAAGACAACAGAATAGGAGCCAGCAGCTGGAATGTTTTGATAAAGGCCAAGAGAGCCGCCCCAACAATAATATAGAGGAAAATAGAATGCTGTTTTTGTTCCGGTGCAAGTGTACTGGGCATAACGCCTTTGTCCATTGTGGGTCTTGTAAAAGTAATGTCAGGTACCAATTTCATGGTGCGCAATATGCCGATAATCAGCAAAATTGCTCCATGTTCTTTAAAATACAGAGAGAATCAGCCGATCTATTTAACAATCAGGCTATTTTTAACCCCTTTGACCCCATCCACTGCTCCTGCAATTTGTGCAGCCCTTTCAACGGTATGTTTGGAATCTACAAAACCGCTGAGCTGGACGATTCCTTTGTGGGACTCGACGTTAATTTCCAATACTTTAAGCATTGGATCGTTAAAAATTTCGGTCTTAACTTTGGTAGTAATGGCGGTATCATCGATATACTCTCCGGTGCTTTCCCGTGTTGAGGTCCCGGCACAGCCGGCTATAAAGGTAATTAAAGCAAGGCCGACAAAAAAACTTTTGAGAAAATGGGCTGATTTCATGATTATCCTCTTATTAAAAGTTACACGGCCGGAACATTCGCTGTTGTCCGGCAGTATTTTTAGATCGTTGACGCGACATCGGCGTCAAAAACCATGCTGTTGATCAGGTTACTGTTTTTGGGAAACATCAGAATCAAATTGATGCAGACGCGTCAACTCACTTCAATATGATAACTTCAGTAACTTGTGGGTGCCGCTATCTTTCAAGTAATACATAGCAAGGTCTATGCCAAATCAGGTATTTTTTTTGTTCGAGACTTATCCATATGTTTTTAATATAAATATCAATATGGTTTTGGAAGAACAAAACTGTCGATGGCAGTTCAACTAAGGTCATATGTAACCGATGGTCACATTTAACCACTGGTCACATTTAACCTCATCTCCTGCGATGGCTTGTCCCTGTTTCTTTTTTATTGACACAATTAGAAGCAGTTACCTTAAAGTATTGATGGGCACATATCTTGCTAGCTAAAGCATCAGAGGAGCAAGTTCAAATTTAGAGATATTTTGAAAAAGCTTAAGAAGGGATATTTACTACAACACTTTAAAGGAGTTTCAACTATGCAGAAAAAATTCATACACTCACTTTTACTTATTACATCAATAAGTCTGGCAGTTCTCACTTTTGGGTGCGAATCTCAAGGACCGGCAGAAAAAGCCGGGGAAAAAATTGACAAATCTATAGAGAGCACGAAGGATGCCCTGGAAGAAGCCACCGACAAGATCACAGGAAAAGGACCAGCGGAAAAAGCGGGTGAAAAAATAGACGAGGCCCTCGAACCGAAGCAATAATGCCAGGCTATAATCAAGAAAGATGGCGTCGTAAAAACTCTTGATCCGAAGTCTACGCTTATCTGCGTCGTTGCTGCAAAATTTCTATCATTAGGACGTACTCTAGGTGCGCCGAAATGATAGATATTTTGCGCACCTAGCATGTGAAGTTTTTTACTTAGCCATCCGCTAAGATTTAGGTTTTTACGAGTTTGTCAAGAAAGAAGACTGTTTATTCCTTCTGTGATAAACTCGCTACAGACTATGAAGTCTCACCAGGTAAACGGTAAATACTTCAGGACTCTTTCCAGTGCCCGTGCTTTGGGGACTTATCAACATCGAAAAACCCTGAACAAAAAAAGGACAACTCCGCATCCATGTCAGATCGTTTTACTCCCATCCCCTCCAGGAGTTTGGGTGGCATCTGCAACCGCAACCTTCTCCTTAGCGTCGAAAATCGCAGCAACGATGGGAGCCTGGATCAATTCAAGAGCTCCCTCTTGGCAAAAGGTGACACACAAACCACAACCGCTGCAACGCAAAGCATCATAGAGCAGCCTCTTTTCGCCGCCATTACGTTCAAAACGCAGGGCACCGCTCGGACAGATGCCGGCGCAACGCGGACAAAGCCTGCAGCTCTCAGATAGGCGGAGCTGTGGCACAGCGACCCGCCGCAACAAATCCCGCCCGCTCTGATCAAGACCTTCTGCAAGGCACTGCACCAGCCGACAGCGATCGGAAACCCGCCGCCGGGTGTCATTCACCGGTTGGCCAAGGTTAGGCCGGGCCCCGGCTGGCTGAGCTTCCCCGAACCAGGCCTTGAACGTCAGGCCGCTGAGATAGTGCCGGCGATCCGCCTCCTCGTCGGAACCTGGACGGCCATCACCACGAAACAAACAGACTTCCCCACGGAACAAAGGCCGGCAAAGCTGCTGCACTCGCTCAAGGCAGACAACAAAAGCGGCGCTGCTCTCCCGATTGGGGCATCCCGGGCAGGCGGTGAGATCGAAGACAACCCGGCCGGTGCTTTTCACCAGCAAACCGATCAAGGCCTCGGCGGAAAAGAGGCCAAGACAGGGAAGCGGAACCTCTTCAGCCCGTTGCCGAGGTTGACGGTCGCAGCAAATAAACACCTCACCATCGGCAGGTAGGCCGGCGAGCAGCGTGGTGAAATCAACAGTGGTATGCAGGGCGTCGTTGAGGCAAACCGTGCTGCAGCGCATGCAGCCGGTGCAAAGTGAGGCATCGAAGCTGATCCGTCCCTCTCTCAGCTGCAGGGCCCCGCTGCCGCAGACCTGCACACAGCGCTGACAGTCAAAAGAGTTACATCGGCTGCGCAGGCAACGCCGAGGCAGAAAGTCTACCGGCGGTACCGGTTCTTCCGGAAGAATTTTACGAAACAAGTGTAGCATCGGTTCTCTGACCTCCACCCCGGCACGGACCGGAAAACTCCCATTAAAAGGCCGGGCAACCGGAAACAGGGATTGTCCCAACTTGCATAAGTTAGCCACGAGCCGGCGGAAAGAAAAGTCACCTTTTGACGACCGGCTCCACCGCCGCCGACGGGACATTGGCAGCAAGAATTACCGTCAGCCGCTGCAGCATTTCGCCGAGCAGCCGGTAAAAATCGGTTTGCGCGCAAAGGGAGATTTTACCGGCCAACCGCTTTGCAAAGGGTAGAAAGAATCGCTGCAGAAAGGGGGAAAAAAGATTGGCTGATGGAGGAGAATCGACCATTGCCATGTGGTGCAACAGGTAGTGGAGAAATTCCAGTTCCACGGCGATATGATCATGGATCATCACCGAATCGCCGCCGATCTGCAGACCGGCCCGGGCATAGAGTTCCGCCACCGCCCGGGTCGTCTCGCCATAGAGCTGATGGCCTTTCTCCAGGTGCACCGAACCATAGGGGCAGGCCTGCAATTCACCAGGGCCGACAAACAGTACGGCATAATCAACCCGCAGCGCAGTCAGATCAACCGAGGTCGCCGCCCGCTGCAGAGAGGAATAGAGTTCCCCCAGGGCCGGATCAGCAGCGGCGACAACTTCCTGGTATTCGCTCCAGACGACCGCATCTTCCCCGCTCAGAAATTCCTGCGGATCATAAAACAGCACCGCCATCAAGTGGCACACTTCGCTCAACTCCTGTTCTTTCCTCATATCTGTCCTAAGGCAGTATCAAAATAAATCGTCTCAGCATCATGCCGAATTATCAAAGGCCATTACTGGCATCCAGGCCGGTACCCGGCAACCGTGCCAAAAAACCGCCGGCTGCCCCACAGGGCCACCGGCAGTGAACAACATCGATCAGGTCACCAGCCGACTACGGCTAGGCCTTGAATTTGTTGATATAGTGAACCCTGGGCTCCGTCCCTTTTTCCACCTGCAGTCGGGTGCTGTTATGCACCTTGAGCAGGCTGGAGATCTCGCTGTCCGAATCATCCAGATCGCCAAAGATCCTGGCCTCCGACGGACAGGCGTCGACACAGTAGGGCAGCAGCCCTTGTTTGAGGCGATGGTCGCAGAAGATACACTTTTCGACAATGGCATCCTTGCGCACCGGACTGTAGTCGGGATGGCTGTAGTCAGTTTTATGGGGAGGAATCGCCCCGGCGACAGCGACCATCTCCGCCCCGGACGAGGTCCCCTCGTAGAGGCTCGACTCATCCATATAGAAGGGGTGGACATCCTCGTTTTCGACGTTGTAGCTGATAACACTGTACTGGGAGTGCCCGAGATCGAGGTCGTCATCACTGTAGGGGCACGCATCGACACAGGCCAGACATCCGATACAGCGCTCATCATTGTGCAGGGTGATCCCCTCCGGGCTTTTGTACATAGCCTTGGGCTCTACCGGACAGGCATCGACGCAGGGTGCCTTGGCACAGTGGTTACAGAGTACCGGATAATTGGTATAGTGAACATCGGGGAACTTCCCTTCGACTTCAATCATGTAGTCGGCCCAGTTATAGCTTTGGCCGGCGCGCCTTTCCTGGGTATTGTTGCCGGTCTTGCAGGCAAGTCCACAAGCGCCGCAGCCGGCGCATTTCAGCAGATCTATGACCATTCCATAGGTTGCCATCTTGGTTTACCTCCTTGCTTAAATTTTTTCGATTCTGACGCCGGTAAATCCACAGTTCCGGGCGGTAGAGCCGCTGAGCCGGTCGTAGTCATCCGGCAGTATTTCGTTGAAGTTGGCACCACGGGGGGTAAAGCTCTTGAAATCGGTGGTTGCCACCCGCCCGTAGGCCCAATGACCCTGGCCAAAACATTTGGCAGTGGTCCCCGGTTGCACCCCTTCCCACAAGCGGGCACGGACGTTGAGGCTGCCAACCACTGAGGTGACTTTGACAGTATCACCCTCAGCTATGCCGAGCATGGCAGCATCATCGGGATTGAGTTGGATGACGTCCTGATCGACCAGATCGCCCGGATCGCACTTTTTAAAGGTGTAATACATCGGCAGGTTGGCACTGCGCCCCTCGCGGTTGAAACGAGACTTCATATCGATCAGATCAAAGGGATATTCCGCCTTGCTGCCGTGCCGTACCGGCGGCTCATAATGGGGGACGAAGGCCTGCTCACCTCTCGCCACGTTATTTGCGGCCTGTATGGCCTCATCGATAGTGACCTTATGCTTTTCGGCATGGGCGGTGAGAACTTTTTTCAGGGTTTCACTGTAAAACTCGAATTTTTTGGTCTCAGTGGGAAAGCCCTTTTCCCACAAGGCACGAGGCTTGTGTTTCGGTGAGTTAACGATGCCTTTCTGGCGAAACTCCTCCCAGCCATTGACCCGGTCGCCCTTATACTCGGCGTTGAGTTTAGGATCCCAGGCCTTTTGGCTGCGGATCTTGGTGGCATAGAGAGAGAATTCAAGGGAGTTGGTCGGCTGCTTGCCGGTCTCCGGATCCTTAAACTCGGTGCTGAAATAGTCGTAGATGTTGCTGAACCCCTTGGCTTTGAGTTTTTCGGCGAGCAGCCAGACAAACTCGGTCTCCGGCGCCTTGGCCTCAAACAGCGGCTTGATCAGCGGCTGCTGGATGGAGGTATGACCGTAGGTATTGGCGGCGGCGCGGACAATCGCCCACTGCTCGCTGTGGTGCAACGTAGAGGGGAGAACGATATCGGCGAACTGGCTCATCTCGGAGAGCATCGGCACGATATGGACAAAGAACGGCACTTTGGCCATCGCCCGGTCCCAGCGACCGGCTTCGGTTCCGGCGAAGTTGAAATTGTTGTAATAGGCCACCGCCAGCTTGATGTCATAGGGATCCTCGGTAAGGATACCGTTGGCGGTGTTATTGGTAACCACCCCGCCACCGGACTTTTCCTTCAGCGCCGGAAACTTCAGTGTGCCGCGCTGGTCGATCTTCTTGTTTTTGGTGCCCGCCTTAGCGATCTCATCCTGATAGGCATCATATTTGGGGAAACTACTGTAGGGGGAACTCTGATAAGTGATGACCCCGCCTTCATTGTCCACCGCCCCGACCAGGCCGTTGAGGGCATGAATGCACAATACCGTGTAGCTGCCACGGGGTTGCATAGTCGGCCCATACCAGACGCCACAGTGCGGTGCGGCGGCGGCAAAGCCGCTGGCCACCTCGATGATCGTTGCCGCCGGGATACCGGTCAGCGCCGCTGCCCACTCCGGGGTCCTGTCTTTCAGCTCGATATTCCACCAGCGGGCCAGGCCGTTGGTGTGCTTTTCGACGAAATCCGATTCATTGACCTTTTTGCCGGCGACAAAATGGTTTTGGCCATCCTTGAAATCGCCGACAAACTCTTTATACCACATCCCCGAGGTGAGGATAACATGGGCCATCGCCAGAGCCAGGGCGCTGTCTTCGCCGGGTTTGATCGGCAGCCATTTTTGCGCCTTGGCGGCAGTGTTGCTCATCCGCGGATCGACGGCCACCACCGTGCCGTTGGTCAAGACTTTGTTCAGTTTGCGGATCCCATTGGGTACCTGGCGGTTGGAGGAGATCGGGTCGCAGCCCCAGGCGATCAGGTATTTCATGTTATCGAGATCGTAATCGCGGTAGCCCCAGTATCCCTGGGTATAATAGGCGCCGAACTTCTCGACCTCGGCGCAGATCGCACTGTGGGAGATATTGTTCGGTGAACCGATCAATTTAGTCAGGTAGTCGTAGAGCAGGTAGTTGTGATCGGAATAGCGCCCCCGCATCAGCAGGTACTTGTGAGTCTCCTTATTCTTACGCAGTTCGAGGATCTTGTCGGCGAGGGTATCCATCGCCTCGTCCCAGGAGATCGTTACCCATTGCGGGTCCTCGCCACGGGCCTTTTTGGGATTGGTCCGTTTCATCGGTACCTTGATCCGATCCGGATCGTAGATCTGCTGAAGGATCAGGTGACCACGCGGACAGACATAGCCGCTGTTTGCCTTGCAAAGCTGGTTACCGCGCACCTTGACCGCCCGACCCTCCTGGACGAAAATTTCGATGGGGCACCAGGTAGTGCAGCCCTGACAGGTGGAGGCGACCCACTCACCGGGCTTTTCGCCGATCTCCTTGGTTACGGGGATTTGGGCCGCTTCAAGGGCATTCATTTTTGGGTTGTAGCCCGCAGCCAGCAGGGCACCGCCAACCGCACCCGCTTTGAGAAAATCTCTTCTCCGGATATGCATCGCGTTTTCTCCTTGTAGTTGAGTTATTCTACCCAGGGGAAGTTGTAACGACCCCACTCCTATGAAATTATGCCGATATTATAATTGTCTTCCCCATGCATCGCTGCATTTTTTTAGAGCGCCGGAAGGCAGCAGCCCACACCAAACCAGATGTCTCCTGACTACACTAGCTATCACAACATCATAGCATTATTCATGCCATGGCCAAGGCTGTGGCATTTGTTACCTGTACGAAACATTATTTGCTAAACAAAGGTGAATCACCAATAAATTCGGACAATTAGTCCTTGACGAGACTGACCGATCGGGAGAATTTGACAATCAAAAGCACAATTAATTAATAATTACGATCTGTTAATCTTATTTCGGCTGAATGAAATCAAAAAAAGTGTTACGTGAAAGTAACATCAGCGGCATATCGCTTCAATATTTGTGCGTTATCGGCCATGGGGCAATCCGGCATTTTTGATCTTTTCCCATAAAGTTTTTCTGCTAACCCCCAAAATAGCCGATGCCTTCGATCGGTTGCCGTTGGTCAGTCGGAGAATATGGGCGATATGATCCTTTTCCGCCTCGGCTGTTATCTCCTGCAGGGTCAAAAGTGGTATCTTTTGGCTACGGGTACCGGCAATGTGAGCGGGAAGATCGGTCCGTCCGATGACATTGCCATTGGCCAGGGCAATACAGCGCTCGATGACGTTCATTAGTTCCCGGACATTGCCGGGAAAGGGGTAATCCATCAGCACCTGAACCGCCTCCGCGTCAAAAAAGACCTCGGTTCCCAGCTGGTCGTTTAATTTTCTGACAAAGGCGTCAATGAGCAAGGGAATGTCCTCTTTTCTTTTGCGCAGAGGCGGCATGACAATCGGAATGACATTCAATCGGTAATAAAGGTCTTCACGAAACCGTCCCTGTTGAATTTCCTTTTGCAGATCCTTGTTGGTCGCCGCAATAATCCGTACCTCGACCGAGGACGACTGTGTGGCCCCAAGACGTTCGAAGGTGCGCTCTTCCAGCACCCGGAGGATTTTTGTCTGGGTGAGCAGAGGTAGATCGCCTATCTCATCGAGAAAAATGGTCCCGCCATCGGCGAGATCAAACCGGCCTGGTTTTTGAGCTACGGCTCCGGTGAAGGCCCCTTTCTCATAACCGAACAATTCACTCTCGATAAGTTCCTCGGGCAGTGCCGCACAATTCACCCGAACAATAGGTCTGTTTTGTCTGCTGCTCTGGTAATGGATGGTGGAAGCTATCAGCTCTTTGCCGGTACCCGATTCTCCGAGAATCAGCACAGTCGAGTCGGTCCTGCTGATCTTATCGAGCAGACCGAAAATTGTCTGCATCGCCCTGCTCTCGCCGATGATATCGGGAGCACCGTAATAGCTGCTCAACTCTTTTTTCAGGCGGATATTTTCACTGGTGAGCGACTGTAACTCCAGGGCCTTGCCGACAGTCAGCAACATCTCATCGAGATCGAAAGGCTTGGTCAGGTAATCGAAGGCGCCGATGCGCATCGCTTCGACCGCATCTTTAATGGTGCCGAAGGCGGTCATCATGATAACCGGCGTGGTCGGTGCCTCAAAAAGACATTGACGCAGTATTTCAATACCGCTGACTTCGGGTAAACGGATATCGGTTATAACCAGGGAGAATTCCGCTTCTTCCAGGGCGCTCATCGCCTTGCCGCCATCCTCGACGGGCAAAACGATATACCCCTCGGCCTTGAGTGCATCTGCCAGGGAAACCCTGACTATTTTTTCATCTTCGACCAGAAGAATGGAATGTTTCATGCTCCCTCCGGGATCATTAAGGAGATTGTTGTACCATTGTTTTCCTGACTGCTCACCGAGATATCCCCTTGATATTTTTTCACCAGTTCATAGGTCATCCACATGCCGAGGCCGGTCCCCTCCCCGGCCACTTTTGTCGAGTAAAAGAGATCGAAGACATGACCAATCTGATCTTCGGGGATGCCGACCCCGGTATCTCTGATGTGTATGGCGATCTGCTGCCGTACCCGACCGGCGGTGACCTCCAGTTCACCGCCGCCATCCATGGCCTGAACAGCGTTCAGCATGGTATTGAGAAAGAGTTCTTCCAGATCATGGGGCGCAATGGGAGCAACAAGACCGGATTCAACCTTATCTATAAAGGAAATATTCTGTTTCTTCAGACGGTAATCGAGAAACTTCAAAACACTGCCAAGAACGGCAGCCACATCCGATTTTTTCTCTTCCCCCTGGCGTTTTCCGGCGGTGTACAGTAACTGGCCGACGGTCTCTTTAATACTCTGCAGTCCCTCCTCAATCAGGGTGAGGTAATCTTTCCGAAAATCGGCATCATCGCCCTGCCGACGCAGCATGCTCACACAGTTGAACAGCCCCCCGAGGGGGTTGTTTATCCGATGGGCGATACTTGACGACAGTACGCCAAGCGTCGCCAGCTTTTCGGATTGCAGCAGTTTTTCATGGGCCAGCTTCATTTCCTCATTGGCCCTGCGAATGCGTCGAACCATCTCATTGTAGCTTTCGCCAAGACGTGCCATTTCATCGTTTCCGGAAACCGGAACGGTCTTTTCACCCATTTCCACTTCGACCTCCCCCATCGCTGCGGAGAGGTCTATGATAGGTTTGATAAACCGGTGGCTGAGCAGATAGACAAGAGCAAAAAGAAAGAGAAGCGCCAGGGCGGAAAGGGAGATGATTTGTATAATCATCGCCCGCATTTCCCGCTCCATTTCCTCAAGTGAGAGGGAAAAGGTCAGCAGTCCCCAGCTTTTGCCCTCAATCGACAGCGGCGAGACAAATTCCAGTGAGGCGGAGGTTTGTCCATCACCGACAATTTTTCTTACCCGGACAGCATGGATTTCCTGGGCTTCCCGAATAAAACTGCTATCGTAGGTTTTACCGAATTCCTTAAAATCACTGTGTGAAATAACCCGTAAACCATTGTCCAGCACGGCGACAAAGTGCAGGGCGATATCGCTTCGCTGGTGCAGATCGCGCATATAGTTGTCTATCAAGCCACCTTCTTCGACCAGGCCAAGTTTCTCATAAATGAGTTCGTTGATGATCAGCGCGCTGACCGTCTGGGCAAGAATACGGCCCTGCTTTTCGGTGGCATAATATAAGGCCAAGCGGGTTTTGGCGGCGGTCACCAGACTGATGACCGAGGTGATGGCGAACATCGTCAGAAAGGAGACCAGGATGAATTTTGTCTGCAGGGAAATGGGCATGACGCTTCTCGATTAAAAAGAAATATTTGGATGACAGTCAATGCCACAGCTTTTCGGCACATCATTGATCATGTTGCGGATGGCAAAATAATCGGCATCGGACGTGACGACAAAGCCGCCTTGCAAATCAGGATCAAGTTTTTGCAGAAGGCTTTTGCCCCCTGCGTCACTGCTCATATCGAGCAGGGCCCTCTGCATCTTGCGCATTACCAGATACGGTGTTTTCGGAGAAACGACAACAGGCCCGGTAGGAATCGGCTCGGAGGTAGCAATTATCTTCAGGCCGTGCACATTATACCGCTCGGCGGTTGACAGTCGCAAGGCGCCGGCGTCAAATTCCCCGCTGATGACTTTTTTAGCCACCGTATCATGATAATTGTAATGTTGGTAGGCGCCGAGGTTATCGAGATGAATTCCTGACCGAGCCAGCATGTATCGGGGAATGAGGTTACCCGAGGTTGACCAGAGCGCCGCAAAAGCAAAACGCTTCTCGGTTATCTGCGTCACATCATCTATGTCGCTGTCGCCGGCAGTAACGAGAGCACTGCGATAAAAAGTTTCTCCCTTTGCTGTTTTGCCCCGGGCGATGGGTACCACGGCAAACCGCTTATATGCATCGAGATAAGTCAACGGACCGAGCAGAGCAAAAGATGTCTTGCCCCGTCCAAGACTGTTGACCACCTTCTGATAACTTTTCTCGAGGTGCAGCTCCGTTTTAATTCCAGTTGTATCGGTCAGATAATCCATCAACGGCTGATAACGTTCATAGGCAAGGATGGGATTGTCTCTCGGCAGAACACCAAAATAAACGATTTTATCTACTGAATCGGTCTGGTCGGGAAGATTTGCGGCAAATTCGAGATCGGCGGCATTATCAGCGGCATTATTGGCGGCATTATTGGCAATAAATGCGCGCATAGCTCTGATGGAGTCATAGTCGGCATCAGAAACTTCGACGAATCTTTCAATTCGCATCTGTTCAAGTATCTGTTTTCCCTCTGGGTCCAGATGCATCTCGAGAAAGACGGCACGCAGCGACTGTTTGACATACAAGGGCAGCCCCAGGGGCACAACCACAGGGGGGATACCGAATGGCGGTGAGCGGTGAATGACCCTGGTCTGCTCCGCATAGGGGGAACCGGTTGCCAGCATAAAATCATAGACTATCGAATCGACAGCCGCTCCCTCCGCCCGTTTCTTGGCAATTAGCTCGACCGATTTGTTGTGACTGTAACTATAGATCCGTGACCGGAAAAAACTCTCCGGTCTATAGTTCTTTTTAGCCAGCAGATATGTGGGATAGAGCTTGCCGCTGTTGGATTTAGGATCGACGAAAACAAAGGTTTGATCCTGAAGCTGTTCAACCTCATGAATTTCACTGTCCTTGTGGACGATGATATTCGAACTGTAGCGAACCTTGCCGTTGACCTGTGGCGCCACGAGCAGTTCCACGCCGAATTTCTCGTTATTTAAGACATAGGGAGAGGAGCAGATAAAGGCGAAATCCACCTCCTTGTTTCCCAGCATGACGTCAATTTCATCATAGGTTGTCCGGTGTACCATCTCAATCGGCATCTCCAGTTTTTTTCCTATATAATCAACAGCCTGATAATAATATTTGACGGCACTGACCGGCGTGATCATACTCGCGACCCCGGCGCGCAACGATGTCTTTGGGTTTTCCGCCATGGTGGCGGATGGGCAAGCGAGCAGAAGCAGACACAGTACGATGGGCGTGATGCGGTTCATATTGACCTCATAGTGGTGGTACGCTGCGGAAGAGAACAATCAACAAATCATCTTGCAAGGATCAATCCACACGCTGTGATAGCTGTGTTATACACTATTCAAGCACTTTGCCATATGGTTGACGTTTCGAAAAAGTAACATCACCCGTAAGTAAATTGCTGCGCTGGTGGATTTTCGACGCGTTCATTATTCAATCAGCTTCCACAGATTGCATCTTGACTTTTACGCTTGGTTGTTTTACCAAATGTGAAACAACTGGATGAATAGGAAAACTGAGTACAGTATCATGATTCCAGTGCGGAAAAGTGGTGGAAGTCGACACTGACCCTATTGACCCGGCCGCCGATAATGCAAAAGTTTATCTTTGATAAAAAAGGAGGATATGTGAAAGTTTTTTCTCTTAAAACAATAGCCGGAACCATTATTCTTTCAGGCTTGATCCTGCTGCTTGCCGCGGCAGGATCGACTGCCGCTGATGTCCTGCGAATTCCGGAGGCTCCCGGTCTTGAAAAGGTGACCATGGTCGATCTCGGCGCCAAAAGTTGCATACCCTGCAAAATGATGGCGCCGATATTGGAAAAGCTGGAAAAAGAGTACAGGGATCGGGCAGCCATTGTCTTTATTGATGTCGGGATAAATCCACAAGCCGCCCGGAAATACGGTATTCGGGCTATTCCTACCCAGATTTTCTACACTGCCGAGGGTAAAGAAATGGCCAGGCACGAAGGATTCATGGATAAAGCGTCTATAGTTGCCGAACTTGAAAAATTGGGAGTCAAATAACTTTATGGATCAGGTCTTTCTCACTATCAATTCATGGATGGGCCAGGGCCTCCTGCTGGGGGCCCTCGGCTGTTTTCTCTGGGGTATGGTCAGCGTGCTGTTCAGCCCCTGCCATCTGGCTTCCATCCCACTCATTATCGGCTATGTCGGCGGACAGAATCATCTGGTCGAAGGACGTAAGGCAACCCTCTATGCTGTAGTTTTTACCACCGGGCTATTTATCACCATTGCTGTTATCGGCATTGTCTGCTCGCTACTCGGCCGTATGCTCGGTGATGTCGGACCGTATTGGACCATTGTCATCGGCCTGCTGCTGTTCTGGGTGGCCCTCGACATGCTCGGGGTGGCAAAATGCTCTATGTCCAGTGGCCTCATGGCCAAGTTAACCCTGAAAGGATTATCCGGGGCCTTTGTTCTCGGTCTTGCCTATGGAGTGCTGTCAGGCTCCTGCACCTTTGGTTTCATCGCCCCGATCCTTGCCATCGTCTCCGTGCAGGCCAAGGTCTTCACCGGCGTGACGTTTATTATTCTGTTTGCTATCGGGCACTGTCTTCCCATAGTCGTTGCCGGCAGTTCGACAGCCATGGTCAAGCGTCTCCTTATAAACAGCAGCTGGCAGCAGGGCGGGCGGGTGTTCCGGCGTCTAGCGGGGACGATGATCGGTCTGCTCGGCGTCTATTTCATCGTCCAGCCATTTTTCCCAGCCTGATATGGGCGCATACAGATCAGGAATCAGCTGAAGGGAAAAAATCAGTGCCTGGCTTAACAGCCGGCAATTTCAAAAAAAGGTTAGAAACATGGCAGCCAAACTCAAAATCCTCTATCTCTGTACCGGCAATTCCTGCCGCAGTCAGATGGCGGAAGGTTGGACTCGAGCCCTCAAGGGCGATTCTATCGAACCATATTCCGCAGGTATCGAGACCCATGGCCTCAATCACACAGCGATCGAGGTTATGGCCGAGGTCGGAGTAGATATATCCAGGCACACCTCAAAGCATATTGATTCACTCAGAGATATGACCTTTGATGCCGTTATCACCGTTTGCGATAACGCCCGCGAGACCTGTCCCTTTTTGCCGGGGGGACAAAAAAAACTGCATTTCGGCTTCAACGATCCACCTGCTATGGCAAAAGAGCTGGCGGCGACAGGAGCCGACCTTGAAGAGCAACGTAACTGCTATCGTCTGGTACGCGATGAAATCCGCGCCTTCGTCGAAACCCTGCCGGACTCTCTTGACAGGCAAGAAACCAATGGGTGATTTTTGTATCCTGAATAAATCGCCTCTTCCCATAGCACAGGTGCAATATGCCTTCATTTTGCAGAAAACCGACAATCAACTTTTGATGATTGGAGATCTCGATGGCGCATGAACATGCCCATAGCCACGCCCCCACTAACTTCAATCGTGCTTTTGCCATCGGCATTGTATTAAACCTCACTTTTGTCATCATTGAGGCTGCTTACGGCACAATATCAAACTCGCTTGCCCTGATTGCCGATGCCGGCCATAATTTAAGCGATGTCATGACGCTGCTCCTCGCCTGGGGGGCGATGGCCTTGGCAAACCGGTCGGCAACAGCCAGGCACACTTTTGGCTTCAAGAAGGGAACTATCCTTGCCTCCTTTTTCAGTGCCCTTTTTCTCTGTGTGGCGATTGGGGTAATTATCTGGGAGGCGCTCGGTCGACTACGTTCTCCGGTACCGGTGCATGGCATGACCATTACCATCGTCGCCGCCATCGGTGTGGTGATCAATACGGCCACAGCCCTGCTGTTCATGGCGGGGAGAAAAAACGACCTCAATATCAAAGGAGCTTTTCTGCACATGGCGGCCGATGCGGCGGTCTCAGGAGGAGTGGTGGTATCGGGCCTGCTGATCATGTACACCGGCTGGAATATCCTCGATCCGGTTATCTCCATTGCCATTGCTCTCGTCATTCTGATAGCCGGCTGGGGATTGCTGAAAGATTCAATGCACCTCAGCATGGCCGGAGTACCTGCCCAAATCGACGCGACGGCTGTATTGGAGTATCTTGCCGGGCTACCCGGGGTGCAATGCGTCCATGATCTGCACATCTGGGCGGCGAGCACCACTGAAAATGTCCTTACCGCTCATCTGGTTATGGTATCCGGCGGCAGTGATGAATTTTTGCATCAGACAGCGGAGTACCTGCATCATCATTTCAACATTCACCATACGACTCTTCAGATAGAACGAAGTGCTATAAGCGGCGGCTGCCATACCGAAAGCATTAACGGGCAAGGACATTGCTGGCCCGGGAGACAGGCAGCCGACCACAACATGTCACAAATAAAATAAGAAAAAAGAAGGTATCATGCCAAAAATAACTCCCGTCCTTGGTTTGCTTTTTCTCGCGGCACTTCCTGGGCATGCTGCAGGCGATGTGAACATTATCGACATTAGGCAAACAGAGTATTTTTTGGAAAGTGGAGCGATTTTTATAGACAACCGTCCGGTGCACAAATTCTCCCTTGGCCATATTAACGGCGCGGTGAACCTGCCTTTTTTTGTGAAAAACGACCCATCAAACATAATGACCAAAGAAAATCTGGCGCAAGCGATTGGTGACAAAAAGGTCGTCGTATTCTACTGCACCGGCATGCTACGCGCCTATCATGCCTTAAAACAAGCGGAAGAATGGAGTATTTCGGCAGAAATGTACTGGTATAAAAACGGCTATATAGAATGGAAAGTGCTGCAAAAACCAGTTGACGATTGACCATTCGTGGTTGAGGTCGATCCTGCCGACGCTATGAACCATAGGTTGGTATACCTACCTCGCAGAATAACTGGCCAAAAAAACATGGCCACTCTGCTTCTTAGTTAGGAGTTCTCGCGTCATCCCGGCTGACTCGAACCTAAAATAAGATTCGCCCCTATTTTACCTTCGACACACCCTAACAAAACGACCCGGGATAAAAATCAAACGGATCTTCCGAGTCATTACTTGACAAAAAGAAAGAGAGGGTTAATTTGGCATTTAGTCAATTCGCTAAATGACAAATTAAGGAAAAAATGAACTCTTATCTAAACATCACAAAGGCACTAGCGGATGGCAGCAGAATGCGAACCGTGGCCGCTTTGCTTCAGTATGACGAATTGTGCGTCTGTCAACTTGTCGAATTGTTGCAGCTTGCAACGCCCACCGTGTCACGCCATATGGCGGTTCTGCAAGGAGCCCGCTTAGTGGAGAGCCGCAAGGACGGTCGTTGGGTTTATTACAGAATCTCGGGGGAATTCCCGAGGCAACTCCGGCAATGGTTCGAGGATGAGGTGTTCAACGCCCAGGGAATCAAAGCGGATGAAGCTGTCCTGCAAGATATCTTTGCAGCGACCGTAGAGGAATTATGTCGAAATCAAAAAGAAAGGAAAACATGTAATGCATGAACAGGTCGTGCCCCCGCTCAAAAATCCGGCAAAGCTCCTGCTGGTTATGGTTTCCTGGGCTGCAACCATGTCCTGTGACGTGCTCATCTCCCCGGTACCCCACCCCCTGCCCCAAGAGCAGGATGCATTTCCAACGCTATGTGGTTCTGGGTGTTCGTGCGACGCACCGGTAAAAACCGGTGCATGGCAAATAGTTATCATGCTGATAGCGATCGCGGTTGTCGTGAGCTCAATGATGTATAAGGAGATAATTTAAATGAAATCAGATAAAACAGCTGGAATAAGTTTCTTTGAGAAAAATCTTACGGTGTGGGTCATCTTGTGCATGGTTGCCGGGGTCCTTATCGGCAAATTTCTTCCGTCTGTTCCCGCCGTTCTTAGTCAGTTTGAATACGCCAAGGTTTCTATTCCGATCGCTGCGTTGATCTGGTTAATGATCTACCCGATGATGATGAAGGTGAATTTTGCCAGCATCAAAAATGTTGGTCGAAATCCCAAAGGCCTCTATGTTACCTGGACGGTCAACTGGCTGATCAAGCCATTCACCATGTTTGCTATCGCTTGGCTTTTCTTTGATGTCATCTTCAAAACCTTTATTCCACCGGAGCTGGCTCGCGACTATTTGGCCGGCGCTGTGCTGTTGGGTGCAGCACCCTGCACCGCCATGGTCTTTGTCTGGAGTCACCTGACCCGAGGGAACCCTGCCTATACCGTCGTCCAGGTGGCGACCAATGATCTCATCATCCTGGTAGCCTTCACTCCGATAGTGGCCCTTCTGCTTGGCATTGGTGGGATATCAATTCCCTGGAATACCTTGTTCCTATCAGTATTTCTCTTCGTGGTGATTCCACTTGCCGGGGGCATCATTACCAGAAACTATGTCATCAAAAGCAAGGGTGAAGAGTATTTTAACAAGGTGTTCATCCCAAAATTCAATAATGTCACCATTGGTGGGTTACTCTTAACTTTAGTCCTCATTTTTTCTTTTCAGGGCGAAATTATTCTCGGGAACCCTTTGCACATTCTCCTGATCGCTATCCCACTGATTATACAAACCTGTCTCATCTTTTTTATCGCCTATCTCTGGTGTAAAAAGCTCTGCCTGAGACACGATGTTGCTGCGCCTGCCGGTATGATCGGCGCATCCAATTTCTTTGAATTGGCAGTGGCAGTAGCCATCACTTTGTTCGGCGCATCTTCGCCGGCTGTGTTGGTAACGATTGTCGGTGTCTTGGTTGAGGTACCGGTGATGCTGGCTCTTGTGCGTTTTGCTAACCGCACCTGCGATTGGTTTCCTGATACAGACAGATTAATCGAAGTGAAACCGGGAAAGGTAGTTCGCTAGAGCTTCCTTCTTCTCCTCCTGCAGAGGGGGGCAGTTGGTGTGGTCCTTTGCCCCTTCGATAACCCGGACGGCAAAGACCATACAAGTCGGTTCGCCACACTCTTTGCAGTTGGTTTTCGGCAGAAGCTTTAAGACATCAAGCAGAGCCGGTTGCTTCTGCCCTTCCTCGCTTGGTTCGATGTCTGCCCGGTTTTCCCAGGCGCTGTTGATCTCCCGCTGCAGCCAGCTGACGATTTTTTCAGCTTGTTCCTCGTCCTGCAGGGCATTGACGGCAATTTTGCGCGGATGGATGGTGATCAGCTTGCCGGAGCTCTTCAGGGTCAGAGACGGCGGCTCTTTTATATAGCCGAAACCGCCGAGCACCGTGTTCAGATAAGGCAGAACCGCGCCGACATCGTCGTTCAGGTGGGCAAAACAGTGCAGGGTCTGGGCTCCGGCATTGCATTTCGATCGAAAAATTTCCATGGTGTATCCGCTGAGTAACATTTCTGCCTCCTTTGGCCGGTGGCCGTTTTATTGTGTGTACCTTTGTTCTTACTCCAGTTCAAAGAACTCACAAACAGCGAATACCACCAAGATTCCACTGACAGTGTCCGCAAGGTACCTGACTGCCATAACAGTCATTGGCGGCAAGGAGGTTGTCATTGACCAGGGTGGGACAGGGACCCTGCACACAACTCCAGCAGGAAGCATAATCGTATTCGCCCGCTTCCCGCCGAAAAAGCGTATATTTCCGACTCTGCCAGATGTCCTCCAGGGGCTGTTCCCGGATCGTGCCAAAGGCGCACTCCCGCACCTGGATTTCCTCGCCGAGCACTCGGCAAACGTACGTGTGCCAAAGGAAATGGCAGGGCATGACGGCGCCACTCGCCGCGATAAATACTGCCTGTTCGGCAATAAATCGGCAGTTACGTTCAGTCAAGGCCTGCTGCGGCGGCAGGAAGAGCTCGATACCGTTTTGTGCGGCAACGGCCTGGCCGGCGGCAAAAATCCGGACCACACTCTCGGCATCATCGGCTGGATATGCCAGCAGGCTCTGCAAATTCAGGCGGATATCCTTTTCCCTCGCCTCCTGCTGCATTTCGTGGAGGAGCCGCAGCTTGGCCTGTTCAGCCTCGCTTTTGGTATATTTCATATAGCCGGCAAGACAGTCCGCCAGATTTATCCCCTGGGATGCCGCCCGGGCATTGTAGCTATGGAACAGTCGAACAGCCTCGGGTGAGTTGGGATTGAAAAGACTTAACTCCTCCGAGGATTGGTTGTAATGCAGCAGATGGGTGGCAATAACATAATCTGCGCCATGATCGGCGGCCCATTGAATGAATCTCGGTAAATCCTCGATGTTCTGTCTGGTCAGCACCATTTCCAGGCCGATCCTAAAGTGGCTGGCGGCAATCTGCCTTTTTGCCGCAACGAGACCGGCAAGGGCCCGTGAAACGGCGGCTATCGAATGTCCAGTAGCTGTATCCGCCTCGGTCTCTTCCAGACTGTCCAGCGAAAGACACACGGTTGACAGTCCAATTGAGAGCAGCTTGCGACTTTTTTCCTCGTCCAGCAGAATGCCGTTGCTCTGGAAACCGACCACCGCCTCCGGGGCCATGTTCGCCCGGGAAAAACTGATTATTTCTTCCAACTCCGGGTGCAGCAGCGGTTCTCCGATGCCGTTCAGAATCAGCGTCTGGGCGTGGGTGAGCGAGGACGCCAAACTCTTGAAAACGGCAAACGGCAGATCTTCTTCAGCAATACAGCTTCCCGCGGTGTATTTGACACACATCCGGCAACGCAGATTACAGCGTGTGGTGAGTTCAACGTAAATTTTTTCCGGGCAGACAGTACTCATAATCACTTCTCAATGGCATATGGTTAGTCGCGTACTCCGCCATGGCTTTCTCATCGTTCTTCCATTGCGGTAGCCACATTTTGCATGTGTCACGATCTTCCTCCTATTTTGCCGACGAATTTTCCCCACCAGCAATAGTTCGGATCGCTTGATAAATATCCAGGGGCTCTTTGCCTCCACCTGCCGCTATTTTCCTGATTATCATTTCCGGTTCAGCCGTAATGCCCATTTTTTTCAGGCGGGCAACAATGACGACCGGTTCCAGGCCCAGTTCCGTGCATACTTGCGCCAGGGTCTTTTTGCCGAAACCGGCCTCGGGTTCTTCCGGCAGCACTCCTCCCCCGCTTGCGGTGACTGCCGAGACACCCGCAGGGCTGACAGCTTCTTTAATTTTTGCAGCTTTGATAATTTCATAAACCTGCTGCGGGCTCAGCTCGTTCTTGGCGGCGATTGCCTTGAGACTTTCATTGGCACTCTCCACCTGAACGCCGGCCGCTTGTAACAAAGTGATGGATTTTTCCAGGTCCAGCTGCTCTTTCTGCGCGAATCCTTTTAATGAAGAGAGTTCGGCATGGCCGTAGGGCGGCGTGCCATATTTGACCGCACCGTCGGCTTTGATTGCATCACTGAATTCGACGAGAGTGCTCATCGGCGGGATGTTGAAATAGGTACCGATGACGACGATAAGGGTGAGCAGTACGGCGATTAACAACGAAGGTGTGAAAATCTTCAGCTCCCTCGCCTTATTTTTCATATAGGCTGTGATCGCCGACCAGTTATAGTAGATATGCAACAGCCCGGCGATAAGAAAGAGTGTGCCGACGGTAAGATGCTGAGCACCCCACTCCTCTTTTGTCAACCCCAGGAAAATCCAGTTGGCCCAATGGGCAACCCTGCCTTCCGGTACAATATAAAGAACAACAGAGTTGACCACGACAACAATCAACGAAACCAGCAGGGTCATCGATGTAATCTTCCGCATATTCATGGTAATTCTCCTGTTTAAAAGATGTACTTGGCACACTATCCATTTTGAGAATTTTATTATGGATCAGACAGGCTGACATTTTCAGTGAAATATTCCAACGACAGGAATGGAAAATTTTGGACGTGTCGTATTGTCGGTTTGCACGATAATGGTATCCGCATGGCGGCCGCTCGTGGATTTGACGATTTCCACCCGGATAACACAGCGATTGCTTCCTGAATTACATTGCTCGATCAGTTCGCCTCGCACACCATCTGTTTTGTTCTGCATGCCCAGGATGGTAAAAGGATAGTCCTTGTTCGGTTGAATCACGACCTCAGCCATCAGCATTGTTCCGGCCTGGCCTTCCAAACGGACAATGGTCGGCCTGATCGTGGCAAACTTAACCACTTTTCCGGTAACGACCAGAGTAAACATGGGTTGTTCCGGATCGTTGGTCTGCACATTGACCATTTCTTTTTTTTGCCGTCCACCATAACCGCTGGTATTGAATTTGACTGTTATGTGTCCTTCCTCCCCGGGAAGGATCCGCCGCGTACTCGTCGCGGCGGTGCAGCCTCAGCCGGATTTGATTTTGAGAATATGCAACGGTTCATCACCCTTATTGTGCACGGTGAATTCGTGGACAACCTGCAGTCCTTCCATGATCGGCGCGAATTCGTATACATTTTCCGGGAGATATACCTTCGGCCCGGTTCGCTGGTCGGTGGTCGTGGTCTGACCAACACCTGGTAACAGACAAATAATTGTAAATACTAGCATTGTTCGCAACATGGGAGAACTCCTCATTCTATACTTTAGTAGCGCGAATTTAGATCGTCACGATCCCTTACTCCGAGTTTTATATAGGAATATGAACAGCAAAAGATACAGGCTCATGGCAAGAAATCCAAGGTCACGCAGCACTGTTCCCACCCCGGCCGGGCCCTCCTGGATCTCAGTAGAAAAACAACCGCAGTGGATGTCGAGACCGCGAATCTGATTAAACACCAATGCCCCAAGGAAAAAGACCAGCAGTCCGTTACCGGCAATGGTCGCCCCCGGCAGCCAGACCCCAAAGACCAGGCACAGGCCAAGCAGCAGTTCCAGCCAAGGCAGAATCAGGGCAATCAGGTTGACGGCCCAATCGGGCGCGATCTGGTAATTGAAAACTGCCAGGGCAAAGGCTTGCGGTTGGAGGATCTTGTCATAGCTGGCATAAACAAATACCAGCCCAAGCAGCAGACGGCAAATATGGAATAACCATCGGTACAGGCGACGGTTTTGCCGGACTCCGCCGCCCGCTACGGTTTTGTTGACGAGGTTGTCATTATTCATTGGCCACCATCTTCTTTCTGGGCCGGCAATCCGGCATCCTGCCATACGGTCCAGCCATTGACCAGTACCCGAACATCACCATATCCCATGTCTTTGAGAAACATGGCCAGGTCATGACTGAGTGCACAGTTTTCGCCGTCACAATAGGTCACGAGAGTATCCTTTTCTTCCAACCTCGCCGCGACGTCAGTGAAGGTGTTGGTTGCATCCTGCCATGGGAGGCTCAAGGCGCTGCTGATATGTCCATCTTCATATTGCGATCGCGGCCTGGCATCAACAAATACGGCAGCTTTCCGGTCAAACAGCTGTTTTGCCTGGTCAAGGGATATCACCATGCTATCTCCTGCAGTATCGGTGAGACGCGCCGTAACCGACCAATCGCCGACAAGGGGCAGCGGTGCGCCGCGCCAGTGGTTTACCGTCAAGGCGATAAAGCAGGCCATGATCATGAGCAGTGGAACCTGCCGGAGCGCCTGTCGTATCGGTATGCTTGATTCCTTCATTCTTCCGCTCCCTCCCTCACTTTTTTGTTTCTGCGGCGGAAGATCCCCCTGCGGGTAGGATCGCTCCAAGACGAGTCAATATTTCGACGATCGGCTTTTTATCGAGAAAGCCGACATGCCGAAAAACCTCATTGCCGTCACTGTCGAAGAAAATCTGGGTGGGGATCGTCTGGATGCCGTATTTTCTGCCTTCCGCCGGATTTTTCCACACGTCGATAAAGACGATATCCGCCACACCGGCGTATTCTCTTTCAAGTTCCTTCAATATAGGTGCCATCATTTTGCAGGGGATACATTCAGTGGCACCTAGATCAATCATCGTCACCCTACCGGAGGTCCCGGATGTCACCAGCGGAGTTTGCACTATTATTTTCCCGGTCTCCTGAACCGATTTTCCATTGCCCAATAAACCGAAACTATAAGCGGCGGCTATGATGCCCACCAGACATCCGACGGTGATAATAATTCTTTTAAAATTCATAAACATACCTCTTGTGTTAAGTGCCTTACTCCAGAAAGCCTGTCACTCAGTTCAGTATCCCTCAAGGGAATGTTATCAGTTATCTGTTGACTTCTTATGCCGGGAAAAATCCCGTTCAGCATAAAATTTCCTGTTTGTTTGTATCGCAGTATGTTGTTTTTTTGAATCTGTTTATACATTGCTTCAGTCCGAAATAAATTATGGCAGGGCTGGCAGGACGGTCAGCTCATCGGGAATTATCCCGGTGCAAAACAGATCCAAAACAACCTTGAATTGATGATGCCGATGAAGTTACCAATCAGGAATTACAGGTATCAACAGAGAAACGAGCAGTGCTTGATGTAGATGGGGAGTGAATGAGTGGGAGGGGGACAAAGAAAATCGAGGCGGGCCACCCGGCGAGAATCAGTCGAGTCGGAAATTGGTTCCAATTGGCCGGGAAGGATGGTTGCCGGAAAGAGATGACTGCCTTTGCTATTACGTATTTCAGCCAATTCCTGCGTCGGCAGAGCGCGACCCTGTCCTGGATTGCAGGGCCGTAGTTTGCAAGACGTTTTCTTTACATGGTCAACCTGCTGGATACTCTTGTCCGTTTTGCAGAAGGAAGGTGGCTCCAAGGAAGAGAGGGCGGCGCAGGCATGGGAAAGGCTCAGGCCGAGGGCCAAAATCGCCACCAGGGCAATCCGCACAATATCCCACCGAGCTTTTATGTTCTTTCCGCAGCTTGTCGCCATCATCTTTCCAGTTGGTGTTCTCTTCGTTCCGCTACGTTGCCGAAACAAAAAAATAGACTGCCATATTGCGGATTTTTATGCAATCGCTTAAGCGGAATTTTCCGCCTCTAGTCCCACTTTGTCTCATCCTGAAGGAAATAGCAAAGCCACAGGAATGGCCTCGACCGTAATCCGACGGAAAGGGTTGCACTGTCCAACTTTTGTCGGTCTTGGTGGACATTTTTTTTGATAATATCAATCATTTCTGGGAAAACTTCTCAAACAGTCCTTGTAAAAAATATTCCACGTAATATATTTGCCGGATCCGATGCAATAGATTTGCATGACTATCTTGCATCAAACTTCAACCAGAAAGGCCATCATGATACAACGCATAGCAATTTTATTTGTAGCATTATTCTGGTTTCAAGGTGTGGCATATACCTTTGCCAAAGACCAACCAACCGTTTTTGTCTCTGTTTTACCGCAAAAGTTCTTTGTGCAACAAATTAGCAAAGACTTGGTCGATATTGCAGTTATGGTTCTGCCCGGCGCCAGCCCGGCGACCTATGAACCAAAACCATCACAAATGGTCGAATTAGCATCTAGTTCACTCTATTTTTCCATAGGCGTTCCCTTTGAAAATGCCTGGCTTGACAGGATTGCCCGGGTTAATCCGAAGATGAAAATAATTCGCACGGAAAAAGGGATTACCAGGCTGGCCATGGCCGAACACCATCATGAAGGCGAAGAGCATCATGACGACCAGCAGGCCGATCAGCACACAGTCGGCGATCACGCGGTTCAACATGAACAGGAAGATATCCATGAAAACGGCCTGGATCCACATATCTGGCTGTCACCACCGCTGGTAAAAAAACAGGCGGAGACCATTGCCGCCGCCCTGATAAACGAATTCCCGGAACAGACAGCTTTCTTTCAGCAAAATCTGACAGATTTTCTGGCGGATATCGACCGCCTCAACGACGAACTGCACCACACCCTGGCGGAGAAAAAGGGCATGAGATTCATGGTGTTCCATCCATCCTGGGGATATTTCGCCAAGGAATATGGTCTGGAACAGATCGCCATCGAAATAGAAGGCAAGAATCCAAAGCCCGCCCAGTTACAGGAATTAATCGAACACGCCAGGGAGAATGCAGTAACCGTTGTCTTTGCCCAGCCGCAGTTTTCGACCAAGAGTGCCAAACTTATCGCCCGGGAAATAGGCGGGAAGGTTATTTTTATTGACCCGCTGGCCGAAGACTGGCTGGGTAACATGAAACAGGTTGCCGCAAACCTCAAAAATGCCCTCAGATAAACGAGAAGATATGTCTGCTACCACTACCAATACTACTAACACTGCCACCGTCCCGGCTCCGATCATTGAGATAGCCGACCTGTGCTATACCCAGGACGGGCAGGACATCCTGCACGACATCAACCTGACCGTTTATGCCGGGGACTTCGTCTCCATCATCGGCCCCAATGGTGGCGGGAAAACAACACTGTTAAAGTTGATTCTCGGTCTGCTCAAGCCATCAAAAGGGCAGGTCCTCATCAACCGGAACTCCCCGGACCATCATTCGGCGACGGTTGGCTATGTGCCGCAGCATGTTAATCACAACATCAGTTTTCCGGCAACGGCTCTCGATGTTGTTCTCATGGGGGCTTACAGCCCAGAAAACAGATTTCAATTTCGCCTGCCTTTGAAAAAGAAACAGGCGGCGCTGGCGATCCTCGACAAGCTTGGCGTCGGAGATATTGCCGAGCGCAAGATTGTTGCTCTGTCCGGCGGCCAAAGACAGCGGGTGCTGATTGCCCGCGCCCTGGTCTCTTCGCCGCAGCTGCTGGTCCTCGATGAGCCCACGGCCTCGATAGATACCAAAGGCCAATCTGAATTTTATGAGCTGCTCAAGGAATTGAACAAGGAACTGACCATCGTCATGGTCAGTCATGATCTGCTGATCGTCTCTAACTATGCCAAATCAATCGTCTGTCTGAACAAGAAAATGCATTACCACCAGTCCTTCAAATCATCCGGCGACCTGCTCGAGGCATTCTACTCTTGTTCAGTCGAAGAAATCTGTCCAGTCGGCGTCGTTGCCCAGAGCCGCCTGACCACAGCAACCAGCGGAGCGAAAAATGCTTGACGCCCTGCAGTTCGAATTTATGCGCAACGCCCTGTTTGCCGGTCTTCTGGCCAGCATTATCTGCGGCGTGATCGGCACGCTGATCGTCGTCAATCGTCTCGTCTTCCTGTCCGGCGGTATTGCCCACAGTGCCTATGGCGGTATTGGCCTGGCCTCCTTTCTCGGCTGGCCCTATATGCTCGGTGCGACCCTTTTCGCCTTTGCCTCGGCGATGCTCATGGCGGCCATTTCCATCAAGGCGAAGGAGCGCTCCGACACTCTCATCGGCGTCATGTGGTCGGTCGGCATGGCCACGGGCATCATCCTCCTTGACCTGACGCCGGGCTACAATGTCGACCTGATGAGCTACTTGTTCGGCAGTATCCTCAGTGTTCCGCGATCCGAACTGCTATTCATGACCTTCCTCGGCCTGGGCATCCTGCTGCTGACGTCCTACTATTATCGCGACCTGCTGGCCATGTCCTACGATGCGGAATTTGCCCAGGTTCGCGGCGTCCCGGTCCGGGGGCTGTACTTCCTGCTCATCGGCATGGTCGCGGTGACGGTGGTCATCGTTGTCCAGATCGTCGGCCTGATCCTGGTAATCGCCCTTCTTACTGTTCCGCCGTACATCGCGGAAAAATATACTCGCTCCCTGCTGCAGATGATGCTTGTTTCCTCTCTGCTCGGGATGCTTTTTATCACCGGAGGCTTATGGTGTTCGTATACCTACGATCTGACCTCGGGAGCGACGATTATCCTTATTTCCGGCTGCGGCTTCATGCTCTCTCTGCTGCTTGATCAACTGCTCTCACTCAAGCGGAAAATACAATGGCGGCGGGCTCATGCACTGTAGGGAACAACCTTTATGGCAATCTAACCATGTGTGAACAGTGCAACTACATTCAACTGCTGAAAAATGCCGGCCTGGAAGCCACCGCCAATCGACTGCATGTTATGGAAGTGGTCGGCGGAAACAACTGTCCCCTTACCGCGGCGGAGATATTTCATACCATAGGCAGAACCCAGCCGATCAATCAGGTGACGGTCTATAGGATTCTTGAAGTACTTGTCGAAAAGGACCTCATTGAACGGATAACCATCGGTGGCCGGGCGGCACATTACGGCATGGCGCCCAATGAGCACCACGCCCCACACCCTCATTTCATCTGTACCAAATGCGCGGCTATTGACTGCCTCAGTCCCGAATGCCTGAGTGTCGATATGAAAAACCTGCGAAAAACCTTTTCCGGGGAGGTTGAGCGGATAGAGGTTCGCGTCGAAGGCATCTGCCGCAATTGTCTGAAGGGTACTGGAAAAAAATAGCTTGCTCCGCAGCAAGCATTCAGCAATACTGACTTCGTCTTACCTCACAGGCAAGACAAACTCGTAAAAAGTCCGATTACACGATGGCTAAGTAAAAAACTTCGTATGCGAGGCGTAAGATTTTTATATTATTTCAGTGTACTGGAGTACCTGTAATGATATAAAAATTGCAACAACGAAGCAGATAAGCGCAGACTTCGGATGAAGAGTTTTTACGACGCCATCAGGTAACCAAAAGGAATATATGCAATCATGAGCTTATCATCGACCCTCACCGCCTCTTCGTTGGTGTTGACCGAGTGCGCCATCTCTGAAAGACTTCGTCGCGCAGGCGATGTCGAGCTGCATCCGACGCTCTTTAATACCCCGCTGATTTACCATGCCGAGGGTCGGGTTAAACTGGCGGCCATCTATCAACAATATCGGGAAATAGCCGCCCGGGCGACGCTGCCGATCCTGCTCTGCGCCCCGACCTGGAGAGTCGACAGGGACCGACTCGCCGAGGCCGGATTTGACGCCTCGCTGCTCTTTGATGCGGTCGCCTTTATGCGCCATCTGCAGCAAAAATGGCAGGCCCCGGACTCTGAGATATTCATAGGCGGCCTGCTCGGTCCCAAGAACGACTGTTATACACCTCAGCAGGCGCTCAGTGCGGATGCCGCCTCTGATTTTCACCAGTGGCAGATAGCGCGACTTGCCGAGGCCGGCGTCGACTGCATCATCGCCCAGACCATTCCGGCCATCTCCGAAGGCTTAGGCATGGCACGCGCCCTGTCCCACTCGGGTATTCCGGCAATCATCAGTTTTGTCATCGACCGACAGGCACGGGTGCTGGACGGCACGCCTCTTTTCGAGGCCATTACCGCCATTGACAACGATCTTGCCATCCCGCCACTGGGGTATATGGTCAACTGCGTTTATCCGACCTTTATTTGTGCCGAAAGGCAGCCGCCGGCACTGTTTGAGCGCCTTATCGGCATCCAGGCCAACAGCTCGTCACTCGACCATAGCCAGCTTGACGGCGCCGAAGTCCTGCACCGGGACGACCTTCAGCACTGGGGTGAGAACATGCTGCGCCTGAACAGCGAGTTTGGCATGAAGATTCTCGGCGGCTGCTGCGGTACCGACGATAGCTACCTGCAGTACCTGGTCGATCACTCCCTGACTAACCGTGCATAGGGGTCGGCATAGACCACATAGGAGAGCCAGGTCATCTCTTGTTTGTTCTTTGCCGCCTGTCGTGCTGCAGCAACAGCGGTCATCATGTTTTTGCCTTCAAGGAGCTGTTCATAAAAAGTTTTCGAAAAATCCAACGCCGACAGATCACCGACAGACCAGTGCGTACTGACAAAAGCACCGGCGCCACTCTTGACAAAGGCCCTGGCGAAACCGCCGGTACCGGTCAGGCTGTACCCCTGCCTGCCGACCTGACAGGCATTCAGGAAGACCAGCGGACCCGGCGCATGGGGCTCCTGCAAATCAGCGAAGGCCTCGACCTGTGACGACATCAAGTTATCCTGCCGATAGGCGTTAGTCTTCATTTGACCCTGCATCATCAGACCGGAATCCCAGATAGAGGTAGAATCCGCCAGTCCGTGACAGGCAAAATGGAGGATATCGAATCGCCCCGGTATCTCCATGGCATCCTGCACTTCACTGCTTGCCGGCACTACCGCAGTGGCCGCAAGGACCTCCTGCAGCATTGTGCATTCAGCCTGCGCCCCCGGCAGCTGATAACCTGAAGCAGGTGGATAGTCTGGGATAACGTAGGAGGCTTTGCCGTCGCGCAAGCGAAGTTTCAGTGGCGGAAACCTATCGGCCTCGGCCAGCCATCTGACCAGTCCTTTCTCCGCCAGAAAATAGCTGTCCCGCACGGCCTTTTTGTCCGGTTCCTTTAGGTAAGCAAGTTCCCAGGGAATAAACGGTTCATCCGAAATAACCTGAATGGTTTCAAGACCTTCACGTTCCTCCCAGAGAACTTTCCGGAGTTCAAGCGGGATAAGTTTATCAAAAATCTCCACTCCGCGTGCCTGCAGTTTACGCATGAAGCTCTTGTATTCCAGTGCATCATCGGCCCAGAAGTCTTCGAGCTCGGCATAGAGGTTTTTGATGTATTCCTTTCGTACCTCGGCATTTTCAAAGGGTTCAGACGTGCATCGCACAATCTTGTTCAATGATCGTGACTCAAAATCAAAATGGAGCACCTGCTTCAGGCCCATTTCACCTTCACGAATATACAAAACATTCGGCAGTTCCTGACGGTCATCGACAGGTTTCAGGTCTGCTTGCGCAATCGTGTCGTCGACAACTTCACCGCTTGCCTCCATGAGGAAGCGCGGATACAGTTTCAGATTGGCTATTGGCCGGTTACCCTGACGGACTATGACGTTTACTTCGCCGACGCCCTCATGCTTTGGCGTAATATCAAAAAACAGGGGGATCTCTTCTCCCGCTGCCGGGACAGGCACCTCGATGCGTGATTCTCCGCTGATAATGCAGTGCTTCCGGGCAAGCACCTGGACGATCAAATCCTTATCCGTCTGGACCATTCCGCCGCCGAAAGCACCGCTTTGCCGAATGATCTCATCGCGGCTCAAGGTCACCTCGACGCTGGTTATGTGGTCAATCACCGCTTCTTCCGGCATAGTCGCATGGGCATTACACCACACTGTGGCGGGTTCTTCCGCAGCACTTGCAACAGCCCCTGTCTCCGCAGTCCTCGCACCCCGCGAAACGGATGCTCTTTCCATTCGCCGTATACCTCTTTTCGGGGCAATTGCCCCAACCAAGGTGCGCCGACTTTGGCCTATCGATTGAAAAAGTTCGACCTCTTGCAGCAGTTCGTCGGCGGAAAGCACCGCAGGAGGAGAGACGACACCCACCGGACCGGTATCATCCAGGACGACGGAGGTATATCTACCATCTTGCGGGCCCAGACGACTGTTCAATTCTGCTGCGTTCGGAGCCGTCAGAGCCTCCTCCAAGGAGATCCCTCGTGCCTGATATTCATGGAGATCAAGCATCTCCACCAGGTCGGCATCCTTGTTGGCGTGGGAGTCGATACTCTGAAGCAGTATTGACCGCGGAATGCCGTAATGCAGAAATCCATTGTCATAAGGGCGCTCAATGACGACAAAGCGCTCATCCTCGGCTTCGAGAATCTCCCGCGCCGCGCCGATACTGATTTGCCCCGGGATAATCCGAAAATCGTCACTGACCGCCTCCTTCCACCAGGTACGCGGGGCATTTACGATAACGGCACGACTGGCCTGCAGCAACCCCAGCCAGCATGCGCACTGGCGCGCGACCTGGGGCTGGTTAAAATAGACGGTGTGGTATACCTCGCCATTCTTGCCAAACGGCAGCTTCTCAAGAAGCTGCGCGGATGGCACCGGGTCGACGACAAACATCGAGTCGGTATCGACAACCAGATCATTGGCTTCGCCCATGAGCCTGTCGACAAAACCATCGGCCAGCTTCATGGCCAGACGTTTACCCAGTTCGCCATGGTAGGTATTTCGGTCCGGTTCAAAGTTCGAGCCGATGGCATAGTAAAAACTTGCGCCGGGTCGTTTGCGAGTCGCCGGCATGGCATTGATTGCCCGGACAAAAGGGCCTGTCGGTTCCATGGCCGATATACCCGGCACGGCATTATCTTCGACTGCGTCCTGGGCCATATATTGAACGAGACTGCCGATGGTCTTCACCGTCTGCCGGAAGATCAGCATAGGCAGTTTGGCATTGGGCAATTTGCCAAGCAGGCGGCTGGCGCCCGCCGCCATGTTGGTATAAAAGTCGACAAGATATTTCCAGTTTTCATCGTTGGCAAGCTCGGTACCGGCGTTGGTACAGGCGACGAAAATAGCCTTTCGAAAGGCCAGCTGGGTCTTTTCCAAAGGAACAATCTGCTCCGTCAGATAACGATACACCAGACCGCCGCGACTGAACGAAATAGCGTCGATCTCCATACCTTGTGACTTGCCCTGTAATTTGCGCAGTTCTTCGAACAGGGCTTCCGCGTTTTGCGCCGGTGTCTCGGCAAGCGTGTAGTGGTCGTAGCCAAGAACCGCGTCGTAGTGATCAAGGGCCAAACGGAGAAAACGTTGTCCCGCCGGCTGCTCTGTCAGTGCGCCATAGCTGCCGATCGTGCTGCTGAACGTGCCATGCACCAGCAGCAGGATTCGGGCGGGTCTGATCACAGGTAAGTCGACAGTCAAATAATCTTCTCTATGGAGCCAGCCACTGATGTTATCGTGTGTGGTGATGATCACAGGGCCTGGTTCGACGCCTTTTTCCAGGCGCTTGGACAATGCCCCGACAACTTTTTTTGCGGCAAATTTGAGGATCACCCCCTTGATTTTGCCTTTAACGAAGTTGGTGATCGGTCCCCGATGGATGCGTTTGGTGCCGGGTGGTTGTTTAAACGGTGCTTCAATTGGCGCTTCATCGCCGATAGGTATGCGGAACAAAGCCGCCTTTTGTCCGACAGTGCCTGGTCGCCCACGTCGTTTCGGTCCACGCTGCACGATGGTTTCTTCAGGAAAATGCCATTCATAGGTACCGTCTTGCTCAATGAGCAAAACAGCACCCTCGTCCGGTCCCAGCGTGACATTGATTTCCATTTCATCCGGTTTGGCGGCCAGGCCACGACGATCCGGTTTTTTCGTTCCCTCTCCCAGATCAACAGTGAAACCGTCGAGTAGCTGGTAATTCCGATCTTCTCGCCCCTGTTCTTTCTTTTCCGTCAAGGCCGTCACGAGAGCAGTAAACTCGTCATTAACTGATTCGGCTGCTGTTTGCGCACCTCTTTGTCGTCGTTTTTCCAGAATGGAAACATCGCCTGGTTCAGATGCGCTATCGGGGAGGGTAAAAGTGACATTGCCGGCGGCACGATTGATCTTTTTCATTGGCACCTCTGCTCCATTAGTCTGAGTTTTATAAGGGTGTGAATATTATAATACAGTGATGCTGGAAAACGATCGGAAATTTATTCTTTTTGAAAAACGTATTGATCAGGTATATTGTTGGCAAAATGGGTCGCTAATGGCCTGTTTCAAGACAGGTCGTCGGTAAAATAACATTTACCCCAATATTGACTATGGACCAGAGTGTAGTTCGTAAAAACGTCAACTTTCGGACGGAGAGGAATATGTCCCAACGAAATGAACAATCAAAAGATGCACAACATTTCCGCCCAAGATACGACAGAAATTTCAGACTGTTCCTTCATCTAGTTCTGGTTGTCATCTTTCTTTCCCTGTCCTCCGGCACATCCGTTGCGCAAAAAAAAGCCGCTGAGAAGCTCGATCCGGCGATAGCCAATGCCAAGATCCTTATTGAAAGTTCGCAAAAGGCCCTCGAGTCCAAGGAAGTTCCTCCGCAAGCATTGAAAGAATTCCGCGAACAGCTTGCCGAACTCCGTGACACATCGAAAGCTATTGTTGACAAGGGCAGCGTCGAAGGTCGCACCATCCGAGCACAACTTGATGGCCTTGGCCCGCCGCCGGCGGAGGGAACAAGCGAACCCGAGGAAATTGCCGGCCGCAGAGCAGAGCTTAAGGCGGAACTGGGTAAGGTAGAAGAACCCATTCGACTGGCAAATGAAATTTTACGGCAATCGGAAGTACTTATCCGTGAATTAGACAAGCGGATCCGCAACCAGCAGACCGTGGTACTTCTGCGCAGATTCCCAACGCCCCTGTTGCCCCATGCATGGCTCACTGCAGCAGACGACCTCACCATATACACGGGACATATCCTGAAACAGATCAAAACCTCCATGCAGGAGCCAGGAGAGATCGATCGCCTGAAAGGAAATATCCCGACAATGGTGATCCTGGTCGTATTGGGTCTGGGTGTCCTGCTGGTGGGTCGACCGCTGATTCTGCGTCGCCTGGAGAGAGCATCCGCTATGGGCCGGACCAGATGGCACCGCTGGTCGTTGGTCGCTCTGAAAAGCCTTTCCCGACTGGCATTACCGGCCATTGGTGCAGCGGCACTGCTGCTGATTATCAAGCTGGTCGATGTCACCCCTCCCGCCGTATTGCCTCTCACCAAAGTCTTGCCGGTCATGATAGCTATTGTTATCGTCGCCTACTGGCTGGGGCATACCATATTCTCACCGGCAAACCCCGAAGAGCGGCTCCTCTCTTTTACGGACGACCATGCCCGAACTGGGTTTTTCCTCTGCCTTGGATTTGGCGTGATGCTTGCCATAGAAATGCTGGTCGAGAAAATTGTGCAAAGCCCCATCATCTCGGAAGAAACTATTTCGGTACTGGCTGCCCCCCTCATCCTTCTTTCCTGCCTGCTGCTCTGGCAGTTCGGACGACTTCTGCGTACCAGCGGTTCGAGCGAAACGGACGCCTCACCACCGCCGGGCGGCGACGAGAAAAAGACCATTGACTCCGGATTCTTATATTTTATTTCCCGGCTGATACAGGGGGCGGCGCTCGTTGTCCCTCTCTTTGTCTTGCTTGGCTTTATCAAGCTTTCCCAAGAGGCGGTGCACTCGATCGTGCTGACCGTCATACTACTCGGCCTTGCTCTGCTTCTCTACAATGTCGTGGTGATCCTTCTCCAGGCGATCCTGCAAACCGACCAGACAGAAGAGAAAATTCCTCTTTCGTTGCTGCCGGTCTGCGTTATTTGCCTGCTGGTCATCGCTTTTGCGCCACTCATGGCCATGGCCTGGGGTGCGAGTATTGCAGATTTACGAGAGATCTGGCGGCTGTTGACCAATGGGGTGCAACTTGGCGAGATTCGTCTTTCCCTCGATGTGGTAATGACCCTGGTTCTTGTCTTCACTCTTGGCCTGTTTCTGACCCGGTGGCTGCAGCGACTACTGCAGGTTTCCGTTTTACCACGAACCAAACTGGACAGGGGTGCGCAGACCGCCACGGTCACCGGCGTCGGCTATCTCGGGCTGACACTAGCCGCCCTGCTTGCCGTCTCCTCGGCGGGCCTCAACCTGTCGAACCTGGCTGTGGTAGCCGGTGCCCTGTCCTTGGGTATTGGTTTTGGCCTGCAGACCATCGTCTCGAATTTCGTCTCCGGTATCATCCTGCTGATCGAGCGTCCTATCAAAGAAGGAGACTGGATCGAAGTTTCCGGCTATTCCGGCATTGTCCGCAAGATTTCAGTACGTTCCACCCGCATCGAGACCTTTGACCGGCACGATGTCGTCCTGCCCAACTCCGACCTGATCAGCGGTACCGTCAAGAATATGACCTTGTCGAGTATGACCGGGCGACTGGTCCTTCCGGTCGGCGTCGCCTATGGCAGCGATCTCGAAAAAACCCGGGAGATTCTCCTCGATGCGGCCACATCACACAAGGGGCTTTACACCCAACCGCCGCCAACGGTTCTCTTTGCCGGCCTTGGCGAGAGCTCCCTTGATTTGGAATTACGCTGCTTCCTGCGCGATATCGGCGATATTCTCAGCGTCAAATCTGATCTGCTTTTTACCATTTACGCCGCGCTCAACCGAGAAGGGATAGAAATCCCCTTTCCCCAGCGTGACATTCATCTTTCCGAGATCGACCGACTGATCACTGCCATCGAAGGGCGCCGGCAAACTGCCCAGGAAGAGGCTTGAGTCGGCAGAGCATTTTTTTATCTCACCTTACCAATATCTCCTGCCCACCTGCACCGTCCAGCTATCCGTTAGCTGGACGGTGCTATTTACTTATATAAAAATTTGCATTTTATTGATGCAATCACATAAAATGTCTGCAGAGGTTTTTTACTGCCGCTGTAATTATTTTTAAAGATTGTAACTCAAGGAGAATCAATGAAAAAAATCAACTTCAGCTCAATAACCTTCAGACTTGTTCTGGGCGGATGCATTGCAGTGCTGGTACCTTTGTTAATTGTCGGGACAGTATCTGTTTTTAAATCGACAACCGCTCTGTCGGAAGTGTCCCAAAAAAATGCCCAGGAATACGCGGAAAACCTTGCGCAGACAGTTGACAGCACCATTGGTCTGCAGACGGTGACGGCCGGTGCCTTTGCCACCGACACACATATAATAAAAGTCCTGACAAAAGTGAAGGAGCAGGGAATTGAAGGGGCGGCTGGAGATTTAGCCGTGCTCCGGCAGGATATGAAACAGAAATTTAAGGTGTTCGACCAAAATTATCTGGGCATTTTTGTAACGGATGAAAAGGGCTTACTGCTCACCGGTGAGCTTGCTGACGGCAAGGAATACAAAGGATCCGATATTGCAGGTCGTAACTATTTCCAGGAAGCGAAAAAGACCGGTACAACCGTAGTTGGTGAAATTGTCCAATCGAAGGCCACCGGGAAGATGATCTATGTTGTTTGTGCTCCCGTTAAATCAGAGCGTGGCGATTTTCTAGGGGTTTTTGGGATGTCGGTTAAAGCCGAACTAATCATTGACATCGTATCAGGTTCGCAGATGGGAGAGACCGGCTATGCGTTCATGATCGACAAAAATGGCATTATCAATTCTCACCCTAACGAAAAATTTATCCTCGAGCTTGACCTGAAGACCCTTAGCGGCATGGAAAGCATAACAGCTGAAATGCTTGCCGCCAAAACAGGGGTGCAGAATTATAACTTCAAAGGCGTTGATAAAATAGCCGGTTATGCCCCCGTACCGATCAAAAACTGGAGCATTGCTTTAACGCAGGACAGAGAAGAATTCCTGCAGGCGCCCAATGCGATCCGCAACAGCCTGATCGTCGTGGTGATAACCGCTCAGCTTGTCATAGGATTTTTAATATATTTTTCCTCGAAAAGCATTACCGGTCCAATTAATGCGGCGGTAGCAGGGCTGAAAGACATTGCCGAAGGGGAAGGTGATCTCACCATGAGACTTGAGGTGCGGTCAAAAGATGAAGTCGGTGAAATGGCCAAGTGGTTTAATCTGTTTATTGAAAAACTGCAGGTCATTATAAAACAAATAGCGGACAACTCCATACAGGTCAGTGAGAGCTCGACAAAGCTGTCGAATATTTCCATAGAGCTGCTCACCGGTGCCGAGGATACTTCGCAGCGTTCTACTAATGTTGCGACGGCCTCCGAGGAGATGAGTACAAATATTAATAACGTCGCTGCGGCGATGGAACAGTCGGCGACGAATTTGTCGATGGTCGCGGCAGCCTCCGAAGAAATGAGTGCGACCATCAAGGAAATTGCCGAAAATGCAGAAAAAGCACGCGGGGTTGCCAGTGAGGCGGTTGGCCAGTCGCAAAGTGCCCATGAAAAAATGAACGAACTTGGCATTGCGGCCAACAAGATAGGCAAGGTCGCTGAAACCATAACCGAAATATCGGAACAGACCAACCTCCTCGCCCTCAACGCAACTATTGAGGCCGCCCGGGCTGGAGAAGCAGGAAAAGGCTTTGCGGTTGTCGCCAACGAAATCAAGGAACTGGCCAAGCAAACCGCGATCGCCACTCTCGATATCAAGGCGGTTATTACCGAGGTGCTGAGCACCACCAAGTCGGCGGAAACAGAGATCGGCCAGATAAGCGGCGTCATGAGAGGCGTCAATGACATCGTGTCCACCATTGCCACGGCAGTAGAAGAGCAGGCTGTGACCACCCAGGAGATTGCCAATAACATCGCCCAGGCCAGCCAGGGCATTCAGGAAGTAAATGAAAATGTCAGTCAAAGCTCTGTCGTTTCGGCAAGTATCTCCCAGGATATAGCCGAAGTCTCCGAATCCTCGAGAAACATATCAGCAAGCAGTAATGAAGTGAAATTCAACGCACAGGATCTCTTTACTCGAGCAGAAGATTTGCATGCCATAGTCGCCAAATTTAAGGTGTGATAACGGCAGACGTTCATCGGCACCGAAGCTGCCTTGTCCAGCGGGGGACAAGGCAGCAGGCTATGCTATAAAAATACACGCCATGCCGATCACCGCGAGAAATGCCCCGATCCAGGCGCCGGGTGCCGGTCTTTCCTTTGTTGCCACCCAGAGGATAGGCAGGATGAGCACAGGAGAAGTGGCGGACAGCGTCGATACCAAGCCTGCCGGGCCGTGGGCCAGGGCAAAAAGAAGCAAGGTCATGCCAAGGGCCATGCCCAGCATGCCGCTCAGCCCGGTCTGCACCATAAGTCGCCTGGTCATCGGCGTCACCGGCTGATCACTCCGAGTCGGCTGGATTAAAAAGAGAAGGTTTAAGGCCAGCGCCGCCGCGCCAACCCGCAGAGCCGATGCGGCCACGGCGTCTACCCCGGAAGCCATGATGGGCCGGGCAATAAGAACGGCAACCGCCTGACAGAATGCCGCCAGCAAACCCAGGACGATCCCGGAGGCAAGAGAGCCCTGAACCTGTTCAAAAGTGTGCTTCGGCAAGGTCCTCCTGCCGCAGAAAACAGCCAGCATGACCCCGACCATGATAAGAAAACAACCGGCGGCTGTGGCAAAAGGCAGTGATTCCCCGAGGAAAAAATAGCCCACTATCACCGTCATTGGCGCATTCGTGGTAAATAAAATGCCCGTTCGACGTGGACCGAGACGTTTGAGGGTGGCATAGAGTAGAGTATCTCCGAGGAAAACCCCAATCATTGCCGACAGGATGAGGATCAATGCCGCATGCAGGCCAAGAGTCTGCCAGCTTCCGCTAACCAGGACTATGCCGATAAGAACGAAGGAAACGATACTCAGGCGTATGCGATTAAACCTGACCGCCCCAAGGGCACGTGCCGGAGTGGTAGACAGCAGGCCGCCAAAAGACCAACAGAGGGCGGCAGCCAGAGCGGAGCATTCGGCGATATACATGGACTTTTCTCCCCCGGACGGGGGTGACTCCCTCCGGATTGTCCGGAAATGGTGAATACTGCTGTAAGAGTGACCTGCGCAGGGATTCCCCTGCTGTCTATCCTGCCGACAAAACCCCATGCATACTGCTCGGGTACGGGCTGTATAAAAAATCCAGATTCACCTGTCAAGTGAAGAGCTTATTTTGTCAAATAGAGATGCAGAATTAGCTTGCTTTTAGCTATGTTGAAAGAATAGGATCTTCGGCAAACGGTCATTATCACGAGAGTGCGGTTCATGAAAAACGCCTCTCTGCCGACCTGATAAAAACAACTACACTGCTCAGAAAGGAACAAGGTCATGACGGATACAAAAATCGGTTTAATACGCGAAGGCAAAATCCCGGTAGATCGCCGGGTACCGCTTACCCCGGCGCAAGCGAAAAGAGTTATGCAGAGGTTTCCCGGCGTCGAAGTGGTCGCCGAGAGAAGCGATATCAGGTGTTATACGGACGGAGAATATGAGCAGGAAGGCATCAGGTTGGTCGATTCGCTGGAGGATTGCGACATTATTCTCGGCGTCAAGGAGGTCCCCCTCGACGCCCTGCTGCCGGAAAAAACCTATTTTTTCTTCAGCCATACTATTAAAAAACAACCGTACAACAGGAAATTACTGCAAGAAATCCTGCATAAAAACATCACCCTCATCGATTACGAAACACTCACCGACCAGACCGGCAAGAGGATTATCGCTTTTGGCCGATGGGCGGGGATCGTCGGAGCATACAACGGCATCTGGACCTACGGCCAACGCTATAATCTTTTCGATACCCGACGGGCGTATAGCTGTTTTGATCTCGACGATCTGTGGTCCGAGCTCGACAAAATCGACCTGCCACCGATAAAGATTGTCCTCACCGGCGGAGGCAGGGTCGCCAGGGGCGCGATGGAAGTCCTGACGAGGCTCGGTGTTCGTAAAATCACCCCACGGCAGTTTGTCGAGCAATGGTATGATTTCCCTGTCTTCGTCCAGCTGAATGCCCGCAATTACAATAAAAGCACCGATGGCCGGGATTTCAGCAGAAACAGTTTCTACCGTACGCCGCGGATCTATGAGGCGGATTTCATCAAGTACGCCGCAGTGGCCGACATGCTCATCGCCTCGGCTTTCTGGGATCCGCAGGCACCTGTTCTGTTCGATAGAAAGGACATTATGAGTGATGATTTCAAGATAAGCGTCATTGCCGACATCACCTGTGATATCGAAGGCTCCATTCCCTGCACCAAGCGACCAAGTACCATTGAAAATCCGATCTACGATTATAATCCCTGTGATGACCAGATAGAAAATGCTCTCTCGGACGAGGCGAACATCACCATGATGGCGGTCGATAATCTGCCGTGCGAGTTGCCCCGGGATGCCTCGACCAGTTTCGGCGACATTTTGGCGGAAAAAGTTCTGCCGGAAATCCTCGGTAACGATGCAGCCGGCGTCATCGAGCGGGCGGCGATCACCCGCAACGGCAAGTTGACGGAACGATTCACTTATTTACAGGACTATGTTGATGGTCAATAAACTGATACAAGGCAGAGGTGTTCCCAGAATGGCGAAAAGGCCATCTTGTATTTGTATTATCAAGTTCCTTACCCGGTTTTTTTCTGGAAAGATCAGCCGAGAAATGTTTAGAGCTTGCCATCGAAAATTACGAAAGTATAATTACGTTTCTTAACAACGGCCACAGCAAAGATCAGTCAAGCGGTTTTCGTCTGTGGAAAAACAACACCTAACAGGAGAGAGCGTATGCGATTCATGAAGACCTTGGTAGTAGCATCGATAGTTACGGCCTGGATGGCCGGCAGTGCAGTAGCCTCCACGCTCGATGTCGTAAAAGAGAAAGGATATGTCAACGTCGGGGTATCCGGCAAGGTAATCGGCTTCTCCGCTCCCGATGCCAAAGGCAAATGGACCGGTCTCGATGTTGATTTCGGTCGAGCCGTTGCCGCGGCAATATTCAATGATCCGGAAAAGGCCCGCTTCACGCCGGTGGCCTTCAAGGAAGCTTTCACCGCCTTGCAGTCAGGAGAGATCGATATCCTCTCCCGCAACACCACCTGGACCTACCAGCGGGACACCAAGCTCGGTCTTGAGTTCGTCGGTACCATTTTTTACGATGGTCAGGGCTTCATGGTCAAGAAAAGTCTTGGGGTGAAAAGTGCCCTGGAACTGAACGGCGCCAGTGTCTGCACCCAGGCCGGCACCACCACCGAATTGAATTTGTCCGATTATTTCACCTCGAAGGGCATGACCTATAAGCCGGTGGTCTACGAGTCCGCCGACGAGGCGACCGTCATTTACGATTCCGGCCGTTGCGATGTCTATACCACCGATACCTCGGGTCTCGCTGCCCGACGAAGCACCCTGGGCAATCCAAAAGATCACCTAGTTCTGCCGGAAGTTATCTCCAAGGAACCTTTGGGACCGGCTGTTCGCCAGGGTGACCAGCAATGGAGCGACATCACCCGCTGGGTTCTTTTTGCGCTGGTCAATGCCGAGGAACTTGGTATAACTTCCGCGAATGTCGACGAGATGATGAAATCCACCAACCCTTCCATTAAACGCTTTCTCGGTGTCGACGCCAATTATGGTGAATGCATGGGCCTCACCGGCGACTGGGCATACCGGATCATCAAGCATGTGGGCAACTACGGCGAAGTATACGAACGCAACGTCGGGCCGGACACCGCCCTCGGTCTCGAGCGTGGGGTCAATGCACTCTGGACTAACGGTGGTCTCATGTATGCACCTCCGATCAGATAAACTCCCATGAGCATTATGCCGCTACACCATAACCACAGGCACACAGCCGGCGGTTATGGTGTAGCGGATTTTTTCCATGCCCACACCTCTAAAGGAAAACCGGTTGCATGTCGAAAGTTACCCGCAGCGAAACCAGTGAACCGCGGAAAAATCTGTTCAATGATCCCCGGGTTCGCGGCTGGCTGGCCCAGGCATTGGTCCTGGCATTACTGGCCGGTGTCGCTGCCTACGCTCTCTACAACATCGCCCACAACCTCAACAAGGCCGGGATAACCACCGGATTCGCCTTTCTCAATCATCCGGCCGGCTTTGACATCAGCCAGACGCTGGTACCATACTCCAGTAGAAGCACCTATGCCGATGCCTTTATTGTCGGCATCCTGAACACCTTGCTGGTCTCGGTCCTGGGTATTGTTTTCTCGACTCTCCTCGGCTTTTTTCTCGGTATCATCCGGCTCTCTCCAAACTGGCTCATCGCCAAAATGGCCGAAGCCTATACCGAGGTGATCCGCAATATTCCTCTGCTGCTGCAGGTTCTGTTCTGGTACCTGGCTATCCTTACCCCCCTGCCGGGACCACGACTGGCCATGCACTTCAACGAGATAATTTATCTCTGCAATCGCGGCCTGCAGATTCCCAAGCCGATTATGGAGCCTGGCTTTATCGCCACCCCTTTAGCCTTTCTGGCAGCTGTCATCCTCACCATTGTGCTGTTTCGGTGGAGCAAACGAAGGCAGCTCAAGACAGGACGCCGCTTTCCCGATTATTCGGTGGCCATAACTCTTCTTATCGGCATGCCACTTGTCGCTCTGGTACTGACCGGTTTTCCCATTCACTGGGAGATCCCCGTTCTTACCGGTTTTAATTTTCTTGGGGGCATTACCATGCTGCCCGAGCTGATCGCTCTGTGGCTCGCGCTGACGCTCTACTCAGCAACTTTTATTGGTGAGTATGTGCGCTCCGGCATCATGGCGGTGGACAAAGGACAGCGGGAAGCCGCCTATGCATTGGGCCATAAGCCGTGGATGATCTATCGGCTGATCGTCATTCCCCAGGCAATGCGGGTTGTCACCCCACCCTTGATCAGCCAGTATCTGACCCTGGTGAAAAACTCTTCCCTGGCAGTCGTCATCGGCTATCCTGACCTCATCCATGTCTTCGCCGGCACCGCGCTGAACCAGTCGGGGCAAGCCGTCGAGATTATCTGTATTACTATGGCTGTCTATCTCGCCATAAGTCTGGTTATCTCCTTGATCATGAACTGGTACAATAAAAAATTTGCCCTTCGGGGCCTCTAGGAATTGATAATGGCAGAAACGTGGAGACCAAAACCATCTTTACCGTCGCCCAGCCTCGGTACGGGATTATGGTCGAAAACCAACCTCTTTTCGACCCCTGGCAACGCACTGCTCACCATCTTGAGCATCGCCTTCCTGGTCTGGACCATGCCACCGCTGATTCGCTGGGCACTGCTCGATGCCACCTGGCTAGGCGATTCGCGCGGGGTTTGCGACAGTGCCTCGGCAGACGGACCGGCGGGCGCCTGCTGGGTTTTTATCAAAGTCCGGATGGGGGTTTTCCTGTATGGCTTTTATCCACTGGTTGAACGTTGGCGGATCAATTTCACCTTTTTTGTCCTGGCCATCGCCCTGTTACCGCTTTTTGCTCCAATTCTTCTGCAACAAAATATCAGGCGAATAATTCTCTATCTGACCGCAGCGGTCATCGTCTTCTTTTTGTATGGCACGATTCCTGCCGTTTTTATCGCCTGTTATCTCTTTGCTCCTTTTGTCCTCGATCGCTTGTTCCAGGGAAAACCGTTTCTCGAGTTGTTCAACAATCAGCTGCTGGCGATCTTTGTCGGGATCGGCTCGGCTCTCGTCGTCGGAACGGCAGTTTATTTTGTCGTGCATTGGGGGCTCGATGATAAAGCGGCCGGTGCAATTGGTGTAACCGCGCTGGTGCTAACTATTTTTCTGTTCTTCGTCAGTCGACTCACTACGGCCGGCTGGCACTGGGTACTGCTCTTTACCGTCTATCCGGTCTTTGCTTTTTTCATGCTGGTCGGTGATGTTTTCGGCCTGCCTTTTGTCGAAACACATTTCTGGGGCGGCCTGTTTCTCACCCTGGTCGTTGCCGGCACCGGCATGGCCACGGCATTGCCCATCGGCATCCTGCTTGCGCTCGGCAGACGTTCAAGCCTGCCGATTATCAAGGCTCTCTGCGTCGCCTTCATTGAATTTGTCCGGGGTGTCCCGCTGGTCAGTGTTCTTTTTATGGCCTCGGTGATGTTTCCCCTGTTTTTACCGGAGAATGTCACCTTCAACAAGCTCCTGCGCGCCCTGGTCGGCATTGCCTTCTTTTATGCCGCCTACATGGCCGAGGTTATACGAGGGGGCTTGCAGGCTATCCCCAAGGGACAATTTGAAGCGGCCATGGCCCTCGGCTGGTCCTACTGGAAGATGATGAGCCTGATCATCATTCCCCAGACCTTGCGTCTGGTCATCCCGGGGCTGGCCAACAATTTTCTTTCCCTGCTCAAAGATACCACGCTGGTCGCGGTCATCGGCCTGCTCGATTTACTCGGCGTCGCCAAGGCATCTATGGCCGATACCGAATGGCTCGGTTTTACCAAGGAAGCATACGTCTTTGCCGCCATAGTGTTCTGGATTTTTTGTTTTGCCATATCCCGCTACAGCGTTCATCTGGAAAAAACGTACCATCCCAGTCAACAACAATAAGCCCAGCCAACAGGAGAATTATCAACTATGACAACAACCACGGCACCAGAGAGAGAAAAGCGAGAACCCATCGTCACCATCTCCGGTTTGAACAAGTGGTTCAATGAATTTCATGTCCTCAAAAACATCAATCTGGTTGTCGGCAGAGGGGAAAAACTGGTTATCTGCGGGCCATCCGGTTCCGGCAAATCGACCCTTATCCGCTGTATCAACCGCCTTGAGGTGCACCAGCAGGGCAAAATTATTGTCGACGGCATGGAGCTGACCAACGATGTCAAACGGATCGACAAGATACGCCGGGAAACGGGCATGCTTTTCCAGAACTTCAATCTCTTTCCCCATATGACCGTTCTCGAGAACCTGACGCTGTCGCCTATCTGGATCCGGAAAATGCCGCGCAAGGAGGCACAGGAGTTAGCTTTTCAATATCTCGAACGGGTGCGGATTCCTGAATTAGCGCACAAATATCCGGGCCAATGCTCCGGGGGACAGCAGCAACGGGTGGCCATTGCCAGATGCCTGTGCATGAATCCAAAGATCATGCTCTTTGATGAACCGACTTCGGCACTTGATCCGGAAATGATCAAAGAAGTGCTTGATGTTATTATTGATCTCGCTGGTTCCGGCATGACCATGCTCTGCGTCACCCACGAAATGGGTTTTGCCCGGACGGTTGCCGATCGCGTGGTTTTCATGGACGAAGGTGAGATTGTTGAGGAAAACGATCCGGAGACATTTTTCAATCATCCGAAATACGACAGAACCGCCCTGTTTCTCAGCCAGATTATTAATCATTGATGGGGCCCGCGGAGGTTCATGGTTGCGCACGGGCCAAGGTAGCCGACGCCCGTACTTACGGCTTTCTTCCCATTTGCCGGGGTTAGTTGCTGCCACTGAAATATTTCAACAAACTCCATTCAGTGAAGAAAAAAACATTCATCATAGAGACCACAACCCACATGGCCAGAGCATAATGCCAATTACTTTGTATTATCCCTTGAGGTGACGCCTGATATCGGCTCACCAGGGCCAGCCCTACTCCCGACAACGGACTGCTGCCCGTCGAAATCGCCCACCCGGAAAGAAACAAAAACCCCAGCTGAGAAGGATCCGGATTGAGGGGCAGAAGCAAAGGGCTGGCTATCGCAATGCTGACAATCGGATGAACGCCGAGGATGCCGATGGCGATCATCGCACCTAATGTTATAGCAAACACTATCGGCGTAAAAATGGTACCTTCGAGGCTGAATAATGCCGGATACACCAAGGTAATCGATTTTATACCGGTAGAAAATACTCCCGCGGCAAGAAACAACGCAAATTGGCTGCTCACCGATGCTATTCTGTTGTTTATAAAATCATGCAACGTAGCTCTCCTTGGCCTGCCTTTCATAAAAACAAACGCCCCAAAAGGTGACACTATACTGATAAGAAGGAGAATACTGACGTCATGCCGAAAGTGATGCACGCAGATTACCACGGCGGCAAGAAAGAAAGGAACTGTGAGGCTTTCCATCCGTAAAGGATACCCGGAAAAATTTTTTTTTTTCAAAAAACATACTTCAAAAATGGAATAACTTAATGCGATACAACTCATTATAGCGCCAGGAATCAGCGTTTCCCGCCAATACATTCCCGGTGCATAGGTAAGCGCGACGCCGGTGGCGATGAAAAAGGGAGACCACCATGCCGCTGCACAAAATGAGCGGGCAAGAATAATCATCTGATTTCTGCTTAACGTGCCGTTTTTTTGCATGCGGTCGCCAAAAACAAACAGCACCGATAGATTTATCACTGCTCCGAGTAAATGCGATCCAAGCGCCGTTATGACAACAGCACTGTTTCCTTCAGGCAAACCGGAATCTTCGACACCTCGATTAGTTAAAGTAAGAAATGCAACGGCAACAAACATGGCCAGCAATGGCACATTGGCGACAAAAATTTGTTTCCAGCCGAGAAAAATGCCATGACCGGCGGCAAAAGAGACGGCTATAACACCAGCTACCAAAAGCCATAACGCCTGTTGGAACGCACTCTTTCCAAGAGTACGCCACGTCAGGAGCGGCACAAGCCATGCACAAATTGTCGCCGCCGTCAGCAAAAACGGCACAAAAACGCTCAAAAGGTATAAGACAAGCGTTCCAACTATGATAAATCCGGTATGTTTTTTCATTCGATAGATCCCGCAAAAATCGCTCTTGGTCAGTGGTAATTATATGCGCACAATCGAAATTCTCGATCAGAACGGATATCAAGTTGTGCCTGTCAGGACGACAGAGAGATATAAGATATTGATGCGGGATTGTCCTGCATGTCTCTACCTGCCCTGCAGTCGGATTTGGCGCAACAATTCATCAAAGCTCCTTACAACTTCGATTTTCTGACGCTGACCGACGACCATAACGAGCGGGAGCAGGAAACCGCATTGACCGATCATATCACCAGATTTCCACTGGAGCCTGATGTGGGGTGGGGTGAATAGCACAGCAGAAATGACAAAAAAAGTGCTCTGAAAAATGATCACCACTTTCCAGAGCACTTCAGATTACAGGATGGAAATATTTTTTTAGTTGGAATACGAGCTCTTGTCGCTCATCCCCTTTCTCGACTCGAGGTTCAACCGACCTTCCTGCACCGCCGTTTGATTCCACTCTTCCAGCAAGGTTTTCTTAAATTCCAACTTTTCATCGACCAGTTGCTGCAAAGGAACACCTGCAATTTCCTGGGCCTTCTCTTTCGTCGAGAAGTCGGGCGCGACATAATCAAAAACATCGTGCTGAGCCAGAACCGTAACCAGCTTGAGTCGGGCCTGCTGCGCCTTTTCGTTGGCAACGCTCAAGAGCCTGAGCGTTTCTTCCGGGGCATGATAAAAAGAGCCATGGCTGGCAATGGAGTAGTCAAGTAACCATTGGCCGGAGCGTATAAACTCAAGCACTTCTTCCATCTCATCGTCCGTGGCGCCTACTTCCCATGCCTTGCCGGCCTCGAGATGGGCTTTCGCGGTGTTGTCCAGGGCAATTTTCAACAACTGCTCCTTCCTGTCATATTTGCGTTTAACGACAGACCGGAACTCTTCCTCACTTTCCCGATGACAGGTTAAACAGGTCGTGGCAATATTGTCGAGCGGATTGGTGATGTGGTGATCAGAAAATTTCACCGCGCCTTCCTGTTTGTAAGGCATATGGCAATCGGCACAGGACACACCACGTTGGGCATGAATACCTGTTTTAAACAATTCATAGCCGGGATGCTGGGCTTTTAACATCGGCGCCTTGCTGATTGAATGGGTCCAGTCGCTAAAGCCGTATCCATTATAATACGTTTCCATGGCTTCACCGTTGAGGCCTTCCGCCCATGGCAAGGTAACAACCTTGGCTAGCTGCTCCTTCCCTTCGGCGTCTTTGTATTTGGTATCTTTGAAATAGTACTCGACATGGCATTGGGCACAGACCAGAGAGCGCATATCCTGATGGGTTATTTCGTCGAGTTTCGTACCGCTGGCCTCCAGTGCACGGAGCAGATACGGCCGGGAAATCTTCAGATTTACCGTTTTGCTGTCATGGCAATCGGCACAGCCTATAGGATTGACAATCTGATCGCCAAGTCTGGCCCATTTGCCGGTAAAATATTCGTTCTCCCCCTCTTCTTCCATAACTCTCGGCACATCGGGAGATTTACAGGTCCAGCAGGCGGTGGGCATGGGGCCGGTGGCGGGTCCGGTCGGGGCACCGGTGCGCAGGGTGTTGATATTACTCTGCAGCGCGTAAAAATGACCCCGTGGAGCATTGTAGTCTTTGGAAAAACCATAGCCGGCCCAGAGAATCACCAGCTGCGGGTTTTGCTCGAGCATATCGTCTATCTTGTCATTGTTTTTCGTCTGTTTCCAAGAATCATACTGCCGGGGATAATACCTTGCCCACTCTTCATTTTTACTCTCAACTCCCTCCGCTTTCACCACCGGAAAGGTGTTGATACTTTCTCTTTCCTCCTGCTTGCCGCTGATTGAGTTCGCCATAAATGCCATTGCCGCAATCGCTACCAAAGAGCCGCCAAGTAATACTGTATATTTATTCACTCTCCCCTCCGCTGATTATAGTTCTCTCACACCAAGATTATTAGGAGTCGATGCCAAACTTCTTGCTTTTCCATGGGGCACATCCCTGTGACATTCCCAGCATTTTCTATCGTTTAACGGCGTACCGCTAAAGTCATGATACCTGTCTCTGTTGGCAACAATTATCTCCGTCAACTGGGCATGACAGGAGATACAATTGGCCTGAACCCGATTGGCTGCGTCTTTACTTATTTCTATACTATGGGCAAAAGTGTTCAGAGTAAAAGCAACGGAATGATTCCAGCCATCCCGGGCTTTCGCCTTATACTTGTTGACTATCGAATCCGTCGGCAGATGACACTCGACGCATGTTGCCGTCCTGGCATGCGAACTGTGCTGCCACGTTGCATACTGGGTATTCATGACATGGCAATTGATGCATGCCTTGGGATCGGCCGACAGATAGGACAAAGCTTTTGATGCATAGACCATATAGGCAAACATGACCATCGCCACGGAGAATGTAAAAATAGAAAAAAATATCAGAAGCTTACTTGTCTTCATAGGTAAAATCCTGGTAAAATGAATTTGCAGTCGGCACTATTTAAAAAAGCGAACAGTATTTGCCCAAATTTCTTTCCCTGATTCCGGCACATATGCCATTAATTGGCTTCTTTATCTGCTCGATTAATTAGCGATATACGTTTTTTCATTATTACTCTTTTTTATACTTAATTTGTACTAAATTTACTATGCAAAAAAAAGCGCCAAGTTCCACCCCGTGTTATTATTTCAATTCCGCCATCGTCAGAAAACCTTCTCTTTCCGTCGTCAACGGTCTGCGCGCTGAAGACCAGGGCGATCCGGACTATGCCGGCGTAAAAGCAGAACATGAGGCGTATGTCGCCGTCCTTGAATCAATCGGCATGAAAGTCACAGTGCTGCCGAAACTCGAAGCTTTTCCTGATTCGATCTTCGTTGAGGACCCCGCCCTGGTTTTCACCGAAGGGGCTATACTCCTCAGGCCAGGCGCACCGACACGGCAGCAGGAAACAGCAGAAATTGCACCAGTCCTCCACGATCTATTCGACAAAGTGCTGCACTTGCCGCAACCCGGTCATGTGGAAGGGGGAGACATCCTCCTGACGCAGAAATCAGTGATGATAGGTCTCTCCACCAGGACCGATAGAACCGGCGGCAAATGCCATCCGTATTAACACATCGCTTCTCGTCAGTGCGAATTATCCGCGGACAATCGAACTTCTCGATCACAACGGCTATTTAGTTGTGCCTGTCAAGACAACAGAGATTCAAAAAATTGATGCGGGACTGTCCTGCATGTCGCTGCGCTGGGCCAACAGCTCTTCATGAATTTACTCTCGGCAAGAAGCACTATACGATACTTCTGCGAAGGGCTGTGCGTTCATGCCAAGAGGATCACCAAAGACTGGTAAGTTACTGAGATGAGCATGCTGGTGGGAGGAGAATTGCACTGGGCAAAATCACCAATCCCACCAGCCTACCGCAGATGCCGTTAACGGAAAAATCTTTCCAAAATCAGCACATTGTCGTGAGGCACAGACCCTTGAGCGGGAATGCTTGACAGCCTCATGCCGACTCCTTCCAGATACCTTAGGACACGCATACGCTTAGTTGTTCCAGCCGTCAACGAGCTCAGGGCTGTTCACACCGCAGTAGTGCTCCTAAATGCGATTATAATCCTTATTACTCCGTTTGCAATTGATATATTCATTCTGAAAATTAGTGTACCTGCTCCAACATTTTTCGCGCTTTCTCTGCATAAATATCAGATCCTTGAGCCAATGCGCCCAACAGTTCCCTACTCTCTTCGTGCTGTTTATTTTGCTGTTTGGTTAAAGCGATATAAAATCGATATCGATTACTTTGCCGGTTTTGAGCGGCCACGCTGTCAAGGAGCTGGTGTGCCTGGGGTGTTTCATGTCGTGATAAATGCAACACCGCCAGTTCAATTTTTGTTTCATCGTCAGCCGGGTCGTGCGCAACTATTTGTTTGAGATAGTCGAACGCCTGCTGCTGATTTCCCAGACTTAACTCCGTTAATGCCAGGTGGCGCAGTGCATTATTATCAGATGGATTTAACCGAAGTGCGTTATGCAAAGCTTTTCTGGCATCGCCGAAATTGTTGCAGAGAAAACAGGTTATACCGTATTGCGCCCAGGCTTCGCTGTTTTTTCCGTCCAGCTGCAATGCCTTTTCATAACTGTGAATTGCTTCCTGATAACGTTTTTGGGCGGCCTGTGCAACTCCCAGCCTGACATAAAAAAGACTGCTTTGCGGCTGCAGACTGATCGCCCGCTGTGCAGCGTATTCTCCGGCCTGGAAATCACCCAGCAACACTTTAAAGCGTGCCAGCGTGTCCCAGGCAATAGGATTACCTTGATCTTCTGCAACCGCCTGTTCGATGTGCTTCAGCCCATCTTCTATCTCGTTTATCGCAATCAAGACCTGACCAAGATTGCAATGTGCCATGGAGGAGTGAGGATCAAGCGTGATTGCCGACCGCAGATGCACCAGTGCCTGCTGCCATTGCTGTTGCTGGCTGAAGACAAAGCCCAGGTTGTTGTGAGCACTGGAACTGTCAGGATTGAGCTCAAGCGCGGCCTGATAGGCCTTGGCGGCGCCTTCCAGATCGCCCTGCTGGTGCGCCTGTACTCCCTGCTGTAATAACTCTTTTACACTGTGCATCAAGCTATCCTCCCTATAAGTCCTCGTAATAGCTGGTTGGTATCAATATCCGGTACTTCAAATTCTACATCATCAAGAGAGATGTCGAAGGGCTCTCCTTCGTGGTAATGCACCGGCAGGCTGATGCCAAACCGGTAATCAGAACCAAAGGTGTAAGAAGCAAACTGCCAGCGCTCATCGTAAACGCTGAAACCAAGGGCACGAACACTGACATATCCGGATATATCGAAGGTGAAGCTTGGCTGTGCGTGGAGAGATAGATTTGCGGTGAGATCCAGACCTTCACTTGGACTCCAGTCAATATGAACGCCGGCTGCAGCTGCCCCTTCGATGCCCAGGGTTCCGCCGATTTCAAGGCCACCTGTAGCGCTGGCACCGGTAATACCCAGCCCGATACCTGCACGTACAAAAAGCCGCAGCCCGGCATTCGCGGGAACCCGCAGATGGGCATCACCGGTTACCCGGGTATCTTCTTCGTGGGCCGGATTATAAGTAATACCGATACGAAGCTCATCAATTACACCTGGGCCAATGCCTGCGACAGCACTGAGACCGCCGCCAATTTCGGCAACGATGCCAGGAAAAATAGGGGCCTGAACCGCGATATTGAAGATGGATTTGTTGATTTCTCGGCGCGCGAATATTTCCAGTTCGTTGGGAATGCCGATCTCACCGGAGACGGTCACTTCGCCATTGGGATCAAATCGTATACCGGCTGTGCCCTGGAGCCAGGGAGCGATCTGGATAGTGGCCGAGCCGGAACCGTAAATATTTAAAGTCCCACCCGGTAGAGGATCACCACTTGGTCGGCCATCTTCCCCAACAGCCCGGTTACTTGCACCGACGGTCACCTGACCGGAAAGCATACCTCGCTGAAAGGCCCCACTGAATTCAGCGGTGAAAGCACCATCGTCATAGCTGACCGTGAGCTGCGAATCAACACCGGGGATTGCCGGCTGGGCAGTGCCGGTTGCAGAAACCCGCCAATCTTCGCCCCGCTTATTCACAGTGACATCTATGGAGCCGGAGCGGATGGCGGGATTGGCAGCGAGCTGCAGGTTGCCGCCGATGGTAAGGCCTGCTTCCTCGGAATAGGCAACGGTAAGACCTGCCTGCTGGATACCGGGAATATCCGGCTGGACATTACCTTCGGCGGAGAATTCTCCCTCATTGTATTCAGCTGTGATATTGGCTGAACGTATACCTTTTATCTTATCTGGTTGATCAATGCCGATGGTTCCACTGGCACCGAACTGGTTATCACGGTACCACATATCAATACTTGTTCGGTCAAACAGACTACTGTCAAAATCGAATCCGCCCTCCAAAGCAAGTCCCCCACTGGACGTAATAGAGCCGGTCAGATAACCGTTACCAAGTCGATTTACTGAAAAATCCACTCTGCCATCTGCCCCAAAGCCCCTGGTACCCGCAGATATGGTCAAGTTACAGCTGTCTATTTCGAAGGGGGCGGGTAGATTGAATTCACTTAACGTGAATGTCTTGGACAAGGTAATTGTGTCTCCGGAAATCTGATATCGAATATCAGCATCACCAATCAACGGCAGCGTGGGAAGAATCTGGCCGGAAATGACCAAGCCTTCATCAGCAAGTTCTATGGAATCTAAGGTCAATGGACTCAGAACTGAAGCTTCGAGGCCATCAGATATTTCAGAACCGGAGGAGTCAGAAGCTCTGGCATCTCGTCTTAATTGCATGATCTGGCTCCAGCGCTCACGCTGGAGGTAGCCTATTTGGTCTGATCCATTCAGGCTCATGACATCAATTGGTTTGTCTTCTCTGAATGGTTTTATTTTCCTGTTACTTGCTGGAACGTTAACGGATAACTGCATTAGAATATTGGGGTCGCCAGTTTCATAATTGATGCTAGTAATGACAAAAGGGGCGAACATATTCCGCCATGACCTGGTACTGTTTTTATCAATGTCCTTTTTGTACCCGCCACCGGGACCATTGAAGATCCAGATGTGACTTGGCCTTACGCTCATTTGGGCAATGGTTAGATATTGAATCTCATCTACGCTAATGAGCGACTGTATATGCGAGCCAGTCCCAATATCCTCTTCGGTCCAAAGTGAATCCTCAGGGATATCCAAACCATCACCGGCTGCGACGCCAAGAAACTTTAAACTGAGATGCCCAAGGAGAGCCTCTTCACTCCATTCAGAAAACGCTTTGTTCCGATATTGATCAACATTTTCGTTTTTGAAGGTTGAGACTTTGGAACGAATAGCCGACTTTATAACGTTCATCTTCCGGCTGTTATCGGCGTCTTTCAGTAATTGAAAATTACTGATTTCATCAAGATCAGAACGCATCTGAAACGCTCTCCCCGATTCAGATCTGGCACCAATTTGTTCCTCTATAATATGATCGACATCATATGAGGTGATTCTGGACCCTCTGGAAGGAGTAACACTACGCCCTGAATGATTCCAGCTGGGGATAGACAGTTCCCGAGCACAATCCTCAAGACTGCCGATTGCATATCGTGGGCTGGCACCATCAATCTGTTGATGAGGAGATGGAACCTTGAATATATATCGCTGTGGTGGGGCACTGGCAATATTGGGGTGGGCGTTGAGCACTTGATTTAACTTGGCTGTAGAACCACCTTTATCAACGTCATTTTTCCAGGTCTGTTGTTGCCCTGTGGTACGACTATTACTTGAAAAGGCACGATGTCTAATTAGTGGCGTTTTGCCTTTATAGGTAGATTCATAATTGCTGGGAATATTAATATTATCGAATATTATAACTCCACTTCCACGTGTGTAGGTACCTTCACCCCCTTCAGCTTTAGATTTTCGATGAATAGTACTCTTTTGCTGCACGACATGGGTTAATTCATGGGCGAGTAATTCCCGTCCTCTTTCCGTCTCGGGTGTGAATTCACCGGGAGCAAAGTATATATCACTGCCAATGGTGAATGCCCTGGCATTGAGTTCTTTACAGAGTTCTGCAGCCTCATTGTCGTTATGAATCACCACATGGGAAAAATCTTTGCCAAACTGCTGTTCCATGTCTTTGAGCACGGTGTCCGGTAGGGGATTACCGGCACCGCGGCTATTTTGAATTCGCTGTTCCAAAAGCGCTGAACTGCTCTCCTGTTGATCTTCTGCGGGGGGTGGTGCTTGGGAGTTCTCCGTCTGCTCTTCTTGCTGCCGCCAAACTGTGGTCTGCAGTGCCTCTTCCTTTTCATCCTCCTGCCGCATCAGCTTAGCTTGTGCCTCTTCCTCTTCTTCCTCCTGCCGCATCAGTTTGGTTTGTGCCTCTTCCTCTTCAGCCTCCTGCCGCATCAGTTTGGTTTGTGCCTCTTCCTCTTCAGCCTGACGGGCAATAGCACGGGCAGCGATGTTTTGGGCGGAAGCTGTCGGTATTACTTTGGTCTGTGTTTCTTCCGGTTGTGTACTGGTGTTGCGTTTCACCTCAGTTGCAACCGCATCCGCCTCTCTTTCTTCGGTATCATGGGGTCTGCTCACCTGCAGCTTGCGATGCAGGTAGGCGGGTTTGCTAACCTTGTGCCTGGACTTGGCTGCTCCAGTACTTTTGCGATACGTCTGTTGTTTCGCTTTGTTGATCTGTTTACTTTCCATGGTTACGTACCCAAATTGTCCAGTGCGGAGGGCATATTTCGTCCCAGTTTCTGGTATTCGCGTTGCAGAGCATGTACCAGTCGGCGTGGTTCGATGAGGTCTTGATTTAATTGAGTGCCGGCAGCCGTTAAAACGGCATTGCGAATCTGTCCTCCGGTTAAATCACAGTAACTGGCGAGAGCTCGAATAATCTCTTCATCCGGAGCTCTTTGCCCCAGATGACTATGCCATAGACGCTTACGTTCGGCAAAACCCGGCTGAGGAAAATCTATAATGATTTCGATGCGTCGATGAAAGGCGGTATCGATACGTTCGCGGTTGTTGGTGGTGAGAATAACTATGCCGGGATGATTTTCGATACGGGCCAGCAGATAGTTGGTCAGGTTGTTTGCATACCGCTCACCCGTCTGTTTGGCATCGGTCCTGCTGCCAAACAGAGAATCAGCTTCATCAAAGAGCAGAATCACGTCACTTGCAGCGGCCTGGTCGAGTAGCAAGCCGAGGTTTTTCTCCGATTCACCGATATATTTATTCATCACAGCACCCAAGTCGACTCGATAGAGAGGCGTGCCCAGGCGGGTGCCCAGGTAACTGGCGGCAAGAGTCTTGCCGGTACCGCTTTCGCCTATGAACAATGCACGCAGGCCACTGTTTTTACTGGCCTGCATAGTTGTGCCCAGACCACTCCAGAGGGCTTCCCGGCGTTTGGCCCGGGTAATCAGGTCCTCGAGATGATGGTCTATCAGAGGAGGAAAAACAACGGCATTTTTCAATACTCGGCGAGGCACTGGATCGGCCAGCAAGCGCAATTTTTCCGCACCATAATCCAGGCGGGCGAGGAGTATATGCTCAGCCCCGACTTTTTTACCTGTCTGCCGGGCGTACCTTTTGGCTGATTCGGCCAGCTGAGCTATGGTTGGACCGCTGAGCAACACATTGCCGCTCAGTTGCCGGGCCAGTATTTCATCATCAAGTGCCTGCATCCACAGCTGATAGCGCTGCTCCTGATCCGGCAATTCCATTTGATATTCCAAGCAGCACTCAGCGATTACCGCGCCATCCATGCTCACCAGGACGATGACCGGATGTGGATGTTTGAGTTGAGGCAGACGCAGTAGCTCACCGGGATTTAAGTTCACCTCAATGACCGGAAGCCAGCCTGCATAATGACAGGCTAGCTGAAAAGCGGTGTGCTCAAGCCAGAGAGGCAGAGGGGTTAGCAGTGGTTGCATGCCTATCAGGTTGGCAATTTCTGCCGCTAATTGCTGGCAGCCACTGTTTGGATGGCCCCGAAAAACAAGGGTCTGAGCCTGTTCCTCCCGCAACAGCCCGGCAAGTTGCGGTAATGTCTTTCTGGTTTGTTGAGGGAGCAGGTGACGACTGGAGCTATCCAGCAGAGAAGTGTTTGGCCAGGGCTGCTCCCGATCATTCAACACTGACCAGAAAGTGGCTTTGATTTGTAAACTCTGCAGCGGCAGGGGGCCATCTCCCTCCAGAGTCAGCAACTGATTGGCAATGAGTGGACTGTTCACAAGGTCCAGTGCATTCCATGGTGACTCGCAAACGAACAGAGTATTGACCAGCTCCAGCGCCAGGTGCACGGCAATTGATCCGTTTCCGTCAGGCTGCTGCAGATCATGGATAGCAAAGGTTAGAGATGGTTCTGTTTCTATCTGTCCAGCAAGGATGAACAGGAATGCCTCTTTGATGCTGAGATGGCACTCTCTGATACACCGAGCCAGATTACCATTTTTAGGTGGCCACTCTGCTGTGATCATCTGCTGAGCGTCCTGCCAGGATTTATCCGAAACGGATAAAGCTGCAGGTGGCTCCGGTACTGTTTGTGCGCAGTAATGGCCAATACCGAGCTTGACCCAGTTGAGGAGATTATTCAGGTCCGATTGTGGGATGGAGAGCAGTGCCAGATCATTCATGGTGCAACCCTCCATACTGATCAAAGTGAAACTGCACCACCCGGCCCAGCCACGGCAGCCAGCCTGGATTTATATCCAACCCGGCAAGACGCAGGTCCAGCCGAACAGAGGACATCGCAGTGTACATATCAATATGGCTGGCGTTGTAACTGATCCTGGCAGGCACTAGCACCAGAGAGGGGTGCCACACCCCAGCCTTGCCATACCACTGCTCGGCCAATATCTCGATCTGCTCACGTTTGGGAAGAGAGGGCAGTTTTGCCAGATTGTCATGATTATCGAGCCCTAGCTGTTCCGCCAGAAAAAGAGCCATTTGATCCTGCTCATTGAAGTCGAGGAGTTCAGCTAATCTATAGAGCCAGATCCAGCCGTTGGGTAACTGCTGCCAGTAATCTCCCATAATTTTCTGCAGGGGTGGACGATTGAGGAAATTCAGGAGGTACAGCACGCCACCCTGTTCGGTAATAAACTGCCGCGATATGGTTGTCTCTGGTTTTTTCCGTACTTTTACCATGTCCAATGGATGTGATGCCGATTGGAGGGGTTCTCTATTTTTGTTGATTGGATATTTGGACTGTTGTTTCTCCTCGTTATCTGCAGGAGAAAGTATAATCTCATTGTGATATTTTCTGGTATTTTGTTGAGTGTTCTCTTCAAAAGAGGATCTATGAACCTCACTCGTATTTGCCAGCGGGGTATGAGAAAGCAATTGAGAGTCTGATGACTGCGCTTTTCCCTGGTCTATCGATTTTTCAGAAAAGAGCACCTTTGGCTCAGCTTCTCTCGCGAATATTTCACTGTGCCTCTCTGCCGAAATGGACCCATCTTGGCCTTGGGATTTGGCAGGATGCTGGTCATTATGCACTGTTGTTTCTAGAGATACGGCAATTGCCGATAAGGTCAGGTCCGCTCTCTTCATTAACGCGAGTGGCGCACATTCCTGTGCTATCAGCAATGTGGCCAATCTGAAACGGCTGCTGGTCGAGGGGAAGGTCAACACCCCCTGCCAGCGCTGTAATATCCTCTGGGGAACATGTACAGGAACTGGATCAGTTGTCGGTTTGATGGCTTGTTCAGAAAAAGAGTAACCATTTTTCCAACTCAGTTCATGAATAAGCTGTTGAGCTTCTTCTTCAGCCAGATTCCGCCAAACGAGGACAAGCTGCTGGTGAAGAGCCAGTACTTCCGCCAGGGCATTTAACCGGGTCAGGTTATCAGCCAGAACGGAATAGAGTGCTCTACTGGTCGAAAATGCGAACAAATCGATCCAGCGCTGCCAGTACCAACGACCGGCGGCCATACCATTGGCCAGATCTGCCAGCAGTGCTGCGAGCATTTCCAAACGATTGGCAAAGCGTATGACATTTTCAGAATCATTACTCTGATGGATCTGATGGCGTGCCTGGTCCAACAGAAGTCTGCCGATATCCCGGCAAGGGGCTTTGGCCGAAAGCTTACGCACAAACACAATGTGTTCGCTGCCGGCGACCGGCCACTGCGCCTGTTGCAACTCTCTACGTACGCTGTCCTGCAGGTGAGCAGGAGCGCGAATTTTTAACCTGGTGATGGTTGTATCGTAGAGTGCGCTTAACATAATGTGTCATTACTATTTCAATTTAGCCTTAATTTCCCGACCACCGAGAAGCGTGAATTGATCTTTATATCCTTTTGCACCGAGTTGACAATACGCACCTGGGTAGAATCCGGGCTGTGATCTTCCACGTTAAGTTCAGCGGCAACCTGCTGATTTACATCCAGGAGCTGCAGTTTTATGCCGGGTTGAATGTTGCGGTTAAGTTTTACCGTGAACAACTCACCAGGAAGAAATCTCCTGGGTGGCACAAAGACCGAGCCGCGCACAATCTCCTGAGGATCCCCAAGAGATGCAAAGATCAGCACCGCCCTGATCATATTGCGCATGGTGTTTTGACTTGCGGCAGCAGCATTCTCGCTCAGTTGCCTGAACCACCAGTCGATGAGCTCGGCAATGGTACGCGTGGCATTGAAATCGTCCCGTTCCGCAAGCTCAAGTGCCGGCCACCAACTCACTTTGTCAACACGGATTCGGTCATCTTCGGCCAACTGTCCCCATTGCAGACGAATGGAACCAGGGAGAAGAGCCAGTTTTTCCAGAAGACAGGCCTGGCATTGTTCAAGTTTTTCATGCAGACTCTGGGCCTCCTTACGCAAGATAGCTCCGCTGCCGGCGGCAAGGTCCGCCAGGGAAAAGATTTTTGCCGCCTGTTTTTGGGTCTGCAGGCTGGAGGTGGTGAACGTAGGCAAGGCCATTGACGACCATTGTTTGAAAACCGTCTCTGTCTGTAGATGCACTGTATGCAGACGAGCCTGCAGGGTATCTTTGCCGCCGCTTACATCGAGCCGTGAGGACCGTGCTCTAAAGCGGGCTGTACGCAGTTTTCCGAGATAGTCGAATTTTTCAAATGGCGGAAGTTTTGGCCTGAACTGACGTAGATAGGCCCAATCATCCATGGGAATTTCTGTTACCGCCTCAAAGAAGCTTTCCAGTTCGGCAGGCAGTTGCAGGTTCGCCATTGCGTCGCAACCTGGAACGATATCTGTGTGACTTTTATGGCGCAGCGAGAGAGGATCGGCCAAGGGCAAGGAGATCGGGGTGTTGCGAACTCGTACGTAAAAGAGCCCCTGCACTGCGGTGGAAAGGATACGGGAACGTTCCTGGGTGGCATCATACACCTGACGCCAGTCTTCTTCCACCAGACGTTGGGCTACCCCATAGTCACCCCGCTGTTCGTCAAAGAACCGGTCGAGGTTTTCCAGGGTTTCTCTGGCGACACGGATCAGGCCACCGAGTTTTTCAATCTGGGCCAGTTTTCGGGTATGTTCCCGAAGTTTGCCCTGCAGCTTACGCTCTATCTGGTTATAGCGGCTTTCCACTATTGAGATCCACTTGGTGAGCACCTTACCCGCATTGAACAATGCCTCGTAGCGTTTTTGGTTGGCTACAAGGCCATGGAGCTGCTGATATTTTTTACCGTCTTCACCGGCAAGCTCTTGAGTTCTGGTGTCGATCTGGCTGTCCAGGGTGTTCAGGTCAACCAGTCCAAGATTGCTTTCACTGGCTTGTAATTTTTTGCGCAACGATGCGGCATCGGTAGGGTCAAAGAGATCGTTGATAGTAGTGATGAGATCCTTCATGCCGTAATAGGCTTTACGGTATTCATTGATTTCCGGACTTATATGATCGAGTACGCCAAAACGGAATTCCTTGGCTTCATATGCGGGTTTACTTACGGCACTTTTGGAGAGGTTGGCCAGCAGGTCCAGACGTTTCTTATTAATACCCAGTTCAAAGGCGGAATAGGTCTGGGGCTTGCTGGAGAGGTACCTCGAAGTACTGCTGGTGCTGGTGTTGAGTGCGGCAGAGAGAAGATTGTTGGTGAAACTTTTGCTTCCCGCGCGGGCGACGTTACCTAGAGAAGCAGCACTGTCACCACTACGTACTTCACTACGTACCATTGTGCCGGCTGGACTGGGTCCGGCTGCGGCAGCCTGCAGTTCTTCCGGAATCAGGTCGGTGTTGAGGCTGGCGTAGGGCAGCCAGCGCGCCACCTGCATGCCATTGCCATCTCCTGCCACGCCGCCGGCAAGGGATGACAGCGCCACTGTCTGGGAATCCAATTGCTGTCTTTGGAGAAGCAGCAGATCTCGGGTCTTTTCCAGACGAGTGCGAATGGCACGAATCTGATTTTCAATTGCTTCAAGTTCGGTCATTGCCACCGCATACTGGATCACCAGGCCGTCTTCATCGGGCACAGGTAGCGGAGGTGGGACTGCACCACCAGCCCCCTCAACAAGCCAATCGGTATAAAAATCAGGTTGTGCCGGTATACCCCGATTATAAGGATAAGGGACTGTTGAGCTCGCTGTTGCCTGCAACTCTTGCAAAGCCCTCGCCGTAACATTGGCGAAGAGGTTTGCCGGGGTGATTGGAGGAAGAACAGGCTTAGGCAGGCCAAGTTCTTTGAATTGTTTGGGATCTAATATCGCATGTTCAATCTCCACCACATCTTCGGGGCTGGTCAGGGGCAATTCGTTAGACGGTTTGAGGTAATACAGTGCATCAAACTGTCTATGCCAGTGAAGCCAGCTGTCATAGGCCCGCATATAGAAGCGGTAGGTGTCGGATTCCAGTCGGTTATCGGTGGCTGGGATATCCAAGAGATCGGGCCGATACTCCTTTCGATCAAGGGCCAGCAAGAGACGGATTTTGTCTGCGGCTGGATTGCGCAAATCGATAACCCGCCGCGGCAGATGCCGGTTTATCAGGTCGTAAACGGAATCAGCCGGTACTGGTACCATATCGATGCTCAGGTGATCCGGTAACCAGAGCAGGCTGGGGTTGACCAAATCCGGGTCTTGCAGCCAGGTGAGGGGCAGCTGCCCTGCCGCCGGCATGTAGTCAAGGTGCAGATTGTCGCGAAGAAAATCTGCCAGGTTGGTTGCAGTAGTAGCCGGTAGGCTATACGCCTGCATAACAGAGCGAAGGGCCTCACTTGTTTGATTGAGCAGTACTCGATAGCCCGACTGGCTGAGGGCTTCATAGCGGCCGGCTGCTTCCGACAACCAGTTTACCGTGTGGCTGCTGCCGATGGTGCTGATGGCCAGCAGGGCAAGCGGTACGGATTGCTGAAAGTTCGTGAGGAATTGGCCATCTATCCGATCAGCTGCCACCCGGTTCTGCAATTGCTCAGGTGGTATGGCCGCCACCAGTGCCGGGGCAATGGCCAGCCTTTTCAGTTTTACGCTGGTAACTGCCACCAGCCGCGAATCCCGGGTTGGATCAAACTCTGCACGCTGGCAGGGTTCCACGGTGGGACTGTCGATGGTTTGCAGGGCCTGGTGCAGGGTGAGGTAGTATATTCCGGTTGCATCGCTGACAGCTGTTTCGGCAAGGTACTGATCGATCAATGCCTGCCACTCTGCTTTCAGCGGCATCTGCAGATTCAGGGTCTGGCCCTGCGGGGTGACCGCCAGCCCTGGGTTGACCATAAATGTTTCACTTACAGCAAGGCTTGCACCGCCACTGGCAAGATGTAAACCATATACTACTCCAGTCCGATGGGTTCTGAGCAGGTGTGCCAATCTCGCATCGGCGTACTCCTGCTGTCGATCAAATTCCTCTTCTCCCAAATGGCGACCGGCAAACAGATGTACCCGTTCCAGTTTGTCTGAACTGGCGATGGGCTTATGCAGCGCGATAAACGTCATATTCGGCTCCTTAAATAGCGGTCACGGATGCTTTAGCGGAGCATTTCCACTAGTTCCTTCCAGCGGCTGATGAGTTCGGTGCCAAGGCCGAACTGATCAGCGGCCTCGACGACTCTCTCTCCACTGGCGGCGGGACTGCGCTCTTTGGTTTCTCGCAAACGTTGCAGGACTTCAGACAGCGCATCTCTTTCTATCAAGAGGTGCAGAGTAGGCCACAGAACAGGGTCATAGTGCCTTTCTATATGCAGCAAAAACTCATTGGCCTGCCGCACTATGGCCGAATTTTCTCCATGATTGTTGATTAATATTTCCAGTGCCCGCTCGCTGCTGTTGTTCTGGGGAGGCCTGATCCGGGCCAGCTGTTTAAAGTTGATAAAACGTCGAAAAACAGTGTCCTCATCCTCAATTACGCTGCCGGGATCAGAGGGGGTAGCAGTGCCCGGGTCCGTTGTCGGCGCAGGGTCGCTCGGTGCGGGCAGGGTGCTGCCTAAGGCCAGGACAATTCCGCTGACCGCCGTTTCTGCAGCTCGTACCGGACGGCGTACATAGAGGAGCTGGTTGTCGGCGATGATATCCCAGATGGCCTGCCAGGTACTTGCATCGCTATCCAGTGTGTGAACCGGATGAACCGGATAGAGTTTGAGACGGAGAAGATCCAGCTGCGGCAGGCGACGGCTCACGGGATTATAATCCCGTTCCAGCCGGCCGGCATAGTGACCGTAGTTCTGATTGGCCAGGGGAGCCAGCACCACAATATCGACCTGGTCTTTACTGGTGAGATCTATGTTGGGCAGCTCCAGGCTTTCGGCTTTAATCAGTTCCACATCGGACAGCCGAATTGGAGCAATGTGCACGTTGAAGTGTTCGGGAAAATAACCTTGATGCCCGTTCACTGCATCGATGGCATCCTTGGGGAGCGTGCCCGCCGGCGGCAACAGGCCGAAATAATCACTGGCAGCAAACTGGTTGTTGAGGCTTGCTGCAATGCGGCTTGTGAAAATGTCTGCCAGCAGGGCTTCGTACTGGCGGGAGACATCCTTCTGCAGGGAGTTATTTGTTTGTTCAAGTCTCATGGGCTGCCGTAGGAGCTGGCTGTCCAGCCACTGCGGCGTATCGTCCTGAATCGCAATGATACCAAGGGCCACACTGTCTTCCGGCAGCAGGCTGTCCGCCAGATTGTTGCCCAAAAGCTCACGCATCAAATTGGCACGAATATGCAGAGGATTTTGTTGGGGGAGAGCAAGTGGCAGCGGCACCAGCCCCATTTGCACTGACTCCGTCACCAAAGCGTAATCGCTGCCGCGTTTTGCGGCCAGATCGGTGGGGAAAACTTCGGCGATATCCGTAGCCACCTCCACATAGCGCAGCACAACAGCATAGAGGGCTCGGTGGAATTTGCGGTATTTGCTGTTATTGAGCCCTGAGATGAGGGCTCTGTTTCCCATGCTGACCAGCAATTGGCTGCTCAGGTGCAGCACTCTGCCCAGACGGGTCATGGCCTGACCGGGCTGAAGTGTAAGCAGCCCGGAGAAAGGATTGTAGCCCAGCTCCATGCCGCTGATTATTCCATGGCCGAATGTCTTACCAATTTCTCGTAAACGTTGGTCCAGGTAAATCTGATCCCTTTCCAGGTCTTCGGCGGTGAGTAACCTTCCGTCGAAATAATGCGTGCGGGTCATACGCGGATCAATGTCGGCGATATGCTTTAAGCTTTCACCGGCACCAATGGGGTCGCCCAAGGGTTGAAACAAGATCTCGCTCATGGTGTCTCCTTTTCCCGTTGCATGCGGTGTTATTGTCTGCCCAGCCAGGCAAGCTGGCTTGCTGTACTGAGAAATGGTCGCACAAGGTTATTGATGCTGATCAATTCCGGATTGATAACAATAGCATTTACGTCAGTGGCGCTGATTCGTATACGGGCCAGCAATAGACGGGCGCCGACTTCCAGTTCGTCTACCAGGTTCTGGGTGGCGACACTGCCCGCGTCCATGGCGTGCAGTAGTCTGGTGTGCAGCCTGAGCTGTGCGGCTGCGGCCGGATTGCTTGCCTCCAGATCGTCCAGCATTTGTTGTTCGACATCGTTTAAGGCAGGATTGGCATCTGCTACCGGGATGTGGCTGCCCCAGGGAGCATAGCGTTCATCGACAGGTGGAGGCAATTCCGGCATGAGTTCCAGCTGTACGCTATCAGCGGTGCGGCTTGGCTGTACAGCATCGGTGCTGAGATTGAGTTTTCGAGCCAGAACCGGTTGCATGCCTACGGGACAATCTTTTTGACGCGCAGTGACTTTGAGCCAGAGAGTATTGCTGCTACTATCAAAGCCTTCCAGAAGAAGTGCTTCAGTCTGGGCTTCAAGCCATTGCCGCAGGTTGATACAGTAGGTTTCGTGCAGAAGTATCTCCCGGCCCAGGCCGTCGATTGCTATCCCTGGTTTGACGTGGAGCCGAACAAGAATATCGTCTGTATCGTTGGGGTGATCGGGCGGATCCATGCGTACCAGGAGCCCTGCAAGGGTACCATAGCCGTGCAGCCAGTACTGATGACGGGTGAGTCGGCGGCGATGGTAAGCCTGTTCGGCCCGGGTCGCTTCCAGCCCGAGCATCATTCCCGCTTCGTAACTTACCCGGTGTAGGGGTTCGTCTAGTTCATTATCCTGTTTCAGAGTCGGCAGGTCGTCAAGATTACTCATTATGGCTCCTCATGGTCTTGTCTTCGCGCACTTACATACTGGCGTTGATGTCCCGGGGTGAAAATGCTGCCGGGTTATGCAACAGCCCTTCTTTTCCCAGCAGGGTTTTGTTCAGGATCACTGGTTTTGCATCAGGCCGCCGTTCCATATAGGTGTCCACGGCTAGAAGCGGTGATGTTCCCAGAATAAATGGCTGCTCGGTCTCGATCAGACTCCACTTTAAGTGAACGGGAACGTTTTCCTTTAGGGTTTCCTGAACGAGATTCTTTTTTTGCCGGGCTTCACCGTGCAACAGTACGCTGAGGCGATGCGCATACCGGTCAAAAAAGGTTTCCACGGCTTTTGTCTCCTCCTCGTCTGCCAACTCAGGGGCAAACAGGGCAAGAAATTCTTTGGCGTTCATATCCGAGAGAATCAGATTGTCTCCCAGGATACTATTGCCGCTTATGCCGGTACCTAAAGTCAGTGGGTGATCCGCATCGTCCATATTGCGTCCCAGGATGGTAGCCATGGTGCGGCGTAACCGGAAGTTTTCCACCACAACCACTTCTCCCCGCTGTACCCCGCCGTCTGTAGCAATGTCCAGGGCTAGATTCACCCCGCGCAGGGTGCCCTTGTATTGCTGAAGAAGCGTGGCATTTTTGAGTAAGCGGCGCTGCCGCGGTTCAGGCCAATGTCCAGGCAAGTCCACTCCAAGTGACTGGGCCAGCCATTGCAAGTTTTCTGGGGGAGCAGCATCTGGATGCAGAAGTTGATCACTGGCCTCTATTTGCCCCTCGATGGGACTGAGCATCCCTTCAAAACTTGCCAGCAGACGCTCCCGGGTGTCGGCTCCGTTGGCTGGACCGCTCTTGTTGTCCCGGTCGTAGCTGAGCTCCTGACGGTATAGTTCCGGAAGATAGGCCTCCTGGTAGGAGAATCTCGGCTGATAGATTCGAATGGCACGGAGGCTTGGCGTTGCGCGACCGTTGCCGGTAAAGTGTACCTGCAGCTGGAGGTAGCGCCCGCTGAGACGACGTACCGGGCCATCGGGCCGCTGCAGCAACAATTCGAACAATCCCTTTTGTCCCGGTTCATGGCCTGATAAGGCCTGCTGAAAAGGGAGTTCCGAAGGCAGAGGATTCCATACAGGAGTGGGCTGCTCAATCAGTTCCGCACCGCCTCGCTGACTCGGTGTATGATAAACTCTGGCGGACAATTTTATACTGCATCCCCGTGGAATACAGGCGTCCAGATAGACTCGATGCCAGATGGTATTGGGTGCACCCGAATCTAAAACCTGATGAAGAATGGCACTGGCCTCCAGATGGTAACGGGGTTGACGCAGGGCATGCAGCTCTCTTGGGCGGGGATTAAAATCCGGATAGTCGGGATCCTGCTCCGCCTGGTAACGGAGTTGGCCATCTCCACTGCTGGCAAAGCGAGGTACTGCAAGAGAGAGCATCGGGTATCTTTCGTAGATGAGTCGAGCTTCACCAGCAACTGCGTTCTCCATGCTTTCCGGATACAGGCGCAGCACCGGGCAATCCCGCCGACGAAATGCTGTGTCACCTGCCTGTTTGGGTGCTAATGCTGCCAGTTTGCCGGCACCAGTTTGGGCCAGGTCGATGACAAATGGTACTTCGTCGGTGAGCAGGTACGACATAAAGGGCCGGTCGCGCTCTATGGAAAGAGACCGACGCAGAATTTGCTGATGTCCATTCGTATCATGGACAAGTATATAGAGATTTTCTTCATCGCCGCAGAGAGCCAGGGGTTGCCAGCCGGTGGGAAGAGCCTGCTGCCAGCGTAAACCGAGATCGTTGAGATTTTCGTGAAGTGGTTCAAATCGATCATCCAGCGGATGGTAAGGCAGGGGTAATGGCTCACCCTGGCAAAGCATCAGGTAATCGGCGCTAATACACCAGATACGATTTGAGGAATCGACCCAGGCCCTGCGTGGAGCAAGCGGCAAAGTGCACATGGTCAACCAACGTTTTCTCAAATGAAACATCATGAGACCATGCTGATCGGTATCGTTACTATAAGGGATGGCCATAAGACCTTCCCGGTTAAGGTTTAAATCCTTTATAGTACCGACAGGTGATGCCACTGTGCGTAACTCTCCATCTTTTAAAGGAAGCCAGCCACGACCGCTGTTGAACTCTACACTGCTTGCATCGCCACCCAACCTGGCAATCTGATAGTATCTGTCTACAGCCATCGGGAGAGCTGTACCCCAGGCATCGAGGGCTGTGGTCGGATCAGTTACAGGCAGCCGAAGGCTCTGGTTCTGAGCCAGGGTTAGTGCCTGCAGCTCCTTATGGTATTGCAGTCGCCGGGAGCTTACCTCAAGCTCATCTTCGCTGCGTAACAGGAAGTATGGGGTATTATTAACATCCATTAGCACACATCCGGTATAACGGGAACGGCAATGCCGGCGGCAGGTTCAGGTGACGAACCAGCCAGCTGGCCGATGCCCTGTGGTAGCTGTGGTGTGTCTTTGCCGGTACCGACCTCGACCCGCACGCCCATCAATTCAGGCAACTGGTAGAGAGCCAACTTCAGCTCTTCTTTCTGAGGCAAACGGCGCCAGCCCTTGTTTGTCTCGAGAAAGAGAGATACTCCGTCTACCGACTGAACGCCCTCTACCCTGGCCGCCTGGGTCAGGATTTCATTGACGCGAACCGTCTCTCCCATTAGCCAGCCTTTGGCGGTGGCGCCGCCTGGAGACAGGGGCCAGAGGTATTCCGTGATCGCCGACCGCACTGCTTTAAAGGTCTGCTGTTCTGTCTTTGGGTCACGAACCTGTATCAGGATAGACACGGCCATGGGAATAAACTGGGGGCTTAACAGGTAGAGCTCTGTTCCCAGCAAAATTCTGTTCAGCAGGTAATTGTACAGATCCTTGAGCAGTCCCTTGTTGGGTTTGGGCCAATTGCCAATACCCACCTTTGCCGGCGGCAGCAGGAAAACACTAATTACACCAGGAACTTCCTCTCTTGCCGCAGCCAGGGTGTTTCCGGGCAAAAAACCTTTGATCACTTCTGCCCGTGCCACTGGATTAACCGGATTGTTCCGACAGATGACCTGGAAATCCGTCTCGGTTATTGCCCGGTTGCGATGAGTAAGAAACTGAGGAATACGCTGTTCTGCCTGTTCAACCGTTTCCGCATCGCGCCCGCCCTTAAGCGGCCATTCATGACGCAGCCTGAAACGGGGACTGCCATTGTCAATTTCTTTAATGCTGCCGGCTGGAAGATTACCGCTTTCGCCGCCGCCGTATCGATATTCGGCAATGCGCATGCGGGCTCCCCGCGTCGGCCGGCGACCGTTTTCCAGACCGTCGCCGAAATGGGCATAACCGGATTCAGCATTAAGGCGATAAATCCGTGCATCGGGACCATGGCCGGCAAGAAAATCCACAGCCCGCCAGCTTACCCAGCCACCCTCCTCTTCAACCTGCAGGTCGATGGTGGTGGCGTCAATATGCTTATCAGGCAAAGCCACCACCTGATCAGGAAGGCCGGTGCCTATGCCTACCACACGGTCCTGGCGCAAACCCTGGGCCACGACATCAACGCCGTTTAAGTCCAGATAGCCCAGGGTAAATCCTGGATATTCGGGGCAACGCAGCCGAATCCAAAGTGCCACTCTGGTCGCTTCCACATCGTCGTCCAAAGCGGGAGGCAGCCTCCTATTGCCATCAAACATTGGATCAGCACCTGCAAAATCGTTGAAAAGACCACTGTTTTTAGGCAGACGCAGTCGCACCACACCGATCTGGCGGCCTCCCAATGAACTATCGGACATTACTTCCAAAGGAAGAAAGCGCACATCATTATCTGGACCCGCGGCAACCAGTTCCCACTCCAGCTTGCGGGCTGCCATATCGCTGATCGTATCACCTTCCAGTTCGTCTGAGGGGGCGATGGCCACGCTGAGGCGAATACCCGCCAGGTTGTCGCGCAGCAGATCAAGATTTTTTTCCAGTTGTTTTGGAGCAATACAAGCCAGATAAAAACTCTGATCCAGGCTTTTGTTCAGGCTCAGGGCTTCCCTGCCGATATCAAAACGGTGGGGTTGAAATGGTTGCGGGGTCTCCCCTTTGCGCAGGCCGAACTGTTCGTGAAGATCCTGTAGCGTCATGTCCAAATCGGCAAGCTCGTCTACGGAGAGAGATTGTTTTGTTAAGACCTTCAGACTGAGGCAGGTGGGTTGCAGTTCGCCAATGGTGGTAAACGTTTCTTTACCGCCCTTCAAGGTACTTGCATCTCTCAAAAGAGGTGGCAGCTGCACGCTGGAGGAGCTGCCATCGACACAGATCACCCCCCGGGCAGGACGCGCAGGGCGAACAGGGATTTGCAGCAGATTGAGAAATACCCGCCGCTGGCGTTCAGGGATCAGGTTGGCCCGGTAGAGAATGGTTTCCGTAAACCAGGCGAACAAATCGATGAAACTGTGAACAGGATCGCCAGGGCTAATCTGTGTCAGTTCAGGCAGATGAGCAGCCAGACGCGCCTTGGCTTCAGCAATGAGGTCATCGAAGCGGCGGTCATCAAGATTGGGGACCGGTAATGGCATTGGGTTCCTCCTTATACACCCAGGTTCAGGGTCAGACCCAGTTCTGCTGGTGCCGGGTTGTGACGCATTCGGTAGCGGATGTTGATATGCACTTCAGCCAGGTTGTTCGGAGTGGGTTGTACATCCACGCCGTCAACAATCACACGCTGTTCCCATAAATCCAGCGATTTCCGGACGACTCCGGCGATAAGGTTGCGGGTTGTTTCGTTATTGGGTAGATGGATAAAATTCAGCAGCCCGGCGCCGAAATCCGGCCGCTGCAGCCTCTCTCCCGGGCGGGTCAGTAGAATATTCAGTATTGACTCCCTTATACTCTGATCGTCTTTGACCCAGGAAAGACGACCATCGACATTTACACTGCCAAGGGGCCAGCTTTGAATGTTGGGGGTTGGGGTGTGTCGCATCAGTTGTTCTCCTCTCATCCCTACCTATCGCTACTTATCACTTTTCGGAAACGGCAGACATATCCGTACCCAGGGGAGCCAGAAAAACACAATATTTAAGAGTGAGATCATTATCATCAGAAGAATCATGGCTACCAGGGTGATGACTGGCAGGCTGAAGGAACAGATCCACTGGATGCCTAATTTTGGGCCTTTGCCTACGACATCCTCACTGGCGCCTTTTTTGAGATTGAGTCCATTTATAAGATCAAAGGTATCGCCCGGAGTGAGCATGCTTGCTCCTTTGGCGAGACCTCGTTTCAGGTCCCGTAAACTTGGCATGGGAATCAGCGATGGGCGGCTTGCTTCAGGATCAAAAGGAGCGGCTACCCGGAATTGCTGGGATCGACTCTGCTTATCTCCCCATTGTATTTTTTCCTGCCCTTGATCATTTTTGTAACGCACAAATGGTATGATCTGATAAACATCCTGTTCTCCCTGGCTAAACTTTGGCAGAGGAATTTCTTTTGCCTGAGCCAGTGTCTGCTCTCGGTACCTCTGTCCCAGGTGATGGCGGATATTTTCCGTATCACTGGCTAAAAGGATCAAGGAATAGGTCAAGTTCCCATTGCCGCTTATGTTGGGCAGGGCTTGCAATTTGCTCAGATTGTCGAGACCACCTGCATTATCGGCTGCCTCTTCCTGTTCAATTATCCACTGGACGAGAGGGTTAGATTCCCCTCCCGCAAAAGCGTCTTGTAGATACTTCGCCAGATGAAATTTCCGGCTGCTTTTCAGCAATTTGAAATTCTGTGTTTTTGCCAGGCCGCTTTTAACATGAGCCGGCAGCAGCCGCTCATCATAGAACCAGATATCCGAAAAGATTTCTTCCAACTCATTATTAGCATCTCGTCCGGCCTCACCCAAATGATAGCGATTCACCAATAAGCGAAGAAGTTCAAACATCGCTTTTGTCGGTACGCCGGCTTTTATTTGAAGAGCGTGCTGTGTCGTCCATTCCTGTTCTGCCTGCTCGCGATAGCCGAAAGGCCATGGCAGGGAGCGAGCTACAAAATCTTCGGTTTCCTGCTGATCTTTTGTATCAAAGAGAGCATTTGCCTCGCGCTCATAATAGCTTCCGCCGAGGGGGACATAGCCGAAGAGAAGTGTATGGCGCTTATCTTTGTTGTCTCTGCTGGTAAAAATGTGTAAAGGATGCGTCTGTTCCCCGCTGTATGTCATCTGATTACTTCGTTGATGCAACATCCCGTTCGCACAGATTCGGCGATCGAGGTCAGGATCTTTTAATTCACTGCTGGTATCACGCCAGCCGATGGCCTCACCTTCTTCCACAATCCATGCCTGTTCCTTATTGTTTCTCAGGCGGCGTATTACAAATCCAGAGGAGGTGATATGTTGGGGATCTAAAGCGGGGAGACCAAAGCGTTCGCAAATTACCTCGCAGCAAACCAGATGAAAGGCACGGTGGGTGGGCAGACGCAGAACCGGTTTGTTGTCGAATTGACTGTGGGTTTCTTCCTGCGCCCATGCCGTAAATTGCGGTTGCTTAAAACGCTTTTTCTGCACATCCTGCTGAAAACGGGCGATAAAATCAGGGTCCAGATAGCGCAACAATGCAGCACGCTCGTCGTCTTGGAAAAACGGTGGGCGAAGACGAACTTTATGGATGTGTTGAAGAGTAGTCATATTCTTGTCCTTATTACCATATATTGCCTGCACCCGGAGTGTAAGAGGTACCCACCACCGAGGTGGCGATAATGGTGTCGCACTGCACGACACCACTGAATCGTGACATCGCAGCATCTACCTGCACCATACTGGCTGACACGTTGACGGTGGCGGCATTGATGTTTACCGGCCCTGCACTGTCGACAGTGATTTCGGAAGCAGTCATGGTGACACTCTGGCTGCCTCGTTCTATTTTTACTTCTCCGCCGCTGCCCTCGGTAATGGTGATACGATAACCCGAGCGGGTGCGAAGTTCGACTTTGGGAACGCTGTCATCGAAGTCCAGTACTGTCTCCCCAGGGGTACGAATCACATAATGTTCTTCCTGGGGGTCTGCGTCTTCCGGACGGCTTTCACTGCCCGTCCAGATGCTGCCCAGAACCAAGGCTGCATCCTGGTCGATAAATGCTACGACGACAATTTCATCAATTTTTGGAATAAAACTGGCGCCATAGCCTTCACCAGCTGAAAGAGTGACCACACTCGCCCACATTGCCATGGGGGATGACTGCAGGCGCACTTTTATGCGGCCGCGGTTATCGGGATCAACATTTTCGGTTACACGAGCCAGTTGCATACTGTGCAGATGGCCTAGAGTATGGGCGTTCATGAGTCTGGGCTCCAATCTGCTTTGTTCACTTTAATATGAGTTTCATATCCGCTCTGACTGTCAAATCGATGACTGCAGTGCACAACCTGATAGGTGCCTCGTAAGCGAGGAGATACACCAGTAAGATCGATTTCCCGTCCACTCTTCAGGGTCGGTTCTCCTTGACAGATTATTTCCCCCTGGATAAATCTTTTTGCCTGTCTGCGAAAATGCGATGCAGCATATGCCTCTGCTTCCGCCTGGCTGCGTGCTGATGGGTGGGGAACAACCTCGTTGCCTGGCCAGCCGAGCTCTGCCAGGGTGGCGGAAGCGCTGGTGCCGGTCGGTGCCGGGGTCAGACTGTCACTGGTGTGATTTACCGAATCGGCAACGGCTGCGTTATATCCCTGCACCTCGGAAGAAAGCGGTTGATGATTGAGGTCCACGATCAATCGAACCTTTAAAGCGCTGTCCTGGGCACTCAGTTCCATGGGCTCTGGGTCCGGTTCTTCGGGTTTGGCCCGAAGTGTGTCTCCGTCCATTCGCAGACCAATATCGAAACGGCCCAGTAGCCGCAGCAGAAAAGCAAGATCACTCTCGTTGAGTTGGTGCCAGGTGGCATTGATGTTTGAAACTTGTACATCTGCCTGCAAGCCCGCTTCACTTGCTACAGCTTGGACGATATCGTCCGGAGTCTGCTCTTCGTACATTCGATTCTGCCGGGATCTTCCCAAAAGGTGGAGTTTATCCTGCAGCAACAGGGTCAAGTTGGGGGCACCTTCACCATACTGTTCTTCAACCGCGGTTATTTCTCCCCTAAATATCTGGGTTCTTGGGGGCATTCCCATTTTGATTTCAAGTTCTGCTCCCAGGTTAATATCGTTAAAGAGGTAGGCGGGATTGCGGCCCCCTTCCGGGGTTCCCCAGTTGGTAAGGGTGAGTTCAGCATGGCTACAGCCATGCAAGGGCAGGTTGACCACCATACCGGTGAGAGCTTCGCTCAGGTCGCCCCGTCTTTGTCCGTCCAGTGTAAAAACAGGGCGTGTGCTTATGAAAGAACTGTCTGTCATATCGTGTGTTTTCTTCCTAGTCCACTTTTAAACGCTGCTGGCGTTGTTGAATTCGTTCCAGCGTCTGAGCCAGTTCCAGCTCAGTTTGAGTAAGTGACAGCTGCTGCGGTGTCGGTCTGCTCTCACTGGGCAGGATCACCGGTTCCTGAATATCGGCGATTACTTCTTCTATAATAACAACCATGTTCTAGACTCCTTTAATCAAAACCCACCCCCATCTCCAGTTTATCCAGCTTGGCGGCGCCCCCTTTGCTTTCCGTCTTGCGGCTGGTCTGTAGAGATGAGGCTGCAGTGTTATTTATATTTATTCCCGCACCAGCACCCGCATTAAAGGCACCTTCAACTTTGGTCCCCAACTTGGCGGAAGCGCCGAAAGAAAAAGAGGGTTGTGCGGAGACAGAGCCGCGAACACCGACACCTCTACTGGTGCCTAATGTCACACTCGGGACTGCCAGCATAGATGCACTGGGCAGGCGAGGGTTTTCAATACCATTATAAAGCGCGGTATCCCGCCAGTTATTCGAGCCCTTGCTGCTCCCCGGCACCGGATTAGCATTCTGACTGGTACCATCGTCACCATTGCCGGTTGGCGAGAGCGTCGGAGTGTCCTGCTGTGCTGCGGCGACGCCTTCGCTGCGCTGTCTGAATTGATAACGATCTTCTTTTAGTCTCAAGACGACTTTGGCGCGCAGGGGACGACCTTCTTTGGAAAAGTAGTCCAGGGTTTCCTCATAATTTTCCACCATGCCGACAAACTCGAAACTCCCCCATTGGAACAGGCAGCGTTGAGGCGCTTCCATCTGCTCTCCAGCCTCCACCGGCTGCACGAAACGTTCGGCAATCTTTTTGGTCTGGTCGCGAACGTCGGAACCCTGTTCTATATTGTTGTGCGCTTCGCCTTCGCCGGCATCAACATAAGTAGTATCAAAAAGCAGTTCCACAGCCAGGGTGGAGGAGCTTTTGTCGACAAACTGGGCTGCACGACTGTTGCCATTGCGCTGGTTTTCCTTCAGCGTGTTGGAAAGTGTCACCTTCAAGGAGACGGGGTTAAACTGCACATCGACCGCATTCTCCATATCCGGCGTGTTATTATTGCCGGAGACAGGAATCAGTTTGCCACGTTCAGGGTTTGCCATACTATTTCAACTCCCATTGCCTGTGCCGTTTGTGTTTGGCCGTTCAAGTTCCAGACCTTCGTGGACCAGGTGGATTTCTTCAATGGCCACCTGGTTGGCAGTTGAATTGAGATCTGGTCCTTTGAATTTGGTTGCCATAACGTTTTCCAGACGCCAGATCATGATCGGGTTTTCCTCAGACCCGTTAAGAGGATTGCCAAGCACGATGATTTCGCCGTGCAAGCGGTAGCCGTAGTGAGAGCCGCGGGTGCTGGCATCAAACCAGCTCCATAAATCATTTACCGTGGTGACCCCACGTTTGAGAATTATAGGCGTAAACTTGGTAACGCCGCTTCTCTGCAACTCTCCCCAGTTACGTCCTCCTTCCTGGATAATCCTGGGCTCCATGGTAAGCTCAAAACCGCTAACCTCGCTGAACTTGCCACTGCATAACAGCTGATTATTTTCACTGTTATAGAGATTGACCTTAAACCTGAAAGGAACAAATTCAGACATCTGCCACCTCCCCCTGCCATTCTCCATGCTGGTTGGTAAAGGTGAGATGAATGCGGTCGATTGGTAGTGCCGGTGCTATCATTATTTCGTAAATCATAGTGCCTTCCTGGGTGATGATTTCTTCGATGTGGAAGGCCTCTTCCGCCGTAGCTCCCCTAAGAGCGCCTCGCTGCTGCAGCTGACGGAAAAATCGTTCCAGCAACAAGAGCGGGCGAGGATCGCGGTAATCCAAATTAAAAACCAGCTGTTCCCCTAAACGGTTGAGCTGGCGACGTAAATAGCCGAGTAACCGCATTATCTCCGCAGAACGGTAGCCGTCAAAACGGTTCATATCGGCTGCGTGACCATAATCCTCAGGATGCAATGCAGGAACGACCAGCCGCTCATCATCCAGTTGGACCCGGCCGTTCAGGTGCTGTAATACACCTACGCCGGGATCCTTGCGAAGCGCAACCGCTTCGGCGATTGACAAAGGTGGGAAAGGCAGGCTGCTCGTCTGAAGCGGCTGAGCGGCGATGGATCGCCAGGGACCGAGGGTCTGGGCCTGGGATGCTTGTTTGCCGGCAACGACGCCAACCGGGCTTGACAGAGATGACTCCGGACCACGCAGATAGGGGAAGAGAAACTGAATGTGTCGCAGAATGTAAGCATTGTCGCGCCCCCGAATTTGCTGCACCAGTTCAATCGCCTGTGCATCAATGGCTGGGCTGTTCAGGGCAGTGTCGTAAGAAATGGGCAAGGTCATCAGGCATTGTATATCAGGGCGGTATTTTACCAGCCAAGGTAAAATACGCTGTAGGACCAGGTCGAGCTTAGCTGGAGGCGGCATCACCCTGCTTTCCATCTCCAGGCTATTGCGTCGTTCCCGATGATCGTCATCCAATGAACTTGAACAGGGCAGAAACTGCGGGTCTGGGTTGTCGAGCCGTACCCTGGGGATATCAGGTAACTGAGCCGGTATCTGCAATCGTTCAAGATCTGGAAAAGTCACAGCGCCAAGATTTGGTATAATCAAGGCGGCAGCCAGACCATAGAGTTGACGGGTATCGTGAAACAGAGCTGTGTTTGGTGATGGAAAAGAGGTCGGAACGGCTGTGTCCGGATGGTCCAGCACCCAGAGTCCAGCCTGGCCATTGTTAAAAAAGCCATTCTGCCCCTCTTCTTCAGGGATATTGATAACCCAGAGTTTTTTTCCACCATTGGCAAAAAAACCATCTACACAGCCGGGGAGCCAGGCTCTGTCACCTGCCAGCACACTTTTATACCGGCTGGGAGTGCTCATTGTCTCTGGAAAGATGTCATGGAACTCTGCACTGGAACGGAGCGGAATGGGGAGGTGGTACAAAAACTTCACCCGATCGTCCATGCTGCCATTCTGCAATTGATCGACGGCATAGCCAAACCCAACAGCACGCATTTCTTCCAGGGCACTGGGGAAATTCCGCAGTCGTTGCAAGCGTACCGGACCAGGACAATGGCCAAGCATGGCCACCTCAAGTGCCGCTTCGCGCGATTGCACCGGGCGCGGGGTCAGAGCTATTCTACCGGCAAGTAGTTCCTGCATTATTTTAAACTTATTCCTGTTCTATATGTTCAACCGCTAAAACCAGTTCTTCAATAGCCACATCACTGCCACCCTTGGCTGTAAGGGTAGGACCAGTCCATTTTATCGGCATGGCATTGATTAGTTTCCAGGTCACGACGGCAGTGGAACTGGTAGGATCTTCATTTTTCAGTTTAATGGTGACGTTTCGCTTGGCACTGACGTCTCCATTGCGAATCTGGTTCAACCATTGGTAGATATTGTCTGCGCCAATAACGCCGCGCTTAAGGGTGACGTCTCCCGACTTATGAATGGCGGGTATTTTTGCAACATAATTTACCGGAGAATTTCCGTTTCTGTATTCCGCCACGGTAACTTCAGCATTGAGGCCGGACACCTCGGAAAAGCCACCGGCTACCTCTCCCTCGGTACCGTCACCAAGGTTGACCAGATAATTAAAAACGGAGTATGGGGTTTCACGAAACTGTGCCATGGTGTGTTCCTCTTGGGTGCGTTATTTTATGGGGTAGTACAACCTTTTACCTCCGCCGCTTTGACTCGGCTTTATTCTCTATGGGTTGAGCTTATTTTAGCTGTCTGCGGTTTTTTGACCGATGCGGAAGATAACGAACTCCGCCGGCTTTAAAGCGGCAACTCCCACCTCACAAACCAGGCGCCCATTGTCCAGATCGTTCTGGGTCATGGTGCTGCGGTCACAACGTACGAAATAGGCGGACTTGGTACTTCCCAGTAACCGCCCGTTAACCCATTCGCTATACAAGAAATCTTCCACGGAGATACGGACATTATCCCACAGTCTTTCACCGTTGGGCTCAAAGATCACCCATTGCGTTGATTTATCGATGGAGCGTTCCAGGTAGAGGAAGTATCGTCGAATATTCAAATATTTCCATTCCGGATCGCTGGACAGTGTACGGCCGCCCCATACCCGATGTCCACGCCCGGGAAAGGAACGCAGACAATTGATGCCGTTGGGATTCAGCAGCTCCTGTTGAAAACGGTTTATATCTTGAGCAAAGCGCAGTGCGCCGATGACCGGTTCGTTGGCCGGTGTTTTATGTACACCACGCTGAACATCGGTATGAGCATAGACACCTGCAATGAAACCGGCCGGTGGCAGATTGATGGTGGGGACGACACCACGGGGATCCGCTGCCACCACCCATGGATAGTAGAGGGCCAGGCGAGAATCGTCAAAATTGGAACGGAATTCCCGAACCTCCGAAAGTGACATGCTTTCACGGCTGTCAACAATGCCGATCCGGTAGTTCATTTTGCGGCAATGTTTCTGCATCTCCGCGACGATTGCCTGGTGATTGGTGCTATCTGCTGCCGCAGCGGGGGCAAGGACGATCGCGACATCTTCGATATCCTCCAGAGCGGCAAAACCGGTACTGCCATTTACCTCATCGGTTACACCACCATAATGTACGGCCAGAGGTGAACTGCCGTCGTCGCCGCCACTCATGGGGATAAGGTAGCGGGGGCCTTCTACTGAATTTGGCGCCGGATTCATGGCAGCCGTATCAAACATTTCAAATAGTGCTGTCATGACGTCTTCACCGGTTATGCCGGCAGCAAGGGCACACTGTACCGGGCTGGTGAGCTGATCATAGCGTTTTTCCGGATTGGCTGCCATCACGCTGACAAGACTGTTGCCTGCTTCCGGTGCACTGGATATATTGCCGTAACTGTAGATCAACGGTGCGTTCGCACCGCCATTATGGACACTGATATCAAAGGTACGCTGTACCATCATGGTCCGCACGCTGCCCGGTGCGGCGGCCAGGGCAGAAAGCCGCAAATTAATTGCGGTTGCCACGCCGGCGTTCAGGCCACTGCCGTCTACGGTGAAAATGGTACCCGCAGCGTTGAGTGTTCCCCGTAAGGTGGTCAGGGTGCCCCAATGACTTCCTGTAAAAAAGGCTGAGAGATCGGTTTCCCCGCTCAGTGATAAGACTGCGGAGGTTCCGTCTTCCAGAGCGCCGCTGGTGGGTCTTTTGGCGACAACCTGAGTATAGGAAATACTGGTAGCGGTGTCGTTTATCATATTGGCCGCAACCAGATGATCGTCACCCGAAGCAAGATCCGCAGCCGCAAGATGAGCTCCGTCATTGGCTGTGATTTCACAAAGGCCCTCAATTATTCTGTAGTGATCGCCATTACGCTGAACGAGTCCCCTAATTCCAAGGGGAAAATGACTGGCCGGCAGGCTGCCGTTGGCGATTGCCGCCGCTGGCAAACCAGTTGCATCGAGAAAGACCACTTCACCATCCGCAGGGGCTGAGGTAATAGTTTTCTGTAGCAGATTTTCACTGTCCCGCCACTCTACCTCCAGGGTAAGATCACCCATTGCTCCGGGGAACCGGCTACGGAAAGTGACGTTATTGCTGCTATCGGCAGCGCTCGAGAAACCATCGGTAGGCAGAGGGTAATTTGTCGCCCGGGCGACAAAGAGCTGCTTTCCTCCTCCATCAAAAAAGGCTTTTGCGGCCAGAGCAGTATGGTTCAATACTGCAGTACCGTTGAAGGACAGATTCAGTACATCACCATATATGCGGGTGAATTCGGCAAAACTGGTAACCACTTCCGGTTTGCCGCGCATGGGACCAAAGCGCGTGGGGCCAACAATGCCCGCGACGCTGGTACCCACCCCTTCGATGGATTTTGCTCGAAAACTCACTTCCTCTACATACACAGCCGGGGCTAAATATTCAGGCATGATCTTCTCCTTTTCAGGTGCGGTCAACTTGTCTGGACGGCCAAGTAACGTTTATTAGCAGATCGAAGGACTTGAATCTCACTGGGCACTAAAGAAAAAAGAATGGGATTAGAAAACGAATCAACAACGGACAGGCTCTCTAAATCCATTGATATCAGGTCGCTGGTATTGAGTGGTGTACTTGGGCTAGCAGTAAGCAGCGCCTGCACACTCAGGGCCACACTGTATTCTGTTATGCCTTCCGGTAATGGCGGCAGGCGGTGCAAAGGCAATAAAACATCACCATATTGATTTGTCTGGGCATGATAGGTCTGATTGCCCGCTCCGGGTATGGTCACTACAGCGGTCAGCAGCGCCCAGGGCACCACCCGCTCATCACCGGCAAAGCGCAGGGTGGCAATAAGTCCTCCGGCCTTACCAAATTGGGTGCCTTGGGGAGTGGGGTAAAGAACCATGCCCTGACCAGCAATGGGGACGGTGCCGGCTCCCAATGTGACGGAAAATGTGCGCGGGTTGTAATACCCTTTTTTATCGTAGACTGTTCCAACCAAGGTGAAGGAGCCGGCATCCAGAAAGCTTTTATCTTCTTCGCTTGCCTCCTCCGGCGTGATTGAAGTGGCAGACCTGCGCCAAAAGATTGTTTTCCCTGGAGCCTGCCTTATCTGGACATCGCTGGGTTTACTGGTTATTTCAAAATAAAGCTGGTGAGCTATCCGCTGCATGTCCGGAAGAGTTTCAGCTGTCGTACCATCCAGCCAATAGAGAATATCACTGGCGTGGAGCACACTGGTTTCCAGGACTTTAAACTGAACACCACTCATAAGACACGACCTCCAGGAATGACGCGGGTGACCACATCCGGACCTTCAGTACGCTGTGGATTTAAACGCAATCGTACAGTCTTGACAGTGTAGGCCATGGTGCTGGTGTAAGGGGATTCAAATACATCCCAGATCCTCATGAGGTCTTCAGTGGTCAGGTCTACTGGAATTATGTTCAATACTTCCGTCTGACCCCAATCTGCATCCGTGGTTTGCAGATGAGAAATATCCAGTTGGCTGTGATTGGCCAGTTCCACCATGGCCCAGCTCATGAGATCCGCTTCAATGGTGGCACTATTGGCGTTGGCTATCAGTAAAAAATGCAAGTTAACCGGAAGCTCGGGTCGTGGGGCGTTGGTATCGGTGCCCTGAGGCTTGAAGAAGCGGGAGCGGCCGTGGTCGTCTATGGTAATGCGATGCAGATAGATACCAAGCAGGTTGCCGGTGAGTTTGTTGGCAATATCTTTGCTGCCAAGCAAGACAACCCGCGCATTGGTCGGGCCTGCACTCAGCTCTTGGGGAAGGCGCGCTTTGAAAAATTCCTCCAGCGCGGTCAAAACACCTTGTACACCTTTATATGAAGCCATTCGTAATCCATTTATTTATTCCTGCAGTCAATAGATATTGATTGTAGATATTGATTGCAGGAAAAAGTTTAATGAGTCTGATTACAAAAAGAATTCAAAATAAAATT
>CAYPPR010000001.1:240487-246069 GCA_964412665.1 uncultured Desulfopila sp.
AATAAAATTAATACTGAGGTAACTGAAAAAAATATTGCGCAGAACTACCGTTTCTTCCTATAATAAGAACAATTATTACATGCGCAATTAAAAAATAAAAGAGTTCTGGTTAGTCCTAAAGTTGATGGTGTGGTAAAAAGTATAGTGGACCCCATTCGTTTACTGGGGGATTTAAAAATAAACAAATTTTTTCCGTTCCTCGTTCTCTTAATGAAGATGTAGTGAAGAGGAAATGTAGGAAAAACAAATGATACCCAGGGTAAATAACCTCGGCATGGTGGCCAGTGTAGCAAATCGATCTTCGCAAGCAATGCAAAGAGGTTGTTACGGTCTATCCTCCGGAACTGCTCAGGCGGGCGTTAAACTATCTCTATAACGAGGAGACTAAATCCTCATTCGAAATCGAACACATCAAACCAAGCCCCTCCCGGACGGAGAAATTCATCGGTCTGCTTGAGATGGCGGAGCATAAGGATTTTTGTGAAAAAACTCTTTTATCAGAATATTCTTGTGACCGAACCGAGGCCCAGAAATCCGGATCAACTTTTGATGCGGCACAATTCATAACTTGTGCTTCTGCCACCGCCGGGACTTTTTTGGAGAATGCGTTTTTCCAAAAGATCGTTTAAATCACGGCTGGCAGTTACCTTGCTGCATTTGGTCATTCCGGCGTATTTGCGTGTTGTCATGCCGCCGGAATATTTTTCTCCGGTATCAAGTAACCTATTAATGACTTTTTATTGCCGCGTATTGAGTTCAATGTTTTTGTGTTGCTGCCAAAAATGTGCTTTCATGACGACTCTTTCCACAAGCCATTGTGAATCCTGCATGGCGGCTTCGAGAGTTTGTAAAAACCATGTGAGGCAGTCGGTTATATCCAGGCCATCCCTGCCGGTCGTCTCAAGGCGGGAGGTTGTACATGGCGGATCTTGACCGAATGTCATGATTTGCCCGCCAGTGATTCCATAATCCTCTTCTCATCCCTTTTTTTTCTTATAAAAAACCAACCCGACTCGTTCTATGTGCTCAAGCAAATCGGCATTGGAAATTTGATGGAATATCGAAATGTCGAAGGTATAAGGCAGAAGCAGATCATCAAGGGCGAGACTGATTTTATTTACGATCTTTAGGTTGATTTTTTTTCCTTTCAAAGTCAGGTCGATATCAGACCCTGGTTTATAGTTCCCTTTAGCACGGGAGCCGTAAAGAATGGCTTCCTCTACTTCACTGAACCGGGAAAAAACCCCGTTGATTTTATCTACGGTTTCTTTGTTTAAGCCGTACAGCATATTATTTCTTATTAAAGGCAGATTGACTTGAACCGGAACGTAAATTTTCCAATTTTGCTTTGAGTTGTATAAAAAGGGGAAAATATACCTTAAAGACCGCCTGGCATATTTCTTCGGCTACTTCTTCATTGTAAGTGTGTGAGGTCCTGTTCCTGCTTGTAAGCATATCCATCCAGCCTTCGCCATCTTCTATTATGCCTAACTGAAAAGCTTTCCGGGTAGCATCTCGTGAGCCGTAAATATCTGCCTGGCCTTGAAATTCAAGAAAGTCTTTGATGGTGTTCCAGGCAAGCTTATAGGTATATTCGAAGGCCTTAACAAGCCCTTGTTTCTCCAGTTCCGATAAATCACCTTTATCAATAAATTTCTGCAATTGAGCCAGGGCCTTTTGGTAATTTGAAAAGCGTTGCTCCCAGCGAATATCATGTTTTGCCATTAGACTCGTTCCCCGGTGAGATTAAGGGTTTGTGAAAATATCTTATGGTGGCATTTAATATTCATCTTTAAAACTTGGTATCCGCACGATCAATTTGCAAATCCTCAGCAATCTCCCGGAACTGCTCCAGAGCTGCTTCCAGATCTTCGACTATCTCAGCGGCAATAATGTCTGGATCGGGCAGGTTTTCGGAATCTTCAAGGGAATCATCTTTGAGCCAGAGGATATCCAGGCTGGCTTTATCTCGATTTACCAGCTCATCATAATCATAAGAACGCCAGCGTCCCTCTGGATTCTTCTCCGTCCAGATGTCTTTTCGTTCATGTCGGCTGGCAGGGTTGTAGCACGCAACAAACTCATCAAGATCTTCACGTTTCAGCGTATTCGTTTTGAGGGTGAAATGCATATTGGTGCGGAGATCGTAAATCCACAGTTTTCTGGTCCATGGCAATTCACTTGCTGGTTTTCGATCAAAAAAAAGAACGTTTGCTTTTACTCCCTGAGCATAGAAAAGGCCGGTTGGCAAACGCAACAGCGTATGCACATCACAAGATTTTAAAATCGCTCGACGTATAGTCTCCCCAGCACCGCCCTCGAATAGAACATTATCGGGAACGACAATAGCACAACGACCATTTTGTTTGAGCTGTGTGACCACATGCTGGACAAAATTAAGCTGCTTATTGGAAGTCGTGGTCCAAAATCCCTCACGTTCATAGGTCTCTTTCTCTTTGTTCTTTTTTCCATCAGCACCAATAATTGTCGTGCTGCTCTTTTTTCCAAACGGAGGATTGGTCAGGATAATATCGAATCTGTCTCCTGAATCACTCCCCAAAGCATCAGCGACATCTAGTGGCAATTTACCACCATTGGTGCCGATTCCATGGAGCATGAGATTCATTGCACAAAGACGAGCGGTGTTCTGTACCAGCTCCCAACCAGAAAAAGTGGAATCTTTCAGACCTCGCTTCTCCTTCCTTGTCATGTTGGGATATTTTTCAATGAGGTAGTCGTGCGCAGCAAGAATAAAGCCACCAGTACCACAGGCTGGATCGCAGACTGTTTCATCTGGCTTTGGTTGCATTACATCTACAATCCCTTGGATAAGTGACCTCGGAGTGAAATACTGTCCGGCTCCAGACTTCGTGTCTTGAGCATTTTTCTCTAGAAGCCCTTCGTAAGCATCCCCTTTTACATCGGCACTCATTATGGACCAATTTTCTTTGTCAATAAGGTCAACAATCAACCGCCGAAGTTTGGCCGGATCCTGGAATTTATTTTGCGACTTATTGAATATGAGACCGAGTAACCCTTTTTCTTTGCCCAGCACTTCGAGGGTGTGACGGTAATGATCAAACAGCTCGTCACCGTCTTTCGTGATGAGACTCGGCCAGTCGTAGCCTGGCGCAACTTTGCTCTCCTCGTCATAGGGTGGTTTTGATCTCTCATCAGCCATCTTCAGAAACAGCAAATACGTTAATTGCTCAACGTAATCGCCATAGCTCATGCCGTCATCTCTGAGGACGTTACAATAATTCCACAATTTTTGAACAATGTCTGCAGGAGTCATAAAGTTATTCCAGATACCTCAACAGAAAAAACACATTGACATTATGCGTTTTTTTCCCTAATTTATAAGCAGATCTTCGGATCGTTTGATCCTTTGCCTAAGGCTTTGGATCGTGGCATCGCCTCAGTCGCCGTTAAGACTGGGGCTTTTTTTGTCTCCATGTAACTACTTTCTCTTCGTATTTTTAATAAATACTGAGCATCGGCGGGAAAGGCTGTAATAAACTGCAACTCTCCTTTTTTGCCAGAATCCTCCAAGACGACTACATACTTTTCTTCAACAACCACTAGAGTTCTTCTCTTTTTTTGCCGCCCCCTGCTATCTGGTCTTAACTGATGGAGGCGGTCAATTGACCCTTTCGTTGCGGTCAAGACCTCTTTTATCCATAAAATGCGCCTTGCACGGTTTTTCGAAAAAGGTTTGTCATGAACTCCTCCCCCAAAACGATAATCTGAGCCCTCAGAAAAGGCATGTTTAAAATTTCTTTCATGAAATTTGATTCTATTGCCATGCCAATCATAGATCTCAACCTGTTGGCCATCTCGAGAATATACGTAAGTTTCTACAAACACCTTTCGATATTTTTCAATTAGCTCTTCTTCCGAATCAGCTTTCAATCGTAAAAGTGGCCATAGATGGTCAGACATATACTACCGTCCCTGCCAATTAAATATATTAAACTTACTTGCATCAGGAAAGGTTGAAACATGCAGATGTTTAAAACCGACTGCACGGGCAAGATCATTACAGAAATCAACTTTAGTTTGACTAGAATTACGATTGTTCCATGCGTATCCAACAGCACCTATAAACAGGTCAGTCAACTCAATTAGAGGTTGATTGCTTGACGTTACAGGCTCAAGGCTGACGATCTTTGCTTTACCAGAAAGTTTACGTTGGAGGAAAAAACGAAGATCTGAAAATCTGTTCTGTGTCTTATTTTGCTGCCAGTCCATATAGATGTGATAAACACACTCCGGCTTGAGCCAGTGTATCAGCATCTGGTAGTAAAGTTTGTAAAATCCTAACTCTCCATCGCCCATGTTGTATTTATCATGATCAAGACATGTCCTATCTACAACTATGCAGCGGAAAGACAAGTGTTCATCTTTTTTGAATAGCTCGATAAGCTCCCAGTAAAAATCTTTTCGATTGGGTGAAAGCCTTTTCCAGCCAAATTCGCCCTGGGTGTTAAATCTCCTTTTTAGACAGTGAACCTGATGAACTATTTCCCGCTTATACTCACGAGGACAGGATATTGCGCCTATTACCATATAAATATCACTTTTATCGGATGTATGACGGCTTTCATCGCAATATACGTTCATCTCACATAATGGATTGTCAATCATAATCTTTCCATTCCTCAGCTATGGTCAGCAGATATTTTTCTTTTGGCGGAAGGGCGTTCCTTTTTTCGTTTTGTGGGTGTGGTTGTTTTCCTTATACGTTCAAGTAACATGGAAGCTGGTTCATCAGTTGACTCTGCATAAACAAGTTCACCGGAAAATGCCTTTTGGAGAATTGCTTGACGCAACCTCTCTGCACGATCTAAGTTCTGATTAATTTGAACTTCGACCCCTTGGATGATTGAGAGGTTACGTTCAACTTCCTCAACAATGCGGCTTTGTTCTTTCAGAGGAATAACGGGCATTGGTAGTTTTGCAAAAGATTCCCGAGTAAAATGATTGATGGTACTTCCAGTAAAGGCTTTATCAAGGCGCTTGCTTTTAGCTAAATATTCAAGAAGATAAATAAGTAGCTGGGGAGTGTATCCTGAAAAAAATCTCACCCTGTGTAATGCCTTTTGATACATCATTCCAGGAATTTCCCCTTCCCAAACAGCAGCCCGACCTGGCTCGCCGCCTTCACAAACTAAAACATCACCAGCGTGAACAGCATACCTATCAAGTTCACTATCTTTAAAGAACATTTTGCGCAAATCAGCTGAATCAACAGTTCCCCAGCGTACATTAAAATTTCGAAGATAAGACAACTCTCTACCCTCAGTATGTTTTTTCTTATCCAACATTTTGCCGAGTTGGACATCAGCAGTTTGATCAACCGTAGCCCAACTCCATACACTTGGTATCGTTAGAAATCCATTCGATTCAGGCCCGCTGGGCTCTTTATATTTCTTTTTCCATTTTTCATCTAGAGGAACCTTGCCCTGAGTTTTCATCTTGGCAAGTTCGGCTTCTTCCCATTTGGTGCGGCGTTCTGCCAAGATACGTTTGAGGAGTTTTGAGGCAGGTTCAATATCGGGGTTTTGCTTTCGCCATTCTTC
>CAYPPR010000002.1:0-139306 GCA_964412665.1 uncultured Desulfopila sp.
CTGACTTAACAGACCGCCTACGCGCGCTTTACGCCCAGTAATTCCGAACAACGCTTGCACCCTCCGTATTACCGCGGCTGCTGGCACGGAGTTAGCCGGTGCTTCCTTTGATGGTACCGTCAAATAGTACACGTATTAGGCATACTACATTTCTTTCCATCTGACAGGATTTTACGACCCGAAGGCCTTCATCATCCACGCGGCGTCGCTGCGTCAGGGTTTCCCCCATTGCGCAATATTCCTCACTGCTGCCTCCCGTAGGAGTCTGGTCCGTGTTCCAGTTCCAGTGTGGCGGATCATCCTCTCAGACCCGCTAACCATCGTTGCCTTGGTAGGCCATTACCCTACCAACTAGCTAATGGTACGCAAGCTCCTCCTGGTACAGTAGCTTTCATGAAGAGGCCACCTTTCCTGATAAATCAGCGTATCCGGTATTAGCACACCTTTCGGTGGGTTATCCCAGATACCAGGGTAGATTACTTACGCGTTACTCACCCGTGCGCCACTCTACTCGTCTTCCGAAGAAAACTTTCGCGTTCGACTTGCATGTGTTAAGCACGCCGCCAGCGTTCGTTCTGAGCCAGGATCAAACTCTCCAGTTTGATATCCTAGACTATCCCTTGCGAGATAGTTACTTACATATATGCTGTATATATAAGAGCTCACTTTGCATTACAAAGTTTGCCCTCAGTGTCCGAAGACACATTGGGCCCGTTTGCGTTTGTGTTGTTATTCAGTTTTCAAGGATCGTGCTCAGGCTCTCCAGACAACTGAAGGCCCCGCGGTACGAATGCCGCGACGAGCAGGCAAATCTAACACAACCGAATCACTCGGTCAATGTTTTTCTTTATTCTTTTTTGCTTTTGATAAACTCGATGTCGAATGCTGCCGGTTCATGGCCGCCCCGTCTTTCGTGTTCCTCAAAGTCCGCGGCAAACTACTTGATTGACGCGGGGCCGTCAAGAGATATTTAAGCCGCATGGGCGACTTACAATAAGATATTATGCTGAGTCAAAATGCGACAAAAGGTAATGTCGCGGAGTTCTGATGGAAACGGCAGGTGTTGTTTCGCATCCGGCTACGGTAATTAATTCTCAGCAATCCACTTTTCGAGAACATCGACGATCTTTTTGGCCTGTTCCGTGCTGGATATATTAAATTTCGATTTCATCAGATACTCACCCTGGCGTTTCTGATAGCGACGAATGGTGTACATGTCCTTGCCGAATTCGCCTGTTTTTTTATCGAGATTCTTGTAACGATAGAGGATGGTGGTCCATGCTCCCTTGGAAAGAACCTCTTTGCCGGTTTCTTTTACTATCTGGACGCCGTCTTCTTCATAATTGATCGTAAGATCTTCTATAGTTGCACTCATTAATTTTATCCTGTTAGGGGAGTTTTGAATCAGGAGTCGGTTGACACAGGGAATAAAACAATTCCCGCCGACGTCGCCTGCACACATTGACGTGAGTAAGTAATGCAAGTCCGGGTTCGTGTAAAGCGAAAGATGCTATTGTGGATTTTCTTTCGACTCCTGAATCAAGAAATACAGGGCATTCTCGGACAGCAAAACTAGGCTGATTTGCTTTGTCGCGACAAATGCAATCCGCTCGATGAGCCTTCGACAACAATATGATCTTTGTCGGTAAATTCCCCTTCCAGGATCTTCATGGCCAGCAAATCCTCCAGGTGTCGCTGGATCGCCCTTTTCAAGGGGCGTGCACCATAGGAAGGATTGTAACCGGTATCAACGAGGAATTCCTTGGCACTTTGACGCACATGAAGAGTGATATTTTTGGTTTCAAGGCGGCTGGTCAGTTTTTTCAGCTGGATATCGACTATGGCGAGCAGATCTTCGCGCTGCAGGCTGTCGAAAATTATTGTTTCATCGATTCTGTTGAGAAACTCCGGCTTGAACTGGGCATGCAGCAGTTCATCGATCTGCTGCCGGACGATTTTTTTATCAATGCCTTCCGTTGCCATCTGCATGATCAACTGACTGCCGAGGTTGGAGGTCATAATTAATATGGTGTTCTTAAAGTCAACTGTCCGCCCTTTTCCGTCGGTCATTCTCCCGTCGTCCAGCAGTTGCAGGAGAACGTTAAAAACGTCTGGGTGGGCTTTTTCTATCTCATCGAGGAGGATGACCGAATAGGGGCGACGCCGGACGGTCTCGGTCAGGTAGCCGCCCTCTTCATAGCCGACATAGCCGGGAGGCGCGCCGATGAGTCGGGCGACGGAATGTTTTTCCATATATTCCGACATATCGATACGAACCATGGCCTGCACGTCATCGAAAAGAAAGTCAGCAAGTGATCGGGCAAGCTCGGTTTTGCCTACCCCCGTCGGCCCGAGAAAGATAAATGAACCGAGAGGACGATCAGGATCCTGCAGACCTGCCCGGGCTCTTCTGACGGAATTGGCCACCGCCTGTATCGCCTGCTTCTGACCGACAACTCTTTCGGCGAGGATTTCTTCTGCGTGCACGAGCTTGTTTTTTTCCCCTTCAAGCAATTTAACAACGGGGATGCCGGTCCATTTGCCGACAACTGCGGCTATATCCTCAGCGTCGACCTCTTCTTTGAGCATCATCTGGTGCGCCTGGATTTCCTGCAGTTGCATATTTGCCGCCTGGAGATCTTTTTCAAGCTGAACCTTCTGGCCGTATCTGATTTCCGCAACACGACGCAGATCGCCGGCCCTTTCCGCTTTCTGCTCTTCGATCTGTGCCTGGTCGATACGCTCTTTAATATTCTGGATGTCGCTGATGGTATCACGTTCTCTGGACCACTGCGCCTTCATCGAGGTGAGATTGTCGTTGAGGTCGGCTATTTTTTTCTTCAGTTCTTCCAGCCGTTCCTTTGATACGCTGTCCTTTTCCTTCTTCAGCGCTTCCTGCTCTATCTCAAATTTAATTTTCTGGCGTTCAAGTTCATCTATTTCCACAGGCATTGAATCTATTTCAATGCGGAGCTGCGATGCGGCCTCGTCGATAAGATCGATGGCCTTGTCCGGCAGAAACCGGTCGGTTATATACCGGGCCGAGAGGATAACCGCGGCAACCGTGGCATTGTCTTGGATGCGCACCCCGTGATGAATCTCATATTTTTCCTTGATACCTCGCAGGATGGCGATGGTGTCATCTTCCGAGGGTTCCTGGACGAGTACCGGCTGGAAGCGTCTTTCCAAGGCGGTGTCTTTTTCGATGTATTTTCGATACTCATCAAGAGTCGTCGCGCCGACACAGTGCAATTCCCCTCGGGCCAGGGCGGGTTTGAGCATATTGGAGGCGTCCATCGAACCCTCCGCTGCACCGGCACCGACCAGGGTGTGGATTTCGTCTATAAATAAGACAATCTCGCCGGCCTTTTCTTCGACTTCTTTCAGCACTGCTTTGAGTCGATCCTCAAATTCTCCACGGTATTTGGCACCGGCGACAAGGGAGCCGAGATCAAGTGTTATGACCTGTCTGTTTTTCAGGCTTGCCGGAATGTCACCATTGACTATGCGTTGGGCCAGCCCTTCAACAATGGCGGTTTTACCAACACCGGGTTCGCCGATGAGGATGGGATTGTTTTTCGTTCGGCGGGACAACACCTGGATAATGCGACGAATCTCTTCATCACGGCCGATAACCGGATCAATCTTGCCGAGTTTTGCCAGCTGGGTGAGATTGCGGCCGTATTTTTCAAGGGCCTGGTATTTTTCTTCGGGGTATTGGTCTGTTACCCGGTGGCTCCCGCGTAATACCGAGAGCGCCTGGAGAAAGCCGGTTTCTTCAATGCCGCGTTTTTTCAGAGCCTTGCAGACCTCATTTTCGGCACTTTTCAGGATGGCCAGGAAAAGATGCTCCTGGCTGACGTATTCGTCCTGCATCTGTTTGGCAACGGCAAAGGAATTGTCCAGTATCTGCTGCAATTCGCGGGAGACGTAGCTTTGTCCGGCTCCCTGACCTGAAACGCGCGGAATTTTTTCCAGAAGCTGGTTGATATCCATGAGTACCAGGGAAGGATCCGCGCCCATTTTCTGCAGAACAGGGACAACGATACCTTCAGGCTCTATGACAATAGCTTTTGCCAGGTGTGCAGTGTGGATCTCCTGGTGGTTGCTGTCCTTGGCAAGCTGTTGTGCCGCTTGAATGGCTTTCTGTGATTTCAGGGTGAATTTGTCAAATTGCATTATCTCTCCTCATGACAAGCTATCATTCTGATGGCGTCGTAAAAAATTCTTCATCTGCGAGGCGTAAGTTTTTTACTGAGTCATTTTAAAATCCGATTTTTTACGAGCTTATTTATTTCATGAATTACGCAAAGAGAATAAGAATGAGAATTTGCTGCGTCAAGTTTTTGACAGAGAGCGGGCGATAAAAAAAAGGCCGACTCCTAAGTGGAGTCGGCCTTTTTGGTTTTATCAACAGTGTCTCTTGTTTAAATGTGTACTCAAACAAGGTGAACTTGATAGGAAATGTATGCGGTAATCGACTGCATCAACCACAACTTCCCGAACTGCAGGAGCCTGAACTGCATCCGCCGCCGGAGCCGATCGGGTTAACCGATGTAATACCGAAACCGGAACGCGGACCTGCGTCAACATAATCAACGGTGATACCACCGCAGGTGACCATCAGGCTATCTTCAACCAAAAACTTGAGTTCATCATTTTCGAAAACTTTGTCGCTGTCTTTTGGCTCATCCAGAGCCAAACCCAATGAGGGACCGGCTCAGCCGCCCTGCATCAAAGCAACACGTAACGCGGACTCAATATTGTTTGCCTGCATGTATTCTTTTAGTTTTGCAACAGCCAAGTCTGTTACATTTAAATCGGACATGGAACTCCTCCTTGAAATTTGATTCTCACATATCTTCTCCCGGTACGGCCTGTTTGCTTGTCGGAGAAGGCTTTACTCGTAGTTTACACCTTAAGGTGAGATGATTAATAGTCAATCATCGTTCATGGCTAAAATAGTTGTTGTAGCCAAGTGTGCAAGTATTTTCTTAAGTATCTGTCGGCAAAAGAGTCACTTTTGCCGAGACGCCTGTTGGTTAGTCGCGGATTTATTGTGAATAATCATGCAGTAAAGCGGTCTTTGCGGAGAAAGTTAAATTCTCTGCCGATTCTCTGCCGATTATATTCGATAATAATCGGGTTTTTTGATTATAGTTGAACAATAAAGTAGATGGAAGCAGTATAAGCCACTATTCTTTTCGGGGAGTACCTGGGATAAGGTGAATGAAGTCTTTTAGGTAGCCATCATGAAGAATGAGTTTTTTACGAGTTTGTCGGATTTAAAAAACATGAAAAGGAAATTTCAGCTATGAAAAAAATTGTCATTTCGACGGGAGGCGGGGATGCACCTGGTCTGAATGCCGTTATATATGCCGTGGTGCACACATGTTATCGCAAGGGGTGGGAAGTTTACGGTAGCAGAAACGGTTACGGCGGTTTTCTGGATATCGATGAAATGATCCGGCTTTTCCCGCGCGATGTGGAAGGCATTTATGCAACCGGTGGAACTATTCTTGGTTCAACCAATAAGGGCGATCCGTTTTCACGACCCGTGATAAATCTTGCCGGGGAAATTCAGGTTATCGACGTCTCTGATAAAATACTCAGTAATTTTAGACGAATGGGTTTTGATTGCCATATCGCTATCGGTGGTGACGGCAGCCTGGATATTGCTCACAGGTTTGCCATGAAAGGTATGCCGGTAATCGGTGTGCCGAAGACCATTGACAACGATCTGGAGCAGACCAATAGAACTTTCGGTTTTGATACCGCGGTGTCCACGGCAACAGAGGCTCTGGATAAATTACATTCAACGGCGAAATCACATAACCGGGTCATGGTTGTTGAGGTCATGGGGCGGGATTCCGGCTGGATAGCACTGTATTCTGGGATTTCCGGTGGAGCTGATGTGATTTTAATCCCTGAAATTCCATTTGACATCGAAGAAGTCTGTGACAAAATATCCGACAATGAGCTGCGTGATAAACTCTATTCCATAGTTGTTTGCGCGGAAGGTGCGGTGACGAAAGATGGCCGGCGGTTTAATAAAGGAATGGGAGAGTTGGGGCGAAGCGAGATGATTTTGGGCGGCGTAGGGGAGTGGGTCGCTTCGGAAATTAGAACGCGAACGGAAAAAGATACCCGGTCCCTTGTCCTTGGTCATTTGCAGCGCGGCGGTTCCCCAACGACTTTTGATCGACTGCTTGCTTTGCGGTTTGGTGCGGCGGCCGTCCGTCTTGCGGAGGAAAAAGTTTTTGACCATATGGTGGCGCTAAAAGATTCGCAGATGGTGGCGGTACCAATTGCTGAAGCGATAAAAAGGCGTAAAAAAGTAGACCTCGACAGTGATAAGGTTCTCACCGCGAGAGAAATCGGCATCTGTTTCGGGGATAAAGAGAGCCACGTCGAGCCGGAATAAATGACAGGATGTATCGGATTGAAAACAAACAACTACAGTGAGGCCTATCGATTATTATACGACCATTTCGGACCACAGAACTGGTGGCCGGGTGACACGCCTTTTGAAATAATGGTTGGCGCTATTTTGACCCAGAATACCAACTGGTCAAACGTGCAAAAAGCCATCTTCAATCTGAAGACGGAAGACCTGCTTAATTATCACTCTCTCTCCCGCTTGACGGCTGATGAAATAGCACCCATGATTCGGTCGGCTGGATATTATAATCTCAAAGCCCGGCGCTTGAGAAATTTATTCGATATGGTGGCGACCAGCTATGATGGGGAGTTGGATTTATTGCTGGCTGATGACTTGGCAGCCCTCCGGGAAAATCTGCTCGCAGTAAAAGGTGTCGGCCGGGAAACGGCTGATTCGATTCTCCTGTATGCGTGCGGGCATCCTGTTTTTGTGGTCGATATGTATACCCATAGAGTCTTCAGTCGGCATAATATGGTCGAAGAGGAGACCGACTACCAAACAATACAGGATGTTTTTACCACCCATTTACCGCAGGACATGCAGCTGTATAATGAATTTCACGCCCTGATTGTTCGGGTTGCTGTCACGTTTTGTAAAAAGACAAAACCTCTGTGCGAGAAATGTCCGCTGCAGGGGTTGAATCTATGAGTTTTCACTATCAAATCCTAGGATTTGATTTGTAAAAGCATCCCTGCCATTTCATTGACGTTTTCCAAAGTTTTCAGGTTGGCCTTATACAGGGTACTGTTCAGCTTCATGTCTACTAATTCCGTGGCCAGATCGACATTTGACTGTTCGACCATTTCCATACCGGCATCAGTTTCCTGCAAGACAGTGGGACCTGGGGTGGCGACTTGAGTAATATCCGCCTTTACCCCCTGAGGGGCAACGGTGCTATTGGTAACCTGGGTTTTTTTGAAACCGTCGGTCTGGGCGTTGGCAATATTGTTGCTATTAGCCTGTATCTTGGTGCCGAATGCCTGGAGTCCGCTTAGGGCGCTTTGGTATGCTGTTATCATTGCGTGTTCCTTGTCATGAAATTCTGGTTGTTCTGATAATTTCGTCAATGAAAGAATCGGTTTCTTCCGGGGTATACTCCGCTCGCAGGAGAGCTCTGCGGTATTGCTCGAGAATCTCGCGTGCCTTGAGATGATTGTTGTTTCGGCGATGGAAGGTATAGAGCAGGAGCGTCAGGTCTTCTTCCAGAGAGTTGATCTGCAGGATTCGTTCGAGAATGAGAATGGCCTCTTCCAGCCTGTCGGCCTCCGCCAGATTTTTTGCCCAGGTAGCGCCAACCTCCGCCATGAGATCGGACAGATTGTCATTAAAGGTGAGCGCCTGTTCACTTCTGAATGTATCCTCGGGCATGGCGCCTTTCCATAGGGAAACTGCCTTGCTGAAAGCGCTGTCCGCCTGCCACAAATCACCGTTTTTACAGTGGGACAAGCCGGCTTCAGCAGTTTTCTGGAATTGCAGTGAATCAATGTCGCAGTTGTCCAGACAAAGGATACCTTTTTGCAGATAGAGGTAGTTTTTTATCGGTATCGACAGGTGGGGAGTGAGCAGTTTTCTTAGCCTGTTCAGCAGGGTATCAAAGCTTTTCCTGGCGTTTTCCGGACTGCTTTCAGGCCACAGTTCCAGCTGAATTTTTTCCTGGGGAATACGCTGACCTTTAGATGTAATCAGTAAGCCCAGCAATTCCCTTTGGAAGGGGGTGAAGTCTTTGGATTGTAAGAGAACTTTTCCCGATATGCTGAGCGCAAAACTATCCATGAGCGTAAACTGCAGCAGAGGGATCGGCCGACCATCGTCTGAAAAGGTACAATGCAGATGGCTCTGCGCGAGGCTCTGCACAAAGTCTTTTTCAATATTTTGTTGCACGGCTATGCCGAGCAAGGTAGTCATCATTGCCGGCTCCCAGCTCCAGAAGTGATTGAAGCCGTTGCTTTTCATCAGGCAAAGACCGGTTTGCAGATCATCAAGCGCTGCGTCGGGCCCCGCGGACTCGTGCTTGAGATGACTGAGGTTAAAAAGAGCACAAATAGTCAGATAGTTCGACGATATTGTTTGGCAGACGGTTAAGCTTTTTTCCAAAAGAATGCGTGCTTTGTCAAATTTTTTACCGCGGGTGAATATCGTCCCGGCCAATATATTGTGAAAAGCGGCATAGAATGTGCCCCCGGCTTTTTCCCTGAGTCGTGCCGACTCGGAAATATCTATTTCCGCTTGCGCGGCATTGCCGCTGATGGCCAAAGCGAAGGCCTTCCATTGTAAGAGCTGGCTCTGCATATGATCCGTTGTCGCGGTAGAACTGACAGCCAATCCTTTTGCAAGGAGTTCAAGGGCTTGTTGCGTCTTGCCCAGGGAAAGTAGATTACTGCTCCCCCAGACATAGAGATAGGGGGCGGCTATTGTTTGGTCAACGACTGTTTGATCAATGGATTTTTGCAGGGCCTGCTGCTGGACGGAAAAATTCAGATGATCCCCGGTCATGGAAAGATAGCACAGATTCATGATCCGCATGGATAATCTATTCGATTCACAGACCAGCGGGTCATGGAAGAGCGAAAAACACATTTCCGCTTCGCGCAGATACTTCGCCCGATTGCCGCGGAACAGCTCGATGTATCCCTGGATAAATCGTGTTGACGCTATAAAATTATGGATGTTGTGCCTCGCGGCCAGCGTGGTCGCAATCTGCACATAGTGCCGGGCTTTTTCCATGTCGCCAATAAAAAAGCAATAGCCGGATGCCAGATTACGCGCAGCCATGATGAGTATCGGCATGGGCAGCGTGGCCTTGGTTTTTTCGAGCAGGAATTCCGTCTGTGGCAGCAGCTCGGCTCCCTTATGGTATTCTCCCGATACGACGAAATGGAAATAAATTGTTTGCGATAAAGCGATTAATTCGCCAATGTTTTCCTGGGCCTCGGTAAACTGAGCACGGGCCGACTCCCAGAAAGGCAGCGTCGTCTGGGGGGCAAAATCAACGCGCAGGAGGCCGGCATAAAGGGTCAGCCATCGGTGTTTGAAGAGAATTTCGTTGGGAATACTGAGTAGGAGGCTGAGAAGAGTAAGAGTCCTGTTTTTGGCAATCATATCCATGCCTTTTTCTCGCAGGATGTTTTCCATTGCCGCAAAATCACCGCCGTTTTTATAACATGTCAAGGCCTTTTCGGTAATGTTCCGCTTCTCATAATAGCGGGCCTCGAGGTTGTAGATTGCCGCTATTTCCGTCTCGGCCAGGTGCTCTTTGGCGCGCTGCTGGAGAAATTCCTGGAAAAAATGGTGAAAACGAAAAACCAGCTGTTGATCATCGAGGTTGTAAATAAAATAATTTTCCCGGGTCAGCTCAGAGAGTATCCGGCCGAAGGTCTCCATGCCGGAAATCTCCACGGCCAGGTCTATAGGGATTTCTTGCAGAAAAGATAATTGCAGAAAAAGCCTGTGCAGGTTCTGCGGAATCTGGGCGAAAATCTCCTCTTGGAAATAGTCGAGCATATGGCCGGTCTGCGGTGCCGTGGCCAGAGTCTTCGGGGAGGAATTAAGCCAGAACCTGCTCCTGCCGGATATGGGGTGACTTGCCAGGATAATGCCCATGATCCAGCCATTAGTGACATTCCGGATCTTGATGGCATCTTGCCTGCTGATCTCTTTTTTCAGCACGGTTGTGTACAGATCTTCTATCTCCATATTGCCGAGCGCCAAATCGGCGGTGCTGAGATAAGCAATCTGTGAGCCGTTACGAATTGTCGTCCCTTTTATGTCCAGTGGCTGTCTGCTGATGAAAATAAAGTGCACCCGCGGAGGCGAGGTGTCCAGAAGATATTCGAACAGTCTATTGGCCAGGGCACCGAATTCGATACGGTGCAGATCATCGAAAACCAGGTAGATGTCTTGTTCGAGGTAGGTATCGAGGTCGCGGAGGAGGATATTGGCGCAACGGGTCAGGTCAAACGGCCCGACACTGCCTTCGTTTAAGATCTTTGTCAGTTGCGGCGAGGCGAATTCAGACAGGTTGGCACGAAGATTCATGAGCAGGGAGGACAACAGCAGGACCGGATCCGAGTCCTCGGGGCCTATCTGATACCAGATGTAGGTATGGTCTTTTGATTCAAGGAATTGATACGCCAGAGTTGTCTTGCCCTGACCGGCCTGCGCCTCAATAATAATGGCTTTTTTGTTGTGATTGTGATCAGGAAATTTGGCTTGCAGCAGGCTGGCTCTGAAGAGAGATTGTGATTGATCGATATGCGGCGGATAGAATTTATTGGAGGGCAAGACATGTCCGGTCAAATTGTCATCCTGTTTCATAGGTCTCCGTCATTTAGAGCTTTTAGAGCTTTTCTGTTGCAACAGAAATTTCTTGCTGACACCTCTGATTATATTTGCGTCTTTTGACGTAAGCTGCATCCTGCTGAAAAAATTTCGGATATTGCTCATCCAATAGGTATGGCTTACTTTTTTCATAAAATCAATAGCAAATAGAGATTTTTCTAGCAAAGAGTACATGCTTTCAAGTTCAAAGGAGGTTGCCAGCTGCGGAGCAGGCGTCATATCTTTTGACGCATGAATAATGCCGTGATGCAGTTCATAGCAGTGAATAGCCACCGCCTGGGCGAGATTGAGCGAGGAGAAATCGGCTGTGGGGATGGCTGAAGCCATCTGGCAATATTTAAGGTCGTCGTTGGTCAGGCCGGTGTCTTCAGGGCCGAAGAGGAGTGCTACCTGGTTATTGGCCAGTTGGGGACGCAGCGCCTCGACCATCTGCCGGGGTGTTTGTGTCACGAAGCGCTGACGCCCTCTTCGAGCGGTTGTGCCGACCACCACCGTGAAGTTGGTTAACGCCTCCGGTAAATTTGGGTATATCTCCAGGTTATCAATGAGATGCGCCGCCTTATGGGTGGCCATTTTAGCCATCGGTTCGCGTTCAGGCAAGCTGTCTCTGACGAGAATAAGGCGAGTGATCCCCATATTCCAGGCAATACGGGCAGCGGCACCGATGTTTTCAGGAATTTTTGGACGAACCAGTATAAGGGCAATCCGGGAAAGGAGGGTGATGTCGGCAACCATTGGCGATTATTTTATTCTAGGGTAAACTGGATTCTAAGGTAAAGTGGATTCTTTTACTGAGGGTATCCACATCAACAACCGTTACCCGGACAAAATCCCCGATCTGATAGGTTTTTGCGGTAATCTCACCAAATAGACGGTAGTTTTTCTTGTCATAAAGGTAATAGTCGTCGCTGAGAGACTCTACCTGGATGGCGCCGCTGATGCACAGATCTTGAACTTCGACATACAGCGCGTTCTCCGTTACACCGGAAATTATCGCCTCAAATGACTCGCCGACTCTATGTTTCATGTAGCCGATTTTGAGGCGGTCGTTCATGTCTCTTTCCGCTGTAACCGCGGTTCTTTCACGGCCTGAAAGGAATTCCCCCGCCTGGGCGAGGTGCGACTGCCGACTGTCTGGTCGTTTTTGTGCCGTCTTGCCTGAGATGAGTTGCAGCAGCTCCCGGTGGACAATTAAATCGGGATAGCGCCTGATCGGCGAGGTAAAATGTGTATAGTCGGCAGCCGCAAGACCAAAGTGGCCGACGTTTTTCGCTGAATATTGCGCCTGCTGCATCGTCCGCAGCAGGAGATTGTTGAGGATGTATTCGTACTTTGTGTCTTTACATTTTTCCAGAACACTGGAAAACCAGGCTGGGGTTTTCTCGAAAGGCGCCAGGGCGAGGCCAAGCGTTTTGGCGAAATGAAAGAACTCTTCCGCTTTTATTGTTTCGGGTGGCTCGTGTATCCGATACATGGCCGAAGTTGCCTGCTTGGTGAACAATTGAGCGACAGCCTCGTTGGCGGCAAGCATAAACTCTTCGACGATCTGGTGGGCAAAGTTTCTTTCTGCCTGTTTGATGGATTCGATTTCGCCGGTGTCTGTCAAGGTGAATTCCGGCTCAAAAAGATTGAAGTCAATCGATCCGCGTTTTTTACGTTTTTTCTGCAAGGCGGTTGCCAGTTCTCCCGCCCATTTCAGTCCGGTAAGGAAATCCTTGTGGTTTTTTCGAGTGGCCGGGTCTTTGTCGATCAGTATCTTCCGTACGGTCGTATAGGTAAAACGATGTTGGCTGCGGATTATTGATCGACAAAAGTGTTTCGTCAGCAGTGTTCCCGAGCGGTCAAAATCGAGGATAGCCGAGACGGTGAATCTGTCTTCTTCCGGGATGAGGCTACAGAGATTATTGGACAGTTTTTCCGGTAGCATGGGGATGACCCTGCCGGGAAAATAAACCGAAGTTCCCCGGGTGTAGGCTTCCTGATCAATTGCCGAACCCGGCGTAACAAAATGACTGACATCGGCGATCGAGACAAACAGGCGAAAACCTTTCCGTGTTTTCATAACGCAGACGGCATCGTCGAAATCTTTTGCACTCTCCCCGTCTATTGTGACATGTGCGGTTGACCGTAAATCCTCTCTGTTTTGTAAATCGGTGAACGTTTCATTGAGCTTTTCCGTTTCCTGCAGTACTTCGTCATTGAACTGATAGGGCAGATTGAATTGTTCGATCACCAGTCTCATTTGGGTGTCGACCGCATCGGCCGGTCCGAGAATTTCAATGATGTTCCCCTGGAGATATTGTGCCGAGCCGCTGCCCCTGTCGAACTCGGCTATGACCGCATCGCCGTGTTTCGGCTGCAGATCGCCCTTGTCGGAAATTTTGAGGGTAAACGGGAACCTGCGATCGTCGGGGACGACCAGCCGGTCTCGACCTTTTTTAAGAAAGGTACCGCCGATTCTGTTACTTCCCTGAGACAGTACTGCCACCACACTGCCCTCGGGGCGATCATCGTTGCGGATACGAAAAACGCGAACTAACACCGTATCGCCGTGCAGGGCATCGGCCATTTCCCCGGGGGATATAAAAGGGTCTCTTTTCAGCAGGTCGCTTTTTTTTGACTTTTGACTGACATTGACAAAACCAAAACCTTTTGGATGCTGAACAAGACTTCCTTCAACGAGCAGAACATTTTTATGGATTCTGTAGTTGTTTTTGGCGTCTTTGTTGACCAACCCTCGAGTGATAAGGGAGTCGAGGGTTGTTTGGATACTCTGCTTGCCGTGTTGCTGGGACGGTAAACGTTCAAGTAGTTCGGCAAATGCAAGGGAAGGTGCGGCAGCGTACAGGGTAGCGAGCACCATGTTTTCTTTTGCACTGAGTTTGCCGTCTTTTTTTTTGGTCCGGGACGGCTGTTTTTCTTTGTACTGTTTATATTCTCGGGAAGATTTTCTTTTTTTAGACATTTTCTAGATTTTTGATTTCTCCAACAGGAGAATTTTGTTAAGCTGAATAAGATATTGCCTTTTTGTAGCTGGTCAGGTGTGACACAGAAAAATAATCGGCAATAGTGCAGGACTTGTAAATTAAGACAGGTATGGTTTCTGTCCACAGACAGATGTTGTTTTTACCAGAATTAGGAGAGTATGCGGCGTATTTCATTTGATCTGGAGCTCTATCGCAATCAGATGCGGATCTTGATCGGCGACAAACCGGGAGTGGAAACCTTCTGGGAAGCCCTAGACTTTTCCGTCGACGCCCATGATGACCAATGGCGCAGATCCGGCGATGCATATATTCTGCATCCCTGCGCCGTGGCAAAGATTCTTGCCGAGGAAATGGATATCACCCACCCGGAAATCCTCGCCGCGGCACTCCTGCATGATACCGTCGAAGACGTCGAGGAGGTTACCGCCGAGCTGGTCGGCCAGAAGTTCGGCAGCTATGTGCAGGCCATTGTCGAAGGGTGTACCAAGGTAACCCACGTCTCCGGAGATAAGCAAAAAGACAGTCGCAACACCCACAGGAAGATTTTTACCGGCGCGGCATTGCGACCGGAGGTTATGCTTGTGAAACTGGCGGATCGTCTGCATAATCTTCGCACCTTACGGGCCATGCCGAAGGCTAAACGACAGCGAATAGCCGACGAAACAATCGATATATATGCCCCGCTGGCCACGGTTTTCGGCCTCTTTAATCTCAAGCGGGAAATGTATAACCTGGCTCTTTTGTACAAGTACCCCAAGCAGGGCGCCCGAATAAACAACCATATTCGTCACTTGCAGCAATCATCTATTGGTCGGACGATTGTTGACAATGTGCAAAAAAACGCCGAACTATATAATTTTTCCTGCAGAGTAACCGTTCGGACCAAAAAATTATGGGCCTATTACGATGTCGCCAATCGGATTCTGGTACAGCGCATCGATACGCCTCTGGAAATCCTCATTGTCGTCGATGATGTGCAATCCTGCTACAGGGCGCTGGGAATTGCCAACCAGACCTTTGTGCCTATCCCCCGGACCATTCGCGATTTTATTGCCAATCCCAAACCGACCGGGTACCAGGGACTGCACGCCAGGGCGATTATTGAAGGGCAGAAATTTCTCTTTAAGATTCGCACCGATGAGATGGAGCGGAAGGCGCAGCGGGGCCTGTTTAGAAACTGGAGTTCAAAAGCCGGCAAACAAGTTACCTTTATTCGAGAAATTCAGGAAATGTTCGACGTTATCAGTTCCGAAGATTCTCTCTCTTACCGAGACGTCATTGCCGCCAGCGGTATTAAGGAAATATACACCTATACCCCCCAGGGAGACCTGATCTGCCTTCCCGTGAACTCCACTGTGCTCGACTTTGCCTTCCGGGTGCATACGGAAATAGGCCAGACCTGTCTTGGGGCGATGATTAGAAATAAAAGGGTTGGTCCCAGCCATGTTTTGAAAGACGGCGATATGGTGCGAATCGTCCGTGCTGATCAACCTATCCGTTTTGAGCAGCACATGCTCAGCTTATGCAAAACGCCGCGCGCACGGGGCGAACTGGCCAAAAATTTTAAAGCCAGATGTAAAAAAGTAAGCAGGGACGTGGGCATTTCCATGTTGCGGCAGGAGATGTTACGCTACGGTATTCCCTTTGATGTCATGGAAAGTAACGAAGTGCCGGAGTTTCTCGCCCATGAGTCTCTCCCCTCGCTGGATGAATTGTATGTGCGTATCGGTGAAGGACGACTGCACCTGAAAGAAGTCATGGAAGATATTAAAAATATTCTCTTTGGTGGTATTTCACCGCTGGTGACGCCAACAGGCGCCTTCAATAAAATTGAACTGACAACCCTTGATCCGGTTTCCGTCAAGCTCTCTTCCTGCTGCAAACCCAATCCTACGGCCAAAGACAACTGTGCGCTGCTGACCCCCAAGGGGCTTTCCGTGCATCATAAAAACTGCGAACGGTTTCGGCAGCTGAAATTCCAGCGTGAAGATGCCGTTGATATTACCTGGAACACCAGGAAGACGTACGTCCGCAAGAAGCAAATTATCCATGTCCTCAGGGCAACCAGAAAAAACATTATGCAGATTATCGGTGGTGCTCCCCCGGAACTGGAAATGCAGAGCCTTGAGATACTCTCCAGCTATTCTTCACTCTATCCAGCCTGGGAACTCACCTTTAAGGTGGTGAACCTCTATGCCCTGCAAAAGGTCCTGAAGCACTTTGATAAGTCTGATCTTCTTTATGAATTTGATCTGGACTGCTAGTGTCCTTTTCAGGGAATGACTGTTTCGTCATAATCGGCCTTTTCCCCCCCTGCCGCTGCCGCCGCCGCTGTTGCTGTTCTTTCAGTGTACTTGGCCAGTATCTTGCTCAACATGTCCGGGAGATCGTTTGGCTGCCTGGAGCTTCTTTTGAGCTGGGTCAGTGTTTTTTCCAGGGTGAGTTTTTCGCCCATGAAGATATGGCGCAGGGTGAGAGAAATAAGCCTGGTGATGGTGGTGAGGTTGGAAATACGCGACTGCAGATGCTGGTCTCGGTCGAAAGCCGTTGAGGCAAAGATTTCCACCGGGTTTCCGTCAAGTTCGCTGATAGACACATACCAGGTGTTTCGTTCCCTGTCCGTTGTTCTGTAACGGATACCATCAAGAACGTCGGGAAGTTCCCGCTCGACATGTTTTTCGACATGTTTCGATTGCAGGCAGGCAAGGATCGGCACACCGGCTCTCTGGACGAGTTGCTGGAGAATGTCGGGCTTGTTTTGTATCAGCTCAATTATGCCTGTGCAGGTCGGACAGAGACCGCCTTCTTCGCTTGCTGCGCGTTCGCTTTTTCCGGCACAGACGCTGCATGTTTCATTTGCCTTTGTTGCTTTCATTTTTCCAGTTGGTAGAGGGGATGATATTTTGTATATGCTTTTTGAGATGTGTTTGAAATTCCCGGCCGCTTATTTCCTTTGCACCAAAACGTAATAAGTGATTAGTCGTCATCTGGCAATCAATCAGTTGAAAATTTTTGCTTTTTACATGCTCAACCAGAGCAATCAGGGCAAACTGAGAAGCGCATTTTATTCTGGAAAACATCGATTCCCCAAAAAAAACCTGACCCAGAGCCATGCCATATAAGCCACCGACCAGGATATTGTCCTGCCAGCATTCAACCGAATGGGCAAAACCAAGATGGTGCAGGGCCGTGTAGGCCTGCTGCATTTCCGGGGAGATCCAGGTCTCTCCCCCCTGTTCCGTCCGTATTTCGGCACATTCGCTGACCACTCGCGAAAATGCCCGGTCATGGGTTATGTCAATGGTTGCTGTTTTCGCATAGCGAGCGAGTCTTTTGGGAATTTTGAATTCTTCCGGTAAAAGGACCAGGCGAGGGCTGGTAAACCACCAGAGGATCGGATCACCTTGTGAATACCAGGGGAATATCCCCATGCTGTAAGCCATCAACAGTCTTTCCGGGCACAGGTCTCCACCTATGGCCAGGAGACCATTGTCTTCGGCATACTCAGGAGGGGGGAATTGGATTTTTTCGTTCAGCTGGAAAATCGGCATATCTGTACGCTGGCCTCTGTGTTTTCTATGCGATGGTTTAACGCGATGTAAAACGTTTAGTCTACCATTCAAACCTCCGGAAGAAAAGAGACACCCAACACAGGTCAATTGAGTAAACATCTGCCGATGCTGCCGGCCGACGAATCGTCTATTTATTTATTTGACGAGTAGGGTATTATTATCCCGTCCATTGTCCAGGAGGCTGTCCGGGAAGAGGTGTTTTTTTCTCAGATCAAGGCATTTTCAGGAAACTGTATCCACACTATTATGCAAGACATTCGCAACGATTCAGAGAGTATCAGGGTATCGCCTTTTCAAGAAGAAATCGTTCTTGAAAATTATTTCGATGGGGCCAACCGAGGTGAGGTGTTGGCGCACATGCATGAGGCGATAAAAAACGGAGCTGCCCTTCTGGTGCTCACCGGGGAAGAGGGGAGCGGCAAAACGATGCTGTGCCGTCTCTTTGAGCAGGAAGTATTGCCCCGGGGACTCGGCAAAACCGTGTTCTTCCCCAAGACCGTTGATTCTTTTGACGATGTTGTGCGCAGTATCATGAGTGAACTGGGACTGGATGCGGCAAGCGGCATGGACAGCGGCAGTGCTGAAGAAGCAGTGGAGACGATAAGCGCATTGCTGCTAAGTGAATCCGTGGAACTGCTGGTCATCTTTGACGAGGCGGAAAATATGTTCCTCGCCACCCTGGAGAGAATTCGAAAAATGTTCGATCGGATCAACGGATCCGGTGCACGCATGCATATCCTCTTTTCCGGTCGGACAACATTTCTGGAAAATTGCGACCAGCTCTCGCTCTGTGATTTTCAGAAAAAAAATGAAAAGCACTTTCCTCTCACACCACTCTCTGAAAGCGAAACTGCCGACTATCTGGAAAATTGTGCTGCTCGTCTGCCGGATACCGATGCAACAAAAGTATTTACCGATGAGATTGTTGGTAACATCTATAGCCTTGCCCAGGGCAATTTCAGAATGACCAACATGCTCGGTGAAGAGTCCGTGAAAATCCATGGCGATGATACTTCCTTTATGGTGCTTCTGGAAGGTGTCAAGGACGGTGGAGATAGTGCAAAACAGCGGCAGGATGAGGGGAAATATTCTCAACTTATGCACAGCGCTGCGGCATATCTTCCCTGGATTGGTGGGGCTGCGGGCTGCCTTTTATTACTGCTATACTTGTTCGGTCCGGGGAATGACGCAAGTGATCCTGGCTCGGACATTGTCGATAAAAGACCACAAACCGTGCAGATCGAAATGCCGGCAGCGGTGCAGGAAGCCAAGGTGCATGTTGACTCTCCTGATGAGGAAGAATCGGTGACGGTGGAAACGGAATCGGTGTCGGTGGAAACGGTAGTTCCGGCAGTGACGATACCGCTGGTAAGTGTAGCGGTAGAGCACGTAGAAAGTGCACCTCTAAATGAGGAAGCTGGGAGAAAAGTTGCTGAAGTCGAAGAAATAAAAACTCCGCAACCACCGGCTGCAGAGAAAAATCAGGATATTGCCCAATTGCATTCCGCTGGCGATGTAGAGAAAAAAGCCGAATTATCGCCGATCTTGCCGCAGCAGGTAATCAAAAGAGAATCTCAGACAAAGATACATAAAGTCATCCCCGCCATTGCCCATTCTCCTGCCGCCAAACTCTACGCTGAAAGAGTGGCGGCGGGTTCTGCCTGGACGAGAAAGAATAAGCAAGATCTGTATACCGTACAGATTATGCTTCTGGCCTCTACCACTGCTGAAGCAAATCTCCAAAAGATGCTGACCCAAGACATTTACCGGCAAGAGGCAGGTAACTTCTATATTTTCAGGAAAAAAAACCCACCGGAAAACATATTTATCTTTTATGGAGAATATCCTACTCTAGAGAGAGCCCGTCTGGTTAAGAACAGCCTGCCTGAATTTCTCCGCGAGAACAAACCCTATGCTCTTTCCATAAAAGGAGCGATGGCCAAGGTCGGAAAGTAGATTGCGCTAAGAGGATGCGTTGTCATCAGTTGGTTTTTACCCGAAAACGAATATTGTTGCTTTCAATAGTCACTCCTTCCCAGGTAATTTCCTTTAAATATGTACTGGGGGCGATCATGTCCCCTTCGCGCAGTATTTTGCCGTTGACAATGATGATACGCTGCGATGGCTTTTTGGCATAGGTATGTCCGGCAAATTTAAGTGGAGGGATTCTCTTTCGTAAAGCGTCGGGCAGATCCTCTAAAAACGGCAAAAGTGCAGCAGACGTTTGGGCAGCTTCTGCTACAATACTTCTAGACGGTTCAAAAGTACTCTTGTTCGCGGCAATGGAGAACACCACCTGGTCATCTTCTATGATGGTGACCTGAGGCGAGGGGAGCTCGTTTTTCTCGGTGTCCTGGTTTGCCGCTTGCGTTAGAGGTGCTGTCGTCGGTGCTTGAGGTGCAGTGGAAAGAATGGTGGCATCAGGGGGTTCTGCCGAGTCTTGTTCGGAGAAGAAACTATACTGCCGGAAAAAGAATATGCCGAAGAAAATGCAAAAAAACACTACTCCCCCAGAGATCAGCCCAAATGGCTGCTGCTTAAATATTGAGGAAGAATTTCTACGTAGTCCTATGATAGGGCCATGTGTCGAATGGAGATTCGGAGGAGCGCCCTGTTGCCGTTCCTGGTCGGATTTTTTCAGTGCATCGAGGATATAGGACATGGCGTTAATCCTTGTCTGCTGGAATCTGTTCTGAATTTGTTTTTGCCAAAAAAGTTTTTTTCACCAGGACAACATTATTTTTAAGCAGGGCGATATTATCCCTTTTGTCGAGAAATTTAAGACCAAATAAAATCCCAATTACAGGGAGCAGCAGGGCGAGCGTGACGATTTGCCATTTGGTCGGGTAAGGTCTGCTTGTTTTTGTTGCCGCCAGTTCACCGGCGGCGTTTTTCATAATCTGCAGGCTGACGTGGTCACTGTTATTTGCATAGGCGCCGAGCAGTGCATGGTCACAGAGAATATTTATGACGCGAGGTATTCCTTTGGAAATTTTCGCCACATACTCGATTGCTTTTTTTGAAAAAAGAACGTTTCTGCTGTTCCCTCCGGCTGTGGCAATTCTGTGTTCTATATAGCTGCTGATATCGGCGGCCTGCAGCGGTTGCAGGTGGTATCTGGTGGTGATGCGCTGGTTGATCTGGGAAAGCTTCGGATCATCGAGAATCTGACGGAGTTCGGGTTGTCCGATGAGGATGATCTGCAGCAGTTTATTGGTGTTGGTTTCGAGGTTGGTGAGCAGACGCAGTTGTTCGAGAATTTCAATATCGAGGTTTTGCGCCTCATCGACAATCAGGGCGGTATTTCTTCCTTCGGCATGGGCGCAAAGCAGATAGGCATTTAATTGATCGATATAAATTTTTATCGACGGGCTGGTCTCCGGGATGGCAACTTTGAGCTCTTCGCAGATAGTTTTAAGCAGGTCGGTGATGGTCAGTTTTGGGTTTAAAATCATTGCGATATCAGTTTTGCCGGGCAGCTGCTCCAGAAGACACCGACAAACTGTCGTTTTTCCCGTGCCCACATCACCTGTCAACAGTATAATGCATCCTTCGCTGCTGAGACCATATAGCAGATGGGCCAGGGCTTCCCGATGCAATTCACTCATATAGAGATATCGGGGATTGGGCGCGATGGCAAAAGGTTTTTCAGTCAGGCCGAAATAGTGTGTATACATAAGTTTGTATCAACGATGAAATACATCGGTAGAAATAAAAAGCACCGGGGGAAAAAATTTACGAAGCTAATACCAGTGAATATACGGCGAATTCGCCGTATATGCCATTTTTCTTTATCGCGTGTTGTATTTCACGCGGATAATCCTAGTATGTACAAAAGGTTGTTGATGTATTTTTCTGAAAAAAGCAGGCCTCCAGGCTATAACATATGACCATGACTTTTCATGCCAGTATTTGAATACCGTGCCCTTGATGCCAAGGGGAAGAATATTAAAGGCATAGTCGATGCGGACAGTGAAGCGCAGGCGCGAACGAAACTGCGCTCACAGGGCCGATATCCTGTTTCTATTGCCGTCAGCAGGAGCAGGCAAGGCAAGTCCGGGAGCAGAAGTGGTCTGGGCTTGGGGCTTTTGGAGCGTGTCAAATCCGAGGAGATCAGCATCATGACCCGTCAACTGGCGACGTTGATGGGCGCTGGAATTCCCTTGGTCCAGGCTCTTGACTCCCTGATGGAGCAGACACGAAATTCGGTGTTGAAAAAGGTTATTGCCCAGGTAAAAGGAGCCGTGAACGAAGGCAATACTTTGACCAATGCCCTGGCGGAACATCCAAAATTATTTTCATCTATTTTCATTAATATGGTGCGTGCGGGAGAGGCGTCAGGGGCCTTGGATATAGTTTTGGAACGACTGGCTGATTTTGGTGAAAAACAGGAGGCCTTGAAAGGGCGATTGCGGGCCGCGCTTGTCTATCCTGTCTTCATGGCTGTTATCGGGTCGGCGATTTTATTTATTCTCATTACCTACATCGTTCCGAACATCACTCAGGTTTTCAATGAGATGGATAAGGTCCTTCCGTTGCCGACCCTTTTGCTCATCAGCCTCAGTGATTTCTTGAAAATGTACTGGTGGGCCTGCCTGTTGCTTGTGGCGCTTTTTTTTACTGGTCTGCGCTATTTCATTTCGCAGCCGACCGGCAGGGCCTGGTGGGATCTTCTCAAGCTGAAGATGTTTATTGTCGGACCGGTGGTGCAAAAAGTCATTCTTGCCCGGTTTTCCTCGACCTTGGGTAGTTTACTGGAAAGCGGCGTCGGACTGATGACGTCAATGCAGATTGTTCGGACCCTGGTCAATAATGTCCATGTCGCACGGGTGATTGATGATGCTATGGAACAGATACAAAAAGGGCAGACGATGACCAGCGCGCTGTCGGATTCGGAATGGTTCCCGCCCATGTTTGTCCAGATGGTCGCTGTGGGCGAGCAGAGCGGCAGTCTCGAAACTATGCTGGACAAGGTGGCCAAAGCCTATGAGCGAGAAGTTGAAACCGCGATAATGGGTATGACATCACTTATTGAGCCGCTTATGATAGCAGCCATGGGGCTGGCTGTCGGCTTTATTGTCCTGTCGATTTTGTTGCCGATCTTTGAGATGAATCAGATGATAGGCTGACTACGGTCTTTGCACAAGGGACTTCCGGTATTGGATTCCGGCCGGATGTAGGGTATGTTTTGCCGTATCGGTTTGAGACTCCTCCCTGTCGACCTCGCAGGTTTGCTTGGCGGAAAAGTTATTAATTATTTAGAATAAACAGGTTACCACCGTATGAAGATTGAACGTAAACCGTTGTCCCAATGTCGTAAAAATAACAATGAAACAGGTTTCACCCTCATTGAGCTTCTCGTTGTCCTGGTTATAATCGGTATTCTTGCCGGCTATATAGGCCCGAAAATCATGGGGCATCCGGAAGAAGCGAAGCGGACCAAAGCCACCCTGCAGATTCAGGGAATAGATACCGCGCTAAAGATGTATAAACTTGATAACGGCATGTATCCGTCAACCGAGCAGGGGCTTCAGGCTCTGGTCGAACCTCCGGCTATAGGCAAGCTGCCACCGAAATGGCGTGAAGGGGGCTATCTGGAAAAAGGCAAGATACCGCTCGATCCCTGGGGCAATGAATTTGTCTACCTCAGTCCTGGATTGCATGGGGATTTTGATCTCAGTTCCTACGCCGCTGACGACGAGGCTGGCGGGGAGGGGGACGGGAAGGATATTAATAACTGGGAAGTCGACTAGGAGCTTGTCGGAGAATGACGTTTCGGAACGATCGGAAACGAGATGACGGGGAGAGCGGTTTTACCCTTATTGAACTGATAGTGGTGACGACGCTGATAGGCATCATGCTCTCACTTACTATTCCGACACTACGTAATACTTTTTTCACTGATCCCCTGAAGACCACGACCAGAAAACTCATTGGACTGGTGACGGGGGTCAGGGAACTGGCTGTTCGTTCTCAACAACCGTATCTGCTGCATATCAACCGGCTGGAAAATCGTATCTGGTATGAGCCGGAGAATAACGGAAATGGCGGTGAGGAAACTGGTACAGAAAAAATAGGCGAGCTGGTGTTTCCTCAATCAGTAAGGATTACAGGAATATTTCTGGAAAATGACAAGGGTTCGTCACAGGACCAGATAGTTGTCTGGGTGAGCAAAAAAGGCTACATGATCGATACCCTTCTTCGGATGGAAGATGAAGACGGTAATCATCTCAATGTTCAATTTTATCCGTTTCTCGGCCCGGCTATTGTGGCCGATGAGAACACACCTTTTTAATGGCGTCGTAAAAATTCTTCTTTTTAAAAAAAACGAATTACCCATGGTCCAGTTGAGATACAGCGGTTGTTTATTGCTTAATGATAAGCGGGCCTTTACTCTTTTGGAGGTGATGATTGCCGTCTCGATCATGGCTATTGCCCTTGTCGCTCTGTTTGGCTCTCAATCGAGGAGTCTTTCGCACGCAACAGAAGCACACTTTAATATTGTTGCCCCGATGCTGGCTGCCGGAAAACTGGCGGAGCTGAAAGGCAGCAATACTTTCATGGCCAATGATGATGGCGATTTCGGTGAGGAGTTTCCGGGATACAGCTGGAAGATTGCAACGGAAACTGCATTTTTTGACAGTCCTGAGGCCTTGACGAACCTGGCAAAACCACTGGAAAAGATCGAGGTGACTGTGTTGTGGAGCGAGACCAGCTTCAATTATACGTTGACGTATTATGGTCGCCGACAGGAATAAGGGGCAGGAGACTGCCTTGATCAGACGTGCAAGCGGCTTCACCCTTATTGAGCTGCTCATTGCCATGTTTATTTTTGGCATAGTTGTTTCGGCGGTATACGGTTCCTATCGTGCGACGTTTCATATAATTCATGGTTCGGAGTCGCAGCTGCGTTTTGCCGATAGCGCCCGAGTCGTTTTTGAGATACTATCAGAGGATCTTGGCTCTCTGGTCACAACGCCCGGCACTGTCTTCCGCGGAGAAACGAGTAATTATTCCGGAAACCGTGGTGACAGTCTCTCATTTGTCTCATCGGCGCATCTTGTTTTACGAAAAGCCGATATCCATGCCGGACACGTGCTGATTAGCTATGAGGTAGAACCTGATGCGGAAAACGGTCTGCTCAATTTGTACCGGCGGCAGAATATCCTTTTGCCGGGCGTTGAGCCGGACGATGCAGAGGCTGGTCGACATCTTGTCTGTCGAGGTCTGCAGGCATTTCAATTTACCTATCTTGATCAGGATGGCAATGAAACTGACGAGTGGCAGGTCGAAGAGGGCGCTGCCGCCGGTGAGGGTGCTGCCCCGGAAGAGTCGCCATTCCCTGCCCTGGTCCTGGTCGAAATCAGATTTGCCGAGTCGGTGGAGAGTGTGCGCAGTACTCTTTTTCAAACCGCTGTCGCCCTGCCATGAAAAAGACTCTTCTGCATAATGAACAAGGCATGGCCCTGCTGATTACCGTCATGACGGTGAGTTTGCTTGTGGCGGTGACGCTACAGTATCACAAGACCACCTGGCAACAATTTCTTGTCTCGCATAATTACCGGGTGGACAATCAGCTCGGGGTAATTGCTGATTCGGGAATAAATATTGCCTTGGCCCTGCTCGAAGATGATGGCGAAGAGAACGGATACGATTCGTTCTTTGACGGTTGGGCAACAATGGCCGAGGAGGATTTTACCGGATTGTTTCCATCCGGTTCCCTGCGGTTGCAAGTTATCGACCTGTCGGGACGGTTACAGATAAACAGTTTGGTCCCTCAAAATCCAGAGATTCCCGGGGCCGGTGGTGACAACAATGAAAATGCGATGCGAGAGATAGTGCTTCGCTTGCTGTTGTCCGGTGACTTTGCCATAGAAGATGAGACCCAGGCCCGGAGCATCATCGATGCCCTGGTCGATTGGATCGATGCAGATGACCAGGAGTCCGATCTCGGCGCAGAGAGCAGTTACTACCAGTCGCTTGAGAAATCATATAGCTGCAGAAATGGACCTGTGCGGTATATCGAAGAGTTGCTCTTAATAAAAGGTATAAGTCCCGAACTACTTTTTGGGGCGGAAGAAAAAAAAGGATTAGCTGATTACCTGACAGTGCACGGCGATGACGGCAAAATAAATCTCAGCACCGCACCGCTTCCGCTGATAAAAAGTATGGACACGCTTATTAATGATGATCTCCTGGAAAAGCTTGATGAACACAGAAGAGCAAAGGAAAATGAAGAAAGCCTTGCCGACGAGGCCTGGTACAAAGGGGTTGACGGATGGCCTGGAGATATAGTGATAAATGAAAAATTGTTGACCAGCACGAGCAGGTATTTTCAGATAATCGGCACGGGGACGTTTGATACCCTGTCACGCCGTGTGGTGGCCATTGCTGAACGATCGAGCGGCGGCGAAGTCAATGTGCTCGGGAAAAAAACGGAGTAATATATGGCGGAGACCTTGTTTTGCCTGGATATCCATAAAGATACCGTCGCTGCGGTGGTGGTGGACGGCAGCTCAAAAATTACCAGGGTAACGGGCTGCGGCACTACTGATACAACTAGCCGGTCTTTTGAGGATGCAATCGAAGACGTGAAAAAGCAGAGCGGATTTTCCGGTGGGCCATGTCTGGTTACCTTTGGTGCCGAGTTCTTTTCATTTAGAAATGTCTCTTTGCCGTTTTCCGATCGAAAAAAAATTGCCCAGGCACTGCCTTTCGAGTTGGTGGATCATTCTCTGGTTGATATCAACAGCCTGCTTATTGATTTCATTGTGACAAAAACCGGCAAGGAAAAAACGGATATTATTGCCGCGATGATTGGTCGCGAAGAACTGGCAACATATCTGTCTTTACTGTATGCGGCGGGAATTGACCCACGGAGCATCGGTATTAGCGGCCTTGCGAGCGCGTTGGTCATTGCCGAAGGGCTGGCGGAAAATTTTCTTCTCATTGATATCGGTACTCGCTGGGCCAGTTTGTTTATTATCCGCAACAGCCGCATCGCCCTTGTCCGTTCTCTGGGCACTCTTCCGGAAGTTGGTGGTCGGACCGTGCTCGACGGTGTCTTTGTCCAAAATGTCAAACAGACGGTGCATGCCTCGCAGCTGCTGGATACGAGAACTACCGATTTCAAAGTTTATCTGACCGGCTCCGAGTCATTGATGCACAGTGCTTCGGCCGTTTTATCACCGGCCCTGGACGGTATTGCCATAGATGTTTTTCGACCGAGTGCCCAGCCTCTGACGAAGATCGAGCCGGAAGTGCAACATTTGTATCAGCCCGAGTTGATGGACAGAATGCTTGCCCACGTTTTTAAACATGGCAAAAAAGGCGGTGGGTTCAATTTTCGCAAAGACGATTTTAGAAAAAAGAAATCCGTGCAGGAATATCGAGCCTTGCTTCTGAAAATTGCCCTGCCGCTGTCTATTCTCGTCGCCTCTGTCATAGGGTATGCTGCCTATACCTATGCAGTGTTAAGCACGGAGCAGGAAAGATTACGGCAGCAGATCATAGACGTATTCCAAGAGACCCTTCCCGAAGTAACACGCATAGTTAACCCTGTCCAACAGCTTCGGGTTGTAAATAACGAGATCAAGGCAACATATCGGCCCGGTGGCGCCGGTGGTGCCGGAAACACTGTCGTTGAGCTCCTGGCCGAGCTCTCGGCGCGCATTCCGGCAAAGTATGCGGTGAAAGTTGTTCGCCTGGTGGCCGATATGAATACAATTAGATTGAAAGCCGTCACCGGAGATTTTAATACGGTTGATAATGTACAGAAAGATCTTGCCCAGTCGCCCTATTTTTCCGAGGTGGTTATCAGCTCGGCAAATCAGTCGATTCAAGGGGATGAGGTGAACTTCGAACTTAAACTGGAACTCGCCGGGAAATAATTATGGTTTCATGGTTTAATACGAACAGCCTGGCAGGTATTTGGCGGAAATCAGGCATAGAAAAACTAAATAGCCGTGAACGATGGGTTCTCTTTGGCGGCATAGGTTTTGTTGTGTGCTTTTTGCTGTTGCAGCTGGTGATTATTCCGGTCCTTGATGCGCGAAATAATCTGGAGAAATCGATTGCCAGAAAAAAGCAGGAATTAATTGAAATCAAGCTGCTTCAACAGGAATATTATACCTTGAAAAGTGAGGAGGGGACCATACAGGCGAGGATAGACCAACGGCCGGCCGGTTTCACCCTGTTTACTTTTTTAGACCGGAAGGCCACCGAAGCGATGGTGAAAAAGCAGATCATGTACATGAAACCGTCGACAGTCACCGGGGAGGAACTCAATGAAGCTATGGTCGAGATGAAACTGCAGCAGATTACCCTCGCCGATCTCATCGGTTTTCTTCGTCTGGTGGAATCGGATGAAAATATTGTCTTCATACGCAGATTTTCCATCCAGGAAAGCGGCGACAAACAGGGCTATTTTGACTCTATCCTGCAGATTGTCACCTTTGAGAAAAAGGAGTAAAAATGGTACACTCTGTCTTCTCATTACGATCTTTGCTGTATGTGGTTTATGCCGTTCTGCTGACGGCCCTGTTGTTGTACGTGCGCTTTCCGGCAGAAAAATTTAAAGCGTATTTTGAGCAGCGCGTTGAGCGATTACTGCCCGGCAGTGCCTGCGCTATTGAAGATATAGCCTATCGTTTTCCGTCGTCCGCCGCCTTTGCCAATATACACGTCATGCGGACCATCGACGGACAGGATACCGACATGGTTGTCGAGCGCTTATCGATTACGCCCGAACCCATGCAATTCTGGAGAGCCTTTACGCTGCATGGCGAGATGTACTCCGGTCTGTTTACCGCGGGCCTCGATGTGGACTCTGCAGCACAACAATTTACCCTGAGGGATATTCGTCTCAAAGGCCTTGAAGTGGGAAAACTTACCGAAAGTATAGGTCTTGTCGACAGGGAAATTTCGGGTATTCTCGCATTTACAGGCGATTACCGGGGAGCAAGCAACCACCCCGGTGACGACGGCGCCGGTGCGGGAGAAATCGAGGTTGTCAACGGCAGTATCGGTCTCCTGCAGCCGATACTGGCTCTTTCGGCCATTGAGTTTGACACGCTGACGGTGGGCCTGAAGCGGGAAAATGGCGTCGTGCGGTTTGTCGATGGAGAACTTCTTGGCAAGGATATTTCTGCTGACTTTGCCGGGGAGATGCGTCTGGCCGCTCCTTTTTTGCAGAGCGACATCCTTCTTACGGGTCATTTGGCCCCTGATGATGTTTTTTTGAGCAACCATCCCCGGGAACAGCAGTTTGTGCAGCGTTTATTACAACGATACAAGGTGACGGACCTGCCCTTTAAAGTGGGCGGTACCGTGCAAAGACCATTATTTAGATTTAGTACGTGACATCTTATGGCAGCTCGCATTACTGACATATTTCCTTTTCTTCTTATTACCTTATTGTGCGTTGGTATTGTTGAAGGAGGCTATCAAGCACTTGAATATTTTGTTTTACGACCTCCGGCCGAGGAGACGATGGTACCTGTTGTTATTCCAGGGGGAGAAGAATCAACGGAGCCGGGAAGCCGACAAAATAAACTTGACTATCGGGTTATACTGCAAAGAAATCTGTTTGGACCGCCTCCCGGAGAAGGTGAAGCTACTCCGACTGCCACCCCGGATGCCACCGAGGATATCGAGTTGACAAGTTTGAATATCGTTTTGATGGGCACAGTGGCCGGCGGAGATGGTGTCGATCGGGCCATTATTCTGGATAAGGCCGCCAAAAAACAAGAATTGTATGAACAGGGTGATGTCATCCAGGGGGCCACGGTCAAAGAAATCCTTCGCGGCAAGGTCATTCTTTCTTATAATGGCAAGGATGAGATGCTTGATATGAGTGAAGCCGCAAACGTTCGACCGGCGTATACGCCCCCCGCCGTAAGAACCGGTGCAGCTCCCGGAGCAGTCCGGAATGCGCCGTTGTACCGACCGGCAGTGTCTCCTGGTGGAACGCCCAGGAGAGTTATCAATAGACCACGGACTATTCGGCCGTCTCGAACTTTGAAGACGGAATGAGCAAGAAAGATAACAAACATGGCAAATAAATGAAGGTGAATCTTATATGAACTCATTGAAACGTTCGCTCATTGGCGGGGTTATTCTCTGTATGTGCCTGGTGCTTAATTGCGGTCTCGAGGCGGCAGAGTCGCCCCCGTCTAGTTCAGGGACAGACGGCGGAAGTCAGCGATTTATTACCATTGACTTCGACAATGTCGACATTCAATTGTTTATAAAATACATCAGTGAACTCACCGGCAAAAACTTTGTTGTGGATAAAGCCGTCCAGGGCAATGTGACGATTCTTTCTCCCACGAAAATTTCCGAAGAAGAAGCCTACAAAGTTTTTGAATCGGTACTTGAGGTGCATGGCTATACCACCGTTGAGGCCGGCTCGGTTATAAAAATATTGCCTTCAGCCCGTGCTCGCTCGCAAAACGTCGAGATGCTGCAGATGTCGTCGGAGGGTATTGCCGAAGATAAGGTGGTAACGCAACTCGTACCCTTGCAATACAGCTCCCCGGATGACATCAAAAAGGTGCTGGCTCCCCTGGTTTCACAGACCTCAGTGCTGATCTCCCATGCGCCGTCGGGTATGTTGATCATCACCGAGACCAGATCCAATATTCAAAAACTGCTGGGTATCATCAACGTACTTGATGTCGAGTCAAAAGAGTACGAAGTGGCATTTATTCCCCTGGTCAATGCCTCAGCAGATGCTATTGCCAAGATTTTGACCACCGTCTATCAGAAAACACCCGCGGTACAAAGGGCGGGAGCCGCAAAAGTATCCGAAGATTTTATCAAGGTAGTGCCCTATGACCGGGTCAATGCACTGATTGTTCTCGCCAACGGCAACGATATCGGCCGGGTGAAAAGCCTCATCAAGGTGCTTGATACGGAGGTACAGCGAGCCGAAGGCAATATCCGCGTCTATTATTTACAGAATGCAACCGCAATGGAACTGGCGAAAGTACTCAATGACCTGCCGGGGACACAGGCACAGGATGGCGCCGCGACAGGGAAGGTGGCGGCAATTTCCAAAGAGGTCAGGATCATGGCCGATGAGGAAACGAATGCGCTTATTATTCGGGCCACCAAGGATGAATATGCTGTGTTGGAGGACGTCATTAAACAACTGGATATTCCCAGAAGGATGGTCTATATCGAAGCCCTTATCATGGAAGTGGATGCCGATAAAACATTTGATGTCGGAGTTGAATGGGCTGGCGGTGGAACATTTTCAGGTGGTGACGGGCAGGTGGCTGGGGGCTTTAGCGGACAGAGCGGATTTAATCTTCTTGATGGAATTGATGCTGTTGATCCCAGCTTAGCGTCAGGTTTTTCCTTTGGTGTACTCAAACAGGGAGTCAGAATCGGTGATGTGACTTTTGCCAATCTTGGTGCGGTGGTAAGAGCTTATAAATCGGACTCCGATGTTAATGTTATCTCTACTCCGCAGATTCTCACCATGGATAACACCAAGGCGGAGATTTCTGTTGGAGAAAACGTCCCCTTTATTACCAGTCGCAATACCTCTGTCACCGAGCAGGATTATACCCAGTATGAATATAGGGATGTGGCAACGAAGCTGTCCATTACTCCGCACATTAACAGAGCTGATGCCCTGCGGCTTGAAATTGAAACGGAAGTGGTGCGCCTGAAAAACTCCCTGGAAACGCCGACCACCTTCAAAAGGACGGCAACAACAACGGTTATTCTCAACGATAAAGACACCATTGTCATCGGCGGAATAATTGGTCATGATGCAACAGACGATGAATGGAAAGTACCTCTTCTTGGCGACATTCCGGTTCTTGGCTGGCTGTTTAAAACGCACACGACCACCAGTCGAAAAACGAATATGTTTATTTTTATTACGCCGCGTATTGTGCGTAATCCTGCGGAAATTGCGGCCGTTACTTTGAAAAAAGAAGACGAGATGCGGGTGGTCTTACCGGCAGTACGGCAGGAGCTGCACAAGGAAGAAAACCTTGAACATGCGATGACCCTTACCCGAACAGGGTATGAAAAGCTGCAGGCTGAAGAAGTCGAGGCAGCCAAGGAATACTTCCGTGAAGCCCTGGTCATTGATCCGGTAAATCCGTATGCCTTGATGAACATGGGCGTCATTTATGAGCAAGAGGGGAAGCCGAAACAGGCTGTAGCCATGTATCAGGCCGTGGCTGCCGGTCCTTCCGAGGCGGTTGCCGAAAGTTCCGGGGATTCGCAGAAAGCGGGCGTGCCGCTGAAGACCCTGGCCCAGGAAAATATCGAGAGAATTCTTAAAACGACCAAAAAATAATAAACTCGTAAAAAGTCCGATTACACGATGGCTAAGTAAAAAACTTCGTATGCGAGGCGTAAGATTTTTATATTATTTCAGTGTACTAGAGTACCTGTAATGATATAAAAATTGCAACAACGAAGCAGATGAAGAGTTTTTACGACGACATCAAAAAATAATAAGCAATAAGAATTAGTAAGCGACACAGGCATGAAGAAATTTGGCGAAATATTAATCGAGGAATTTGGTCTGGCCTCAAAGGCTCTTGAAGACGCCCTCCAAGCGCAAAAAGAGGGGGGCGACCTTATTGGAGAAATCCTCGTCAAAAACGGTGAACTCGACGAATTTACCGTCCTGCAGGTCCTTGGCATGATGTTCGATATGGAGGTCCGCAAGTCTTTACCCGCCGATTTCCGAACCGATTTTACCGACCGGGTGCCCATCAGTTTTCTGAAACTACACAAAATCGTCCCGATCGTCACCGCCGAGGAATCATTTTTTGCGACGAATAATCCTAATGGATTTCAGGCCCTTGATGACTTGCGGAAAATTCTCGGCAACGACACCTCGACAAACGTGCTGGCGCCATCCCATACTATTCTCAATGCCATCAATTTTGCCTATGACATGACCCAGACCTCGGCGGACGAGGTGATGCAGGATATTGATGATGAAGATCCGGAAAGGTTGTTTTCCGAGATCGAGGAGATTGGCGATCTGCTCGATGATACCAGCGATTCTCCGGTGATTCGCCTGGTCAATTTGATGTTTTCCCAGGCGGTGCGTGATAATGCCTCGGATATCCATATCGAGCCCTACCAGAACAGCTTGAAGATACGGCAGCGGCTCGACGGTATCCTGCACGATATGCTCAGTCCCCCGAAACATGTGCAGTCGGCGCTGATTTCCAGGGTGAAAATCATGGCCAAACTGAATATCGCCGAGAAAAGATTGCCGCAGGACGGTAGAATCGAACTGAAAATCGCCAATAAAGAGATTGACGTACGTGTCTCCACCCTGCCGACCGCCTTTGGCGAACGGGTCGTCCTAAGGCTCCTGCGTAAATCGACGGTGATGATTTCTCTGACCGATCTCGGCATGCCCGATGACAGGTTCGTCCCCTTTGAACAACAGATCAAGGCGCCAAATGGCATTGTCCTGGTCACCGGTCCCACCGGATCCGGTAAAACCACCACTCTGTATGCCGCTCTGACCTCCATCAACAATTCGGATATCAACATCATCACCATTGAGGATCCAATCGAATACCGCATCAATGGTATTGGCCAGGTGCAGGTCAATCCCAAGATCGATCTCACCTTTGCCTCCGGCCTCAGGTCTATCGTTCGGCAAGACCCGGATGTCATCCTCGTCGGGGAGATACGTGATACCGAGACGGCGCAGATTGCCATCCAGTCGGCATTGACCGGTCATCTGGTTTTCTCGACGCTGCACACCAACGACTCTGCCGGGGCGATTACCCGGCTGCGGGATATGGGCATAGAACAGTTTCTTATCGCTTCCTCGGTAAATGCTATTCTGGCCCAGCGGCTGGTGCGTATCATTTGCCCCCAATGCAAGGAAGCGTACACTCCCACGCCGGAAATGTTACAGAGAATTGGTGTCGCAGAGGCTGAAATTCCTGACCATAAGGCATATCGCGGAAAAGGCTGTGCAAAATGTTATCACACAGGATATAAAGGGCGCTGTGGAATTTTTGAACTGCTCCTGATGACCCAGGATATGAAAGCCCTGGTCTTGAAGACATCCGATTCCAACGAGATAAAAAGACAGGCCATTGCAAACGGTATGATCTCCCTGCAGCAAGACGGGGCAATGAAAGTTCTGCAGGGTATTACAACTATCGAAGAAGTGTATCGGGTCTGCCGGTCTTAGTTGTCTCGTCATCCCCGCTTGACGTTAAAGATTCTGCAATGAAATATTCGTTACACCCTTTGGAAGTTCTATGTTGTGAACACAAATCTTACAACATCTCACTGTCGCAAGAAACCTCGGTCAAAACCCAACATTCTGGCTGATTCTGGTGACGGACAGCGTTTTATTTATGCTGGTCCTGTACTGTGCCTATTTCCTTCGTTTCGAAGGGAGCCTCCGCGCCGCTAATCAGATCGAACAATACATACTAACCGTACCGCTCGTTTTTTTTGTTAAATTACCAGTATGTTATATGTATGGCCTGTATCGGGGCATGTGGCGCTATACGAGTACCAGCGATCTCGCGAATATCATCAAGGCCACCCTGATCTCGAGTTTTTTGATTGTCGTCGCTTTTTTATATATAAATCGCTTCGAGGGCTTATCACGTTCCATTTTCAGCCTTGATGCTATTTTTACCTTTCTTTTTGGTAGCGGACACCGAGTCGTCATTCGATATTTTAATGCAGGATCAAATGGGCCCAAACGGTTTGCCTTTATACCGTTTCACTCCATGAGAAAAAGACTTCTTCTGAGCGGTGCCGGAGATGCTACTGCAATGATTCTGCGTGAATTACGCACCAACACGAACCTGCCCTACCTGCCCGTTGCCCTGGTGGATGATGCTCCAGGAATACAGCATAGAGTTGCGGTCTGAGGCAGGATGCCGACCAAGGAGAAACACCATGGAGCAATCCATTACCGCTGAAGTCCTTTATGCCGAAATGAAAAAAACGGTATCAATCCAAGGCGTGAGTAAAATCGGTACCATGGCTGACGAAGCAGATGAAGAGTTTTTATGATGCCATCAAGATGTAACTGTTGGGAGAGACAATGTTGAGAGTATTTCTTTTATGTCAACGATGAGCCGGAGATCCATTCCTTTTCTGTTGGGCGGGACGAGCCACAAGTCGTTTCAAAAGCTCCTGATAATGATTAGGCAATGTTCTTCTTGCCGGAGTAACGACATAGAAATTTCTTTTCATCGTCAAACCCGGCATATGAATTTCCCTGATTTTTCCACTGACTAGTTCGTCCTGAATGGCGTAGCGGGAGATCACCGAAACCCCGAGGTTGGCTTTTATTGCTTCTTTCACCGCTACACTCGAGCCAAGGGTTGCACAGATATTTAATTGGTTGAGGGTCTTGTTCTGTTGGGCCAGGAGGGATTCGGTACTTTTTCTCGTTCCTGAGCCGCGTTCCCGGACGATGAAGGGGAGCCGGCCAAGCTCTTCCATGGTAATTTCGCCGGCCATGGGATTGCTGCTTGCCACGGCGAGGATCAGTTCATCTTCGGCAAACGGCTGGTAGTGCAGTTTGGCCCTGGCGATTTTAGCCCCCACTACGCCGAGCAGCAATTCGTTGCCGGCGACGGCCTCGATGATCTTCGTTGAATCGTTGATGCGTATTTCAAAAGAAATTTCCGGGAATTCTTCTTTGAAAGACGCGGCGAGTACCGGCAGGATATAGGCCCCGGGAATGGTGCTGGCGCCGATAATCAGCTGCCCGGAAATACTCTCCCGGGCAGCGGAAATTTCCTCTTCAAGCTTTTGCAGATCCTCTAAAATAGCCATTGCCCTTGGGTAGAGAATTTCTGCCTCCGTCGTCGGTAGAATCGATCTGCCTAGGCGGTCAAACAGCTTGCAGTTGAGCCGGGCCTCCAGATTCTGCATATGCTCACTCACCGTTGGCTGGCTGGTATAAAGTTCTTCCGCGGCCTTGGTAAAACTCCGTGTTTTATAAACGGTGACGAATATTTTAAGATGTCGAGTTTCGATAGGAGCTGTCCTCAAGATTCAGGTATTGGTTTCTGGTTTTCTGGGTCCCATGCGACGCATGGACCCAGTGTATAAAGTCTTGAGTTAGAGCAGCAAGGGAGTACTCAAATATCGCTCACCGGTGTCGGGCAGGACAACCACAATAGTTTTGCCCTTATTTTCAGGACGCCTGGCGACTAAAAGAGCGGCATGCGCGGCGGCACCGCACGATATTCCGCAGAGAATTCCTTCGCTGGTAGCTAATTCTCTTGCCGTTGCAAAGGCATCGTCGTTGCTGACGGTGATGATCTCGTCGATAATGTCCCTGTTTAAAACAGCAGGAACAAAACCCGCGCCAATACCCTGGATTTTATGAGGTCCCGGCTTGCCGCCGGAGAGGACCGGGCTGTCCTGTGGTTCCACGGCGATGGTCTGCATGGCCGGATTTCTCTGTTTGAGGACTTCTGAAACGCCGGTTATGGTGCCGCCCGTGCCAACTCCCGCAACAAAAATATCTATCTTCCCCCCGGTGTCGGTCCAGATTTCCTGGGCAGTTGTTGTTCGGTGGATAGCCGGATTGGCGGGATTGCTAAACTGGTCGGGAATAAAGCTGTTCGGTGTTGTCGCATGGATCTCTTGTGATTTGGCAATCGTTCCTTTCATCCCTGCGGCAGCTGGAGTCAGAACCAGCTCCGCCCCCATGTGAATGAGGAGTTTTCGGCGCTCAATGGACATGCTCTCTGGCATGGTGAGGAGCAGGCGCAGCTTTTTGTGGGCGCAGACAAAGGCCAGGCCGAGGCCGGTATTGCCGCTGGTTGGTTCAATGATGGTGGTATCCTTATTGATAAGACCGTCTTTTTCCGCAGCCTCGATCATTGACACGGCGATGCGGCATTTTACGCTGCCCATGGGATTGCGCGATTCCTGTTTGCCAAGGAGCACGGCGCCAGAGCCGGCCGAAAAATTGCCAAGGGTCAGCAGGGGAGTGTTGCCGATGCTTTCAAGTATAGTCTGGGCCATTATGATAACCTCTTAATGCGAGTTGGAATAGATAAGCTCCGGTCTTTTAAGCAGCACCTTGGTGCCGGTGGCCACACTTTCCGTGAGCCAGATATTACCGCCGATAATTGAGCCTTCACCGATAATCGTCCCCCCGCCGAGAATGGTGGTGTTGGCGTAGATAATAACGTTGTCTTCTATGGTCGGATGGCGCTTTTTATTGCGCATTTCTTCCCCGGCATTGCGGGGCAGGGACAGGGCGCCAAGGGTAACTCCCTGATAAATACGTACGTTATCGCCGATTATGGTCGTCTCGCCAATGACCACCCCGGTACCATGGTCGATAAAAAAGTTTGAGCCGATGGTTGCACCGGGATGGATGTCAATGCCGGTCAGGCTGTGGGCATACTCCGCCATGATGCGGGGAATGATCGGAACATTGAGCAGGTACAATTCGTGGGCCAGGCGAAAAATAAATGTCGCTCGAAGTCCCGGATAACAGAAGATGACCTCGTCCGGGCTTTTGGTAGCCGGGTCTCCACGCAGGGCTGCGCGGATATCGGTTGCCAGCATTGCCGCAACTCTCGGCAGGGATTCAATAAAGGCCAAAGCTGTTTTATGACTCTGCTCCTCGCAATTGGTACAGAGCCGATCATTTCTTCGGCAGTCATGGCGGATGGCCATGACGATCTGCTCGGCTACCTTGTCGTAGAGGTCGGTGGTCTTTTTGCCGATATAGTATTCCAGGTTCGAGGCATGCAGTTTGGTATGGGAGAAGTAACCGGGAAAGAGGATGCGTCGCGCCTGCTCGACAATTTCGATGATTTTTTCCTGGGAGGGAATGGACACCGGGCTGATATGTTCATAGCACTCTTTGGTGCTCCACGAAGACAGCAGCTCCGTGACGACTCGGGGTACCTTCTCATGCTGACTGCAGGTGGTGACCTGGATGTGGTCGCACAATTCGGGGATCGATGCTGCATTACTCAGCGAACAAATTTTCTCGGACATGGCTCTTTATATTGGTTGAGGTTCATTTCTTGATTTTTTCTATGATGTAAATGCCATACGTCGCCCGGAGATCGCTAAAATAACGAATGACAGAGCCTTCACTGTTGGCCGGGTTGGTACGGATGGTGATCTCTTTCAAAATATTATAACCAACATCGCGGGAAAATTTCCTGAAATCCTTTAAAGTGATCACCCGAATATTCGGCGAGTCGTACCACGAGTAGGGCAGCTGATCGTTTTTCGGTGCGACACCATTGTATAAAAGCTGCAGACGAATAGTATAGTGACTGAAATTTGGGAAGCTGACAATCACTTTTCTGCCGATTCTGGCCAGGGAGCAGAGCAGCCGTGCCGGTTCGAATACCTGTTGCAGCGTCTGGCTGAGGATGACATAGTCGAAACTGCCGTCGGGATAGTCTTCGACCTCTTCGTTAAGGTCGCCCTGCAGGACACTGAGGCCGCGACTGATGCAGTGCGCCGCCTTTTGCTTGTCCCGTTCGATGCCGGTGCCGACAACATTTTTCGTTGCGGCCAGCCAGGCCAGCAGATCCCCGCTGCCGCAGCCGAGATCAAGTACCCGGCTGCCGGGCTCGATCATCGAGGCAATGATGCGCAGGTCAAAACGGATATTCTGCGATTCAGGAGATACCATCGAGAAATCCCCCAATCAGTCTGGTGAACCGTTGGTCCGGGATAAGAAAAGCATCATGGCCGCAGTCCGCTTCAATTTCACAAAAACTGACGTTTTGTCCGCAGCGTTTGAGGCTCTGTACCAGCTCTTTCGCCTGATAGGTCGGGTAGAGCCAGTCGGAACTATAGGAGACAATCAGGTATTTAATTTTGTTCGCCTCGGTCTTCTCCATGGTCCCTTTTATAAGCCCGGGCGTGCGGATCTGCTCGACCACATCGAAATAATCCGAAGCCTTGGTGATATAGAGCACGGAGTTGGCATCAAATCGGGTGACGAATTTGCTGCCCTGATGATGCAGATAGCTCTCCACCTGAAAGTCACCGTCGAAACCAAAGGAAAAATTGGCCTTGTCCTGCAGTCTTCTGCCGAATTTTCGGCGCATGGCCTGGTCCGAGAGGTAGGTGACATGGCCGACCATGCGGGCCACTGCCAGGCCCATGTCGGGTTTGGGACCGCCGTAGTAATTGCCCTTTTTCCAGTTGGGATCGGCCATGATCGACTGCCTGGCTATTTCGTTAAAAGCAATGGCCAGGGCCGAATGCCGCATGGTGGTGGCAATAGGCACTGCTGCCCGGATCATTTCCGGAAAACGGACGCACCATTCAAGCACCTGCATGCCGCCGACTGATCCGCCGATAACGGCGAGCAGGCGAGAAATGCCGAGATGATCGATCAGGGCCTTCTGGGCGACCACCATATCGCCGATGGTCATCATCGGAAAATCGAGGCCATAGGGTTGCAAGGTTTCCGGGTTGATGGAACTCGGCCCGGTTGAGCCCATGCAGCTGCCGAGGATGTTCGAGCAAACGACGAAATATCGGTCGGTGTCAATGCCCTTGCCGGGACCGACGAGAAAATCCCACCATCCCGGCTTGTCGTCCGCGCTGTCGCTTGCATAATAGCCTGCGGCGTGGGCGTCACCGGAAAAAGCATGGGTCAGCAGGATGCAGTTGTCTTTCTGCTCGTTGAGTCTGCCGTAGGTCTCGAAGGCGATGGTTATCGGTCCGAGCCTGGCCCCGCTCTCGAGAAGGAGTTTGTCGGGTGCATCGGCAAAGGTGAAATACTTCTTTTCAACGATCCCGACACAAGTATCCCGGCTGGTTGTCGTCTCAACGAAGCTGGGGGGAAAGGGCATTCTCGGCCAGCCTCCTAAACTGTTGCACAGGCCAGCGCCTGGGCTATGTCCGCTTGAATATCATCGATATGCTCGATGCCGACGGAGAGCCGAATCTGCCCCTCGCCGATATGGCACTCTTGCAGCTGCTGCGGCGATAACTGTGAATGGGTGGTTGATGCCGGATGGATGGCCAGCGATTTGGCATCCCCGACGTTGGCCAGGTGGGAGATGAGCTGCAGGCTGTCGATAAATTTTCTGCCCGCCTGCAGGCCGCCCTTGATGCTGAAACCGACCATGCCGCCAAAGCCGTTGCGCAGATATTTCTTCGCCAGGTCGCTGCCGGGCGAGCCAGGGAGTCCAGGGTAGTGCACCCAGTCGACATCCGGGTGCTCATTGAGGTACTCGGCTATCTGCCGACCATTTTCGCAGTGGCGTTCCATCCTCAGACTGAGCGTCTCGATGCCCTGCAGGAAAGACCAGCAACTGTCCGGGCTGATGCTGGCGCCAAGGTTTCGCAGAGGGACCAGGCGCATACGCAAGGCAAAGGCAACCGGGTTGAGATCGCCAAGATCATGGGCATAACGCAGGTCGTGGTAGGAGGCGTCGGGCTCGTTAAAAAGCGTAAATTTGGGGTCCCGCCAGTTGAAGGTACCGGCATCGATGACAATACCGCCGATGGCGGTGCCGTGGCCGCCGATCCATTTGGTCAAAGAATGGATGACAATATCGGCGCCATGGTCTATCGGTCGCAGGATACAGGGCGGCGTAAAGGTCGAGTCGACAATGAGCGGCAGATTATGGTCCCGGGCGATTTTCGCCAGGGCTTCGAGATCGGTCATGTTCAGGGACGGATTGCCGAGGGTCTCGCAATAAATTGCCCTTGTTTTGTCGTTTATCGCGGCGGTAAAATTATTCGGGTCGGCAGGATCGACCATCCGCACCGTAATGCCGAGCTGCGGCAGGATGGTATTGAATTGTACATAGGTGCCGCCGTACAGGTTATTGGCCGAAACGACTTCGTCGCCTTGGCCGCAGATATTGATGATGGAGTAAAAAATAGCCGCTGTTCCGGAGGCCAGGGCCAGTGCCGCCGCGCCGCCTTCCAGCTGCGCCATGCGCTGCTCGAGTACGTCCTGGGTCGGGTTACCGATCCGGGTGTAGATATTGCCCAATTCTTTCAGGGCAAAGAGATTGGCCGCATGTTCGGTATTTTTAAACATATAGGCGGCGGTTCGGTAAATGGGAACCGCCCTGGACAGGGTATCCTGGTCGATGCGCTGACCTGCATGCAAAGCGAGAGTTTCAAATTTCATAAGTTTTTTTTCCTCGTATCCCGACAGGTTTCCCGTTTTCCGGGCTTAGTTGGTTTTGCTCAGGTCCGCTTTGACTTGATCGACAAAATCACGGATGGATTGGCCATTTGCCGTTTTCGCCTGGGGATTGATACGCAAGAGCTCTTCCCAGGCGGCAATGGCTCCGGTCGCATCATCGAGATCATAGAGCAGGACAATACCTTTATTGAACCTGGACGGTTGATGACCGGGATCTTTTTCAATTGACTGATTAAAGAGCTCTATGGCTTTTTCCGGTTGCTTGGTTCGACGGTACATTACCCCCAGGTCGGTGAGCAGGTTGGCGTCTCCGGAATGAAATTCCAGGGATTTCGTATACGCCGCAATTGCTTTTTCCGGTTGATTGCTGTCATAGTAAAGATGGCCCAGGCGAATCCAGCTCTGGAAGTTTTCCGGATTGGCGGTGACCTCAGCCTCCATATTTATGATGGCCTGAAGGGTTGCATCGTTTTGTGCCGCCGGCTGTCCCCCGGTAATCGCTGTTGGTGGCGATCCCGGCGAACCGCCTTTGTAGACGGTAAATGCGATGCCGGCGAGAAAGCCGCAGATAAAAATAATAATATACGTGATCAGCTGGCCCGGTCGGTTTTTGCTGTCATTCTGCCGGGTTTTATCCGGATCTGTTGTGCTGTTTTTGCGTGCCATATAGTCTCAGTTTTCGCCTCAGTTGTAAGCTCGGTTTGTTTCTGTTGATATTGCCGGAGAAAATTGTAACATTATCATTATCTGTTCCCGCAGCGCCATATTCTTTCCGCCATGCTGTTGTTGCTGCTTGCCACTGTATACTACTTGGTAGTACGAGGTCCAGTGAAAGTTGCAGGAAGAGTGCCGTTAAGAAGAGCTGCTGGGAGAAAAACAGTGAAATACCAGGCGATGATATGGCCAATTTTCTTATGCGCCTTATAATGCATCAAAATATTGTCGGACAGCCTCCGGGGTCAAGCCCCTGCTGTCGTCGGACGTGTTCCTTGGTGAGTATCAACCACTTCGACTTCTTTTCCGTGTTCGGAATAGAACAATAGATATATCCGTTCCGGGTATTTGTCCAGTGTTCGGCACAAATCTCCGCAACGGAAAATGACTATTGAAAATGACTCTATAAATTTATTACAGATCGACCGGCAGCTGTCGGTCTGTTACGTGCTGTGCGCACTATCCTCTGGAGGATTACATATGATGAAGGTGATGGAAAAAGTTGAGAGTCAGGTCAATCATGGCGAAGACATCTGGCCGGCCGTGGCATTCCCCTCAACCGTCAATGCCATAAAAGAGAACATCATCCACCATTTGATGAGTTTTCAGGGGCGGGATCCTGAACGTTCGGGGGCACGTGATGTCTACAAGGCCCTGGCCTACACCTTGCGTGATATGATGGTGCAGAAATGGATTTCCACACAAAAAACCTTTTATGCCCAGGAAAAGAAGCGGGTCTATTACCTGTCGCTTGAATTTCTTATCGGCAGATCCCTCGGCAACAGCATGACGAATCTGGGCATCCTCGAGGATGCCAAACAGGCTGTGGAAGAATTGGGGTTTGATATGGAGGAGATACGCGATCAAGAAGAAGACGCCGCCCTCGGCAACGGTGGGCTGGGCCGGCTGGCCGCGTGTTTTATGGACTCCATCGCTACGCTGAAAATCCCTGCCTACGGCTATGGCATTCGTTATGAATATGGTCTTTTTTTCCAGAAGCTGGTTGACGGTTACCAGGTGGAAGGACCAGATAACTGGCTGCTGAACGGTACCCCCTGGGAGTTTGAGCGCCAGCTGCCGGTTTTTCGGGTGCAGTTTTTCGGAGAGGTCACCAGTTATCTCGATGAAAATGGCCGGTATCGCACCAAATGGATAAATTCCAAGGATGTCATGGCCAAGGCCAGTGATATTATGGTACCCGGCTATAAAAACGATCATGTCATCAATATGCGACTCTGGTCGGCCTTTTCTTCGCGGGAACTGGATCTCACCGATTTCAGCAGAGGGGACTATATCAAGGCGGTCGAATCAAAGGTCAGTTCCGAGACCATTTCCAAGGTCCTCTATCCGCCGGATCACAACTATGCCGGGCAGGAATTGCGTCTCAAGCAGCAGTATTTTTTTGTTGCCGCGACCTTCCAGGATATCATGCGGCGGTATAAGAAGAAGCATCCCGGCTTCGACAGATTCACCTCTCTGGTTGCCGTGCAGCTCAATGATACCCATCCTTCCATTGCCATCCCGGAACTGATGCGTATGCTCCTTGATTTGGAAGGGCTGGGCTGGGAAGAGGCCTGGGATATCACCGTTAACACCTTTGCCTTTACCAATCACACCCTGATGCCGGAGGCGCTCGAGCGCTGGTCGGTGGACATGATGGGGCGGGTGCTGCCGCGTCATCTGGAGATTATTTTTGAGATCAACCGCAGGTTTCTCAACGAGGTGGCGCAGAAATATCCGGGCAACGAGAGAAAACTGCGCGAATTCTCGATTATTGAGGAAGGCCCGGTGCAAATGGTCCGCATGGCCCATCTGGCCATTATCGGCAGTCACAGTGTCAACGGCGTGGCCGAGTTGCATTCGCGGTTGTTGAAAGAACGAATTTTTCCTGGCTTCCATGAGTTCTTTCCCGGCCGGTTTAATTCGAAAACCAACGGCATTACTCCGCGCCGGTGGCTGCTCGATATCAATCCTCATTTGGCCCATCTGATCTCGACGAAGATAGGGGCCGGCTGGATTACCGATCTCGACCAGTTACGCAGGCTCGAGCCCTCGGTCGATGATCCGAAATTTCTCACCGAATGGCGTGACATCAAATTAAATAATAAATCTCGCCTGGCCGACTATATCAAGAACAAGTGCGGCGTCACCGTTAATCCGCTGTCCATGTTCGATATTCAGGTGAAGAGGATTCATGAATATAAACGGCAGCTGCTCAATGCCCTGCACCTTATTCACCTCTACCAGCGGATAATCCACGGCGAGGCGGAGAATATCGCGCCGCGCGTCGCTGTTTTTGCCGGAAAAGCTGCGCCTTCCTACTGGCGGGCGAAGTTGATCATCAAGCTGATCACCTCCATCGGCGATGTCGTAAACAAAGATCCCCGGATAAAGGATCGCCTGAAGGTGGTTTTTCTGCCCAACTATAATGTTTCCCAGGCGGAAATTATCATGCCGGCGGCGGATCTTTCGGAACAGATCTCTACCGCCGGTACGGAAGCGTCGGGTACCGGGAATATGAAGTTTTCTCTCAACGGTGCGCTGACCATCGGCACCCTCGACGGGGCCAACATTGAGATCCTCGAGGAGGTCGGCGAGGAGAATATTTTCATCTTCGGCATGACCGCCGAAGAAGCCGAATTCGAGCGGAAAAATGTCAGTCGTACGCCATGGCAAGTCTGTCAACGCAATGAAGGTATAAAAAATGTCATTGATGCCATTGCCGACGGCTCTTTTAGTAACGGCGACAAGGAACTGTTCAAGCCTCTTGTTGACAGCCTGATGGACAAGTACGATCCCTACCTGCTCCTCCTCGATTTCGAATCGTATATCGAGTGCCAGAACCGGGTCAATGACGCCTTTCTAGATGTGGATGCCTGGGCGCGAACCGCCATTCTCAATGTTGCGAGAATGGGCAAGTTTTCCACGGATCGCACCATCAAACAGTATTCCGAGGAGATCTGGTCTATCCCGGTGAAGTAGAGAAAAGTCTCGCTGCCGCTTGACTATCCGGCTTGACCTCGAAGGGGATATCGTGTATCTACAGGCGGCAACACAAGGCAACGCTAGGGGAAATAAGAAAAGGGATGACAGATAAGTAATCTGTCATCCCTTTGAAATTGCTGGAGGCGGCGATCGGAGTCGAACCGATGAATAATGGTTTTGCAGACCACTGCCTTGGCCACTTGGCTACGCCGCCTTCCGTTTGAAGGACATCTTTATACCATAGCAGAATTTTTTAACAAGGAAAATGTTTACATGGGTATGGATATTGATTCGCTGGTGCGCATCAACAAGGAACAGCTGAGTACATTAGAGAAAACACTCGGCTATCGCTTTACCGATCTCCGCCTGCTGCAGAAGGCCCTTGTCCACTCCTCCTATGCCTTTGAACAGGCACAAAGTGGACATGATAACGAGAACCTCGAGTTTATCGGCGATGCCGTTCTCGATCTGGTTGTCGGCCATATTCTCTTTCACCGATATCGCAGTATGCGTGAGGGGGAACTGACCAGACTGCGGTCTTCTCTGGTCAATGAACAACATCTGGCCAAGATGGCAAGAGCCATAGAGCTGGGCAGGTATCTGGCACTTGGCAAGGGAGAAGACTCTTCGCATGGACGGACAAAGTCGTCGATTCTGTCCTGTGCCTATGAGGCGGTTGTCGGTGCTATCTTCGAAGATGCCGGTTATCAGACCGTCTGTACCTTCATCGAGCGCTTTTTCCTGCCGGAGATTGAGGGGAAAAAGGAAGAGCTGCTGCTCGCTGACGCCAAAAGCCGTCTGCAGGAAGTCTTGCAGGAAAAATATAATGAGGCGCCCAGTTATCGAGTCGATGCCGAAGAGGGGCCTTCGCACCAGAAGCTGTTCACCATTGCCGTTTGTTTCCGGGAGCAGGTTCTCGGCACCGGGCAGGCCGGGTCGAAAAAGGAAGCGGAGCAGCGGGCGGCCACCGCCGCACTGGCTGGTCTCGACAGCATAAACATAAACGGTTGATTGCGTGATGCTGGTGATTCCGGTTTTTATTCCCCATCGCGGCTGTCCGCATGATTGTCTGTTTTGCAATCAACAGAAAATTTCCGGTTATGACCGGGAGGAAGCCTGGCCGCCGGTTGCCAAGACCATTGATGTCTGGCTGGAGCGGAAAAAAGATCGCAAACAGGTCCAGGTCGCCTTTTTCGGCGGCTCGTTTACCTGTCTGTCAAAGAGCGAGCAGCTGGCAATGTTATCGGCGGTGCAGCCGTATATCGCGGCGGGAAAAGTTGATACCATCCGTCTTTCTACCCGGCCGGACTGCATCGATGCGGGCGTTTGTGCGCTATTGAAAGAGTATAGTGTCGGCGTGGTCGAACTCGGGGCACAGTCGCTGAGTGATGCGGTGCTGCAAAAGTCGCTGCGCGGCCATACTGCGGATGAAACCCGCCATGCTTTTCAGCTGCTTAAAGCTGCAGGAATACAGGTCGGCCTCCAGTTCATGCCCGGCTTGCCGGGGGAAACCAGTGCATCGTTTCTGCGGGGGATTGATGAGGTCATTGCCCTGCAGCCGTCTTTCGTTCGCCTCTATCCGGTCCTGGTGGTGAAAGGGTCCGGCCTTGAAACACTGTACCATGCCGGCCGCTATCGACCGCTTTCCCTGAAAAAGGCTATCGCCCTCACCGCCCGATGTTACCGGAAGTTGACGGAGGCGGGAATCCGCGTGGTACGCATGGGTCTGCAGCCTTCAGCGCTGCTCGAAGAAAATGTCGTTGCCGGTCCTTACCATCCCGCCTTTGGCGAACTGGTGCAGTCAAGGCTCTGGCTGAAGAAAATACGGGCCGGACTGGCCGCGCTTGGTCCGGAGCAGAAACTGTTCATCCATATCTCGGAGAAGGATATGTCAGCGGTGACAGGAATGAAGAAACAGAACACCAAGAGACTGGAAGCACTCGGTTTTTCCGGTCGTTTTACAATTTTGCCAAGCAAGACTATGGCACGGGGAAGTATACACTATGTTGTCTGTTAATCATTTGGATATTCGATTTGGTGAGAAGCATCTGTTTAACGATGTTTCGATCCAGGTACACGGTGGAAATCGCATTGGCCTCATTGGTGTGAACGGAGCGGGGAAATCCACTTTACTGAAAATCATGGCCGGCATATCCGAGACCGACGACGGGGTGGTCACCAGGGCGAAACATTTTACCATCGGCTATCTGCCCCAGGAGTCTTCGGAATTGTTTTCCGAGCGCTCCCTCTATGCAGAAGCGGAGACGGCCTTTGCCCCTCTCTTGGCCCTGCAGGCCGAAGCGGCACAACTGCATGAGCAGATGCGGAAAATGGATCCGCACAGCGAGGAATTTCAGACTATTCTGCTGCGTCAGGGCGAAATTCAGCACCAGCTCGATGCCAGTGACATCTATACCATTGGCGGCAAGATCGAAAAAATCCTCCTCGGTCTCGGCTTTCGCCGGGAAGATATGGAGAAACCGGTGAATGCCTTTTCCGGTGGCTGGCAGATGCGCTTAAAGCTTGCCAAGATGCTCCTTGAAGCACCGTCACTGCTACTGCTCGATGAGCCGACCAACCATCTTGATCTTGACTCGCTGACCTGGGTGGAACAGTTCCTCAAGAATTACAATGGCTCGATGGTCATTATCTCCCATGACCGTACTTTTCTCGACAAGGTTACCGAGACGACCTGGGAGCTGAGCTTTGGCCGAATCGATATCTATAAAGGCAATTATAGTTACTTCATCAAAGAAAGGGCGGAGCGGCGGGCCATCGAGAAGGGTGCCTACGATAATCAGCAGGCGAAGATTAAACAGACCATGCGTTTTGTCGACAAGTTTCGGGCAAAGGCGACCAAGGCCAGGCAGGTGCAGAGCCGGGTGAAGCAGCTGGATAAACTGGAACGCATTGAGCTGTCTGAAGAAGAAAGTCAGATCAAATTTTCTTTTCCACCGGCCCCGCCGTCGGGCCGGGATGTGCTGACGGTGGAGAGCGTCAGCAAAAGCTACAATAGCGCCAAGGTGTTCAGTGACGTGGACCTGCTCTTGCACCGGGGTGACAAGGTGGCAATGGTCGGCGTCAATGGTGCCGGGAAATCGACCTTGCTGAAAATCCTCGCCGGGCAGATTGTCCCTGACTCGGGAGAGGTCCGTCTCGGGTCGAATGTCCGGCTTTCCTATTTTGGCCAGCATCAGGCCCAGGAGCTCTCACCGCAATTGACGGTGCTCGACACCATGGCACTTTCCGGCGAGGAGATGACCGTCACCAGAACCCGTTCCTTGCTCGGGGCCTTTCTCTTTCGCGGTGAGGACGTCGACAAAAAAGTCTCGGTCCTCTCGGGCGGGGAAAAAAGCCGATTGGCGCTGGCGAAAATGATTGCCAGGCCGGCAAACTGTATGTTGCTCGATGAGCCGACCAACCATCTGGACATGAGTTCGCAGGACGTCCTGCAGGAGGCCATGGCCCAGTACGACGGCACCATCGTTGTCGTCTCGCATAATCGCTATTTTCTGGAAGGCTTTGTCAACAAGGTTCTCGAGGTCAAAGACGGTCATATTACCCTGTATGAGGGCAGTGTCGCTGAATATCAGGCGAAACAGGAACTGCTGCGCGAACAGGAAAAAGAACAGACTGCCGAGGTAAAACAGGCTGGGGATGCTGCAGCCGGCAAAGCACCCGAATCGCCGGACAGCCGCAAAGAGCAGAAACGGCTGGAGGCCCAGCAGCGGCAGGAACGGAGCCGGCGGGTCGGGCCGTGGTTGAAACAACTCACCGAGGCGGAGAAAAAGGTGGAATTCTATGAACAGCAGAAAGAAGATCTCGAAGCTCTGATGGCCGATCCCAAGCTTTATTCGGATGAACGAGGCTGGCAGAAGACGAGCAAGGAGTACGAAGACTGCAAACGGCGCCTTGCCCGCTGGTACGAATCCTGGGAAACCGCCCAGGAGAAAATCGATCGCATCGATGCGGAACTGCAACTTGGTTAAAACAAAAATGGATAGCCGTACTGGTTTATTTGTCGTCGTTGCTTGAATAGTTCGCCTGTTCTTTGCTACAATCCCAGAGAAGGTCGATGCACATTTTCGATTGACCGCGATGGGATACAAGAAAAACAAAGAACATGACAGACAATCCAAAGCTCTCTATGCACGTTACGACGAAGAACAGGCGGTGGCTGTGTCGACATCGACTGATGGTCGTTGCCGTTCTACTGTGCTTGTTCACTCCCTCAGTGCTCTTTGCCGCCGCGCCTGTTTCGCCTAAAAAAGCCAAAAAGATTCTGGTACTGCACAGTTATCATAAGGGATTATCCTGGACCGACAGTCTGGCCCGGGGGATCGATGAAGGGTTCGCCGGCTCAGGTATTTTCGTCGATATCTCCCATGAATTCATGGATGCCAAACGTCTTTTCACCCAAGAGTACCTGCAACAACTTGCCGCCCTGTATCAGCTAAAATATAAAAACAGCAATTTTGATGTTGTTCTGTCAACGGACGACCACGCCTTTACCTTTCTACGAAAACACCACCAGAAAATTTTCCCGGGAAAAGCGGTTGCTTTCGCCGGGGTGAATACCTTCAAGCCGGCGATGCTCGACGATCATCCGACGTTCACCGGGGTCCTCGAAGCCTTCGATATTACCACAACCCTTAATATCGCTTTATCTCTACATCCCGAGACAAGCCGTTTTGTGGTGATCAGTGACCAGACCATTACCGGCATATCGAACAAGCAACTTTTTCTGGAAGCGATACCGAACATCTCCAGACCCATGGACCTGCTCTTTCTTGGTAATCATACAATGGCCGAGGTGCAGCAACAGGTCAGCCTGCTTGGTGAGACAGATATTGCCATCTGGCTGTCTTTTACTGCTGATAGTGCGGGGAACTATTTCTCTTTCAGCCAGAGTGCCGGTCTTATTTCCGCTGCGAGTAAGGCTCCGCTCTATTCTTTCTGGGATTTTCATCTGGGACACGGCATTGTCGGCGGCAAACTGGCCAGCGGATATTCCCAGGGCAGAAAAGCCGCGGAACTTGCGCTGCGATTTCTGCAAGGAACGCCGGTCGCGGAGATTCCCGTGGTGACCGACAGTCCCAACCGCCATATGTACGACTATCTCCAGCTGGTACGATTCAAGATTGATGAGAAGCTGCTGCCGCCGGGGAGTATTGTCATTAACAAGCCGCAGACCTTCTATTCGCAGTATAAAAATATTGTCTGGGGCATTGCTGCCGGTTTTATGGGCCTGTCGATGATCATAATGCTCCTGCTGGCCAATATCTTCAGTCGCAAGCGCTTTATCAAGGAACTGCAGATGAGTGAGGGGCGGTTCCGGACACTCTTTGATAGTGCCGCCAGTGGTATTACTCTTCTTGATATCGATGGTAATTTTCTGCGGGTCAATGCCGGCTGCTGCCGCATGTTTGGCTATTCGGCACAGGAATTGGAACAGAAAAACTGGCGGGATATTACCCATCCCGAGGATATGCTTTTGACCGGATCGCTGCTTGCCGATGTGCTGAAAGGGAACTTGCCGCTTTCCCTGGAAAAACGATATATCCATAAAGATGGGCGGATTGTCTGGGCTCTGCTGGACGTCGGCCTGCATACCGATCTCGACGGCCGGCCGCTCAATTATGTGTCGGAGGTGCAGGACATTACCCAGCGCAAAGAAGAGCAGGCTAAAATGCGCATCAAAGAAGCCCGATACCGCCAGCTCTTCGAGGCCGATCTCAGCGGTTTTTACCTTGCCAACCCCAGTGGCAAGGTACTTTTGTGTAACAAGGTTTTTGCCGAGATTCTCGGCCTTACGACTGTCGACGATGTCGTTGGGCGGAGTGTTTCGCTCTATTATCGTCATGCGCATATCTGGACCAGGTTGATCGGTGATCTTTGGCAAAGAAAAAAAATCGAGAACACCGAAGTCGAGTTGCTGCGCAGCGACGGCACAACCTTGACTGTTTTATTCAATGCCATTGGCCGTTTTGACGACCAGGGGCAGCTGCTGGAAATCCAGGGGCATATGATGGATATCTCCCGGCAGAAAAAGCTGGAAACGCAGCTCGTCAGAGCGCAGAAAATGGAAGTGATGGGGCTCATGGCCGGAGGAGTCGCCCACGACCTGAACAATATTCTTTCCGGTATTATCGGCTATCCCGAGTTAATGCTGGCAACGCTGGCCCCAGACAGTGCGCTGCGAAAACCCCTCCAGTCAATCAGGGAATCCGGGCAAAGGGCCGCCGCGGTGGTCGCCGACCTGTTGACGGTGGCGCGCAGTGCGGCCAATGTCAGAGCAGTCCATAATATGTATGTCCTGGCGAAAGAATACCTCGGTTCTCCGGAGTGTGACCAGTTTCGTGCGCTCTACCCGGACATTTCTGTTCGACTGGACGGGGAGGCTGCAAATACGACTATCCTTTGTTCGCCTATCCATATTAAAAAATGTCTGATGAATCTGGTCACTAATGGGCTGGACGCGATCGAATCAAGTGGCCGGGTAGTCATAACCGTATCGACACAAACCATCAGTGAGGGCCACGAAGGGGGAGGTGGTTCCGGCAAATATGTAATTTTGAGCGTGCATGACAGCGGGATGGGTATTTCCGTGGAAGATCGGGGCCATATCTTTGAACCATTTTATACCAAAAAAGTTATGGGCAAGAGCGGTACCGGGCTCGGCCTGGCCGTCGTCTGGAATACTGTTCAGGACCATGGCGGTATCATCAAGGTCGAAAGCGACGGCCAGGGCACGACCTTTTCCCTCTGCTTTCCGCAGCATGTGCAGGTCGCTTTAGAAACGGAAAAAGACGATGAGGCGGTGCAGTTTGCCGGCAATGGCGAGCATATTCTTATCGTCGACGATGAACCGGTATTGCGCGACCTTGCTGAACAGATTCTGACAAATCTCGGCTATCATGTCGATGCGGTCGAGAGCGGCGAGGCCGCCGTTTTCTTCCTGCAGGAACATACGGTCGATCTGGTTTTGCTGGATATGTTTATGGAACCGGGCATCAACGGCTGCCAGACGTACGAAAAAATCATTGTCCACCATCCCGGTCAAAAGGCGATTATCGCCAGTGGTTTTTCTAAAAGCGACGATGTCAAAAAGGCCATGCGTCTCGGGGTAGGAAATTTTATCGAAAAACCCTATTCCATGGCACGGCTTGGGCGGGCGGTCAGGGAGCTGCTTTAACTGCGGAGCTCTTCTCGGACAACCTCCTGGACTCTGCTGCCAGCACCTTCTTTTCCACGCCAACGACACCGCTGTCGACCTGTCCGTGGTTGAAAAGCAGGATAAAGAGCAGCCAGCCATAGCAAATGATTGCCAGCACAGCGGCGATGGGAAAAAAATATCCCAAGGGACAAAGAAAAAGCACGGTCAGCCAGTGCAGCACGATGACTTTGTGCGAATGCAGCTGAATGGGGAAGTCGCCATGTCGGCTGATCACCGCCAGTCCGCTGAGGTTCCAGCCGTAGAGGGCGGTGAAGGCGTGCATTCTGAGCAGGGGTAAGCTCTCCGCCCGGTTGTAGGCGTCGGAGAAGGCGAGAAATATATACACTATTCCCGTGACGGAGGTGATCAGTAAAAAGAGAATGCCGGAGGTGAGAAAGGCCTTTTGCTGCAGCCGGACACCCTGGTACAGATAGAGGTAGAGGATCAGGGAAACCGCCAAAAAAAGAATGGAGGCAATAATCACCTGGGGGATGAACCAGTTTGCCAGGATAAAAAGAAAGAAGATGATGACCCCCAGGTTGATCACCCAAAACGACAGTTCTTTGAGAAAGTGATTCGGCGGGGTGGTGTGATTTTTCATGAGAGCAAAAATCACCGACATGCTGATAAGCGAGATCGGGAAGGAAAAACCCAGAAAAAAAGTATCCAGTGTGAGCTTTTCCAGGGTCAGCCAGTGGCCATACTCGCTGTTCAGGATAGCCAGGCTGGAGGTGACCAGTGCCAGAGAGAGGCAGAGCAGTGCGGCCTGGTGGAATTTTCTCGAAGTGCTTTCCCTGCTGGAAAAAAGAGCCTTGGGCATGCACTTGCCGAAATGGTCCACCCGGACTTTTTCGATAATCACAGCCAGCAGCAGGGGGATTATCAGCGTGGGTGCATACCATTCCAAAAAGGCGCACAGGGCAAAGGTAAGAGAGAGCAGCAAAAAGATCAGCGCTCTTCTGCTCAGCCTGCGGCGATCTTCGGTGAAATAGACCAGCAGGGTGCCGCCGCTGCACAGATTAAAGAAAAAAATATGCAGGCGTTCGAAATTTAAAATTTCCGGGGCGATGAGATGATGGAGAAAGCCACAGGTCATCGCCGTAGTCATTATTATCCAGAGGGTTATTTTAAAGCGCTGATTCAATGTGGCGACACCGTTCCTTTATTCTGCATAGGCGGTTGTCCGAGAATGCCTATTCTCAAACGATCTCCTGGTTTTGATTTTACCTGATAGTCTCTTGTGCCGGCTCCTTGCCGAGCAGACTGCGCAGTGCCGTCTCCAAGGTCGGATGGCGGAATATGAAGCCGGTATCCTGCAACTTTTGTGAGGAGACACGACAGCCTGACAGTAATATTTCCGAGGCCATCTGTCCATAGATCATCTTCAAAAACCAGCCAGGCAGGGGGAAAAGCAGCGGGCGACCCATGACCTGGGCGATGGTTCGCATCAATTCGGCATTGGTCACCGGTTCCGGCGCGGTGATATTGACCGGGCCTTCCAGTAAAGGGCAGCTGAGGCAGTGCAGCATTGCCGCAACCATATCATCTCTGCTGATCCAGCTGATATATTGCCGGCCGCTGCCGAAGCGGCGGATGCACCCCAGGTGAGAATTGGCGAGTATGCGCTGCAGGGCTCCTCCCCGGGGCGTGAGCCCTATGCCGAGACGCATAAAAACCGTGCGAATACCGGCGACCCTGGCCGGTTCGGTGCCCTTTTCCCAGAGCTGGCAGACCTCTGAAATAAAATCGTCCCCCGGCGGCTGCTGTTCATCGATGAGCGTATCTTTGCCGTCACCGTAATAGCCAATCGCCGAAGCACAGAGAAAGACCTTTGGCGGCCTGCTCCGGGCGGCAAGAGTTTCGGCCAAGAGCCTGGTGCCTTGTATGCGGCTGTCGATGACCCGGCGTTTTTTTTCTTCCGACCACCTCTGCAGGCCGATATATTCACCGGCCAGGTGGATAACCCCATCGATTTCCGGCAGCTCGCTTTCCTGCAGTATCCCCTTGACCGGATCCCAGAATATTTCGCCTTGTGCCGGATCGGGCCGCCGACGCACCAGGGTAAAGACTTCATGCCCACCGGTGGTTAACAGCGGCAGCAGGTCGCGGCCGATGACCCCGCTTGCGCCGGTGACGAGGATTTTCATGGGCGTGGTGCTACTGCGCCGGTGCAGGTTGATATCTTCGCGGAGCACTGTCTGCCGGTGGCGAAAAAGCTGCTGTAAACTCCTGTCGACATGACCCTTGATAAAACCGGGCAGAAAACGGTGCCCCGGCAGGGCGTATTCCAGCTGATCCTGTAACAAGGCGCCCTGGGCCGAGTCGCTGAAATAATGCGTGTGTGACCAGCTGCTAAATGGGCCTTTCTCCTGGATGTCCCGGAACATTTTTCCGGCCAAATTCTCCATATGCCGGGCGCGAAACAGATAGGGCAAGGGGCCGGCATGCATTTTCAGCTCGACCATGCCCCCCGGTTCAATGCCGCCGTGCCGGGCAATAACCGAAATGTTTTGCCATGGCGGCAGAAGTCGTTCCAGGGCGCCTTTCCTGCTGTGCCAGGTGTAGAGTTCTTCCGCTGAGCATGGATATGCCGACTGGAATTCAACAAACGTTGACCCTTTGTTTTCCTGCATTCCCGGTCTGCCTCCTGATATGTCTAGACGCCTAAGTACCTGGAGCGAAGTTGCGGCTTGCTGCGCAGTTCGTCGGTTGCGCCGTGCCAGGCAATGGTCCCTTTTTCCATAATGTAGTGATGATCGGCAATGGCCATGAGCGCGTCAATGTTTTTATCGACGAGAAGGATGGCAAGTCCCTTGTCTTTTAATATCTTCAGCCCGCGCCAGATCTCCCGGCGGATGAGCGGTGCCAGCCCTTCGGTGGCTTCATCGAGAATCAGCAGTTTCGGATTGATCATCAGCGCCCTGCCGATCGCCAGCATCTGCTGTTCCCCCCCCGAGAGCTGGTTGCCGTAGTTGTGCAGCCTGTCGCCCAGTCTGGGGAAGATAGTCAGGATATCATCGAGACAGTACGGTTGTGGTGAGCCCCTGAAATTGGCCGCCGTGGCGATGATGTTTTCCCGAACGGTAAGATTGGGAAAAATCTGCCGTCCTTCGGGAACGAGGCCGATGCCCAGCCGGGCAATTTTATAGCTCGGCAGTCGCTGGGTTTTTACGCCGGAGAAGTGAATTATGCCTGTATGCACCGGGGTGAGCCCCATGATCGAGCGTATGGTGGTGCTTTTCCCCATGCCGTTACGGCCAAGCAGGGTGACGACCGCCGATTCGTCAATCTGCAGCGAGACACCAAATAGTGCCTGACTTGCTCCATAGAAAGTCGATATGTTGTCCACCCTAAGCATCAGCTCTCCTCGCCGAGGTAGGCCGCCCGGACTTTTGGGTTGCAGCGTATCTCATCAGGCGTGCCGGTGGCCATATTTTCTCCGTACACCAGAACCGTCACTCGATCGGCCAGGGAGAAAACCACATCCATGTCGTGTTCGATGAGCAGAATGGTCAGGGTGCCTTTGAGCCGGCGGATGAGTTTGCTGAGTTCCGCCGTGCCGCCGGGCCCCATGCCGGCCATGGGTTCATCGAGAATCAAGAGTTCCGGGTTGCCGACCATGGCCATGCCTACTTCCAGCTGTCGTTTTTCGCCGTGGGAGAGATGCGATGCCGGCAGCTCGGCACGGTGGAGAAGGTCAACCCGGGCCAGGGCCTTTGCCAGTTCTTTTTGCACCGGCCGTGACCTGCGAAAGTGTTGCAGAAATCTGAAATTGTGGCCGGAGTGGGCGCAGATGGCCAGGCTCATGTTTTCGGCCACGGTGAGGTTTTCGAAGATATGGGTTATCTGAAAGGATCTACCGATACCGAGCCGGGCGCGCTGATAGGCTTTTTTTTGGGTAATGTCCGCGCCGTTAAAGCGGATTGTGCCGGAATCGGGCAGCATGTCGCCGCTTAGCTGATTGACCACCGTCGTTTTGCCTGCGCCATTGGGGCCGATGAGGGCGTGGATATCATTTCTGCGCACCGCAAAGGAGAGGTCGTTGGTCGCCTGGATGGCGCCAAATGATTTGCAAAGTGCTGTCACGGTCAGCAATGCGTCATTCATCTTTGCTGTTTTCTCCGGCGAGCAGGCCAAAAAGGCCGCGTTTGGCAAAGACTACCGCCAGGATGAGCACCGGGCCCATATAGACCATCCAGTGTTCGGTATGCATGGCCAGCCCTTCCTCGAGCAGGAGAAAAGCGGTGGCACCGAGTACCGGGCCAAAGAGTGTCCCGAGGCCACCCAGAAGAACCATGACCATCAGCTCGCCGGAAAGTGTCCAGTGCATCAGGCCGGGGCTGACATATTCCGTTTGATTGGCCATCAGGGCGCCGGCCAGTCCCGCGCCGCCCCCGGCGATGACAAAGGTGACCAGCTTGTAGCTGGTGGAGCGGATACCGAGCCCCTTGATCCGGCGGTCGTTGTTGCCGGCTCCGCGGATGATGAGGCCAAAGCGTGAGTTGACCAGGCGGCAGGTGAAAAGGAGAAAGAGACCAAGGGCGGCCAGACACAGGTAGTAGAAATGCATATCATCGCTCAGGTCCAGTCCCGGAACAGTATTTCTTGTATACAGCGACAGGCCGTCGTCCCCGCCATATTTTTCCAGCGAAACGAAAAAATAGTAGAGCATCTGGGCAAAGGCCAGGGTGATCATGATAAAATGCATTCCTGTCGTGCGCAGGCACAGCGACCCGATGATCAGCGCGGCAAAGGCGGCGACGAGAATGGCCAGCGGCAGGACAAACAGGCCGTTCTCACTGCCGGATAAAAGAAAAGGGGCGGTGAATAAGGGGGTTGACTCAAAGCTGTGAAAATGGAAAATGCCCACCACATAGGCGCCGATGCCGACAAAAGCGGCATGGCCGAGACTGATCATGCCGCTGTAGCCGAGGAGCAGGTCGAGACTGACTGCGGCGAGAGCGTAAATGAGAATTCTGCTGCCCAGTGAGAGCAGGTACGGCTGCCCGGTCAGCTCAGCGAAGACGGGAAGAAAAAAGAGCAAGAGTGCCCCCCCGATGATAAGGCAGATTTTTCGTGAGAGCCAGGACTTCATGCGTGTGCCGGAAAGAGGCCGCGTGGTTTCCAGACGAGGACGGCGGCCATGAGAATATAAATTGCCATTGAGGCAAGCGATGCGGCAAGGCTATCCGCCGTCGATGATTCGAGGACAAGCCGGAGCAGCGCAGGCAGAAAGGCTCGACCAAGGGTGTCGACCATGCCGACCAGCAGGGCGCCGGCCACCGCCCCTCTGATCGAGCCGATGCCGCCGATAACGATAACGACAAAGGTCAGGATCAGGATGCCCTCACCCATGCCCGACTGGACAGCCAGGATAGGGCCGGCCATCACCCCGGCAAGACCAGCTAAAAGTGCCCCCAGACTGAAGACCAGCGTGTAGAGCAGGTTGATATTGACGCCAAGTGCGCCGATCATCTCTCTGTTGGAGGCACCGGCCCTGATTTTCATACCGGCCGTGGTTTTGGCAAAAAGCAGCCACAGGGCCAGGGCGACGAAAAGGCCGACACCGATCACCGCCAGACGATAGGCCGGGTAGGGCAGTCCGGGCAGAATTTCGATGCTGTGGGCCAAGGGGCCGGGCACATCCATGAACAACGGCTGTCGTCCCCAGATAATCAGGGTCAGTTCATTGAAAAACATGATCAGCCCGAAGGTGGCCAGCACCTGATCGAGGTGCTCTCTCTTGTACAGGTGGCGCAGGATAACGACTTCGACAACGGCACCGACCAGTGCCGCGGCCCCAAGAGCTGCCGGGACAGCCAACAGGAACGAACCGGTCTGGGCCGCGACCGTCGCGCCGACATAGGCCCCGATCATATAAAAGGAACCATGGGCGAGGTTAATGACCTGCATGATGCCGAAGACAAGGGTCAGACCGGCGGACATCAGAAAAAGAGTGATGCCGAGCTGCAGGCCGTTGAGTAATTGTTCAATAACGAGGAGCATAATAAAAACGGGCCCCTCGCGGGGCCCGGAAAAGAACTACATCTTACAGTCTTGCGCGTAGGCGTCGACGTGGTTGGTGAAGACTTTCTTGATGGTTTTGTTGGTAAAGCCGTCTGCCGTCTGGATCACTTCGCGGATATAAATATCCTGCACCGGGTGCTGGTTGTTGCCAAAAGAAAAATTACCGCGGACCGAGGCAAAGTCGGCTTTTTTCAGGGCGGCCCGCACGGCGGCAAGATCATCCGTGCCGCCGGTGGCCTTTAAGGCCGAAGCGATTAATCGGGCGGTGTCATAGCCCTGGCTGGCATAGAGGGTCGGTGTTCTACCGTAGGCTTTTTTGTAGGCGGCGACAAACTGCTGGTTAGCCGCGTTGTCAAGATCATGGGTCCATTGGGAACCGTTTTTCACACCGAGGGCGGCAGCACCGACGGCGCCGAGCAGCCGTTCATCAAAGGAAAAAGCCGGGCCGTAGATCGGGATGGTCTGGTTCAAACCGGCCTGGGCATATTGTTTGACAAAATTTATGCCCATACCGCCGGGGAGAAAGAAGAAGACCGCTTCCGGCGCTGCGGCCCGGAGAGCAGCGAGTTCCGCGGCATAATCCGATTGACCGAGTTTGGTGTAGACTTCCCCGGCGATGGTGCCTTTATAGTAGCGTTTAAAGCCGGCCAGGTGATCTTTTCCGGCCGGGTAGTTCGGCGCGATGAGATAGACACTCTTGTGGCCTGCTTCGGTGACGTATTGGCCAACTACCTCATCAAGGCTGTCGTTTTGATAGGATACGCTGAAATAATTGGCGTTGCATCCGTCACCGGCCAGTTTCGACGGTGCGGCGTTGGCGCTGAGGTAGAGGACGTCATCCCGCACGACCTTTGGCACCACGGCCATGGCCACGTTGGAGAAGACAATGCCGGTCATGATCTTGATATTGTCTTTTTTTATGAATCGTTCGGCAATCTGCTTGCCTTTTTCCGGTTTGGCGCCGTCATCTTCCACCAGGAGCTCAACGGGGACGCCGCCCAATGTGCCGTCTTCCTGGTCTATGGCCAGTCTGAAACCATCACGGATGTCTTCGCCAAGATACCCGGCTTTGGTGGATAAGGTGGTAATCATGCCGATTTTTACCGGTTCTGCCGCATAACAAAGTGTCGACAGCATGATGCCCACACCACAAAGCCCCATCGCAAGTTTTTTCATAGTCGCTCCTCTCGTCGATTATTGTGTCGCTGATTGTTAAAAGTTATAAGATATGGCTGATCCGGCTGAAAAGTATCAGTAATATATTGTGTCGCCGGTGGTAATTTATCCAGCGACACAGACTACAAAGAAACGAGGGCAGAATGCAAGGAAAAATATTGATAGTCAATTCGCTGCCGTGGAGGGGCCAGCCGCTTTGACGGCGAACGTTTGCTCATAAAGGCGAGATCGATTTTCTGTTTGTCGATGAGCGTTTGCGTTTTATAGACTCATTTTTTCGGATTGTTTCTGTTGGGTAATTTCTTTTTGCTTCTTTTTTTGGCCAGGGCAAGGCGCCCTGCGGCAGCGCGTTTCTCCGCTTTTGCTATCAGTTGCTGGTGGATGCAGAGAGCGTTTTTGGCGGTGTCGGCATGGCGCTGGATATAGGAGCCGTCGCTCTGCATCTCCCATACGTTCCTGGTATTCGTCAGCTGCAGGTCAAGTAATTCCCGCAGGAGCGCCTGGTGCTGCGGACTGGAAATGGGGGTACATACTTCAACCCGGCTTTCCAGGTTGCGTTTCATGAGATCGGCGGAACCGATGTAATATTCTTCGTCGCCGTCGTTTTTAAAATAAAAGATACGGGTATGTTCGAGAAATCTGCCGACCAGGGAAACTACCCTGATATTATCCGATAACCCCTTGATGCCGGGGCGCAGACGACAGGAATCCCGGACAATCAGATCCGCATGGACGCCGGCCTGGGAGGCACGGTACAGTGCCTCGGCGATATCTCGGTCGACCAGGGCATTTGTTTTGAACTGAATGAGGCCTTTTTTCCCCTGTTTCTGGTGGGCTATTTCTCTTTCTATTTTGCTGAGCAGGGCTTTTTTCAGCAGTTTGGGGGATGGCAGCAACTTGGTGTAATGCCGCATCGGGGTATACCCGCTGGTCAGATAATTAAAGAGTTCGGTCAGGTCGGCGCCGATTTCCGGATCACAGGTGATGAGACCCAGGTCAGCATAGCTTCTGGCTGTACCGGCATGATAATTTCCCGTACCTATGTGGGCATATCGGCGCAGGCGATCATAATCTTTGCGGATGACAAATATAAGCTTTGAGTGGGTCTTGAGTCCGATGACGCCATAGGTGACATGGATGCCGGCCTCTTCAAGAAAGCCGGCCCAGCGGATATTCGCCGATTCGTCGAAGCGGGCCATAAGCTCGACCACGACCGCAACCTGCTTGCCGTTTTGCGCCGCATCAATCAGGTATTGGATAATGCGGGAATCCTTGGCTGTCCGGTACAGGGTCATCTTGATGGCCATGACCTTAGGATCCTGGCTTGCTTCCCGCAAAAATCGTTCAACCGAGGTATCAAAAGATTCGTATGGATGTTGCAGAAAGGCATCCCCATGTTCCCGGATGGTATGGAAAATATTCGGATCGTCACCAAGGAGCTCAGGGTTATCTACGGGGTGATGCTGGGGAAAGTGTAAATCCGGTCGATCGATAGCGGCAATCTGGAAAAAATCTCGCAGCCCCAGTATGCCGTCAACTTCATACACATCCTTGGTTTCATCGACGCGCAGCTCAGCGGCGAGTTTGCCCTTGTGCTGGTCGATCATGGTGCTTTCCACTTCCAGCCGGACGATTTCGGCAAATTTCCTGTCGCGTAAAGCCGATTCGATCACCACGAGCAGGTCGTTGGCCTGTTCTTCGTGTCTTTCCGTTATGGCGTTGCGAGTCACCCGGAACGTCTCGCAGGATTCTACTTCCATGCCGGGCAGAAGGAGTTCAAGATTGTTGCCGACCAGATCTTCAAGAAGAATGTAGATAGACTCCTTACCGATGCGAATAAATCGCGGCAGGTCGGCACTGGTCGGTATCTTGATACGATTGAGGTAGCTGTGATCGCTGCCGGGATAGCGGACACTGGCCAGCAAATTGATCGACAAATTGGAAATGAACGGAAAGGGGTGGGCGGGATCCATACCCTGGGGGGTGAGCAGGGGGTAGATTTCATCGCGAAAATAATGATCTATGGATTCTTTCGCCTCCGCGGTCAGATCCTTGTATTTCTTAATTTTAATATCTTTGCGAGCCAGCAGTTTCTGCAGGTCATTTTCAAGAGCCAACTGCTGATCGAGTATTTCACGAACGACGATATGGCAGAGGTCAATCTGTTCCTGGGGCAGCAGACCATCAATGGAAGGGGTCCTGACCCCGGCCCCGACCATCTGTTTCAGGCCGCCGATTCGTTTCATGAAAAATTCGTCGAGATTTGAACCGACCACGGCTAGAAAAAAGACCCTTTCCAGAAGAGGGTTACGCGGATCCTGACCTTCCTGCAAGACCCGTTTGTTGAACTCCAGCCAGCTTAATTCCCGGTTCAAATACCACTCGGACGACTGCAGGTTAAAGGTGGGCTGTTTGCCCTGGACGTCGGTGCTTGTTTCCGCTGTCTTCTTGTCTGCTGGAGTTGGTGTGTTCATTGTCTCTGGTAGTTTCTGTCAGGGTTATTGATGAAGGTCTCTCTTCCTCAGACAAGCTCCTTATATGATCTTATCTGGAAAAGAAACAAGAGCCGCTCGTAAAATTATACCATTGCGCAAGGGAAATGTATTGTTAAGATTGTATTTTTTTAAGGTGTTTAATTGCCATGAGGATTTTCTTGTGCTACGTTGACATCAAAATGCCACATTCCTTCGCCTGGACCCAAAGAATGAAAGAATATGAAAAGAATATGAAGCTTCCTGCCGTCGAGCAGGCACTCCGCACCAAGGCGATTTCCATTCTTTGCTGACCGAATGTATGCAACGAAATAAAAAAGAGAGTTGAACGGCCATGGACCCCTTTGCCTTTATTTTTCCGGATACACCGAGCCATAAAAATTTTTTAAAAAAATTACCGAATATGACCGAGTATACGATCTCCTTGGAAAGAGGTGAAAAGAGGTCGGCCATTCTCCTTGACACCTTTGACTCGGAGTTACTGGACTCGGCGCAAATACTTTTTCAGCTTGAAGAGAAGTTACTTTGTCTCGATGTGCGGACAGGGCGTCTGATCGAGCAAAACACATCAAAACCGTGGTCTTTTGCCGCTGATCTGCCTGCGGGGCCGGTGGCGTCTCAATTAAAAACAATATCTCATCTCCGGGCATTTCTTCCGGTCGCTCAGGTCGATATCTGTCTTCTGCATGGTCTGCTGCTCGATGATGAAGGGAAAACCCGTGCCCGATTACATACGGTGAGCATGCAGCGTGGACGAAAAACAATAGGGCTGGGCAGTACCCAGTACCTTCGTGGCTATGGGCAGGCCCATGCGGATCTCTGTCGGCGGCTGGAAAAACTGGGCGCGATCCCCTGTCAGGATGTCGGGCAGGTGTTTGTCTTATTGGGCATTAAGCGAGAGAGATATACGGCAAAACCGACTGTGCCGCTCCATCCTGATGCCCCGGCCCGGGAAAGTGCTGTGACGATAATCAAAGCATTCATGCAGACTGCGCGGCGTAATGAAAAAGGTGTTGTCGCTGATTATGATACCGAGTTTCTCCACGATTACCGAGTCAGTCTGCGCAAGGTCCGGTCGGTATTGAGTCTTTTTAAAGGGGTATTCGAAGACACCGCCACAGCTCGCCTGCAGGAGGATTTTTCATCTCTTATGCAGACAACCAACACCTTACGCGACCTGGACGTCTATCTGCTCAACAGGGAGCAGTATTTCAGCCTGGTCCCGGCAGAGACCCACGATGGTCTCCGGATCCTGTTTGATTATTTAGCCGGGGAGCGAAAAAAGGAACAAAAGAATGTCAGTAAATTTTTGCGGAGCAAAGTGTATCGTGAAGAAATTGAACGACTTGCAAGGCTCTTTGCCGTTGCTTCGGCTATTGCCGATGGTCCCAAGGGGCAGGAGGAGTCCCTGGTATTTGCCTCGGGACTTATCCTGAAACGCTACGGCAAGGTGTGTAAAATAGCCCGAAGTATAGACGAAGAAACGGCAGACGAAGTTGTACATCAACTGCGCATACATTGTAAAAAACTTCGCTATTTAATGGAGTTTTTTGCGCCACTTTTTGCCAAGGACGACATGAAGCGGCTACTCAAGTCACTGAAATCCCTGCAGGATAATCTTGGAAATTTCAATGATTATTCCGTCCAGCAGATCTTTCTCAGGCAGATATTGAGTGAAAAAATGCATGGTTTCCGAGGGGCGGAATTACAGGTTGCTGAAAGTGTCGGGGCGCTGACGGCCATGCTCTTTAGGCTGCAAAACAAGGAGAGGGGACAGGTGATGAAGAACTTTGCCCTCTTTGACAGCTCGGCAACCCGGACGATTTTCACAAAACTATTTCATACCGAGGCACATGTTCATGAAGATTATAGCCTGTTACAGTAATAAAGGAGGCGTTGGAAAAACCGCGACTTCCGTGAATCTGGCCTATGCCAGCGCCATGCAAGGCAGGTCAACCCTCTTGTGCGATCTTGACCCGCAGGGTGCGTCGGGCTTTTATTTTCGGGTGAAACCGTCGAAAAAGCTGCGAAACAAGGCTTTCTTCAAGGATGTACAGGGATTTTTAGATGCTATCCGGGCGAGTGATTTTGACAATCTTGATCTGTTGCCGGCCAATCTGACCTACCGCGACTTCGATATCTTTCTCTCGAGAATGAAAAACAGCCGATCCCGTTTGAAAAAGGCCTTAAAGGAGCTTGATAGCGACTACGACGTCATCATTCTGGACTGTCCGCCGAACATCTCGCTTCTTTCCGAGAATGTCTTTAAAACCGCCGATAAAATTGTCGTTCCCGTCATTCCGACCACTTTGTCCGTGCGCACATTTGAGCAGCTGAACACCTTTTTCAAAGAAAACGAGTATCAGCGCAGAAAATTGCTGCCGTTTTTCTCCATGGTGCAAAAGAGCAAAAAACTGCACAAGGAGACTATGCTGACCTTACGCAAAAATTATAAAAGCCTCCTGCATAATTATATTCCTTTTTCCTCTGAAATTGAAAAGATGGGTGTGCACAGGGCTCCAGTCATGACATTTGCCGGCAAGAATTCCGCGGCAGACGCGTACAGTAAAATATGGCATGAGATCGAGGCACAGGCAAAAATCACCAGATAAGTCAACTGGTGTTTCATAATATGCGCTGAATACGTTCTGCGCCGATCCTCCGGCCTTTGATGGATTTGACTATATAGCGCCCCTGGCTGAAGAGCTGCGAGTTCCAGCTACAGCGGAATTGAACTTCCTTGCCCACGGAAATTTTTCTGATATCTCGGATAGCCATGTCAAAGCCGACGCCATTCTGAGAAATGTCAAAAAGATCGACCTCAACGTATGTGTCGTCGCTTACGGACATCAGCACTTTGCCTTTCTGCTGTTCTCGCAGGACCAACCGACGATTGAAGTTGGCACGGGTAATCTCGCCGCATTTAGAACAGCGCAGGGATCTTCTTCGTACTCCAGGGGGGATGGCCAGCATTCGTTTACTCTGACATGCGTAACATTTGAAATGTATCCGTCCACCGACCACTCGGAAAGTCTGTGTTTTAGCCATGTGTCTTTTTCCCTTTTTTCTTGAACATGCTGTCTTGACGATTTTCCGGTGCACGGTTGCATGTAGTCAATCTGACCTATTACAAGCAACCATACGTAACGCATATAGAGGCATTTTTCAACAAGTCGGTGAAAAACCGTCTACATCTTCGTCTCCAATTATCGTTGTCCCCTGGAATGCAAAAAAAGGTCAAAAAAAATTTCTTTATGGTTTTTTATGATATGTAAGCCATTTGTAAGAAACTTTTTGATAGCCTATCACTAAGTGGAGAAGTCGCACTGCTTTATGTATAAGAGGGGGGACGGTCATGTTCTACGACTATCAGGAAGTCATTGTCTGTATGTTATTGTTACCTGTTGCACTCAACATTGTTTTGCCCTTGGTGATGTTGGTCATATGGCTTTTGAAACAGTTGGTGATGGGGAACAGGAAAAGAGAAGAAACTGTTCCTGCCGGCGAGAAAAGTCGCATGCCTCTGCCCACCACTTGATGGATTGGGTAATGCTCTTTGTATCCGGTGAGGCAGCAACTGGAAAAGTTAGTCTTTTGATGGAAACAGGTGCCGCAGGAGAGCCTGGGTTTTGCTGCCGAATCTGATGCTCTGCTCTGCTAATAAGGCTTCACAGCGATGGACAATGGCACATGCCTCAGCGCTTTTGTCCTTGTTGCGGAGTGTATTGACGAAAAGCGGCAAAACAGAAGCCGCGGTATCATCTACGGCGAGTGCTTTCTCCAGCACATTCCGGTGCGCCGAGGCTGTTTCGACAAAGAGGGGGACAGCTGCGGCCAGGGTATAATGCCAAAGTTTTTCCAGCTGATCTTTGTAGCTTATTGCCACCGGTAGATGATCATAGCCGGTCATATATGGTCCCTGGTACATCTGAAGAGCTCTACAGAGATATTCTTTTTTAATGGGTGACACCGGTGGAATATCGATCTGCTGTGCCAACCATGCAAAATGCCAGGCGTCAACCCAGCAGAAGCGACTATTTAAAATCAATTGACCGTTGCGCAGGACAACAGCCCCGTCACTGCCGAGAAGTTTACGCAGGCGATGCAGGGTTGTGTTGAGATTCTGCAGCGCCCGGTCGCCATCGGTGTCGGGCCAAAGCCGAGCGGCGATTGTTTCTTTAAAAACACTTCTCTCGCCGGCGGAAACAATACAGGTCAGTAGCTCCAGAGGTTTTCTCTGCGGTTTGCTTCTGCTGCGAAGTGGTTTGTCATGGCAGTGGATGGTAAATTGCCCGAGGGTGTAAATCCGTACCGGCCAGGGCCAGAGATCAGAAATGCTCGGTGCCTCAAGAGGATAAAGACGCCACCATTTTATGACGTCCTTGACCGTATCAACCTCGATCCCAGCTTCGAGTGCCACTCTGCATAGCAGACCTAATCTTTTGGAGCTGAGACTAAAAGGCAATAACGGTCCATTTAAACGGGCAATCGAAAAGGCCGCAGACAGGTATTGCCGGGCTTTTTTCGCCTGGTTACCGATAGCGGCGCAGTCGGCAAGAGAGAGTTGGCTTATAAAATGAAGTACTTTGCTGTTTCCCAGGCGCTGCTCTTTGATAACGGCGGTCAACAGGCCGGCAGCCTTGTCCGTTTCGCCGAGTTCGAGCAGCAGCTGTGATTGCAGCACCCGACCGAGAGCGATGGTAAAAGGGTTGCCACAGCTTTCAAGAAGCATCGAGGCAGTTGCCGTCGCGCTTCTGGCCGTAAGCAACTTGCCGCACTGCAATGCATACCAGGCCTGCAGGAAATGGTAGTGTGCCTGTTCCCAAATGGCAAACGGCATCACACTGTCCTGCATCCTGTTGAGGGTAGCCTCTATCCTGCCGAACTCTCCGGTTGCCAGCATGGTGTAGGCACTCTGCACCAACACCATCACGTCATAAATATGGATGCCGGTTTTATCCGCAAGGGCAAGGGTTTTTGCAGCCTCTTTCAGGCATCGCCGGTGGTTTCCGGCGATGACGGCGGCCAGGGTCAGGGTGTAACGCAGGGCAACCTGCACCAGAGGGAGCGCTTCGGCGGCATTGCACATTACCTGCAGCTGTTCCTCCATAAGCTGCGCTTTATGAACTTGCCCGAGCCACTGGTAGGATAAGAATAAATTTCTCATAAGGTCGGCTGTGACCAGCGGGTCATGACAGTTTTCCAGAATTACCTCACACCGCTTTTGCCATTTCTCCAGGTCTGGATGTCCCTGGTCGCGCAGGAGTAGTGCCAGCAGCATGCTTGCGGCAAAACGTCCAGTGAGATCCGCTGTATTTTTTTGAGCCGGGAGCAGAGCTGCCAAACGTTCCCCCGCTTTAATGCACAAATCGAGATCGGTGAAACCGTCGCGCACTATAAAAACGGTTTCGACAGTCGCCGCCCAACTGTAAATCTGGCCGGTTATGTCGCAACTATTGTGAAACATATTGAAGGCCATAGTGCAGAGAGTTTGGCTGGCCGGAGCATTGCCTGTCATCTGGGTCTGGCCCTGCCAAAGAAGCAGCCAGGGGTTTTTTCGGCTATAATCGCCGGGTAGTGACGCTATCCAGGCGGAAAGTGTCGCGTATCGGCCTTTTGCAATGAGGGATGGCGCAACGGTTGAAATGATCGAGGCCGTTGCGTCATGAGCACCTGCTTTGATGTACAGGTCTATTGCCGCCTTTTTCCAGCCTTTTTTCTGAAGAATTCCAGCGGCGCGACAACGCATTTCCCGAAGGGACGCGGCTGGGTACACACGTGCAGCCGTGGCGAGGAGAAATCGACGAAAAAGAGCATGATATCGGTATGTAATATCCGGCAGACGGCATTTCTCGATAAAATAATTCTTTCGCTTCAAGATGTTAAGGTTATTCGCTGCCGGCATATCTGTCAGTTCGCCGGCCATATCCGCGGTCATATGCGACAAGTGGGCGCTCTGCAGTAGAAAATGATAGAGAGGGCAGCTCATTTTTTCGAGAATTTCGGCAGAAAAATAGTCAAAAATATTCTGTGGAATATGCTCGGGGGCAAAGCTGTCGGGGCAGGATTGTTCTTCGGCATGGAGCAGCCACAGGATGGCACCTGCGACCCATCCATTTGTTATTCGGTAGAGTCGTTTGCCGGCGTCTTCGTCTAGGCCGGGATTGGTGCATTTGAGAAATGCGGCAAACTCTTCGCGGGTAAAGCGCATTCGGCTACCGCCGATAGCCTGCATGGTTCTATTGGCGATGAATCGAGAAACAGCGGCAGGTGGTTCATCGCGACTGACTACGACGATGGACATATCTTTGGGGAGTTTTTTGATTGCTGAGGTAATGATCCGCAGCAGGGGCGATTCCTCCGGAGCGTCTTGGAAATTGTCGAAGATCAGCCAGGAACCAGGTCGGATTCGCTGATACAATGCCTGGAAATAGTCCCAACTAAAAGATTCCAGGTTGGCAAGATGCTCTCGCGTGAGTAAGGGGACCTGCCATGCAGGGGGCTGCAACAGTGATGTTGCGGCCTGGCCGAGATAATGGAAAAATATGGTGGGGTCACCATCCATGGCATCGACCTGGTGCCAGAGATGCGGGATTTTTCTTTCTCTAAGATAACTTGCAATAAGACTGGTTTTTCCTGATCCGGCCGGACCGGAAATCCAGAAAGAATTTGTCGGCGACTGGCGGTCAAGAAGAGTGAACAACCGTTGACGACGCAGGACATTGTCGAGGACCAGCGGCGATATCTTGCTGATGGTTGACGGTCTGCTTTTCATGGGGCGGGATGGAGCGATAGTTGAGAAGAATTCAGGAAAGCCGTTTTTCAACAAAAATGTCTGACACAGGATTTCTCTTCTAACAATAGTAATTCTAGCGGATAATGCAGCCTGACTCAAGTTCTTTTCGGTGGCTCTTTCTCTTCGTAACTCGGCATGTCTGAAGCCACGGGGGCAACTTGATTGATTTCTTGCATAAAAAATTTTTGAGTCAGTGAAAACTGTGATAAGATACTATTCAATTCATGAGCGGTTGACCAGCAACGGCTCGATAAACAGGAGAAAGTATATGGTGTCGTTTGGCCAAAGAGTTATTCCGTCCAAGGTAAAGACAAAGCTACTCACGGTTCTGGGCGTGCTCATTACATTGATGGTCGCGGTTCCGAGCATCCTGTCGTACCGAGCCACCCTCAACAATACCACCAAAAGCCTGGAGGAAGAACTAACGGTAAAGATCGCGCAGGTCCGTGATACCATCACCACGCAAAAGGCCGAACAGCTGAAGCTTCTGGCTCATACCGTCGCCGGCATGCCATCTATTCAGGATAATGTTATGTTTCAGAGTAGAGAAAGTCTGCTGAACGTCACAGGGCCGCTTTACCAAGGCTTGAGCAAAATAATCGATCTTAACGTTTTTCACTTTCATCTGTCGCCGGCGACCTCCTTTTTGCGCTTGCAGAAACCGGAAAAATTCGGCGACGACCTGTCCAGCTTTCGAAAAACGGTGGTCCAGGTCAATGAGACCCAGCAGGATGCCGTGGGCATTGAGGCGGGTGTTTCCGGTTTATCCGTCCGTGCGGTCGTTCCCGTTCTGTATCTCAATAAAAAACATGTCGGGTCAGTGGAATTTGGCGCACCGATAAACGACAAACTGCTGACCCACATCAAAGTAGGCATCAATGCTGATCTCTCGGTCATCGTACCGGATGGCGATGGTTTTACATACCAGGCTAAAACCCACAACCTGACTATTCCGGAAAAGAAATTTCCATTCCTGAAAGAAATTATGCACGCCGATAAAATCTCAGTGCAACGGGTATCGAAAAATGGCAAGGAACTGATGACGGCGTATATGCCGATCAAGGATTATTCCGGTAAAGGTGTCGGTGTCCTGGCCATGCCAAGAGATATTGGCACCGTTTTCGCTGCCGCGAAAAGAGCGGCACTGATTTCGCTTACCATCGGTCTGGTCGCTCTGATGGTTATTCAATTTTTCGTCTATTTCCTCTTTACCAGGTTGATAGATCGACCAATCAAAAGTTTTACCCAGCTGCTTGAATCGGCGAGTCGGGGTGACTTGTCTCAAGAAGTTGATGTAACGTCGATACTGCCTGTTAATTGTTCGGAAAAAATGCAGTGCGGCAAGAAAGATTGTTCGATGTACGGCAAAGAAGGGTATTGCTGGGAAGAGGCTGGATCGGCGGCAGCAAACGTGCAGTGTCCCAAGATTGTCACGGGTGAATATTCTTCATGCAGCGAATGTAAAGGGGTATTCAGGGTCGCTGTACGCGACGAATTTTCCGAACTGAGTGCCTATATGCATTCCTTCCTCGCCAATGTCAGGACCCTTGTGCAGGATGTAAACAGCAACAGCACCAATCTCAACAATTCCTCCCTGGCCCTGGTGGAGATATCTGAAAAGATTGATGCCGGCTCCACCGATTCCGCCCAGCGGGCCCAGGCCGTCGCCGCTGCCACGGAAGAGATGAGTTCCAATATGGCCTCTGTCGCCGCCGCAACCGAAGAGGCTGCCGCCAATGTCAATGTCATGACCAGCGCCACTGAAGAAATCAGCGGCAGTGTCGGTGATATCCAGCGCTCGACAATGAATGCCAAAAAAATTACCGGCGATGCTGTTGTGCAGGCAGCCGATATCTCGGAAAAAGTTGATGCACTCGGCAGTGCCGCGCTGGATATCGGCAAGGTGACGGAAACCATCACCGATATATCCGCGCAGACAAACCTGCTCGCGCTCAATGCCACCATTGAAGCGGCGCGGGCCGGGGAAGCCGGCAAGGGCTTTGCCGTCGTGGCCAATGAAATCAAGGATCTTGCCAAACAGACTGCCCAGGCGACCGGGGAGATCAAAGAACGTATCGACAGTATTCAGCATTCCACCGATGTCACCGTCACAGGGATTAAGAAAATAAGTGATATTATTACAGAGATTGATACTATCGTGTCAAGTATTGCCATTTCGCTCGACGAGCAGAGTGCAACGATGACCGAATTGACATCGAATATTCTTCAGGCGGGGGCAGGGATCGGTGAAGTGTCCGAAAACGTGGCGCAGAGTGCCGTTGTGTCCCAGCAGATCTCGGCGGATATCTCGGAAGTGGACAAGGCGGTGAGTGATATCTCCATCGGTACCGGGGATGTGCGGCGAAATGCCGAGGAACTGCGGCTGCTCTCGCAGTCGCTCAGAACACTTATCGAAAAATTCAAAATGTGATGGCGTCGTAAAAAAATCTTTATCTGCGTTAAGATCCCGGCATATCCTGTCAAGTATGGTGGGATTTTTATAAGCGAATCAGTTTGTGAAACTCATCTGCGCCCAGGATCATTTTGACGGTGCTGAAAGATCCCATGATTGTCCCGATGATGCCGGGGGCCACGACGTTTTGTCCGGCCAGATACAAGCCTTGCACGGCGGTGCGGTTCAGCAGGGCGGTAGCCAGCATCCGGCTCGAAGAACGCAGTACCCCGTAGGCACTCCCGCCGGGACTGTTGACCCAGTCCCGCATGGTCAACGGCGTAGAGGTATCGAGGATTGACGCTCCCGTGAATGTCCCGAAGTGTTCCTCCGCCTCCCGGATCAGTTCCTCGGCAAGTCTTCTCTTTGCTTGCAGGTAATCATTGCCGCGCCGACCGCTTGTGCTCAGCAGCCAGGGCGCCCACATGTTGTCCCTGCCGGATGTCAATATCGACAGGAGATTGCTGCCCTTTCTTTCGCTTTCGCGGATTTGATAATATCTGAGGTCCGGTACCTTTCCCTGCCCATCGGTATCGACTTTAAAAATGTTATAGGGGATCTCCGGATGGCTTTCGCCGTCAATGCGTACGTGGACCGAAAAAATCCCATGGGTATCCTGCAGCGTGCTGATTCGTTGCCGGTAGGACGGTTTGACATCGCCTGGGGCCAGCATCTGCAGGACAACTTTGGGATGGATAGCTCCGATGACCACGGTACCGGGTATATTTTCTCCGGAATGCAGCTGCAGGCCTTTCACCACGCGGGACTGGACATGGATGCGCTCGACCCTGGCGCCGGTAATAATCTTTCCCCCCAGCTGTCGCAAACGCGCGGCAAAGACATCGGCCATCTCTCTGCCATTGCGGGCAAGACGCCAGGAAGAAGAAAGATAGGAGGCGAGAGCCATGTTATGATAGTAGGCGGGACAGTCATGCAGCGGCACGCCGATCCAGCAGGATGGTATGGCCAGAACACTTCGTAGCCGTGGGGAGCATCGAAGTGCGTTGAGGGTTTTTCCCATGGGTTCGAACTGTTCCGGTAGAGAAAAACCGCTGTCGCCGGCATATAAAAAATCGAGTCCGTGCAGCTGCCTGGCTGCGGTACGGATCGGGGCTATTATTTTGCTTATCGCTCTGCTGTCTTGTGGGAAAGCTGCGGTGAGATTCTCTTCATACCTATCTATGCCCGGGGGCAGATCAAAGGTTGACGGGTAACTGGCGGAGGATTCGAAAATATACCTGTCGATGATGCCTTCCCTGCCCATCCTGGTTACCGGAATTGCCTCGGTGACGCCCAGATAATCAAAAAATGTTCTGAGGATTTGCCCCTTATCGAGCGATCCCAGATAGTGCACACCCACGGCGCATTCAATGCCATCGCGGCTATAGCTGCGCAGCAGTCCACCCGGCTGGGCGTTTTTCTCGACTACGGTGACGTCAAAACCACCTTGCGCTAAAATTATTGCCGTACTGAGACCACCGATACCGGAGCCGATAATCAATACCTTGTCTGATGAAGACGACGAGTTTTTCATACTTGATACCCTCGGATTCCCGACAACAGATTTTATCGAACAAGATATTCCCACAGCGGGCCGATATAGCCGCGCGCGTGCATGGTATTGACCGTGGCGGATAGTGTCGTGCCGCCTGAGCCGACAACACAGTTGATTCGTTTACCGACTTTTTCCGTGACCATCGCCTCAATGGTGTGCTGGTCGATGGCGTCGGACTCATAGAAAATCGGTTCCAGCAAATTGGTGGCGGAACTTATCTTCCCCTCGGCCAGGGCAATATCATAAAGGGCGGTTCGGGGATAGATCCTGATGCCGATGAAAAAAAAGAGCACCGTTTTGGTGAGCTTGTCGATGTTGTGCAGACTTTTATTGATGGTGGCGACTGATTCACCAGGGCCGCCCATCAGGAGATAATGTGCCACATGCAGGCCGGCGTCGCGTGCCTGCTGATGGGCGGTAAAGACATCCTGCACACCAAAAGGTTTTCGATAGCTCTTCAGCACTGTATCGGCAAGAGATTCGGTACCGAACTCGACATGGGCAAGACCGGCACCGGCCATGATGGAAAAATAATCAGCAGGCAGCCTGGTCGGAGCAAAAAAAGCGCCCCACGGGATGGAAACTCCGGCTGCCTTGAACGATCTGGCTACAGCCAGGCTGTGATTGATGTCGGAATTAAACGCCGAATCGGTGATAAAGAAATATCCGGCCCCGGCTGCCTGGAGATCGAGGGCCATCCGGGCAACTTCATCCGGAGCAACCAGGCGATGTCTGCGCCCCTCAATATGTGGATAGGGGCAGTAGATGCACTGGAAGCAGCAGCCCCGTTTACTTTGCAGATTGAGCATGCCGCCCTTGTCCAGATAAAAATTGTTCTGGGCGGCGTGGCGTTGAAAGTCGCGGATTATCGGGCCATCCCAGGGAACCGGATTCCATGTTCCTACAGGAGATGAAGCAGAGATTACCCCGGGAATCCCTGTCGGATCGAGGCCAATTTTCAGAGCCTCGACAAGCCGGCCGAATCGTTCGCCTTCGCCGATAATACCGTAATCGGCGCCGAGCGCGGCCAGGATCTGTTCCGGCATGATGGTGAAGCCGCTGCCGCCGCAGACAAGCACGGCGTTGGAGGACGATCGTAACTCGGTGACGAGTTGGGCATATTCATTGATAAAATACCTCGACTCTCCTGCTTCGGTGTTGTCAATATTGCGGCAGGACAGGCCAATGATGTCCGGAGCAAAATCAAGCAGTCTTTCTTTCAGATCGGGCAGGGAGTGTACATTCAGATCAATAATCCGCACCTCGTGCTCTACGGAGATGGAGCCGGCGACATAATCAAGCCCCAGAGGGTAGACCGGATAAGGGACATCGAGGGTATTCGGCGAGATAAGCAGTATTTTCATGGTTTGAAAAGTTCCATGGCGGTAATCTGGTGGCCCAGACCGAGGATGAGGATTTTGTTTTTTTCGTTGCTTACGGCAAGGTCGTCGCCTCCCACCAGAGCCCCGGGGATAACACCTGACTCGTAAAAAGAAGCGGCCAGTGCCGTCGCCACTGCCGAGGCGGCGGCAAATTCACCGATATATTGTCGATAGTCAACAATAGGGACAGACAGCTGGGCAAGCGCTATAAACTGCTCGAGCTGCTGGTTGCCTTCTCGTTGCATGACGGCCGGGATGCCGGCCAGGATAAGCGCATAGCCGGACGCTTTGTTCGGGCGGATGCCGAGCGCATCGACGAGCGCGGCGATGACGCCTTCGGCCTTGCCGCTTTGATAGAAGGGGATGGAAAGAGTGCAGGGGGCATCTTTTATTTCCCTGGTGACGCAAAGGGCGCCGCCACCATCGGCAAGAATCGTTTCTGGGAAGATCGAGGGGTCAAGCAGGCGAGAAAAAGGTTCATGCCCTTCATCGGCGCCGAGAATAAAAGCCGGCTGTGTCGCATCTTCCAGCATAAGTTCCGCAGCCATGACCGCCTGTTCAAAAGAATAATCTCCGCCGCTGGTGGTGATATTGGGGCCTGTTGCGCCGAACATGATCGCCACCTGGCTGGCCGGGCCGTTATGCACGGAGCCAACAAAATCGGTGGGGCTGGGGAATTGTTCCTTGGATTCCGCCAGGCGGGTGAGAAAATCGTGCGTTTCCGACAGGGCTCCCCAGCCGGTACCCATGAAAACAGAACCGGGTTTTTGTTCATTGACCGCCGTTTTTTTTGCATTTTCATAGGCCGCTACGGCTAAAGAGAGGGTCATTTGCGGCAGCCGTTTCAGCCGACGTATCATCCGAGGCGGCAGGTGTGCGGACAATGTCTTGCTTTCCGCCATGCCGGCAACAGTTGCACCTCTGTGTATCCGGGCCATGGTTGCGGCCGTGTCGCCGGCACCGGTCAGGCAGGAATAGCCGTGAATGGCCAGCTTGGCGCCCGGCTGCCGGACTGGTGTTTGCTGAAAGGAATCGACGGCACCGATGATTAGTGAGCCGTTGTTGCCGCCAAAACCAAAGGAGTTGGACAGGACGGCCCGCGCGGGACGCTCGATCGGGTGAGTCAGCGGCTGCAATCCCAGTGCCGGGTCGACTGTCCGCAGGCCGGTATTGGCGGGCATCAGCCCATGGGCAATGGTCATTGTCGCAACAACTGCCTCAACAGCTCCGGCGGCGGCCAGACTGTGGCCGGATACTCCCTTGATGGAGGAAAGGGGCGGCGGTATGCTGAAAAGTCTGCGCACCGCTTTTGACTCCGCCAGGTCGTTATCCGGAGTTCCGGTACCGTGCAGGTTGATGTAGTCGATATTTTTCGGCTGCAGGCCGGCGTCGGTCAAGGCATACTGCATGGCCATGAATGCCCCCTGGCCATCCGGGTGGGGCGCGGCGGGATGATAAGCGTCGCAGGAAAGTCCGGCGCCGAGGAGTTCGGCAAAACAGGTGTCGGTTTTCTTGGTGGTGAGGAGCAGCATACCCGCACCTTCCGCCACAGCCATGCCCTGCCGGTTTTGGTCGAGCGGTCGGCAGCCTGCCTGATCGACGAGCTGCAGGGAGTGAAAGCCAAAATAGGTCAGACGGCTGAGGGAATCGACGCCACCGGCAAGAACTGTTTCCGCCCGGCCTTGGCGGAGCATTCTTAGGGCCAGGGCAATGGCGACAACGCCGGAAGAACAGGCAGTGGAGACAACGAGGGCTGGGCCGAAACAGTTCAGCTGCAGGGCGAGATAGTCGGCAACGGTGTTCAGGCCGTGGTGGCGATAGCGTTCTTTTTGTTGGTCGTTGCTGCGTAACAGCTGTTCGGTGGTGAGAATACCGCCGGTTGTCGTACCGAGAACTATGGCGTCGGGCGGACAACTGTATCCTTCCATGGCCTGCCGGGCGGCGATATAAGCCAGCAGATGGGTTCTCGGAACGGATGCTGATTGGCCAGGGCCGCCGATTTCGCGACGTTCACCAGGTTCGTCAACCTGGCCAACCTGGCCAACCTGGCCAACCGGCAGCGGCGATCCGTGCAGCAGGGGAAACAGGGTGAGGTGCCGTATGGCCGACCGGTTGCCGCGTAGAGTATTTTCCGTTGCGGCCGGGCCGGAGCCCATCGCGCTGATTATTCCCGTGCCACTGATATACACAGGTTTGTTGATCAAGATGCTGCCTGGTCTGAGTGTTCTTCTATATAGGCAGCCAGGTTGGCCAGTGAGGAAAAGACCTTTTCGCCGACCTCCTGATTGTTAATGATAATGCCGTACTCTTTTTCAACCATGACGACCATTTCCAGGACATCGATCGAGTCGATACCGAGCTCTCCGCCGACCAGTTGACTGTTTTCATCAAAATCTTCAGGTTTTACGTCCGCCAGATTGAGAATTTCTATAAGTTTGACTTTGAGTTCTTCTATCAGTTCATGCATATTTTTTTGCTTTTAATGTTGGGTTGTATTAATGAAACAGCCATAGCATAATGCCGGCAGTATGGCAGGTGCGAATGACTGGGAAATGGCTCCTCGTACCGAGTTGAAAACTATCATAATGCCAACAATACGCTAGAATGCCAACAGGAATTTAACAGAAGAATGTGCCGGCTAATATGGTGGCACTTTCTTTCATAGTAAAGTATCTTTTTCTCCTGAATTATGACAACAATGACCTTATCCGACCTGACCCTGGAAGATTTACTGCCGCATCGCGGCCCCATGCTGCTTATCGAGCAAGTTCTTGAGGTTGATGCCACCCATGCGTTGACGCTTTGTCGTGCGGCACAATCCTGGCCGATGGCCGATGAGAAAGGCGTCCATCCTTTAGTCTTAATCGAATTGGCGGCGCAGACCGCAGGGGTGTGCAACGGCTGGGACAGGGTACGGACCAAAGGGCTTGATTCGGATAAAATTGGCTGGCTGGTAGGTATTAAAAAAACGGAAATATTTATTGAGTACCTGTCGTTTGGCGACGAAATCATCACCCGTGCTGAAAACAGTTATAATTTTGAAAATCTTCGTGAAGTGTCCTGCGAACAACGTATGGGCGATACATTAATCTGTAAAAGTACTCTGCAGCTCTTCCAGGCCTGAATAGAATGACAGCCGAAAAAAAATGGAACGAACGGAACGAACAGGGTGGGGCAGGCGAGCCAAGTATCGCCATAGTAACCGGCGGCAGTAAGGGCATCGGCAGGGCGATCTGCGTCGAGCTGGCCCGCCGGACCTGTTACGTCGTCATCAACTATATGACTGATCAAAACGGTGCTGAAGAGACCCTGGCCCTGGTTAAAGAAGTCGGCGGACGCGGCGAGATTTATCAGTTTGATGTCCGGGATGGGCAGGCGGCGGAAAAGGTGGTTGCCGATATTGCCGGAAGACTGGGCGGGGTGGATATCCTCATCAACAACGCCGGCATCGTTGCCGATGGTTTATTTATGATGATGTCACCGAAAAACTGGCAGTCGGTCATCGATACCAGCCTGAACGGCTTTTATAACATGACCCGCCCTGTGGTTGAGCAAATGGTGCGTCGACGCAAGGGGACCATTGTGTCCATTTCGTCGGCCAGTTCGCTGATGACCAATCGTGGGCAGGCGAACTATTCGGCGGCCAAGGCCGGTCTGAATGCCGCCAGCAGGGTCGTCGCCTCCGAGGTCGCCCGGCTGGGTATCAGAGTCAACGTGGTGGCACCGGGCTTGATCGAGACGGACATGATTGCCACGGCCCCGAAGGCGGAAATCAAGGCGATGATTCCCATGGCCCGCATCGGCAGGCCGGAAGAGGTGGCCCGGGTCGTCGGCTTTCTCTGCTCCGATGACGCCTCTTATGTGACGGGGCAGGTCATTTCAGTGAATGGCGGTATGTTTTAATGAAAGCGAATGTGCTGCAGGTGGTGTTCATTAGCATGTGTTGCTTTGTTTTTTTGCTGAATTCCTCCGGTCAAGCTGCTGATGAGGGTACGCTTCGTCTGCAGTCCATTCAAGCGAATTTCATTCAGGAAAAGCACCTGAAGATCCTCGTCCGACCTCTTGTCTCAACCGGGACCTTGACCTTTCAGGCGCCACAGTCCCTGCGCTGGGAATATCATACGCCCGTGCCGTCGATTTTGCTGCTGCACGGCGGCAGAGTGCAGAAGTTTATGAGAAGAGATGGTCAGCTGGTGGAAGACAAGGGGATGGGACTTGACTCGATGCAGGTCGTGCTGAGTCAGATCAGCTCCTGGCTTGACGGCCGCTTTACCGACAACGAGATGTTCCGCGTCTCTTTTGCCGATGACCGTACCGTCCTGCTTAGTCCGAAACAAGAGGCACTTGCCGGGCTAATCAGTAAAATTGAGCTGCAGCTTGCCGATCGCAAAGGCCTGCTTGATACGGTGACCATTTTTGAAGGTCCTGATTCGTATACGCGGATGACCTTCCACAACAGGGTTCTGAATAAACAGCTCCCGGCCACTGTTTTTACCGTAAAATGAAACCGTACTCCCTCTTTTTATCTGCCCTCTTGTTCGGCCTGATGGCCTGTGCCGGAAAAACGCAGTTTCGTCCGCCGCAGCTGGTAGAGGCGGCAGAGAGCCAGGTAGCAGATGGCTGTGGTGCTGTTTTCCCACAAGGAAACCGGCAGCTTGTCCACGCCATCGACTTTACCATGCAGGATGGCTCGGGCACGGCGTTGGTCGGCGTGACCAGCCTGAACGAAAATGATATTGCCTGTGCTCTGGTCACCGTCGAGGGGTTGACTCTTTTTGAGGCGGTTTTTCGTTATGACGAAAGTTTTACGGTCAAGCGGGCTGTGCCACCCTTTGATAGTCCGGCGTTTGCTCAAGGCTTGATCAGTGACATTCGGGCAATTTTTCTGCCGCCTCCGGGCCGCGGCAGAAAAGGGCAATTACTTCTACCGGCAACGGCAGCAGGGCTGACAGCTGTCTGCCGCTATGCACAGGCAGACGGCGGGGTGGTTGATGTGCTGCCGGATGTCGACGGCTGCTGGCAGATAAGGAGCTATACCCCGGACGGCGTAATGGATCGCACCATTGTCGGACGGTCCTGCAAAGAGCAGGGCACCGGCCTGCTCCCCGACTCTATCGAGCTGAAAACCTATGGCCGGAGCGGCTATACCCTGAAAATGACCTTGATACGTGCTGATACTATTCTATGAAATTTAAATTGATTTATCCCAAGTGGGCGAAACTGGACCGACAGACGGAGTTTCACCTGCCGCCGCATGGCCCGGTGGTCTTTGCCGCGACACTTCCCGAATATGTTGCCGTCGATTTTGTCGATGAAAATCTGCAGGAGATAGATTTCGACGAGGCCGTCGATTTCGTCGGTATCTCGATGATGCTCACCGTCCAGGTGAAAAGAGGCTGGGCGATTGCCGACAGGTACCGTAAGAAAGGCGTCAAGGTCATCTTTGGCGGTATCGCCACCATGCTCCATGCCGAGGAAACCATGGCCCACGCCGATGCGGTTTTTCTCGGCGAAGCGGAAGGACGCATGGAACAGGTGCTTGCCGATTTCCGTCGGGGCAAGCTGCAGCCCTGCTACGATTTTATCGACGACAGGCCGGATATCGCCCTGGTCGGTCCGGCGCGCCGGGATATCCTCGACCGCACGCTCTACAATTATAAGGGTGTGCAGATGGTCGATCTGGTGCATGCCTCACGCGGCTGCCGTTTCAACTGCTATCCTTGTGCCGTGTCCTATCTGGGCGGAAGACAATTTCGCCCCCGGCCCGTTGACAAGGCGATAGCCGAGATCGCCGGCATCGATAACAACCGGCTGTTTATTGTCGACAATTCCCTGGCTCAGGATACCAAATGGGAAATGGAGTTGTTTAAGGAGATGATTCCGCTGAAAAAGAAGTGGTGTTCTCATCCCATTGAAGACAAACCCGAGGTTCTCGACCTGGCCGCCCAGGCCGGAGCCTGGTATGTCTATCAGGCGGTTTTTGATACTTCGGATTATATCAAGGAGCGCATTAAACGCTACCATGATCACGGCATCGGGGTGGAGGGTACTATTCTGCTCGGGCTCGACAGCCACACCGAGGATGACATCAAGAAACTGATTGATTTCCTCCTGGAGATCGAGCTTGATCTTGCTGAATTTACCGTCCTGACACCTTTTCCCCACACCAAGGCCTATGAAGAACTGAGTCGGCAAAACCGCATCCTCACCCATGACTGGAATGAGTATTCCGCTGATCAGGTGGTCTTTCAGCCGAAGAATATGTCTGCCGAGCGGCTGCAGGAACTGCTTGATTACGCCTGGAATACCTTCTATCAGGAGGAACCGCAATCGATAAAGATGGCCAGACTGTTCCAGCAGGTTGTGAAAAAAGAAATGGCCGACAATACCTTCAGGCCGCGGGACAGAGAGCTGAGCGGACAATCTTTCGGCAGGTCGGTAACCAGAGAGTAGATGAACGCTGATTTTTCATTGGACAGAGAGCAGGCCATACGGCGCCTGTTGCAGGGACCGAAATACCCGGAACGGGAATTTATCCGTTGCGGTGCCACCTTTGCCGAGGTGTATGCCATGGCGGCCTGGTTGCGTGCCGCACTGGCCGGCCCTAAGTATCAGGGCGCGGCCGTCTGTCTCGCCGCCGAAAACAAAGCCGTTATCGCCGCGGCGCTGTTAGCCTCCCTGGCCGGTGGGCCGACTCTGCTCTTACCCTATGCATTTTCCGCCAAGGTGCTGGCTCGGATGCAACAGGCTACCGGGTTTACCACCGTTATTTCGGATGTACCCAGACCATGGTCCAAAGGGATGCGGGTTATCTGTCCACAACCGTCGGGATCACAAGCAGCAGGATCTGCGTTACTGCCGATAAGCGATGAGGCGTCATCTTGCGCCGAGCTGCTGAAGATTTTTACCGGCGGATCCACCGGTACGCCGCAGCTCTGGGCAAAAACCGGCGAAAATATTTTTGGCGAAAGCATCTTCCTGGCCGAGCGGTTCAAGGTGACGGAACGAGACTGTATCATGGCCACCATCCCGCCGTATCATATCTATGGCCTGCTCTTCTCCGTGGCGTTGCCCCTGGTTTCCGCGGCGGTTATCGTGGACGAGACACCTTCTTTTCCACACGAAATTGCCGAGGCCGCGCGAGCCCATCAGGTGACTTTGCTGGCCAGTGTTCCGGCGCATTACCGGGCCCTGCGCGAGGTGAAAAAAGATGCCTCGCTGCGCCTGGCCTTTTCCTCGGCCGGCATGCTTGACGCCGCTGATAATGCTGCTTTTTATCGCAGGCATAAGGTGGGCGTGGTCGAGGTATACGGCTCGACGGAAACCGGCGGCATCGCCACGCGCAACCGGTCCCTTGGGGAAAATTTCTTTACCCCGTTTCCCACCCTTGACTGGCAGATTATCGACGAATGCCTGGCGGTACGTTCACCCTATATTTCTCCCGATCTGCCCATTGACCCGAGTGGTTTTTTTATTTCGAGTGATCGGGTGGAAGCTTGCGGGATAAATGCTTTTGCCCTGAAAGGACGGGCCGATGCGGTAACCAAGGTCGGGGGCAAGCGGGTGGATCTCGAAGAAATCCGTGCCCTGATCAAGAAGGCAGCAGGCGTCGCCGACTGTGTCGTCATGGCCTTGGCCGAATCCGGCGGGCGAGAGCATCAGATCGGCGTATTGATTCAGGGGCAGCAGGTCGGGGCTGGAATTGAGGCTGGAGTTGGAGTTGATACGGAACTGATCAGAAAAACACTGGTCGATGCCCTGGAACCCTACGCCCTGCCGCGCCGGATGAAAACAGTCGAGCGGATTCCAATGAAAGAAAACGGTAAATACGACTGGCCGGCGATCGGCCGGATTTTACGCACATGAGCGATTTTCGTCAAAGCTTTGCCGCAGGCTATGGAGGCCTTTCCGCCTGGGCCGATCTGCTCGACCGGATCAATGTCTTCCCCGTCGCCGATGGGGATACCGGCAGCAATCTGCGCATCAGTCTGGCGCCGCTGCGCGATCTTGGTGAAGAGCGCGAGAATATTCCCGAACTGCTTGCCTGCACCGCCACCGGTAATTCCGGTAATATCGCCGCGGCGTTTTTCCGGGAATTCTGCCGGGCGAAAAGCTACGCCGACCTGGCGGCAACAGCAGCATCCGGCAGGCATGCCGCCTGGCAGGCCATTGCCGACCCTCGGGCCGGAACGATGCTCACGGTTTTTGACAGCCTTGCCAAAGTTCTTGCACGGCAAAGTGACAGGACAGCAATGTATATCCCGCTGAGTATTGAGATGCAGGATGCCGTCCGCGCTACCTCGCAGCTCCTGCCGGAACTCAAGACAGCAGGAGTGGTGGACTCCGGGGCCTTGGCCATGTACGTATTTTTCGATGGATTTTTTCGCCAGGCCACCCAGCAAAAAGACCAACCCTGTTCCATCCTTGATCTTTTTGCCGGTAAATTAGTCATCAACAGCTCCTTTCGACCGGAAATCAGTGACAGTTATTGTGTTGATGCACTCATTCACATGGCTGATAAAAATGCAGCGGTTCAAGACTGCATTGCCGCAATGGGCCAGAGCGTGGTGGTGGTGCAAGATGAAGCGATGCTCAAGGTTCATCTCCACACAGCAGACCTCGACCGGTTGCGCGGGGGGCTAGGGTCGTTTGGAGATATCGTCCACTGGGCCGCGGAGGAAATCAACCAGGGAACCGAGGAGCAATATTGCCAGCCTGTGGAAAAATCAGCTCTGCATATTGTCACCGATGCCGCCGGGTCGATGACCAGGGACATGGCCCGGCTTCTCGGCATGACGCTGCTTGACAGTTATATAATAATGGGTGACAGCTCAAGGCCGGAAAGTCTCTATCGTCCGGAACAGATCTATCCCTTGATGCGCAGTGGTGTCAAGATAACCACCGCCCAGGCGTCAAATTATGAAAGGCATCAACATTATCAGAGTATAGGACAGCAGTTCGGCCGCTGCCTCTATCTCTGTGTCGGCTCCGCCTTTACCGGCAACTATGCTACTGCCACGGCGTGGAAGAAAGAACATGATGCCGACGATCTGCTGAAGGTGATCGATACCGGGGCAGCCTCCGGGCGACTTGCCCTCATTGCCCTACTCACCGCCCGGCAGGCCAGGCGTGTTGCCAGTCCAGATGAAGTTGTCGATTTTGCACGAAAGACCATTACCGATTGTGAAGAGTTTGTCTTCATCGATGAGCTGAAATATCTGGTGGCCGGTGGCCGGGTTTCCAGAGCAAGCGGATTTTTCGGTGACCTGTTGTCGATGAAACCGGTTATCAGCCCGACCAGTGAGGGCGTGCGAAAAGTCGGCGTGGTGCACAGCAGAAAGGGGCAGCTCGCCTTTGCCATGGCCAGGCTGGGGCAGCGGTTTGCAAGATCCGACGCCCCCGTGGTTATGCTGCAGTATACCGATAATGAACAATGGGTAGGGGATACTGTCCGACAGCAGGTAGAGGCTCTTTTGCCGGCAGCGGAAATCCTGCTTGTCCCGCTGTCGCTGACCTCCGGGGTGCACATGGGGCCGGGAACCTGGTCGATTGCCTTCAGCCCTGCCTCTGTTGAAACATGAAACCAGCCGTTATTATCCCTGTTTACAATCACGATCAGCAGGTTGGCGAGGTTGTTCGGCGAACCCTGCAACTTGGCCTTGCTGTTTTTGTCGTCGATGACGGTTCAACGGATGGCACAGCCGAGGTTATCGAGGCGATCAGCGGCATCACTGTCCTGCGCCATGCCGTTAACCAAGGCAAGGGTGCGGCCATTCTTTCCGGTTTGGCTGCGGCACATGAAAACGGATGCGATTGGGCCATTACCTTAGACGGGGATGGCCAGCATAATCCCGAAGATGCCGTGGCATTGCTTAATGCAGTGCGTGTTGGTGAGCGATGTATCGTCATCGGCAAACGGCAGGGGATGGAAGAGCAACACAATGTGCCCTGGACCAGCCGGTTTGGTCGCGGGTTTTCCAACTTCTGGGTCTGGGCGGCCGGTGGGCCGTGGGTGGAGGATTCCCAGTCCGGGTTCAGGCTCTACCCTATTCCTGAGGCCCTGCAGCTGGGGGTAAAAGCCCGGCGTTACCAGTTTGAGGTGGAAATACTAGTCAAAGCCCGGCGGCATGGCATGCAGACCAAAGAGGCGCCCGTGTCGGTCGTTTACCAGGCAAAGGGGGAGCGGGTCAGCCATTTTCGGCCCTGGCGTGACTTTCTGCGTAATTCCACCACCTTTAGCAGGTTGATTTTCGCCCGTATTTTCGGGGTATTTCGCCGATGAAAGGCTTCTGGTATAAATTGCTTGTCCGGTTTGCCAACCTGGGTGGATCGTGGTTTTTTGTCCTTGTCGCGAGGAGTATCGCCGCCGGTTATTTTGTCTTTTCCCGGCGGGTCCCTGAAAGCCGTCGTTTCTATGCAGCCCTTTTTCCCGAGCGCGGACACCTCTATCACCTTTGGTGCACTTTCCGGCAATATCAGAATTTCACTACCATCCATTTCGATCGGTTCTTGATGGCCAAAGCCGAACCGACGACTTTTACCGCCGCGGGATGGGAGAATATGGCAGTTGTCAGCGAGCAACAGGGCGCCATTCTGCTTATGTCCCATCTTGGTAACTGGGAAATGGCGGCAAGGCTGCTCAAACAGCAGAAAAAAGATCTGCGGCTCCTGCTGTATATGGGCATGAAGGAAAAAGAAGGCGTGGAACGAGTGCAAAAAGAGCAGCTGCGCCGATCCGGAATAACCATCATCGCCGCAGACAAGGAAAACAGTTCCCCGTTTACCGCCGTGGAGGGTATTCGTTTTCTGCAGGCGGGCGGTTTGGTTTCCATGGCCGGGGATATCGTCTGGCGTAGCGACCAGCGCAAGGTGCGGGTGACTTTTCTGGGGCATGATGCCTACCTGCCGGAAGCACCTTTCGTCTTTGCCCTGGTTTCCGGTGCGCCGCTGTTGGTCTTTTTTGTTTTTCGCACCGGTAAAAGCAGCTATCATTTTACCCTTTCCAAACCAATTGCCATCCAGTCGACATCCCGTCAGGCCAGACCCGCAGCTATCGCCCGGGCGGCTCAGCACTATGCCGATCTACTCGAGCTGTCCCTGCGACAACATCCTTTTGAATGGTATCATTTTGATCGTTTTATTCACTGATCCTTTTCGTACGAAACTTTATTTGTCGGGTCTCCTTCGTTCATCATGGCACGCAGAACTTGTTTTTCCGGGAGCCCCGGGATTATACCGAAAAGAACAGCTTCCAGAACCGTTATGTGATGCTGATTGGTTAACACCGCCTCGGCTTTGGCACGACCTCTTGCGTCTATCTCAAGAAGAGTGAGATCGCATTTGATGGTGTCGCCAATATAAACCGGCTTCTTGAATGCAAAGTTCATTCCCGACGCCAGCCAGCCGATCTGCCCGCCGATCTCAGTAACCAGACTTGCAACGAGCAGACCATGACAAATCAAGCCATCAAAGTTTTTAACCCTGGCAAATCGCTCGTCAAAATGAATAGGATTATAGTCACGGGAAAGCTCGGCAAATTGAATGACGTCCTGTTCGCTAAAAGTGCGGGAAATAGAGAATTTGTCGCCTATTTGCAATCCTGCAATAGCTTTTCTCCGAATGCGTGACATCCTGAAATAATCCTTATTGTATAGAGGTAAAAAACATTTTTCCTTCGTTCTCAAGGCGATAGTGGAGAAAATCTTCGGTTAGGCTGTCCGGCAGTTCCATACAGCGAATCATGACCGCCTCGGCCAAAAAGTCTAGCCAGGTATAAGATTTGTCGTTATTTTATCTTTACTGCACATCGCAAAGTAAAGAATCGGAAAGGGAAAAGCAAGCGGATATGTCCGAAAAAAATACCGAAGCTATCTTGATATATAGAAAAGGTAAACTGTTTTTAAAAGAACTTACCGTCGTGGGGGATAACATTGAACATTTTGCTGGTTGAAGATGAAATTAAAATGGCTGCTTTTGTCAAGCATGCCCTGATGGAACAGCATTACAGCGTCGATGTGGTCCATGACGGTAATGCAGCCGTTGAACAGGCGGTAATTACTTCCTATAATCTTGTTATCCTGGATATCATGCTTCCCGGAAAAGACGGCCTGTCCGTATGCAGTGAATTGCGTGAGAAAAAGATACAGACTCCGATTTTACTGCTTACCGCTAAAGGAAAGGTGTACGACAAGGTCAAGGGGCTTGATCTCGGTGCTGATGATTATTTGACCAAACCGTTCGAGATTGAAGAATTGCTGGCCCGTGTCAGATCGCTCCTGCGTCGTCATACAAAGGATAAAACGGCAATATTACAGGTGGCCGATCTGACGCTTAACCAAACCACCCAGGAAGTCATTCGTGCTGGGAAAACCATTGAACTGACCTCGAAGGAGTATGGTCTACTGCGTTATCTCATGTTGAATGCCAACGAGATTGTGCCAAGAACAATGATCATTGAACATGTCTGGGATGTCGATTCCGCTGCCTTTACTAATGTTGTCGATGTTTATATTAACTACATACGCAAAAAAGTTGATAAAGGTTTTAAGCAACCCCTCATTCATACCGTACGTTCGGTAGGTTATATACTCAAGGAGCCTGATACTGCATGATATACCCATGGAAATCCATTCGCTTGAAGATGAGTTTACTGGCGGCAGTTATCCTTGGCACAATTCTGATCCTCTACAGTTCCTACCTTTTTGTCCAACTTCAAAGTGTTCTCTCCAGCAATCTCGATGCCGAATTAAGAAATAAGGGGCTGGAACTTGCCAAAACCATAAAAGGTTTTCAGGAAACAAAAACTCCTGGCGGCGATATTCATTATGCTGCGATAAAGGTTCTGAATTTTGATATTAATCCCATCAGCAACCAGGAACTCAGCCTCGTCGACAGACAGTGGTTTCGTCTCATCGACCGTTATGATTTAAATCAGGATTATATAACGATTTTGTCTCTGGATGGAAAAATACTGGCGGAAAGTGAAAACACGCCTCTGGAAATCCGGGAGAAACTTTTTAACAAATTTACCGAAATTCCCCGGATTAAATCAACATGGGGTACTCTTGACTACAAAGGAAAAGATTTAAGAGCCTTGCAGATGACCATACTGGCGCGGGATAAACCCCATTATCACTTGCGGATTGTGACTCCGGTTGTATCCGTTACGGCGTTTCTGCAGGGCCGTCTCTGGGCAATTATGGCCGGTATCTTTGTTGTCGTGACCCTGTTCAGCTTGGTTGGGCTTCTATTGGCCAACCAGATTCTACGTCCTGTTCAAAAGATAGCAGAAACAGCTCAATCTCTGACCCATGAGGATCTTTCCCGTCGGGTTGAAGTCACCGCTGTCGACACCGAAATGTCATTTCTTGTGAATGCATTTAATACAATGACAGAACGGCTTGAAGCATCGTTTCAACATATGGCCGGCATGACTGCCGAGATGGCCCATGAATTAAAAACTCCCCTGGCCATTATTAGAGGTGAGGCCCAAATGGCATTGCGTCGTCAAAGGTCTTCCGAAGAATACCGGGCAGTTATCGAAAGCAGCATCATGGAAACAGAAAGAATGCTCCAGGTTATAGATGATTTATTAATCGCCGCAAATATTGCCTATGATAAGGATATTTTCCAATTGGAGCCAATTGTACTTTCAGAATTTTTGAAGGATATTCGTCAAAAGAGTGAGATTCTCTCTGAACCGAAAGGTATTCGCATGGAACTCCAGCTGACCGATCGGGATTGTGTTATTAACGGCGATAGAGTTCATCTGAGGCGGCTGTTTTTCAATCTTATCGATAATGCAATAAAAACCAGTCCGTTCGGAAGTGTCGTCCCTGTTAGTGTGGTGTATAAAAAAGAAGGTGTGCTGGTTTCCATAGAGGATGAAGGTGAGGGCATAGCACCAGAGGATTTGCCGCATATCTTTGAACGCAACTTCATGAAAAAAAAGCATGATGTGAAAAATGGCCACTACGCACAGGGCAATGGACTTGGACTCCATCTTTGCCGGGTTATCGCCGAAGCTCACCATGGCAGGATCACTGTGGAAAGTGAGGTTGGTCGCGGTGCAATATTCACCTTGTTTCTTCCCGTACATGCGTTGGTTAGCACAAATTGAGAATTTTTCTCGGAGTCTTGCGGATTATACAGATTTTTTTTCTCCATTTTCTGCACACTTTTCTTGTAATCGTTCAGTAGCACATCAAAAGACCGCATAACCCGGATCTGTAACCGGTCATCCTCTGTAAAGAGCACAAATCTCTCTGCAACAGCGTTTCTTAGAGAATTCTAATATGTCTCTAATCTTCCTCTAAGGCTCGGTATGGTAAAGCTTGTGTATGTTTTTCATCTTGCAGGAAGATGAAATGTTCAGCGCAGGTTGCGTTGGAAATAATGAAGAAATCAAAAGGAGGAATTAAATGAATTTAAAGTTGAATAAAAACGTCGTGGCATGTTTTATCTTTCTTTTTGCGGTAGTTTGGGCGCCTTTGACAGGTTGGTCACAGGAGCAAGGCATGCCAACCACGGGCGACCAATTAGAAATCAGCGAAGAGGAGGTCATGGTTTTTGCCAAAGCCCAGGATGGAGTAGTCGAACTGCAGCGAGAATATGCTACTTTGGCTTCTGAGGTAACAGATGTCGACAAACGGAAAGAAATTGTCACGGAAGCACATGAAAAAATGATAGAAGTGGTTGAAAAAGAGGGTTTAAGTGTAGAGCGATATAATATCATAGCCAGTGCCGCACAGAGCGATACCGCCTTGCAGCAACGTATCATTGTTGCTTCTCAAAAACTAAAGTAAGCTCCGATTCGCGGCGATTCCCGGTCATGCATTGATGGGAATCGCTGCAGGAGCTTGTCCGAGAATGCCCTTTCGGGGTCTTATACCTCGCTTAGCTGCCCAAACTCTAGGTTATTTTTTTAAAAAATGCTCGCAGGTAAGCGTAGACTCTGAAATTGCCTCTTTTGGGGCAGGCTCCTGATATTTGGTTATGTTATTTACAGCTGAAAATGTGGTTCCGTTTCAAGGGGTAGGTGTCTCACTCACATTGACACAGAGGGCACAGAGGGGCTCTGGTCTTACCTTCCCTGACGCGTCTCTGTGTAGAGATATCGAGTGCAAAAAGATTTCTACCTCCCCGAACTACGTGGAAAGATAGCCTCTATTGGAAGTAGTTCCCGATCAGACAAATAAGTCTTCCTTAGTCTTTGAGTTAATGCAAAGAATCCCTGTTCAAAGCAAGGCGGCGTGATTATATTAAACTTCTGTTGTGAAAACCAGTCAGTTGCAGTAACAATGCAGAATACCGGCGTAGATTTTAACCCTTAAAAGAAAGGGAAGCAAGATCAGGACATGATACAGCCCTCAATCTTATTGGTCGACGATGAGCTTGCGATCCTGAAAGTCTTATCTCGTGATTTAAGGGAAGAGAATTTTTTAGTTACTGCTGTATCCAGCGGTAGTGATGCGATCCGCGCCTTGCACGACACCCTATATGACTTAGTGATCACAGATCTTGCGATGGCAGGGATTAATGGTGTTGATGTACTCAGGGCCACAAGAAAAATCGCACCAATGACCGCAGTCATTATTATCACCGGTTACGAGGATTCCAAAAAGGCCAGAGAGGCAATAAGCATCGGGGTGGACGATCTTCTTGCTAAACCCTTTGAGATAGAAAAATTGATCACCAGTATTCAAACTTGTCTTGACAAGCGCAACCTGCAGTAAGCGTGCACTTCCTCTCCGGATCCGTCACATCTCATTCTCGACAAACGCATTACCGATGTACGCCTTTGCTTTGCCGGCGCAATATTTTCTTTTGAAATTGCCAAAAACTGTGTAGTATCCGACTCGACTCGCCGTCTGATCTGCTCAGTAATTATGATATAATTGTTTTTTTTCAGAAAATGTCCTCGTTCTCCGCCTTCTATTATGACCAGAGATGAATTTAAAGATAAAATCCTGACGATTCTTACCGAAGATTTTGAATTTGAACAGCCGGGCCTGGAAGACAACCTCCGGGATGACCATGGTTTTGACAGTATCGATGCCATTGAGCTGCTGGGAAAAATTGAACTTCTGCTCGGCTTTTCCTTTACCCGGGAAGAAAAGGAAAAAGCCATGGGCATCAGGACGATCAACGATATTCTCGATTATGTTGAAGGAATTCAACAAGCTAGAAACTCCTAGGCTGGGCTTTTTTCATGAAACGACGTGTTGTTATTACTGCCTGCTCGGCCATTACTCCCATCGGCTACGGAAAAAACGATATTATAGACAGTCTCAGGCAGGGTAAATCCGGAGTCGGTTTTCTGCGTGACGATGGTCTGTTGTCAAAGCACATTCATTCCCGGGTGTTCGGGACGGTGGATTACCCCATTGATTACGGTTTCAAGCGGCAATATCGTAAAACCATGGGGCCGGTGGCCTATTATGCCTGTCAGGTGGCCAAGGATGTCCTGGCAAGCTCCGGCTTGAGTCAGGAATTTATCACTTCCGGCCGTCTCGGGGTGGCCTTTGGGTCCACCCATGGCAGCCCGACCGTGCAGCGGGAAATCTACAAAACCTTTTTCAGCGATCTTGAATCAAAATTTTCTTCCATCGGCGCGGTGGATTATCTGCGTTCCATGGTGCACACCACGGCGGTGAATATCAGCCGCATGTTCGGCATCACCGGCCGGATCATTGCCTCATCCACCGCCTGCACCACCAGCAGTCAGTCCATCGGTTTTGGCTATGAAACGATTAAATACGGTATGCAGGATGCGATGATCTGCGGCGGCGCGGATGAGTACGATACCACGACAGTGGCGGTTTTTGATAATCTGCTCGCCTGTTCGGTGAAGTACAACCAGACGCCGCAATGCACGCCGCGTCCTTTTGATTCTGGGCGCGATGGCCTCGTGGTCGGCGAGGGCGGCGGCGCGGTACTTCTCGAAGAATATGAGTCGGCGAAAAAACGTGGCGCGGACATTTTAGGGGAAGTCATCGGTTTTGCCTGCAATAACAACGGTGGAGATCTTATCCTGCCCAATCTTGACGGCATTACCGCAACCCTGCGACTCGCCCTGAAAGACGCGAAGATACTTCCTAAAGATGTCGATTTTGTCAGCGCCCATGCCACGGCGACAAAAATGGGTGATGTCATCGAGGCGCAGGCTATTGATGCCGTGTATGGCGGCGAACCGCAGAACCGCCCCCTGGTCACCGGTCTGAAAAGCTATATGGGTCATACCATGGGAACCTGTGGGGTGATCGAGACCATTTTGACCCTGTACATGATGGAACAGGGCTTTATCGCTCCGACGCTGAATCTGGAAAATGTTGATGAACGCTGCAGCATGCTGCGGCATACCCGGGCATTGACCGAGACAAAGACCAGGATTGCCGCCATTCAGAACTTTGCCTTCGGTGGCGTGAATACCTGTCTGCTCGTTAAAAATGGCTGTGATGCAGACGCATAGCAGCTCTTTGTCGTTTCGCCGCTGTGCCGATCGATGCATTGACGTAAGTCTGACGCTTGTCTACTGGACCTGGTTTATCTTTGGTTTCCTGCTGTTTTTTTCCTGGCGCTATCTGGTAGCCGCCCTGTTTGCCAAAGACCCGGAACGCCACTTCCAGCGGTTGAACAGTCGGTTCTACCAGATATTTTTTCATATAGTCGGGAAAACGGCTCCCCGTCAGGTCATGCAGATAGACGAACAGGCGGCAGCCATCAGGTCCGCGGTTATCGTTTGCAACCACCTGTCCTATCTCGATCCCTTGCTGTTTATTGCTCTTTTTCAGCAGCAGAAGACCATTGTCAAAACGCGCTTTTTCAGCATGCCGATTTTCGGCACGATCATTAAAAAATCGGGGTATTTCCCGGCTACCGGGGAAGGACCCTTTGCCGAAATGATGATCGGCCAGATGGAGACAATGTCAACCTATCTGCAGGGCGGCGGCAATCTTTTTGTTTTCCCGGAAGGGACGAGGAGTCGTGACGGCAAGCTCGCCCCCTTGCATAAAGGTGCATTTAAAATTGCCCGGTTGTGCAAAGCGCCTTTGTATGTTCTGCACATCAGCAATACCGATAAACTGTTTACTCCGGGGAAATTTCTTTTTCATACCAGAAGAGACAATATTATCAGTGTTAAAATCATCGATCGCATTGAACCGGACTATGAACATAATCCCCCTTCGACGGCAGACCTTGAGCGTCGGGTGTACCAGGCATACAGCGGGAGCGTGATATGAAAGTTATTTTGCTGTCCATGCCCGACGTGGTGCCGATCATCGTGCACGAGGCCGCCGTGCATTTGCCGAACCACGGTATCGCCAGTATTGGCGGCAATATCGATGCGGAACATGAGGTGTATCTTATCGATCTGGTCCGCAAGCGCCGTTCGATAAAAAAATATCTCACCAAGGTAATCAGAAAAATCGAGCCCGATCTGGTCGGCCTGTCCGCCATGGCCTGGCAGTTTGATACCTGTGTCAAGATTGCCCACCTGATAAAAGAACTGCGCCACGAGGTGAAGATAGTTGTCGGCGGCTATCATGCCACGCTCATGTACGAAGAGACGGCGGCGTCGCACGAGGCGCAATGGATTGACTTCTTGATCCGGGGAGAAGGGGAAGAAGCATGTCGACGGCTGGTGAACGGGTTGGCCGGGCATGACAAGCTGGCGGATATTCCCTCCCTGTCGTATAAAATCGATGGTCTTTTTAGGCACAATCCCCGGGGGGAAAACCTCGATCTCAGCACCTTGAAACTGCCGATCCGCGACAAGCGAAGATTGACCTGGGGCTACCATCTTTTTCATTCGAAAATTGAACTTATCGAGACCTCACGCGGCTGTACCCGGTCGTGCAACTTCTGTTCGATGAAGCATATGTACGGCCGCAGCTTCAGGACCTATCCCATAAGCCGGGTGCTGGCCGATATCGACGATATCCTGTATAAGCGCAAGACCAGATATATTTTTATCACCGATGATAATATGGTCCTCAAACCGTCCAGGGTCATGGAATTGTGTGATGCGATCATTGCCCGGAAGTATGACGGCCTGCGGTTGATTGTCCAGGCGGATTGCCTGTCCATGGCCAAAAACGAGGAGATGGTCGCGAAAATGGCCGAGGCCGGATTTTGTTCTGTTTTTCTGGGCATCGAGAACGGATCGGCGAAAAATATGCAGATGGCCAATAAAGGCAACATTGTCGAGTTTTCCCAAAAGGCTGTTGAAAACTGTCACAAGTACGGCATGATGGTCATCGGTGGCCTCATTTTCGGTTTTCCCGAAGACGATGCGGCGTCGATCAGGGAAAATTATGAATTTTTTAAATCCATCCACGCCGATGCGGCGTACTGCCAGGTGTTGACCCCCTATCCCAAGACCGGCATGCGCGATTATCTTCTTGAGCAGGGTCTGGTAACGAACGAAAATGATTATAAGAAATATAATGGTCTGTGGGCTAATGTGCGGACAAAGTTTTTAGATGCGGAGCAGCTGCAATATCAGTTCTGGTATCAGCGACAAGTGGTGCTGGGCTGGTGGGATCCTCCGGCTCAGGTCAGAAGTCAGGGCTGGGCCTGGATCTCCATCTGGCGTTTTCTCTTCAAGCCTTTGTTGAAAATCCGCTATAAAAGAATGATGCAAAAATTCGGCTGGGACGGTCGCTACCTCAAAGAGGTAAAACGCTGGGAAAATATGAATACATTTGTTGATCTTGAGGACTATTAGGCCCAATGCAGATATATAATCTTGAATTTAGCGCAGAGGAAATCCGTCAGGCCGTGGCGGCGGAGCGATTGCTTTCCATGGAGATCGAGTTCAGCCGGATCTGCAACTTTCGCTGTTCCTACTGCTATGTCGATGCCGGGATAGAATACACCGATGAGCTTTCCAGGCAAGAAATCAAGGATGTTATCCTGCAGGCGAAAGAATTGGGCGCACGAAAAATTATCATCCTCGGTGGTGAGCCTTCAATCTATTCGCATTTGGTCGAAATGCTCCGGTTTCTCGGGCAGGAAGGACTTGAAATTGAGATGTTTACCAATGGTTCGGGAATTGATCAGGCACTGGCCGCCGTTCTGGCCGAGGAAAGGGTACGCATCGCCCTGAAACTCAATTCCCAAGACGAGAAGATCCAGGACCAGCTGGCTGGCAAAAAGGGTGCCTGGCGGATAATCAATCGGGCGCTTGCCGCACTGCAGGCGGTGGGGTATCCGTCTAAAGAGCTGTTCCTCGCCATCAGTACGGTCATTTGCCGGCAGAATATTGCGGAATTGCCGGCTATGTGGCGGTGGCTGCGAGAAGCCGATATTGAGCCCTATTTCGAGGTGATTACCCCCCAGGCCAATGCTCTTGGCAACAGTTCGCTTAACGTTGGGCCGGAGGAGTTAAAGGAGTTGTTTGCCCACCTTTCGGCGATTGATCAGGAAAAATTCGGTCGGACCTGGGAACCCCAGCCGCCGCTGGTCGGTAACAAGTGCATGCGCCATCAGGTCTCCTGTCTCGTCACGGCAACCGGCGATGTCATGCCCTGTGTCGGCGTGACCATTCCCCAGGGGAATATTCGCCACAATAAACTTGCAGTTCTCCTGAAAAACAGCGAAGTGATCAATAATCTGAAGAACTACCGGCAGATGATTAAAGGGACCTGTCATAATTGTGAAAAAGCGGCGGAATGTTACGGATGTAGAGGTGCTGCCTATCAGCTCACCGGAGATTATCTGGCCTCGGATCCGACCTGCTGGCGGAATGCCACACCGGACAAGTCGTAAAGATGACGCCGGTTGGGAATCTGTACAGAACCTCCTTGGCTCTTCTTGCCTGCTGCCTCTATATCTTGCCGCCGAACAGGAAGGGCGTATAGTTATACGGCTTACCTGTTGAATAGTTTCAGGGCAAATGGTATACATGTGCTTTTTTGCCCTCTTTTACGTCATACAAAGAAGGGCAGAGAGTCGTTATTTTCCTTGAACCTGTGATGATCTTGCTATCATGGTTTGCGGTATTGACTATTTGACTAAAAAATGAAAGAAGGTAAAATAGCTGCTTCAGTGGCACTTGAAGGTCATTCTCCCTGGTTTGCCGGACACTTTCCCAACAACCCGATTTTACCCGGAATTGCCCAGTTGAAGATGGTTGCCGATCTTATTGCCGAGTCCGGAGCAGGTGATTTAGCCATGTCGGGACTCGGCAGGATTAAGTTTAGAAAAATTGTCAAGCCGGGGGATTTACTGGATATTCAAATAATATGCGGCGATAAAAAAGATCAGTATAATTTCAAGATTACCTGCGGGAACGACGATGTTTGTTCCGGCTGGATGTTTTTTGCCAAAAAACAACACAAAAACACGAAAACGACACAGATAACGAATCCATGACCAACGATATCACGCAAACTATAACTCGCATCGCTGAAATCATCATCAACGAGCTCAAACTTGAGGATGTCACCCCCGACACCTTTGACCCCGACCTGGATTTAGTCAACGAGGTGGGCATCGACTCCATGGACATGGCCACGGTTGCCCTGTTTTTAAGAGATGAGTACGAGATACAGATCGACGAAGACGATTATCCCAAGCTCACCACCGTTCGTATCATTGCCCGGTACATTGACGACAAATTGACCAATAACGACTAGATTTCACGAAGAGATGTCTGCTGAACAGCACTATAAATTCTCCGATATCATCGCTGATCCGATTATTAGAGAGCGGTGGGAAAAGGTTCGCCGCTATTTCTTTCTGCGCGAATCGACATACGACATGAGCAACCGCTGTAATATTCGCTGTGAAGGATGTTATTATTTCGTCGGTGCCAAACAGTTTGCCGAAGAAAATACCAGTGAAACGGCCTGGCGGCAGCTGTTCGAATCGGAAAAAAAGCGGGGCATCACCTTTGTCGTCCTGGCTGGCGCCGAACCCTCGCTGGTGCCGCGGCTATGCGCCGTCTGTTATGAGGTTATTCCCCTTGGGGCGATAGCTACCAATGGCCTGAAACAACTTCACCGAGAGATAGATTACCGCGTGCACATTTCCGTCTGGGGCAATGACCAGACCAGCCTGGCCACGCGTAAGGCCCCGGACATGCTCGTTCGGCAGATGGCTAACTACAAGGACGATCCACGGGCGGTCTTTGTCTATACCTTCACGCCATACAATATCGATGAGGTGCGCCAGGTGACGAAAATGCTGGCGGATAATGGCCAGCAGATCACCTTTAACATGTTTTCCGCCCCAATCGGCTACGACGGCCCTCTTCGTCATACCAGCGAGTCGCTGCAAAGAACCGCGCTAGTCATGGGCGAAATGTTGGCTGAATATCCGCAAACGGTACTTTTTTCACCGTATAATATTGTCGCTCATACTTCGGAAAAGGGTTTGCATGACCTTTTCTCCTGTACCTATCCCCGGATGAATGCGGCAACCGATATCGGCCTCGGCAGATCCTTTCGGCAGTATCGCACCGATTTGCAGTGGAACCGTGATGCCGCCTGCTGTGTGCCGGATACCGATTGCAGCGACTGCCGGCATTACGCCGCCGGCAGTGCCGTGGTTACCGCCAGAATGTATCGGCATGCGACCGATCCGGTGACTTTTGCCGCCTGGCTCGACTATGCGGACACCTATCTTGCCGTCTGGGTCCGAGGCTATGCCAAGGGGCCGAACCTCTGTGCAGCCATGATCAATCCGCCTTTACCTACCTCATAATATCATGATAACCGTCAGTTCACTCCTCGATGACCACTGGTACGAGCGTTATAAAAAAATTTCCAAGCTCAACATCCGCAGTTCCATCTATGATGTGACCGACCGCTGCAATCTGCGCTGCAAGGGGTGCTTTTTTTTCTCCTCCGGGGAACACGAAGTAGCCTCGGAGGAAAAGGATGTCACTCAATGGCATGCCTTTGTCGAAAAGGAGATGGCCCGCGGGGTGAATCTGGCTATTCTCATCGGTGGCGAACCGACGCTGTGTCTTGATCGAGTCGAGGCTTTTTATAAGCGGTTACCCACCTTCTGCGCCACCAATGGTCTTATTAAGGTGCCCCGGGATCGTTTTCCAGACATGATGGTCGGCATCTCCCTGTGGGGCGATGCCGAGGATGAACAAGTTCTGCGTGGCAAAGACACCTTCAAGATCTCCAGTGCCAACTACGCCGGTGATCCCCACGCCTACTATCTGTACACCATCACCCCGAAACAGCTGGGGAAAACGGAAAAAATCATTCGCAAAGTAAAAGACGTCGGCCTCAAGGTGCATATGCAGCTGCTGTCCAATGACGAGGATGTGGATGGTTTTTCCTGGCAACCGGACGAACTGCTTGCCATCCGCCTGGAGATGGATGACCTGCTCGATACATATCCGGAGACGGTCATTTCGTCGAAATATTATCACCAGATCATCACCACCGGCACCATGCTCGGTCGCCCCTTTGGCTGGATGGAATGCCCGTCGGTGACCGAACCCATTGATAAGAGAGAACCCCGACCCAAACGGCTGACCAATTTCATCCGCTGGTCTTCCGATCTGCAGACCATGCATCGCTGCTGTACTTCGGAAACCCGCGACTGCAGCACCTGCAAGGACGGCGCGGCGCATATGAGCTGGGTCATGGTCAACAAGCGAGCGCATATCAAAACGACGAAGGACCTGCAGAACTGGATCGAGGTCTACGAGATGTTTGCCAAACTCTATCAATTTATCCCCTGGTAAATGGACAATGGGAGGAAAAGATGCGGTCATTGTCGGCTACGACGCTATTTCTCCTTTGGGGAGTGATCTGGACAAGCAATGGCAGCAGGCCCTGGCCGGGAAAAGCGGCATCGGTCCATTGACCCGCTTTCCTCTGCCGGACAATTTCCCGGTACACATTGCCGGGCAGGTGCCGGACATTGTCGGGGAAGACTATCCTTTTCTCTCCGCCCGGCATCAGGCCGCCTGGACCTCGCCGGTCTTCAAGTACTCCATGCTCTCGGTGGCAAGGGCCCTGCAACGCAGCGGGATCGAGCTGTCGCCGGATATTGCGCTTAGAACGGCGGTTACCTACAGCTCGGCGATTGGCGGCCTGGATGCGGTTCTGGCCGCTGACAGGCGTTTGCAGGCAGAGAACAGACTGCCGCTGCCCTATGTCAACGCCAATTCCTGTATCAATATGATCGGGGGCAAGATCGCTATCCAGACCGGGGCCAAAGGGCCGATTACCTCGACCATCAGCGCCTGCGCCACCGGTCTGACGTCGATGATTATCGGTGCCATGTTTCTTGCTCAGAACCGTGCCGATGTGGCCATCTGCGGCGCGGTGGATTTTGCCCTGGTTGAACCGATCGTCGCCGGCTTCTTTACCATGAACGGCGTGTATCATCCCCTGAAAGGCCGGGAAAACGATCCGCCGGAAAGTGCCAGCAGGCCATTTTCCTTTGATCGTCGCGGCTTTGTCATTTCCGAGGGTGCCGGGGCAGTGATTCTGACCACCAGGGACTTTGCCGAGGCCCATGGGCTGCGATATCATGCCGAGCTGGCCGGCTGGGGCATGACCTCGGATGCCCACCATTTTGTCGCACCCTATTTCGACACCGTGCGCAAGTGCATGCTCGATGCCATTACCGATGCTTCGCTGCTACCTGGCGATATCGCGGCTGTAAACACCCATGCGGCCTCGACTAAAGTCGGCGATAAGGTGGAACATGAGGCTTTGCAAGCAGTGTTTGGTGATACTCTGCCGCCGGTCAGTGCCAATAAATCGCTCATCGGTCATGCCATGGGTGCATCGAGTGTCATTGAATCGATCTTTGCCCTGCAGGGGATGCGGGAGAATATTTTGCCGCCGACCATCAATTATACCGCTGATCCGGATATCGATATCGACTGCGTCGCCGAAGGAAAACGTTTTCTGGAACAGGAATTTGTCTTGAAAAACTCCTTTGGCTTTGGTGGCTGTAATGCCTGTGCTGTTTTCAAGAAAGTAGCCTAACTCCAAAAATATAAGCAGCTTCTACTACACACCATGAGAGCACCAAAAAACAGAAAGGTCCTGGTCGTCGGCTATGACGCCGCCACCGCTCTCGGCAACACCTTTGCCGCAACATGGCAGGGGGCGGTCGGTGGGTTGGCCGGGTTTCGCCAGTTGACCCGCTGCGCCACCACCAGCCGCAGCAATGTGGTGGGGGAGATTCCCGGCTGGGATCCTGATGTGTTGCCGTACGTGAACCGTAAAGAGTCTTCTCTGTGGAACGCGGCCTATGTTTTCTTGACCATGGAGGTGTGCCGCAGAGCCCTTGTCCATGCCGGACTGGTAATAAATGATGAGACCGGGCCGAGAACCGGCTGCCTGATCGGCTCCGCCCTGAACGGCACTGATTCCTATCGGATTGCCATGGACAACTATGTCAACAAGGGACCGCTTAAAGTCAGTCCCTATCTGCTGCCCAATGTCTGCGCCAATCTGCCGGGTGGCAAGGCCGGGATGCTCCTGGGCTTTACCGGACCGATTTTTTCGCCCCAGGGTGCCTGCGCTTCGGGCAATCATGCCATCGGCATCGGGGCGAGGATGATTCGCGATGGCGACTGTGATTTTGTTCTTGCCGGCGGCGTTGAGACATGCCTTGTCCCGGAAATCATTCAGGGATTCTCTAACATGCAGGCGACCATCAAAGTTGGTCCGAAAGATCGGGCAGCGGCCGACCCCAGCCAGGCCTCAAGACCGTTTAGTCTTGACCGAAAAGGTTTTGTCCTGGCGGAAGGCGCCGGTGTTCTGGTGCTCGCCGCCGAAGATGCCGCCCGTTCTCTTGGCCTCACCCCGAGGGCCGAGATCGCCGGTATCGGCTGGAATTCCGATGCCCTGCATTTTACCCGGCCCAATGGGACGACCATCATTCGGGCGATGCATGACGCGGTTACCGACGCGGAAATCTCTCCAGTCGATATCGGCTCGGTGAATGCGCATGGTACCTCGACGCCGACGGGCGACAGTACTGAAGTCGACTGTCTGCGGGCCTTCTTTGGCAAAAATGTATCGAAAATCCCCGTGTCGGCGAATAAATCCCAGGTCGGCCATTCTCTTGGCGCCTCCGCCGCCATTGAGGCGGCGCTGGCCATCGAGGCCATGGGACAGGGGATCGTTCTGCCCACGGTCAACCATATTCCGGACCCCGCTTTCAGTGACCTGGATGTGGTCCCGAATACCGCCCGCAGACATGCGCATGAATTTGTCCTGTCCAACTCGTTTGGCTTTGGCGGGACGAACTGTTGCATTGTCTTTCGAGGAATATAATGCGACCAAAACCCTTTCTACACGAATCTCTCGACCAACCAGGCTATATCAAAGAGAGCCGCAGCGGCAAGATCTGGCACCGTTGCGAACTGCGCACCCTCTATGCCGATACCGATCGTTCGCAGGTTGTCTATCATGCCAACTATTTGAAATATTTCGAATTCGGTCGAGCGTCTTTAATGCGTGACGCAGACTATCCTTATAAGAAAATTGAGGAAAGCGGTTATATCTATCCGATAATAAAAACAGAGCTCAACTATTACTCGCCGCTCTTTTACGACGACCTGATGTATATTTATACCCGACCGGGCAAGCTGGAGATGGTCAAATTACAGTTTGATTATGTCATCACCAGGGCCGACAACGGTGAAATCTGCTGCACCGGGTTTACGAGGCACTGTGCCGTTAACAGCAAGAGTATCCCGGTGGAGATTGATCAACAGACCATCAAGCTGTGGCATGGGTTTCCCCGTTGATAAGCGAAGGACGTCTTCCGCTGGCAATTCCCATTAAACCCTGGTACCAGGATCACTGTTTTGCCGGTCGGAGTGTTTTGCCGGCCGTAGAGACCATGCTCCTGCTCGCGGCCAGGGCCACTGAGTTTTATCCTGAAGTTGACATCCGGGTCATGGAAGATGTCCGCTTTGCAAAATTCCTGGAAATTCCGCCCACGGCTTCAAGCCTGGACTGTTTTATGCTTTGTCAGCTTGCCGGTGATGGCCGACTGCGGACGCAACTGCTCAGCCGTGTTCAATGCAAGGCGATGAGTAGAATCAAGGAGCATGGCGAGGTGTTTTTTCCTGGAGTGTCGGACGGTGAGGATGTCCACCGGCCGATTTTCCACCTTACACCCGCACCGTTGACCGGGCCGCTTACGGAAATAACCGCAGAATATCTCTACCGTGAACTGGTCCCCTTTGGTCCACACTATCAAACGCTGCGGGAGACGCTGTATCTCTCAAAAAATGAGGCTTGGGGTAAACTGCAGGTCCCGGATCTGCCGCAAGCGCTCATTGAAAAAAGTATCGGCTCGCCCTTTTCCCTTGATGGCGCGTTCCATGCCGCCTGTGTGCTGGGGCAACAATTTGTCGACTTTGTCCCTTTTCCCGTTGGCTTTGCCGAACGGGTCATCACCCGGCCGACACGGGCAGGCTGCTGCTACCAGACGAAAGTCAGACAAGTTTGTCGAGCCAAGGAGGAGCTGATCTTTGATCTGGCAATATTTGACGACGAGGGACAGCTGTACGAAACAACCACCGGCCTGTGCATGCGCAATGTGCGCGGAACAATGACAAGGTAACGGGTATGGGGGAATGGCTTGTCTCGTTCAGTCTGGATGCCGGTCGGTCCAGGAAAGCAGCGTTTCCATGGAGACCCGGGTCAACCAGCGAAGAAAGATCAGAGAGTATTTGGCCCCGGAGAGGTACATGCCGAGCAGAAAAACCACATGCGATAAACCGTAGGTGACAGGTCCGCCGACCGCGACGATCCATGGATTATGCAGCTTTATCGAAAGGATGCCCAGAGCGGCGACTGCCGGCCAGCCGATAACATAACTCAAGCCGATGGCAAAGACTCCGGCAAGGACCAGCGGCGTCGGTTTCTGTTTAAATGCCGACAGGTCTGCCTGCTCGGAAAGAGCCGAGCGGACGTAATCGGTAGCAGCGATTTTTGCTATACTCTGCTTTAATAGTTGCGTCATATTACCGGAGAGAAGGTGCTTGACGGTATTTGGAGGCAGCGGGAATGCCGATTTCTTACTTTATATGCGTATACGAGTGTAGCAACAGTTAATGAAACCAGCAATGTGAATCAGCAACGTGAATCAATCTAATGCCGACCAACCTGACCCCTGGGCCTTTTTTGACAGGATTTATTGCATCTCTCTGGAGGCGCGCCCGGACAGGAGGATGTTGGCCGAGAAACAGTTTGCTGCTGTCGGTCTTTTGCCCCGAGTGGAATTTGTTATTGTCGACAAGCATGCCGCAAACCCGGAAGAGGGTATTTTTCAGTCGCATATGATCTGTCTGAACAGGGGCCTGGATGAAAATGCCCGGCACATCCTCGTCTTTGAAGACGATGTTTTCTTTCAAGATGTGAAGACCAAGGCACTGTCCGAGGTGTGTCGCTATCTCGACGCCGGTGTCAAATGGGATGCGCTGTTTCTTGGCTGCATTACCGATGGCAGCAAAAAGATCGAAAAAATGCCTCTGGCAAAAATCACCTACCGCTGCCTCGCCCATGCATACGCGTTGAAGCGTCCTTTTGCCAAAGAAATTGTACGGCAAAGCTGGCAGGGCATCCCCTTTGATGAGCTATTGCGCCAACAGAACCGGCAGTTTTTTGCCCTGTATCCGATGTGCGCCTTCCAGGGGATGGCGGGATCCGATAATCAGACCGTGGTCGTCGACCGTCTGCGGCGATTTTTCGGCGGGCTGCCGTTTATCCAGAAGGCCAATGAATTGTATCAGAATCATAAGGTGTTGCTCCTTCTCTCTCCCGCTGTTTTGCTGTTCCTGGCACTTCTGGCTTGTAAATTATGGTAAGAACAAAGACTAACTATCGTCTGCTCGTTGTTGTAGCGCTGCTGGTCGCTGTTTTAGCTGCTCTGGGGGTGCTGCGCCTGGACATCGACACCGATGTGGTTCGCTCCCTGCCGTCGGACGATAAGGTCATCGCCGATGCGATTGATGTTTTTGAGCACCATCCTTTGCAGGATCAGATTGCCGTCGACGTCATGATTCATGATGAGGACCCGGATACCCTGGTTGACATCGGTATTTTCCTGGAAAAAAAGATGGTCGACAGTGGGCTCTTTGCCCAGGTCGGCACAGATGCCATGGGGGAACTGATTCCGCAGCTGGCCCTGCACGTGGCACGGAATTTACCCTTGCTGTTTTCGCAACAGGAGCTGGCGCAAAAAGTTGTCCCCCTGTTGGAGACTGACCTGGTCCATAAACGCCTGCAGACCATGTATCAGGACTTGAGCAGTATTGAGGGAATAGGCCAGGCAGGGTTCATTAATCGTGATCCCCTTGGTCTGAAAGACCTGGTCCTGGCGAAAATGGCGCCTCTGGCACCCTCATTGAACTCTCAATTTTATCGCGGCCGTCTCCTCTCGGCCGACGGCAGGCATCTGCTGGTCACGGCCAGACCGCTGGCCACGGGGACCGACACGGCTTCAGCACGCAGGCTGACCACACTCCTGGCCGAGAGTTCCACCGAGCTTACCGAAAAATACGCCCCGTCGGGACGGCAGGTAACCCTTACCCCTGTCGGTGCCTATCGGGCTGCCCTGGATAACGAGCGAATTATCCGTCGTGATGTGCAGCTGGCGTTGCTGCTGGCCACTGCCGGTATCGGATTACTGCTGCTTTTTGCCTTTCCCCGGCCCCTGATGGGCTTGTTGTCCCTGGTGCCGGCCATAGCCGGTACGGCCACCGCTCTTTTCGTCTATTCCCTGTTTCATGATACGATATCGGTTATGGTTCTCGGATTTGGCGGGGCGATAATATCCATCACCGTCGATCATGGCATCGCCTACCTGCTTTTTCTTGATCGCAATAGAGAGACCAGGGGCAAGGAGGCGTCGCATGAGGTCTCGTCGATCGGCACCATGGCGGTCATCACCTCGATTGGCGCCTTTTTGATTCTCAGCTCGAGCGGGTTTTTGATTTTTGCCGAGTTGGGGCAGTTTGCCGCTCTTGGTATTCTCTTTTCCTTTCTCTTTGTCCACCTGGTGTTTCCACGAATTTTTCGAATTATGCCGCAGGGCAGTGGGCGTGTTTTGCCGCTCCGTGGTGTAGTCAGTGCTTTGTACAACACCGGCAAACCCGGTGCCTTTGCCGCGGTTCTGCTGGCGTTTGGCCTGCTTTTTTTTGCCCGGCCGCAATTTTATGTCAGCCTCAGCAGTATGAATACGGTGAGTGAGGAAACCCTTGCCGCCGATGCACTGTTTACCGAAGTCTGGGGGAACATGGGGCAACGCGTCCTGCTGATGAACTCGGCCGAGGCCATCATGCCGATCCAGGCGGATAACGACCGACTTCTGAACAAGATCGAACGAGACATTGCAGACCAGGTGCTGGCTGGTGCGTTTGTGCCGTCAATGATTTTCCCAGGCAGGACAAGAGCCGAACAAAATCTGGCCGCCTGGCACACCTTTTGGGATGAACAGCGCACCAAACAGGTCAAAGAGGCATTGCGCACGGCCGGGGCGGAATTCGGCTTCACCCCCGAGGCGTTCATGGATTTTTATTCGTTCCTCGAGCCGGCCTTTAACGCGGACTCCCAACCACTCCCGGCCGAATTCCATAGCCTGCTCGGAATATCAAAAAACGAAGAAAACTCCGGCCTCCTGCAGTTTATCACTCTTTTGCCGGGAAAAAATTACGACGGGGCGAGTTTTTTGCGTCGCTACGGCGAGGACGGCAAAATATTTGATACGGATTTTTTTACCAAACGTCTGGCCGAGATTCTCTTTTCAACCTTCACCACCATGCTGGCGATCATTGCCGGCAGTGTGGTGCTGCTGCTGTTTTTTTTCTATCTGAACCTGCCGCTCACTTTGCTCACTCTGTTACCGCCCTTTTTCGCCTATATATGTACCCTGGGCACATTGAACATTATCGGCCGTCCTCTAGATATCCCGGCATTGATGTTGTCAGTGGTCATCTTTGGTATGGGGGTTGATTACTCTATTTTCTGTGTGCGTGCCCATCAGCGTTACCGAAATATCACCCATCCTTCCTATGTCCTGGTGCGTGTCGCCGTGTTCATGGCCGGTACGTCCACTCTGATCGGTTTTGGTGTCCTCTGCTTTGCCGAACATTCTTTGCTGAAAAGTATAGGTGTCACATCCCTGCTTGGTATTGGTTATTCGTTACTCGGTACTTTTCTTCTGCTGCCGCCACTGCTCGAGAAATATATGGCCTGGGAAAAGCAAAAGATCGGTCGTTCGAGCAACAAAAACAGTACGCTTGCGCTTCGGGTGCGGCATCGTTTTATAACGTTGGAACCGTATCCACGGATGTTTGCCCGCTTTAAAATGCGGTTTGACCCGATGTTCAACGATCTGCCGCGAATGCTCGCCGAACGAAAAAATGTGACAACTCTTCTGGACATCGGCTGCGGTTATGGCGTACCGGCCTGCTGGTGCCTGGAAAAGTATACGGATGTCCAGATCTACGCTATTGATCCCGACGCCGAGAGGGCTCGGGTGGCCGCCCTGGCCATCGGCGACCGGGGGACGGTAACCGTCGGCTGGGCCCCGGAAATACCACTCGCGCCCGGGCCGGCTGATGTCGTCCTGTTGCTCGATATGCTCCATTACCTCGATGATGAGACGGCGACGGCGGTTATCAACAACAGCTTTCGGGCGCTTGGCGATAAAGGTATCCTGGTGACAAGGTTTGTCCTCCCGCCGACGGGGCAGCCTTCCAGGTCCTGGCGATTGGAGGACCGTCGGATAAAAGTATGGGGCGGGCGTCCCTGCTACCGTTCCTCCGAATATCTGGCACAATGCATGAGAAGAGCGGGGTTTGCTGTCATCATAAACGAGGTCTCGGCGGTGAATCCAGAGCTGGTCTGGATGGTCTGTCGGGCTGAAAAAGAGTCGGACGGTGCGAAAAAACATTCGTAAAATATCTTTTTCTCTTGCTGAAAAAACCGGTCTGGTGGCCTTGGCGGCGGCATTGCTGCTCTTTTTTTTGCGCCCGTCGCTCGCGGCACTTCCGCTTGTCCTCTTTCTTCTGCTCTGTGCCGGGGCGCCTTTTTTGCCGGGCTTAAGTTTTTATCTGCCGGTCATCAGCCGGGGACAGCGAGGTATCAAAGCGGTTGCTTTGACCTTTGACGATGGTCCTTGCCCCGCGTCGACTCCTCTTGTGCTTGATCTTCTCGCCCGTTATCAACTGCCGGCCACATTTTTCCTGGTCGGTGAAAAAGCAGCGAGGTTTCCGGAGCTGGTGGCGGAGATTCGTGACCATGGGCATAGCATCGGCAATCACTCCTGGAAGCACGACTATTTTCTTATGCTACGAAGCCGGAAAACTCTTCGGGATGACATCCAGAAGACACAGAAAATAATTAAAAAATCAGGGGTAGAGCCGCTTGTCTTTCGACCGCCCGTCGGCATCACCAGTCCGCGTCTTGGCGAGGTGTTGGCCGCGGAAGGCCTCATCACCGTTACTTACAGCTGCCGCGCCTTTGATCGGGGGAATCGAAATATCCACCACTTTGCCGACAAAATTTTACGACGCCTCCAGCCTGGGGATATTATCATGCTCCATGACTTGCCGACATACCGGAAAACCGATTCAGACGAATGGATAAAAGAACTTGAGCACCTTTTTGCCGCTCTGGCCAAGGATTATGATACTGTACCCCTGGCCGAGATCATTCAACGCCCGGTCAATATCACTGTAACGAGTTTGTCACAGGTTGACAAAAGTATCAGCAAATTCCAGCGACGAAAGATAGAGAAGGTATAATTGTTCTTGAGGAATATCCAGGGTTTTCAGGGCCTGGAAACAGACGTCACTGCTGCCTCGTTCATAGGCAATGACAATTGTCAAAAATATTGCCAGAGGTCCTGTCTGATGTGTCAGTGCTCCTTTAATATCATCGGATATGGGAATTTTACTCAATATATCTTTTATTGGCGTATCAAGCATGGCATGGAGCAGGGAGAACAGGCCAAGCATGAAAAGTTCATTCGGCTTGGTCTGTTGCGAGCTGTCCTGACCAAGCTGTTCGCAAAATTTAGCCCGCACTGCTGCTAAGCGGACAAGCTCAGCAGGTTTCTTGGAAGATATTTCCGAAATGACCGCCAGGGTGACGAAGCGTCTGATCTCATTTTCCCCCAGATAGGTCACCGCGTGGTGAATGGAGTCAATTTTTTTGATAAGATAGAAATAAGCTGAGTTAATGTAGCGCAGTAATCTATAGGAAAGCGAGACATCGGCGGCAATCATTGTCGCCATTTTTTGAGATGAGAAAGATGGTTTATTTATCTCGGAGAGGAGGTTGAGAAGGGTAATTTGGGAAGTCGCCATCTCCTTTATCCTTAATTCTTCAGGCTTTGCAAAAAAATATCCCTGAAAATACTTAAAGCCGAGTTTTTGTGCCTCGGCAAACTCCTCATGTGTTTCTACTTTTTCAGCCAGATAGTCCATCTTGTGCCGGGAAAGACAGTCGAGGGTCGTGTGAATCTCGTCGATAGGGGTGAGGCGGAAGTCAATTTTAATGATATCCGCCAGTTCGATCAAGGGTATGAATTTTTTATGGTACACGAAATCATCAAGGGCAAGTATATAGCCAAGCTGCTTGAGATTTCTGCAGGCCCTGATTATTTCATCGGTGGGTTGAACATCTTCAAGAATTTCGATGACAATGCTGTTGATGGGAAAGCTTTCCGCAATGTTTTTAAGCAGTAGTTCTTCGGTAAAATTAACAAAACATGGTTTGTTGCCGCTGATTACATCCAATCCCTCTGTTAAAAACGAACTGGTGATGAGAGAACTTGTTGCCCGATTGCCTCCGACATCGGCCAGACTTTCTGCGTCCACCCCTCTGTACAGCAGTTCGTAGGCAAAAAGATGCCTTTTTTCATTGAATATCGGTTGTCTGGCAATGATCGTTTCCAATTGAAATCTCACTGTGATGGAAGAAAATAGTCTGTACAGAAAAATCTTATAAAAGCCTAGGCTTTTTGAAGGAAAAAATCAACAATCAGTAAGGAAGAATGTGTTTGAAGGAAAAAAGTGCATGGGTGGTGATTTTTATTGCAAAATATATTGACAGATTCATTTATTTACAGAGACTTTTGGCACGGTGCAGTCCCTCGAGGTTGTTATGGTTATTGCCGCCGTGGTAACCCTTAGTCGTATCCCGTGACAGGAGAAGAAAATGCACGACCTTCCCGTTGACCACCAGCAGCTCCTCGACTTGGCGGAAATGAAAATGCCCTTTGGCAAATACGCCGGACGGTTGCTTATCGACCTGCCCGAACCCTACGTGGTCTGGTTCGCGCAAAAAGGTTTTCCGAAGGGCAGACTGGGGGAGATGCTGGCTATTGTTTATGAAATTAAAGTCAATGGGTTAGAGTATCTGTTTGATCCGCTGAGAAAGGACTGAATCGTCACAAGCCGAAAGGCAATCTTTGTCCCTTGACACAGTTGCTTCCGTCTTGACCAGGAAATATTGTTTGGCTGCCATGGTGATCAGGATACGTTGTGGTGCTGCTCCTGTTGCTTGTTGCAGGTGGTAATCCCGCGGTGGTCCAACGAATAATTCTGGAAATAAGAGGAAAAAGAAGATAGGCTATTTTGAGTTATTCTAGTAGGTAATATTCACTGTATTGCCTGGAGATGCTTTTTGCAGGACCGGCATTATCGGTATCAGCGTTTGGGGTGGTGCGGTATGCGGGTCCACTGGACGAGTTCCCCATGGGAGGAGTATGAAATATTTACACTGCTGCATCAAAGAAGCATCCGTTGCTCTGTGGGGCTGGTGGTCTGAATGATTTTTTCTCGTCCGTCAATATCGCTGCGTTCTCGTATTTTTGCCTGATTCCTCTTGGCGCTTCTGCCGGTATTAGTTTTTTTTATCGCAGCAATAGAGATGCTTCTTGTTCCGGCCATCAGTGCCGATGTCAGACAGGATCTGGCCAATTCCACCCATTTACTGAAAAAATCGATCCAGACGGGGACCACTGTTGCCGTCAGGAATCATCTCAAGGCGATAGCCGAAAAAAATGCTGAGATCGTTGCGTACCATACTGACCAGGTGGTGCAGGGTCTGCTGTCCCGGGAAGATGCCGTCAAGCGGGTCAGGGCTATTCTACTCAGTCAGCGGATAGGCACTTCAGGTTATATTTACTGTATCGATTCTCAGGGAATGGCCGTCATTCATCCCAGTACCGAAGTGGAGCATACCGATAATACCGGATTTGCCTTCGTCCGTGAGCAGATGCAGCGCAAGCAGGGATATATGGAATACTCCTGGAAAAATCCCGGCGAAAAAACGGCACGGTCCAAAGCGCTCTATATGACCTATTTCGAGCCGTTGGACTGGATAATATCGGTTTCCAGTTACCGCTCCGAATTTGACGAACTGGTGAATGTCAGCGATTTTCGTGATATGGTGCTTTCCCTTCGCTTTGGCAAAAGCGGCTATGCTTACGTTGTCGATCAGAACGGCGATACGCTTATTCATCCGCAACTGTCGGACTATAACGCGTTGCGACAGAGCGATCTGCCCTCCGAGTTTTTGCAGACCATGATCGAGACGGGTGCCGGCAGTATTGAGTATGATTGGCAAAATCCCGATGAGACCAAACCACGGAAAAAAATTGCCGTTTATGAAACTATTCCGGAACATGGCTGGATAATTGTTTCTTCGTCGTATTTAGAAGAGGTCATGCGTCCTGCGGTTCTGGCACAAAAAGTTGCCTATTGGGCGATACTCTTCCTTCTTATTACTGCCGCCCTGGCGAGCTATTATCTTAGCGGTCGAATTACCAAACCTGTTGAGTCGATGATACTCCAGCTTGACAACAACAAAAACGGTGGCAGCTTGACCAATGATCCGCTACCGGTGACCACCGATGATGAGCTGGGCAGGCTCGGCCGTGAATTTAACAGATTTCTTGCGGCCATCGCGGCCAAAAATGCAGAACTTCTCCAGGAAAAGGAGCGCTATCTCAGCCTTTTTGAAACAAGCCCGGATGCGGTGTTTCTCCTTCGGGGCCCTACAATAATTGATTGCAACTCTACTACACTCTCCATGTTCGGCAATGCCGGCAGGGCTATTATCGGCAGTAGCATTTCCGATCTTTCACCTCCCTTTCAGGCTGATGGAAAATCTTCTGTTGATGGCGCCAGGGTTATCCTGGAGCAGATGAAAACGGAAAACCAGCAGACCTTTGAGTGGGTTCATAAAAAGGCGGACGGCCAACTCTTCGATGCTGAAGTACGGCTGAAGACCTTCGGTATGGAAGAGGGCGAACCTCTGCTGGTTGCTTTCGTCCGGGATATTACTGAGCGAAAAGAAGCCCTGGATGCCTTGCGGCAAAGCGAGATGAAGTATTGTCAACTGGTGGAAAATGCCGGTGATGCCATCTTTATCGCCCGGGGAGAGAAAATCATTTTCAGTAACGGCAAGACATCGTTGCTGACGGAATATTCTCCGGAAGAATTACAGGAGATTTCCTTCGGCCATTTTATTAAGGAAAGCGAGCGAAAGACGATTCTGGAAAAATATGGGAAAAATCTCTCGACGAAAACTGTTGTGCCTCTCACCTTCTCTTTCACTCTGGTGAGCAAGACCGGCCTGGAGCATATCGTCCAGTTGAGTTCGGTGAGTATTGCTTGGGACGGCAAACCGGCCACGCTCAATTTTGTCAGGGATATAACCGAACAGAGAAAGCTTGAGTCAATTCTCCAGCAGGCCCAGAAAATGGAAGCTGTTGGTACCCTTGCGGGAGGTATTGCTCATGATTTCAACAATATTTTGATGGGCATACAGGGCAGGGTGTCTCTGCTGACGGCTGAAGAAGATCAGGAGCCGACGGCACTGGAACATCTCCGGGCCATTGAAGAGTATGTGCAGAGCGCTGCCGATCTGACCGGCAGCCTTTTAGGATTCGCGCGGGGCGGGAAATATCATGTGAAGCCCACCGACCTGGGTGAGCTGGTCAGCGCCAGTGTCGATATGTTCGGTCGCACCAAAAAAGAAATTGAGATTCAGATAACTTCGGCAGATACACCGCTGGTTGCCGATGTTGACCGGCGGCAGATCGAGCAGGTCCTTCTCAATATGTATGTCAATGCCTGGCAGGCCATGCCGAATGGCGGCACGCTGTATCTCACCACTGCCATGATCAGCCTTGATGAGTCATACTGTAAAGCATACAATGCGTTGCCGGGAAACTATGTCAGGATAGCCGTAACGGATACAGGTACAGGTATGGACGAGTCGACCAGACAGCGAATTTTTGATCCCTTTTTCACCACCAAGGAGCAGGGTCGCGGTACCGGGCTTGGTCTGGCTTCCGCCTATGGGATTATCAGAAATCACAATGGTTTTATAACCGTGTACAGTGAAGTGGACCACGGCACAACCTTCAATATCTATCTGCCACTCTCCACCAGGCAGCCACAGTCGAGTTCACCGAAGAAGGCGGAAATCCACAGCGGATCGGAGACGATCCTGCTGATTGACGATGAAAAGATTATTATCGAGGTGGGCCATGCCATGTTGGAAAAGCTTGGTTATCGAGTGCTTACGGCAAACTCCGGCGAGTTGGCCCTTCGGTTTCTGCAAAAAGGAGAAGAATCCTTTGATCTGGTTATTCTCGATCTGATAATGCCCGGTATGGACGGTGCGACAACCTTTGAGGAGATTCGGAAAGAATGGCCTTCTCTGCCGGTGGTTCTCTCGTCCGGCTATGCCATCAACGGTCAGGCCGATAAAGTGATGCAGAGAGGATGCCGCGCCTTTTTGCAAAAGCCTTTCAGTCTTGCAGAACTGTCCCAGGTGTTGCGCGAGGTGCTCGATAGTGCCACAGAAGAAGGGACAGGGCAGAACTCCTGAAACTATAATGGCTTCAGCTGCCGATATCCCCAAGGAGGGAGGTGAGATGATAACAGGCATATTAGCAGATCGAGGTTTGTTATGGCAAGCCTCGATTGGAAAGCACACATTCGAGTTAAGACTAATTCCTGACTATTTTTTCAAATTAACGCTCACGAAACACAAAGCGGTATCCTATGCCAAGCATATTGGATCCCCCGACATCAAAAATATGACCACCTGACTGGTGGTGAATAAACAAAACCAGTTGATGTTCCTTTCGATTCGGATGTGCGAGCATAAGCTGAATCGGCCAGTAGAATTTTAGGTGCGATCTGTCCCTTTCCGGATGCCGCTCCCGCTCAATAGCCATAACGTGTTCGGAATAGGAAAGACCTACACCGGTTTCAAGATTTACGTAAATAAATTGGCTGAACGGAAAATCCTTCCATCTGAGAGTAACTCCGACATTATAGTTAAAAAATGTGCTTCGTCCCCCTTCGTTCACTACACCAAAAACCATTGGCAACTCCAGCTGGGGACGAAATCGCCAATCCCATAATTTCCAGTCAAAATCTAAAAGAGTATAAGACGCACTAAAAAGATACATCTCCCCGCCTGCATCGCCTGTAGCCCGATCAAAATCACCAATCGAAAAATCGCCGATCACGTTCTCCGTGATCATGGCAACACCGAACTGAAGCGTCCAGCGATCCTGATCCAAAAGATCCCATTCGTTTTTCGATGAAAACTGTGACGAGGGTTCCGCAGTAGGACTTTCTACCCCAGCATCTGCGTCTAAAGAGTTTACAAAAAAACTGATACAAACCAGAAATGGCAAAAAATATTTTCGTTTCATAACCCAGGGTACTGCCAAAGCGTATAATTGTTTAATAAGTAAGGATTTTTACAACAAGAGTATAATTTTCCCTTCAATAAAAAAGAAAGATCACATGGTCAGGTGAAAAACGAACTCCGGACCGCGCCATGGCGGCAATAATTCTTCCATCAATTGGCATCTTCTTTAAAGAAGGCAGTCGTTACCATCTGACATGACATCGCTTTCTCAAGCGGTCCCCAAAAACCGACTCCTGATCGAAGCCTCTCCATTTAAGCTTGAAGATATATCTTTTGAAGGTTGATCTTGCAAGATTTTATTCGTTCAGCCACCTGGCTTCTGCCAGGTACTTTGCCTTCTTTTTACAGCATCTTCAAGACCCGAAGCACGGAAGCGCTCAGCAAGAGGCCGAATATCTACTCTCGGCATGACATAAAAATATCTGCTATCGGTAAAGAGCCCCTCTGTCACCAGGGCATGAACAGGTGGATGCCATTTGACATAGTCGGCGAAGGTCTGGATGGCCAGGGTAATGCCGGGAATCCCCAGATTTTTGCCAAGGATAATCCGAAAAAAGCTCGTCAGGCACGATGTTGCACACTGGCTCAACTTGCCGAGCAATTTGCGATCATAGAGAAAATATCTGCGAATGATCTTTGGGATGCTGCATACATACCGGCGATGCGGAACGGGAAAAAGAACGTTGTCCTGCAAATGACTGCCGAGCTGAACCATCTTCTTACCATGACATTTTTCTTACCAATGAACTCTCCTTGCCCTCATTGTATCTCCAACCAATCCATTCCCATTATCCAGGGGAAGAGATGTCTCTTGGCTAAGACTAATTCCTGATGCTCTTATTGTGCTCCGAGACTAATCCTATCTTTCTGCACTCAGCCGACAGGTCAAAAATTTACAGGCGGGGTATTCACCTCTTTATGACTTATACGTCCAGCCGCAGTCATTGTGATACACCATCAGTTTTGTCATGCCGCCATCCACGATGATGTTTTGCCCGGTGATAAAACTACTTTTTTCATCGCACAGGAACATGACGGTATGGACAATGTCCGACGGTTTGCCTACTCTGCCGACGGGGTGCTGAGCTCTATCTGAGTCAACGAATTTTGTGTCGGTGGTATCGATCCATCCTGGGGAAATCGAATTAACACGGGCTTTTCCGGCGAGGGTGATGGCCATGGCATGGGTAAGGGCAGTGAGACCACCTTTGGCTGCGGTATAACTCTCAGTATCGGCTTGACTCATCAGACAGCGGGTGGAGGAAATATTTACGATGCTTGCCGGTGTGTTGAAATGATCCATGAAGAGCTGGGTCAGTAGAAATGGCGCCGAGATTCCCACGCGCAGAACGTAATTGAAATTGTCGTAGGAGCATGTGTTGAGACCCCTGCGAGAAACACAGGCGTTATTGATCAGATAGTCAACTGCACCATATTCGGTGATGACCTTGGCTGCAAAAACCCGGAGAACCTCTTCATCTGCGATATCTCCGACAAAGTAATTGTTATCAAGCAGGTCAATAGTGCAGACCGAGACCCCTTGTGTGACAAACGCGTCGCAGATTGCTTGGCCAATACCCCTTGCTCCACCGGTGACAACCGCGACTTTTGGCTTGTTCATGGTTTGATCTCCTTTTACTTTGATGAGTTGTCTGATGATAGCCATAGGTTATCACATCCGCAATTTCTGTTATTTCGTCAGTTTTTGAAAACGGCAACTCCTGTTGCCTTACTTCTCCAACTCTGGTAATTCTGCTTTGTCAGTGACAAATCCATAACGTATAAATTGATGACCTGGTCTTAAAAGTGAGCAATATTCCTGCAAAAGTACAAGCATTTTTAGAAAGCCATGATCTCTCCGCCCTTGAGTTTGAGCCTGGATCAACGCCGACAGCGGAAACAGCAGCCCAACGGATAGGAGTACCTGTTGGCCGGATAGCAAAATCGATCCTGTTCAAAGGAAAGGATGAAAAGTACCGACTGGTGGTAGCTGCCGGTGACAAGAAAATTAACAGCGGAGCGCTAAAGCGTGCAACAGGTGCCAAACACCGGATGGCCAGTGCGGAGGAGACTAAACAAGCGACAGGTTTTCTTCCAGGTGGCGTGTGCCCATTCGGATTGGAAAACACCTCTGTAACTATTTTGCTCGATGTATCACTTGATGCGTATGATACTGTATATCCGGCGGCTGGTACGGATGCCACAGGCGTCCCCTTGAGCCCTGATTATCTCCAACGGATTACCGGTGGCGTAAAGGTTGAGGTAACCTGAGTTCAGGGCTACGGCTTACACCTTCCACAAGGTATATATCCTGCAAGCAATCGTGTAATCAACATTTTCAGGTCGCCTCTGACAGCAAGACTAGCCTACCCATAAATTCGTAGAGTTGGGACTATTGCTGATAGCCCTTGAGAGTGAAGTTCCTCATTTCGGGCCTGCCTGATGAGACTGATGGCACTTTCTTATCAAGCGTTGACAAACTCGTAAAAACCAAATTCTTCGAATGGCTAAGTAAAAAACTTCATATGCTAGGCGCGTAAAATTTATATCATTTCGGCGTACTAGAGTACGTCGTAATGATAGAAATTTTGCAGCAACGACGCAGATGAAGAGTTTTTACGACGCCATCAAGCGTTGAGAAGGGCAGCGGCGAGCCTCTTGATAATTGATCTTTAGTTGATGAGGCACCGTCATATTTTCACCCAATGTCGCCGGCGCACCCATCAATGCCTCTTATCCGACATGTTCCTAACCACGAGTCAATCGTGCCAAAAATTCGGCAACCGTCTTCATACCCTTGCTGAATTGTTCCAGGCTGAACTTCTCATTGGGCGCATGGATCGTGTCGTCAGGCAGCCCAAAACCCATCAGCACCACTGGTATACCTAGTACCTCATTAAAAAGTGAGGCAATGGGGATAGATCCGCCTTCACGCATAAATACCGGGGACTTGCCGTATATCGATTCGAGGGCGTCGGCAGCGGCCAAAAGAGCGGTGTCGCCGGGATGTATGTAAAAGCCTTTACCGGCATGCAGATTGGTCAGTTGCACCCTGTGTCCCGCCGGCATATGTCGCTGAACCGCCTTCTCCAACCAGCCGAAGACCTCGTTTGGTTCCAGAGCAGCCGGGAGGCGTAAGCTGATTTTGGCCACGGCCGATGCCGGTATAACTGTTTTTGCCCCTTCCCCGGTAAAACCGCCGCGAATACCATGGACTTCCAGAGTCGGGCGCAGGCCTATTCTTTCCAGGGGAGGATAGTCTTTTTCACCGACTAATTCCGGCACCCCCATCTCGATGCACAGGGCTTTTTCGATGTGCAAGGGATCTTCCTGCCAGAACAGCTTTTCCGCAGCCGATGGTGTCGGGATGGCTGCGGCAAGTTCGGGAATGTGAAGGACCCCGTCTTCACCTTTTAGCCGGCTGATCAGTACACAGAGCGCATGGATGGGGTTCGGGGCAACGCCGCCATAACTGCCGGAATGCAGGTCGGTCCTCGCTCCGGTTACGGCGATTTCAGTATAGAGCACGCCGCGCAGGCTGGTAACCAGTGACGGCTGATCCGCATGGACCATATGGGTGTCGCAGATTAGCACCGCATCGGCGCGCAGCGGTTCCGGGTTTTCCTGCACATAGGTGGCAATTGATGCACCGCCGGCCTCTTCCTCACCCTCAAGGAGAATTTTAATATTTATCGGCAGGGCGCCGTCCACTTTGATCCATGCCTCAAGAGCGGCAAGAACGAGCATGATCTGTCCCTTATCATCACTTGCGCCCCGGCAGTAGATGTTACCGGCACGGATGGTCGGTTGAAAGGGTGGACTGTTCCACTGCTCGATCGGGTCAACCGGCTGCACATCATAATGGCCGTAGATAAGCAGGGTTGGTTGCCTGTCGTCGACTTGCCACTCGGCGAGGACCAAAGGATGTCCCGTGGTCGTTATGATTTGAGCTATGGGAAAACCGATGGCCGTCAACCTGTTTCTGACCCAGTCGGCAGCATTGCGCACGTCGTCTTTATGCTCGGTGAGGGTGCTGATACTTGGGATTGCCAGCCATTCCATCAATTGTTCGAGGAATCGATTCTGGTTGTCATCCAAATACTTGTTTCGTGCTGTGGCTGATATAATGGGATTTTCCATAATTACTTAATGCTCCTGTCTCGGCGTTCTTCGCGCTGCATGAATCTGCCCTTGCCTTTGCAGACGATTTTGCCGTCAATGCGGATCTGTGACTTGAGGTGATAGAGCGGCGGTAGAGACGAATCTATCCAGGCCTTGATGTCCAGCGTACCGTCGCAGTCGACCTGTTCGAGATACCGGACCGTCAATTCTCCGGTCACCGCTTCAATATCCTGATGCAATAAACATTGCGCCATAGCCGTGTCGAGCAGGGCCGAAAGGACACCACCGTGCATGACGCCGGTGTATCCCTGGAGATTGCGATTCCCGGTAAAAGTCGTCGAGACGGTGCCGTCATCATTTTTGGTGAACTTCAGGCCGAAAGATAAGGGATTGTCCTGCCCGCACATGAGACAAAAGCGGTGGCTTGTGTGGGGTGATGGTGAATCTGTCTGTTCCATGGTGTTCGTGTAGGTGAGGTTTTTACGAATTCATCAAAGTAGCTTCGTTATGTCAAGGCAGCAATTAAAGATTTTTCTTTAATTGCTGCCTTGACACAACAATAAAATTGACTCAATATAGCATATGCACAATTTGAGTCTATCTCTCTTTTAAAAAAACAGTATACCCAAGGGTGAATGATTATGTGGAAAATTCTGCTGCGTATCAATAAAAATCTCGTCTATGCCATTCCTCTTTTTATGTTTGCCGGATTTTTGTTCGGCGCGGCAGTTGATGCGACGATTTCTCAAAAAATGAAGCTGTTGATTGTTCCACTTACCTTTCTCATGGTCTATCCGATGATGGTTACCCTGAATATCAAGCATCTCAAGCAGGGATTAAACCCAAAGCTGCAAGGCGCGGCCCAGTTCATTAATTTTGCGATTATTCCTTTTATAGCCTTCTTGCTCGGCAGGTGGTTTTTTCCCGAACAGCCCTATATGGCTCTGGGACTATTGCTGGCATCTCTTTTGCCGACCAGCGGTATGACCATTTCCTGGACCGGTTTCGCCAAAGGTAATATGGGTGCGGCGATCAATATGACGGTTATCGGTCTTACCCTTGGTTCGCTGGCAACACCGTTTTATGTGAACTGGCTACTTGGGGCAACGGTCGAGGTGGATGTACAGAAGGTGATGCAGCAGATTATATTTATTGTCTTCTTGCCGATGGGGCTTGGCTATGTTACCCGACAGGCCTTGCTGAAAAAATATACCATGCCGGAATTTAAAGAAAAGATAGCGCCGCGTTTTCCCGCGCTGTCCACCATCGGCGTCCTGGGCATTGTCTTTGTCGCCATGGCTCTGAAAGCCCAAACTTTAGTTGATAACCCCGGTCTGCTGCTCGTCATCTTTATTCCCCTTCTGCTGTTGTATCTCGTTAATTTTGCCCTTTCTACCCTGACGGCAAAGTTGTTTTTTTCACGAAACGATGGTATCGCTTTGGTATACGGAACCGTTATGAGGAATTTATCCATCGCCCTTGCCATAGCCATTAATGCCTTTGGCGAAGCGGGAACAAATGCGGCGCTGGTTATCGCCCTTGCCTATATCATTCAGGTGCAGTCAGCTGCCTGGTACGTTCGGTTTACCGATCGCCTGTTTGGCGTTGCTGCATTTACCAAAATGTAACATGAGGAGAGCATACTATGAAATGGATGCAGTTTTTTACCCCCGTCTCTTCGCTCAATTGGGAAGAGGCTCTTGAGCTCGCCGAGCAGAAGCCTGATGGGGAGGTTATTTTTCTCGATGTTCGACAGCCAAAAGAATATGCCCGCGGCCATCTTCCGGGCGCTAAACTCCTGCCGCTCGGCGATCTGGAAAGCCGATCGGCGGAACTCGACAAGGATAAACCGACCGTTATCTACTGAGCTAGTGGTGGGCGCAGCCGGGTTGCTGCGCAGATGCTCTCCGGTAAAGGTTTTGGCAAGGTATATAATCTGAGTGGTGGAATAAAGGCTTGGAAAAAGGAGGTCGCCGTCGGCGCCGAGGAGACCGGTTTGCATCTTTTTACCAGGGAAGAGAGTCCCGAAGAGGCGATAGTTATCGGCTTTGGCCTGGAAATGGGACTGCGAGACTTCTACCTGTCCATGCAGTCGAAGGTTTCGCTGGAATCGACCAAGGCCCTTTTCGGCAAACTTGCCGACATTGAGATTCTGCATCAGCAGCGATTAGTCGAGCTCTATAAAGAGATAACCGGAGCTACCTTGACAATGACCGAGTTTGCCGAAAAAGTTGCCGAACCGGCATTGGAAGGTGGTTTGACAACAGAGGAATATCTGCAGCTGTACGCAGTTGATCTTGATTCCGAGATCGAAGTGCTCGGCCTGGCCCTGGCCATTGAGGCGCAGGCGCTAGATCTCTATCTGCGGGCTGCGGCGCGAAGCGAAAAGCAGGCAACGAAGCAGGTCCTGCTTCAGATTGCCGAGGAAGAGCGCAGTCATATTGCCCGGTTGAGCAGTTATATCGATCATCAGCAGGAGATTACCTAACATGTCCAAACAACTGGTTCTCATCGGCGGCGGCCATGCCCACATGGTCACTCTGGCCAACCTGCACGTCTTTGTTGAAAAAGGCTATGGGGTGACCGTCATTCAACCTTCTGAATATCATTATTACAGCGGTATGGGGCCGGGAATGCTTGGGGGGACGTATCGCCCGGATGATATCCGTTTTGCCACCCGGAGGCAAGTGGAGGCCAAGGGTGGCCGATTTGTTCTCGGCAAGGCATATAAGATTGATCCGGAAAAACAATGCGTCTACGTGCAGAAAATAGTGCAGGGAGCAGAGGGGAAAATAGAGGAAGAGATCCCCTACGATGTTCTTTCGTGTAATGCCGGCTCGTATGTGCCCCAGGAAATGGTCCAGGGGGACGCCGACAATATCTTTACCGCCAAACCCATAGAAGCACTGCTCACGGCCAGACAGCGAATCCTTGAGCTTGCCGCGATGAAAAAAATCACCATTGCTCTGGTCGGCAGCGGGCCGTCGGCTATCGAACTTTCTGGAAATATTCATCAGTTGTGTCGCGAGCAGGGCATGGAGATGCCTCGGATTCAGCTGTTTGCCGGGAAAACGTTTATGTCGGGGCGACCGGCGCAGGTTCGTCGCCTGACGCGAACCATCCTCGAAAGAAAAGGGGTTGAGATTATCGAGGCCGGTTATGTCAAGGAGATAGCAAACGGTCGACTCCTGCTGGAAAACGGCGACAGTTATGCGGCCGATATTATCTTTCAGGCTGTAGGGGTTCGGCCATCGCCGATCTTTGGAGCATCCGGTCTACCCATCGGTGCGGATGGTGGATTGCTGGTTGATGAATATCTGCGCTCAACCGGTTATAAAAATATCTTCGGAGGCGGCGACTGTATCTCTTTTGCGCCGCAGCCTCTCGACAAGGTCGGAGTCTATGCCGTTCGACAGAACGGAGTTTTATATAATAATCTGATGGCCTGTCTGGATGAAACAGAGCCAGAGAAATTTTCTCCCGGAGGAACCTATCTCCTCATCTACAATCTCGGCGACGGCGAAGGCGTTCTCGCCAAATGGTTTATAACTTTTTCCGGGGGGCTGGCTTTTCGTATCAAGGATTACATCGACCGCAAATTTATTCGATCTTTTCAGAATACCTGAGGTATGGAGAGGTAAGCGGATTCGGTTCTGGGGGACGTTTACTTGGATAGACCTGTATGAGGGGCAATGTATAATATTCTTATTTTTGGCCTCGAAGAAAAACGCGAAAAATTCCTTGCCGATTTTTCTTCGATGCCGTGTCGGTTTTTACGTGTCAATTCCTCGGCTGAATTTTATTCAACAGCCTTCTCGCGTATTTTCGATGCGTGGATAATCGAAGCAGAACATCCTGATTTTGCCGAACTGGCACTTGCCGAGCTGACGGCGACCCATAACACCCCGCAGATTTTTCTGATTGCTGGTGGAGAGAAAAAAGATCAGGAACTGGTGCGTAGTCACGCAAATAAAATGCATGTCCTGCTTGGTGCGGATATCGGACGCTGTGCGGAGCTGTTTGCAAAACTGATACGTGACATCCGGGAGCAGAACCGGGAAAGGTATCTGGCCGGTTACATCCAGGCGCAGCCGGGACGCGAGGCCATTGTCACCAAAAGCCCGCTTATGGAGAAACTGCTGGACCTGATCAAAGACATTGCCCCGACCGATTCGCCCATTTTTCTGCAGGGCGAGACGGGGACCGGCAAAGAACTCCTGGCCAACATTTTTCACAATGAGTCACGGCGCCGTTCAGGTCCGTTCATGGCGGTCAACTGCGGCGCCCTGCCGGACAGTTTGCTTGAATCGGAACTTTTCGGTTATGAAAAAGGAGCCTTCACCGGGGCCACCAGTCGTCGTATCGGCAAGATTGAACATGCCGCCGGGGGGACACTCTTTCTTGATGAAATCGAATCGATGTCTCCGGCCATGCAGGTACGTCTCCTTCGGGTTCTGCAGGAAAAGAGTCTGCAGCGGCTCGGCGGTAATACGGAAATCAGTACCGATTTTCGCGTGATCGGAGCAACGAATACCGATCCTTTTGAACTCCTCACTTCAGGTCGCCTTCGCTCCGACCTCTATTATCGTCTCTCGGTCTTTCAGATCCATGTGCCGCCGCTTCGTGACCGAATCGAAGACATCCCGCTGCTGACGCAGCATTTTATCAATAAAAAGAAGAAGGGGGGGCGGGATTATATTAAAGGATTGGAGAGACAAGCCAAGAAAATTCTTCTCTCCGTTCCGTGGTTCGGCAATATCAGAGAGCTGCAAAATGTTATTGAAAGAGCCGTTATGCTGGCCGACAGCGAGATTATCAGCGCCGATCTTATTCACATTCCGGGTTTGCCGATTGCTCCTACGCCCCTCTCTGCAAGCGAATCGCATGAGCACGCCTTTCGGCCCGGCACCACATTGAAATCATATAAAAATTTTCTTTCCCAGGCTGCCGAACGAAAATATCTCGTCGAACTGCTCGATTATACCGATGGGCGTATCGGAGAATCGGCCCAATTAGCTGGGGTGACCCCGCGAGCCCTTTATAACAAAATGAAAATCTATGGTTTAAAGAAGGAAGATTTTAGGAAATCGGAATAATTGAAGTATATCGGAATAATTGAGTAAGTACTTGTTGTCAGACAATATTGCCTCTTTTTTATCAAACAGTTGCCTTGTCTGTCGGAATCCCTGCCGTCCTCATTTCTTTTGTGTAAATAGCCAGTCGAGCTGTGTTGTTACGTAAATACAGCCGGATAGTTGGACGTCGTAAGTGGCACACTTTTTGTATAGTGCATTCTGAAGACTCTCCATGACCTAACCCCGGTAAATGGGAATCTTGGGTACAGATTGTTTTTTTTCACAAAAAAATCTGTAAATCTAAACACGCAGAGGAGTATGCCATGGGCAAGTTTAATAAACACCAGGGTGACAGAGAACGGTTTGGCAAATGCGAGATCTGTATGGAATTTATTCCGATTGAATACTATTTCAGTAAGGGGGATGCGATCGTTTGTTATGAGTGCGGCACGGAGTACGTTCTCACTTCCAGGGAGCCGATTAAGTTGACCATGCTTGACGTCGATTACGATCCGGATGATTATTACGGCGAAATGCTGTTCAACGATTAAAAAGCTCTTTCTTGCTTGTGTAGACGTTCACCAGTATGCCATAGCTGCACATTGTGCACAACTAACCTGCGGGGTATTGGTGAACGTTCGCATTAAAATGGGTGTGAGCAGAGCATGCGTCGGATGATCAGGAATCAGACGCGATGCAGGGAAGATAGATGCTGAAAGTACTGCCTTTCCCCGGCTCGCTTTGCACGCCGGCGGCCCCGCCAAGGGAGCGAAGAATACCAAGAACCACCGAGAGCCCCATGCCGCGGCCCTTGAATTTGCTGGAAAAAAATGGATCGAAAAGGTTGCCGATTTTCCCCTTTTCAATTCCGTGGCCGGTATCTCGTATCTCAATGCAGAAGTAGTCCTGCCTGTCCGCTTGCCAATCAGGAGGAAAAAGGTACTTCTGGGGTATTGACCTAGCCTCGATCGGCGTGACCTTGAGCTGGATGCTTCCTTGCTGCTCATCTATGGCTTCCCAGGCATTCGTCATTATATTGGCGATTATCTGCTGAATTTGTTCCGTGTTGGCGTTAACAATCTGTCCGGGGGGAGCCTGTTTGATAGAAATCTCCACACCGGGCGGTTTGTCCTGTCGCAGAGAATCAACACTCCGCAGGCATGCCTCAGCGAGATCCAGCGGTTCTTTTTTGATCAGTGACTGCCCCAGGTAGGTCAGCATCAGGCTGCTCATTTCCGACGCTTTCCAGGACGCCTTCATCGCCGCCTTTATATTGTGCAACACTTTGCTGTTCGCCGGCAAACCGGAGAGGGCCAGTTCCAGATTACCGAGAACAACCGTCATGATGTTGTTAAAATTATGGGCGACGGCTCCTGCCAGGCGGCTGAGGCTTTCGGTCTTTTCCCGCTGATTGATCTGCTTTTGCAGTTCCAGTTCCTTCTTTTCCAGTAATTTTCGCTCGGTAATATCTTCATGGGCCACCACGGCGTATTTGTGGATGCCATCCGTCAGGGGGGTGACGCGGCCGATAAACCAGCTTTTTTTATTCTCTGAATGACACGGATATTCCAGGCTGAAGAAATCTTTTTGTTCCTGAAGAACCGCTGTAATGCCTTCGGCAAAAGCGAAGGCGATAGGTGCATCTTCTCCTTCGGATTGACGGCAGATGTCGAGGTAATTTGTTCCCTCGATAGCGCTGTCGACCGGCAGATGGCTGGTCGCGGCGAATGCCCGCCAGGCCTGGTTGATAGTGATGATAATGCCCTGCTCATTGAGCACACAGACATGGGAAGAAAGAGAATCGATAATCGCAAAGATGAATCTGTGCGATGCCCTTAATGCTTCCTCCGCTCTGGCCCTTGCGGTAATATCGGTCACTGTGACGAGAAGTTCGTCTCTCTGCTTGTCGGATAAAGCAGGGGGACGGTTTTGATAAATTGACGACAGGTGCACGTGGAAATTGGTTTTTGCGGCCGTGCCCAATCGCACCTCAATCTGCTTATCAACCGGTCTTTTGAAGAAAGCCCGCAGACGAGCGCGAAAGATCGGCTGGTCCTCGGGGATGAGAAAATCGGCAAAGGCCCGACCATGTAGTCTGGTGGGCTCTTGGTCAACCATTGAGGCAAAGGTGCCGTTTGCCTCAATAATGATGCCGGCACTGTTCAGAACCACATAACCCACCGGCGCATTATGATAGAGCTGCATATAGCGGGAGCGACTCTCCTGCAGGTTGACCTGGGTTGTCCGCAGTTCATCGTTTTGTAACTCCAGTTCAATCTGGTGCACCTGCAGCTCATGGAGCAGTTCCTGGTATTCGACAGAAGTAAATGTCTCACCGGCAGTCTGTGAGGCACTTAATAAGGCTTCAGCCTTCTTTCGAAGAGTGTCGGCGGAATCTGGATTTCTTGTGGTCATTGCTTCTTTTTAAATATCGTATTTATCTGTCAATTCGTCCCACCGGGAGAACCGGATTTCTTGCCCATAGCGCATTTACAAGACACCCTTTATGGGTTCTTTTTCTGAACCATTGTACAGAATGTAGCGTGCAGTTATATCTTCGAAAGTGGTAAACACTTGACACGGTTTTTTGTCGTCGTCTCGAAACTGTGGACTGGCATTGACGAGAATCCACCGGATGTCCTCGAAAGCCGAGCAATGGATGCCCATGACAAAACCGAAGACCGGTTCCCCACTCGACAGCGCAACCATTGCCGGGTGTTCTTCTCCCGGCAGCATGGAGCCGTCTTCTTTCATGGCCTGCCAGCGAGGATCAAGAGAGGAAATACCACGCATCTGATCAAGGGTCATACCAAGTATCCGTTCCGCGGCAGGATTTGCCGAGATTATCCGACCGTCGCTGTCCTGATAGACAACCCCCTGCGCCATGGTTTCAAAAAGAGTTCGATAGCGACTTTCGCTTTTTTCGAGCTCTTTTTGCATCTCATGGCGTTCGGAAATATCTTCCACACTGACCGCCAGACGTCTGTTTGGCAGCCGAAAGGCGCTGACGCGAAAGCCGCCGTCCAGGCGGTCATCTTTGTAGTGCAAGTCCTCAAAATGAATTGGTTGTCCGGAAGCCATCACCGAGGCAAATTTTGCACTGATACCATTTTGCCTGGCCTGCGGCCAGATTGCATCAAAGGGTTTGCCGCCCCATTCGGCACAGCTGATGTTGGTCATCCGTTCCGCCTCGGGATTGCAGCTCTCAAGCAACAGCTCCCCCGTGCTGTTCTCGGCATAGATGAACAATCCGGCTGGCATGTGTAGACTGATATCGAGGGTAGTCTGTCTGCTGTTGGCCAGATGGCTTCGGGTGGTTCGTGCTTCGGTAATGTCGATAAAGGTGAGGACCACACCGGAGTAGGTTTTCGGTCCGATGGAATAGGGGAGAACCCGGGTCAGGTACCAGTTTCCTCCTTGAATCTGGATCTCTTGCTCGATCTGTTTATTGGTTTGCAAAACTGTCTTGATCATCTGCAGCGGGTCGGCATCGAGCAGGCGATGGGTGATATGGTTGATCGGTCGACCGATATCCTTGTCCAGGATATGAAAAATATTGGAGATCTCCGGTGAAAATTTGCGGATCTCCAGATTCTCATCGAGCAGCAGGCTGCCTATGCGGGAACTGGAAAGCAGGTTTTCCACATCATTGTTGAGTTCCGAGAGTTCGATGATTTTGTTTTGATGCTCGGCGTTGACGGTATAAAGCTCTTCGTTTGTCGACTGCAGTTCTTCGTTGGTACTCTGCAATTCCTCATTGCTGGCCAGCAGCTCTTCGTTGGTGGCCTGCAGCTCTTCGTTGGAGGTTTCCAGCTCTTCAATGGTCGCCTGCAGATTTTCCCTGGCGAACTGCAACTCATGTTCAAGATCATTGATATGCTGCTGCGCCTCTTTGCCGACATCGTAGGCTACTGCGGCGCCTGGTTTCGTCGCTGTCTGTATGCTTGTTTCTTCTAAAAAAACAGCGACGAGCGATTCGAGACTTTTTACTTCAGGCAGGGGGATAATGCGCACACGAACAGTGTTGTTCTCACCGCGGCGCTGGAGGCGGATATTGGAATAAACAGCCTCTTCCCCGGTGCGAAACACTTTCTGGATGCCGTTGGTAAGAGGTATGGCCAGTTCTTTTGCCGCCATCCTGGCGATGTCATATTCCGCCGGCCCCGATGGTAACCGCAGGTAGCCCTCTGCATTGCCGACGATATGGACGATACGCAGCTGTTCGTTGACGATAATGGAGAGCGGCAGGAAATGCTCGATGGCCACCTCCATGTAGCGTTGGACAATTTTACTGCTGTCGTTGTCCGACCGACGGCGATTCCACAGGCGGGCCTCTGTGGCCGATGGGGGGAAATGTTTGTCGTCACGCGCTTTAATCTGTAACTCTCGATGCATCGGTTGGGTTTTACCATAGGACCGATAAATTTTATGTTTTGCGTGCAGTGTTTCGAAAAAATTTTCACGATCCCCGACGGTTTCACTACTGCCGAGAAAGAGCAGACCTGCATTGTTAAGGGAAAAGTTAAACAGATCAAAGGCCTTCTGCTGCAGGACTGGTTGCAGATAAATGAGTAAATTACGGCAGGATACCAAGTCGATATTGGTAAAAGGCGGATCCCTGATGAGGTTGTGCTGGGCGAAGACCACCAGCTCGCGCAAATGCCTGGCTATCTGGAGTTTTTCTTCCTTGTGATAAAAATATTTCGTGACAATTTTGGGGCTGAGATCCGCGACAATACTCTCGGGATATATGCCTGTGCTTGCCTTGATTACGGCATCCTTATCGATGTCGGTGGCAAAAATTTTCACATCGCGGCTGACACCTATCTTCTCCATCACTTCCTTGACGATAATGGCCAGGGTATAGGCCTCCTCACCGGTGGAGCAGCCGGCCACCCAGAAGCGCATTTCGCGGTTTTTGACGCGCGTCAGCAGTTCCGGCAGCCACTTTTCCTCCAGCTCCAGCATCGCTTCATGGTCCCTGAAAAAACGGGTGACTCCAATGAGCAGGTCGCGATACAGGGCCATGACTTCGCCGGGATAACTTTGCAGGTAGTTGGTATATTCTTCAAAATCACTGATCTGGTTCACCGACATGCGACGCTCAATTCTGCGGGTGACTGTGCTTGGCTTATAAAAGGTGAAGTCGACTTTGGTTTTATCGCGTAACTCGGCGAAAAGTCGGGTCAGGGCGTCGCCGTCTTTTAACAGCAGATCGGTCTGCTTCGCTCCGGAAACATAGGGATGTTTCACATAGGCAAGGAGCTGCTGCGGCATTTCTTCCGGGGGCAGGATGAAATCAGCCGCTCCGGTGGAAATGGCTGAACGGGGCATACCGTCGAACTTGGCGCTTTGTTCGTTCTGTACCATAACCATGCCGCCGAGTTCCTTGATGGCTCTGACACCGCGGGTGCCGTCACTGCCGGTGCCCGAGAGGATGATGGCGACGGCCCGTTCGGCCTGATCTTCTGCAAGTGAACGAAGAAAAATGTCTATGGGAAGGCTTATGCCAAGGGTACTGTCTTTGTCGTTGAGCAGCAGTTTTTGGTGAAAAATTGTCAAGTTTTTCTTAGGTGGGATGAGATAGATGCTATTGGCGCAGACCTCCATGCCATCTTCAGCGCGATAAACCGGCATTTCGGTTTTTTTCGACAGTAGTTCGACCATGAGGCTTTTATAGTCCGGGGAAAGGTGCTGGACGACAATAAAAGCCAGATTGCTTTTCGGTGACATATTCTTGAAAAAAGTCTCGATGGCTTCCAGCCCTCCGGCGGAGGCGCCTATGCCCACATAATGGGAAGGACTGGACGAAACTTCATTCTTGTTACGGGTAGTCATGTTGTCACCGTTTAAAGGAATGGGCAAAAGCGTGCTCATGCAATGACCGGGAAAGGTCTTTGTTGCAGATCTTGCAAGTTTATCAAAGTTTGGTTAATTTCACCTGACTTCGATAAATTTATTTTACATAATAATGAGTAACCCGCTAAATAATCAAGCAGTAATTAAGAATAATTCTTGTTTTTGTGCTGTGGTAATTGATTTTTCAGTCCTGAAAAAGGACCCATCTTCTCAGGCATAGCACATCATTGTCCATTTGTCGAACGTGTATAAAATACTAGCTCTTTAGGGAGATCGGCCGATGATTCACCCCGACACGGAAGTACGCTTTATAAATAAAGACAAAGGCCATGGCCTCTTTGCCGTCAAATTTATTGCCCAAGGGACGATAACCTGGTGTTTCGATGTACTTGACCGGGAAATACAACCGGCCGAGCTGGCTGACTATGATGCCGTTTATCAGGAAATCCTCCTGAAATACTCTTTTCGCAACAAGAGGGGAAACTATATCTTCTGTTGGGATAACTGCCGCTATACCAATCATAGCTTCAAAGCGAACTGCTGTCTCACCCCCTATGAATTTCAGATTGCAATCAGAGACATTGAGCCCGGCGAGGAGATAACCGATGATTACGGCTATCTGAACATCATTGAACCCTTCGAGGCGGATGCCGAAGGGGGCGATCGGACGGTTGTCTATCCCGACGACCTCCTGCGTTATGCCGAGAGGTGGGATAGACAACTGGCAACAGCCTTTCCGAGGATGATGCGGGTCGCGCAGCCATTGCAGAAATTTCTCCCGGAAAAAACATGGCAAACAATCCAGGCAATCGATCAGGGGGAGATCAAGCGGCTGTCCATCAGCACCTGCTACTATATGCCGGGATAATTTATGCTGGAATAAGATCTGTGGAGGCCAAAGCCAGCAATCCGGCCGCCGGCAATGTTCCACCGCTCTGTGTAGTGCGCTTTTTTTTGAGCAAATATTTTTCAGTCCAATTTGTAAAGTGCACAGGACAGTGCTACACTCGAAATTAGATAAAATTAATGCCTTTTAATTAATGCCTATTCTCGGACAACCTCCTAACCTCTTGTTCCTATGCCGGATTCACTTTCATTTTCGCAGCTGGTGGATAGTGCGACTTTACAAAAGACTCTGCAACAGCTCTATCGCGCTGCGCAAATTCCATCGCAGGTGGTCGATTTTGAAGGTAATGTTCTGGTAAGGGGCGGTGGCATGCGGATCTGCGATGAATTCCACCGCAAGCATCCAAAGGCCGCAAAGCTCTGTCGACAAAGCGACAGGCGGGCGTTGCGCGAAGCAGTCGATAGCGAATCCTCAGCTATTTATACCTGTCCCCATGGTTTGCGCGAGGTCTGTTGCTCCGTTATATTTGATGGTATACGGGTAGCCTATATTTTTACCGGGCCATTTCTGCGCGAACCGATAAACGATGATGTGATGATCGAACGGTTCAAGACGCAGGCAAAAACGTACGGTTTTGACGAGGCAGACTATCTGGCTGCCCTGCATGAACTACCGGTTGTTTCCGCGGAAAAACACCGGGAAATGATCAGATATCTCGAGACATTGGTCGAACAGAGTGGCCGGCCATTTCAGATCGGCCTTCTGCAGCGAGAACCGCTCCCGCAGGTCAATCAGAAAGAGGAACTGCTGCGGTTGACCTTTGATGCCATGAGTGATGGTCTCTGGGACTGGGATGTCTCGGGAAATATCGTCCGCTGGAGTCCACAGTGTTACAGGATGCTGGGCTATAGCCCGGATGAGTTCGCCGTTACCTACGATACCTGGAAGGATCTTATTCATCCGCTGGATAGAGATAAGGCTGTCACTTTGCTGCAGACTGCTTTTGCCGAAGGTATGACCTATTTATGTGAATTCCGTTTTAAAACCGCTACGGGTGACTATCTGTGGGTTTTGGGCAGGGGAAAGGCGGTCGAGTATGACAGCCACGGCACCATAAAAAGGGTGGTGGGGACACATACCGACATCTCGAGGACGAGAAGTGCCGAGGAAAAATATCAGACTTTATTTCGTGAGATGCTTAATGGTTTTGCCCTGCATGAGATTATCTGTAACGAGGCAGGATGGCCTGTCGATTACCGGTTCCTCGCTGTCAACCCGGCCTTTGAGCACATGACCGGCTTGCAATCTGTAGACGTGGTTGGCCGTTCGGTTCGGGAAGTAATGCCTGATATTGAGGATCATTGGATTGAAAGCTATGGCAGGATTGCCATTACTGGTATACCGGCATTTTTTGAAAGCACCTCTGGCGATCTGAAGAAGTATTTTGAAGTTATGGCGTACCGGCCTGCGCCTAATCAGTTTGCCTGCATCTTTGCCGACATCACCGAGCGCAAGAAGGCTGAAAACGAACGAAAAAACCTTCAACTCCAACTGCAGCAGGCGCAAAAGCTTGAGGCTATCGGCACCCTTGCCGGAGGTATTGCGCACGATTTCAATAATATACTCGGGGTAATGATCGGTTTTACCGACATGGTGCTGGACGATGTGCCGCAGGGTAGCAGGATCAGAAAAGATCTAGAAAAAGTTTTGCGCGCCGGATACCGCGGCAAGGATCTGGTTGGACAGATCCTTGCCTTCAGTCGCCAATCCCAGGATGAATGCATGCCGCTGCAGCTGCGCTTGATCATTAAGGAAGTGCTGAAAATGCTGCGCTCGTCCCTGCCGACGACGATCAAAATCAAGCAGAAACTCGATGCCGATTGCGGTCCTGTCGAGGCGGATCCATCGCAGATTCACCAGATATTAATGAATCTGTGTACCAATGCGTACCATGCTATGGAAGAAAATGGTGGCACCCTGACTATTGAATTTCGTCCGGCCCTGCGTCTTCCGGCCGGCCTTGATGACCAGGCACCGCAAACCACCGGCGGCCGATTTGTCGAGTTGATCGTCAGCGATACCGGCGTGGGCATCGCTCGTGATATCATCGATCAGATCTTCGATCCTTTTTTTACCACTAAGGCCAAGGGGAAAGGGACGGGAATGGGGCTGTCCATCGCCTATGGCATCGTTAAGAAATACAACGGCACGATAACCGTGGAAAGTGTTGTCGGCAGCGGTACCGCCTTTCATATCTATTTGCCGGAAAGTGTTCGAGAAGTGATTGAATGTGCTGCTGCCGAGGAGTTTGTCGCGGTCGGAAAAGAGCACATCCTGCTTATCGATGATGAGCAATTGCTTGTCGAAATGGGCAAGAACATGCTCGAACGCCTTGGCTATACCGTCGATGGCCTGACCAACAGTCGGGAGGCACTGGCGGTTTTTTCCGCCTCGCCGGATGATTTTGATCTGATCATAACCGACCAGACCATGCCCGAGCTGACCGGTCTTGAGCTGGCCGAGGCGATGTTGCGGATACGGCCATCCCTGCCGATTATCCTGTGCACCGGCTTTAGCTCCCGCGTCAATGAAGAAGTTGCTAAAAAACATGGCATTCGCAGTTTTCTCTATAAACCTATCGTCAGGGGTAATATCGCCCGGGTTATGCGAGATATTTTTGCCGATAGCTGACAGGCCCATGTGCCTGTCCATCTTGATTGCTCTCTTGCACGGGAGGTGAAAAGACCTCCCGTGCGCCATTCGCTGTTTCCACGAGCAAAAACGAAAATCTGTTGTAATGCATAAGGGATAGAAGGCACCGTGCTGGTAACCGGCGGAGTGTGCAGGGGGACAAATTTTTTTGTCGTCGACAGGGGAGGTTAAAATGCCACTCAACCGAGTGCGGAGGAGCATTCGGACAAGAGGCTCTTTCTGCTCTATCGTATTGGGAGATATGTAACAACCTGGAAAGGAACAACATATTTATTTTTCTGCAGTAATTGGTATGGAGATTGCTCATACTTCTGTCAGTATGGTCCGTCAACGGCTGACCAGAGTAATACTAAAACAAAAAGGTGGCATGAATGGATCAGGTAATCTCTCTCCAGTCGAAGTGTAAAAGTGCCGTCATTGTGACCAATGATGCAGTCCAGCGCCTCCATTTATCGACCCTGCTCGGTGATGCGGGTTGGCAGGTAAGCCCTTTTAGAAATGCCGGACAGGCGCTGCGGGGAATGGTGACCAAGCAGCCACCGGATATTATTATAACCGATCTGCATCTGGACCAGCTTGATAGCTGGAAATTTTGCCATCTGCTGCGCTCATCCGACTATCCTCTGTTGAACAGTTTACCTATTCTGATCGTATCCGCCGCCTATTCCTTGGCGTATGCCGCGGCAATTACCGAGGATGTCGGCGCGGATGGCTTTCTTTCCCTGCCGGTGCAACCGGAGGTCTTCTGCCGAACGGTTGCTGATTTGACAAAAGAGCGGCGTAGCGCCCCCGGCATTGCCGTGCTGGTTATTGAGGATAATCCGGTAACCGCGGCCATGCTCGATCGTGCCTTTCAGGAATATAACTGGCGGGTACGACTGGCCCGGTCCGGGGAAGAGGCGCGGGCCTGTTTTTTCTCGACGGAAATTGATCTGGCTATTATCGATTATCACCTCCCCGACGAAAAGGGAGATCAGCTGCTCCTTGCTTTCAAGGATTGGCGGCCAAGTACAGTATGTATTATGATTACGGCAGACTCGACACCGGAACACGCCCTTGACTGGATGGAAAAGGGCGCTGCGGCCTATCTGCGCAAGCCCTTTTCGGCCAAGTACCTGGTGGATGTGTGCCAGCGGGCCCGACGAGAACGGGCCTGGTTGCGGACGGAGCATGACCTCGACCTGAGAAGCAGATGCCTGCAAAGACGTGAGGAATTTATTGAGGATTTTGAGAACCGTTCCATGCAGGCACAGAAACTTGAGGCAATCGGCACCCTGGCGGCGGGGATCACCCATGATTTTAATAATATTCTCAGCCCGATAATCGGCTATGCCGATCTTATTAAAATTAAGTACTCCGATGACGCAATCCTCAGACAACATGTTGAGCAGATACTCCTTGCCGGATCACGGGCCAAAGAGCTGGTGCAGCAGATTCTGATGTTTTCCCGCTCGGAAAAAAACCGTCAGCAGCCGCTTGCTCTGCAGAGCCTCATTAAAGAATGTGTCAAAATGGCCCGGGCCTTTCTGCCGAGCCGTATTGCCGTTATTAGCCAGGTAGTGGAAGATTGTCCGGCAGTCATCGGCGACCCGGCGCGCTTTTGTCAGTTAGTAATGAATTTGATAACCAACAGTTATCATGCCATGGAAGAAAAGGGTGGGAAATTGACCATCTCCCTGGCCTCGTCAACAGCAATTGCCGAACGAGAGGGCAGTCGTGAGGTGGTTCGTCTGCAAGTGATGGACAGCGGAAAAGGTATCGATGACGAGATCGCCGGGCGTATCTTTGAACCCTTTTTTACCACCAAAGAGGTGGGCAAGGGAACCGGCCTTGGTCTATCGGTTGTTAAAACAATCGTCACCGACTTTGGCGGCACTATTGCCGTGCAGAGCAATATGCCTGCGGCGGGAACAACGTTCCTCATTGATTTTCCAGCTTTTCGAGAAAAAACCGATGATGTACACGACGTCAAACGTGAAAATAAATATTTTAATGGGAATAATCAGTGTATTCTGCTGGTTGATGATAACGAAGATGTTTTGGATTACCTGACCGAGGTGCTGCGAAGGTTACAGTTCAGGCCATCTGCCGAGCATGACAGTGTCACCGCCCTGGCCGCTTTTCATGCAGCGCCCGACTCCTTTGACATCCTTTTTACCGACCTCGATATGCCGGATCTTTCCGGCCAGGAACTGATCAAGGAAGTGCTCAGGGTACGGCCGGAGATGCCGGTCATTGTCTGCACCGGCAACGGGGACTATAGTGATGTCGACCTGGGAGAACACGCGGAACGGCGCATAGTCCTGCAAAAACCGGTCACCATTCATGATATATCATCGGCCATGAAAGCCGCATTTCAAGGACCAGTTTTTACGCTGACGAAAAGAGAGTGTCGTGATAATTTGGACGAAATATTATGAGACTAGAAAATCAGCCGCTGCATGCATTTCCCGCAAGAGCAAGCCAGCAGGATTTTTTGATGGAATACAAGTATTTTCAGTCCCTTTGCCTGATGGCACGGGGGGTGACCCATGACTACAATAACATTTTCACCGGGTTATCGGGGCAGTTGAATTTGATTACTCAGGAAGCGGCGCTCGGCTCCATTGGTGAGCACCGTATTCAGCTGGTCGGTGATCTTTTGACCAGAGGGGTTGAGCGGACTTCGATTCTCTACGAATTCTCCAGTTATATCGCTGTGGAAAAAGCCGATCATTCCCTGGACCGGATACTGGAATTGGCCGTTCAGTCGTTGAACATACTCTCCCGTTCGCATCAGTTTGTCGTTGAAAAACAGGGGAAACTGCCACGAATATTCTGCAGAATGAAAGATCTGGTAATGATGCTCTTTTATCTCGGTGAAAATGGCCTCGAGGCAATACCGGAAGGTGGCACCCTCACCGTCCAGGCAAAGTTGCATCACGCCCGGGATGAAGCGGTCGTCCTTTCGGTACGTAACAAGGGTTGTACCGTTTCGCCTCTTGTCCGTGCATCGCTCTTTCAGCCCTTTGTGACAACCAAAATTCCACAGCAAGGGCTGCGCGGGCTGGGCCTGTACGCCGCCAAAAATATTGCTGAAGAGCATGGCGGCACCTTGTTTTTCTCGGATGATAAAAACGAAGAAACAGTTTTTTCCGTGCGCATCCCTCTGCCCCATCCATCTGCGAACAAAATCTCGATTCCAGGACGGGAAGCACCATTTGCGGCTATGCCAAGGGAAAAAATACTAGGCAGAAAAAGGGAGATTTTCTTTGTCGTGGAAGATGACGAGGCTATGCGGGACCTGATTGTCAGCAGTTTGCAGCGCCGGGGACATGTTGTCTTTTCAGCCGAGACCTGCAGTGAGGCAGTCGAGGATTTTGAGCTTGTCCATGAGGCGGTGACCGTGCTGCTCATCGATGTCGGTTTGGCCGATAGCGACGGCTTTGAATGTCTGGAAAAAATGTCGGCGATCAGCGGCCAGGCAAAGGTTGTTTTTATGTCTGGAGAGGATATCAGCGAGCAGCAATGCCGCAGACATAAGGCCGTATTTTTAAAGAAACCATTTACCGCTAAAGATATTGAAAAACTGGTGACGCATGCTGAATAAGGCAGTCAAGGCCAACAGAAACGTACGGGTTCTCGTCGTTGATGATGAAACCTCCATTGCTGATTTTATCGACGAGGTGCTGACGGCGCACGGCTATGAAGTGACATCTTTTTCCGACCCGCGGGATGCGTATGCCATTGCCGATCGCCAGGAATTTCAAGTCGCGCTTATCGATATTAATATGCCGGTTATCAATGGGGTACAGCTGTCGAAACGAATTCTCGAGTGTTTCCCGGATACGGAAATCATCATCGTCACCGGGGTACCTGAAGAGAACAATCTCGATCCCTGTTTGAAAATGGGCTTGACGCATTATCTGTTCAAGACCTTCAATGAATCACAGCTGGTCTATACGGTGTACGCTGCGCTGCATTTTCAAAGGCTGCGTAACGCCTATATGATGGACTCCGACAAGGTCAGCGGCTGCAATCTGATCGGCGTATCGATGTCGACCCGGGACGTCCGCCAGGAGATCCTTTCCGTCGGCAAAACCGATTTACCGGTTCTGGTCATGGGCGAGTCCGGGACGGGAAAAGAGATTATTGCCCGGGATATTCATCGAAACAGTGAGCGCAGCGGCAAGTCTTTTGTGCCTATTAATTGTGCCATGCTTGGGTCGCTGGCCGAATCCGAGCTTTTTGGCCATGTCAGTGGTGCTTTCACCGGCGCCTCGAAAACAACCGGCGGCTATGTCGGCACGGCCGATAAGGGGACACTGTTTCTTGATGAAATCGGCGAACTCTTACCCGAAATTCAAGCCAAGCTGCTGCGCTTTCTCGACGATGGGGAATATTGCAAGGTGGGCGATACGGCGATCAGGCATGCCGACGTGCGTATTGTTGCTGCCACCAACCGGGATCTTGATAAAATGTGTGCCGAAGGTAGTTTTCGTTCCGATCTTTTTTATCGACTGTCGGGGTCTATAATAACGACAACACCGCTCTGTGAACGAAAAGCGGATATTCTCCCGCTGATCTGGCATTTTCTCGCCCTTTTCGGCACGGCGAAAAATATTACTTATGATATCTCGGCCGATGCCTGCTCCCGGTTGGTAGAAGAGGAATGGCCTGGCAATGTGCGTCAGTTGAAACAGACGCTGTACAAGATATCCCAGGTCGCGGACACCCGAAAGATATCTCTTGCCGATGTGCAGCGAGCTCTCGGGGGCACCGATGAAAAGCAGCTCTTCAAGTCCTATAAAGATGCCAAAAGAGACGTGCTGCTCGATTTTGATAAAGAGTACCTCATGAAAACGCTGTACCTCGCCAAAGGCAGTCTGAAAAAAGCTCTTGATTTGAGTGGCATGCACAAGAAGAACTTTTACACAAAAATCAAAGAGCTTGGTTTCTCTGTTAAAGATTTCTCCCGGGCAAAAGAAGAGAATTAACAGCCGGACAACCGGCTGTCGCAAACAAACGCAGGTAAATTTACCACCCTGCTCGAAATACCTTCCTGTACGAAAATCTCCCACGGTAAACATTACCTGCAGGCAAAAAACCAAATCCTTCCCATTCTTGTTCTCTCTCCCTTGAAGCTGTGGTTGGCAAAAAAGCCACCTGTGTGGTTGAGAAGAATTCCCTGCAAAAATTCTTATTAATCAATTTATTACAGCAACATAGGTGCTTGATGGTGCCGCTGTGCGGGGCGATGACCTCAAGAGGTGCGGCGTGCCTTTGTCTTTGGGTGGTTTTTTTGCCTCCTTCTGAAGTTGCTCGCCCTGTTTGTCTGGCGCCGATGGTTTTTTTGCTGGTACGACATTGTCGCAAGTCCAGGTTTTTCTATTGTTATTTTGTTCTTGAGATGCATTTTTTTTGTTTGGTATGTTTTATGCAAGGAAACGACCAGTTACAAAGCCGACCATGTATTTGGCCTCAGGCAGCAGCGAGGCGGAACGTTTCAAAGAAATGGTTTTTTAGAAATGGTCTTTCGTATTGTTTGAAAAAAGGACCGGACATGCATTTGATTTGCTCGTATTGCGGCAAGTATATCAAAGAAAAAAAGCCTTACGAGGTAACCAGGGCAACCCATGGCATATGCCCCGAATGTTATGTCTCTCTCATGGAGCAAAACGACGGTCTGTCCTATGACGAATATCTGGAAACGTTTGACGTTCCTGTTCTGGTCGTTGATGCAGCGCGAAGAATTACCGCGGCAAACCAGGCGGCCTTGTCCATGATCGGACAACCTGCTGAGCGGGTTGTCGGGCTGCTCGGCGGTGAAGCCATGGAATGTCTTCATGCGGCATTACCCGGAGGGTGCGGCAAAACAATCCATTGCGAGACATGCACCATCAAGAATCTGGTTATGCGCACCATCGAATATGGCAAATCATTTCACAATGAAGTCGTTTCATTGCTGACAGAGCGAGGCAAAGGCCATTTTTTGGTTTCCACTCTTTTTAATGCTGGTCTGGTTCTGATAGTTTTTGAAGCGAGTCTGCTTGATGTAGAAAAAACATGATAGCGGACAGGCTCCTGGTCACAAAGAAAAAACATGATAGCGGACAGGCTCCTGGTCACAACCCTTTATGGAAAAGCATGAAGGGAACGAAGGTAAAAGCCGCAAGGCTGCTACAGATACGAGTGATATGACAGATCATGACCTACTGAAAATATTCAATCTCGAGAAGATTACCGACTGTGCCAAAGGACTTAATGCCCTTGGTCCCGACACGGAATCTGAATTTTTGAACATCGGCAAGGTGCTTAATACCCTGGCGACCATCTGTTACGGCATGACCGATAATGCCGTCAAGTTGAGCACCGTGGCAAATTTTCAAGCAGACCAGGGGGATTCCGCCGAAGGTTCTTTTCTTGACGAGAACACGAAAATATTTGATGCGGTAGCCGATCATGTGAAGGCGACTCTCACCTCGCTCAGCGGCGGCGAGCACCTTCTGGTCGAGTTACTCGTGCAGATGAAAAAACTCCGCGAACCCATCCGCAAATTACATAGCATCGGCAAGACCTTTCGGGTGCTGGGAGTGGGCATCAAGGTTGAGTCCTCAAGAAGTCGAGAAGGCATGCATGGCTTCACGCTTCTCGCCGGGGAGGTGGTGGATATCGCCCGGCTGGTCCAGGATAACTGCCGCTATTGTATCGATAAAGCCGATCTCGTTGAAAATGGTATTGCCGTTTCGCAACGGGTGCTGAGAAGTGGTGATACTTCTTGTGACGACAGTGGGGCGAAGGCAATTTATAACATTCTGCAGTCTCTTGAAGATATCGGGCACCGGTCGGATCAGCTGGCGGCAGGCATCCAGGAACGTTCAACGGCAATGGTGCAGGGTATAAGTGATGTCGTCATGGCCATGCAGTTCCATGATATCACCAGGCAGCAGCTGGAAAATGTTTCTTCCGCACTCCTCGAAGCCACTGAAAAGGCACAAAGACTGACAGCCGGCGAGACCCCGGAGGCAAGTGAGCAGATCGTGCTGGAGATATACTCCATCCTGTCCATCCAGGCGGCTCACCTCAACTCAATTTATGAGCAGGTCATCAGCGCGCGTAAACAAATTGAGACCGGTCTTGGTCAAACCATGAAACAGGCCTTGATCCAGGCCAAAGACGCGAAGACCTTATTGGAGATGGATAGCCGAAGCGAAAACAAGTCCGTCGTCGCCAGTCTTGAAAAAGAAATAGATAACGTTGTTTCCTCCCTCAATAAAGCGCTGCAGGTTGTCAACACCGCGGCACAAGTCAGTCGGGATGTGTATGACAATGTGCTGGAGATCGGTAGTTTTGTCAGTAAAATTGAAGAGATTGCCTTTGATGTGAAGATTCTCGCTATCAATGCGATGGTGGAGGCTATAAAAACAGAGGCTGCCGGGAATACCTTGATTGTCCTGGCCAAGGAACTGAGTAGCTTGTCGCAGGAAACCCGCGGCGGGGCAACGGAATCGATCGAAATGCTGCAGATGATCATGGAAGGCACGGAAAAGCAGCTGGAGTTTTCGGTAAGTCTCGATCAGAACAGTGTTGTCGTGGATGAGCTGATTGAAAAGGCGAAAGGATTTACCTCGACAATTCTTTCCTCCCTGCAGGAAGTCAGCGTTATTGGCCACGAGATGGACAGTTCCAGCCGGGATCTTTCCAGCCGTATAACCCAGCTTATCCCCGGCATACGGTTCCCGCAAATAATGGGCGATCGTATAGACAAGAACTGGCAGACTATCTGCGATACCATCGACAAGATAGAAGAAAATTATCCGCAGTTTGTCGAAGGCAATTCGGAAGTAAAGAAAATGCTTGAAGAGATGGCACAACAATATGTTATGGACCGGGAAAGGGCGATTCACGCCCAGGTGACCGGCGGTACCGCAGCTGCTGCGCAAACGGGAGAGATTGATCTTTTTGAAGATGACGGCTTTGAGTTATTTACAGATGAGAGTCCTGCCGAAGCAAAGGAAAAAGAAAATTACGGCGATAATGTTGAATTGTTCTAAGCCGTTTCGGCTAATGCACGAGAAACGTTTCACATGGAGAAGAGAATGGAACATTCATTAGAAGTGACTGCAACCGAAACCGGCCTTGAAGGATTGCTTTTGTTTGATGGAAATCTGACCATGGTCGAGGCACAGGAAACCTCCCAGACTCTTTTTGAGGCAATTCTCGAAGTCAATACGCTCCATGTCGATCTGCGAAATGTCGATACGGTTGACATTTCGCTCATTCAGCTCCTTTGTTCCGCCCATCGGGAATGTTTTTTATCCGGCAAGACCATAGATATCGTCATCGGCGATAATGCATCCATGAGGCAGCTTGTGGAAAGGTCAGGATATTGTAAACAGCTCGGCTGTCTGTCCGGGGCAAAAGGCAGTTGCCTCTGGCAGCCATGTGCGCAAAACATGCAGTAAAGAGTGTCCAGGAAAATTCCAGCAAAAAAAATATTTATCAGATACGGCAAGGGGAGAGGCAAACAGCGATGGCAAAGACAATTTTGACTGTGGATGACAGTGCCAGTGTACGACAAATGGTGAGTTTTACCTTGAAGGGTGCCGGCTACAATGTGCTGGAAGGTGTCGACGGCGAGGATGGACTGGCCAAAATGAATGGCGCCGAAGTAAATATGGTTATCACCGATCTGAATATGCCTAAACTCGATGGCATCGGCTTTATCAAGAAGGT
>CAYPPR010000003.1:0-3007 GCA_964412665.1 uncultured Desulfopila sp.
TGATCCGCAGAAAAACCATCCCAAGAGGAACGGCAAAGAATTCATCCTGCACACCTGGCTCAACGACCAGGCTGACCTCTTCTCCCAAAAGTGAAAAAAACTCTTCTGCATTTTTACCGGTAATACCTGCCATGGTGGTCCACAGTTTGTCGATGTGTGGTGCCAGTTCGTGATTTTTGTTCAAATACCCCGAGAGGTTTTTGAGCTTAACAGTATTGGACCAATAGAACGCCATAGGATTTTCCGTAGTCAGTGACAACATGGAACAGCGAATCGGCGTTGCGTCGATATGCTTTTTGACAACACTGTTGACCTCCTCGCTGTTATATTGGACGAGCACCTTGTCAATGACACGCTTTTTTTTATTCCAGGATCCATAACCAAAATGCGCAAATCCGATGGTTGTTGCCAATTCTTTCAGGAACAGCTCCTTGCCTGTAAAGGCATACTCGCTCACGGTTTCTGTAATGAATTTTCTTGCATCATTTACGGGAAGATAAAAAAATCGTTCCGGCATTTTAAAATTCTTTTTCATTGCTATAAAAGCTTTGTTGTTTGCCAAAGACGGCAATTTTGCATCAAAAGAATCTATGCAATGTCGCACTCGTTTTTCGCTCAAGCTCATTATAAAAATCCCCTCTATGGTCACTAGTGAGAAGATGTGATCCTGCAATTGTATCCGCCGGATGTGATGATTGCCGTACTGTGCACTGGAAACAGAATACATTTCCATATATTTGCTATATTTTTCGGCCAAGAATGCAAGTCCTTCGGCGCTGTGCTTGGGGCGGGCGACGATAAGCGTGTTTTCTTTTAGATAGTCTTTGACATCGAGATATTGGTGCGGTTCAATCGGAGAAAGTATGGCGAGGGCAAAATTGTTGCCGAGAATCTCATGCAAAAGTTTGTTGTCCTTGATTGCCGTATACAAAGAGAGCCCTTCTTCTATGGGCAAAAGCAACGAATCAGGTAAACTGATTTTTTTGCCGGTTTTCACAAAATCAATAGTCGCTATTTTTCTCCCTAATGGTGATTTGACGTAGTCTTTCAGGGCCATTGAGCCATTGTGCTGTTCAAAATATACCAGTGCTTGATCTGGAATAAACTTGGCAATATTCCTGGCGCCATCAGTTTGAATACCGTTGACCAATGGATAGACGACAAACAGAAGCATTGTAAGAACAGCGGCAGAGGTGTTGCTTTTCATGATGTAAGGTCCTGCGTATTACCTGGTAAACAAACTTCGTCGAGTATAATTCCTTCCTGCCCTGCCCAAGGCCTGGAGCCAATCAGGACTGAGAGTTCGTTCTGCAGAACTGGACAGCTTCCGCCACATGTGCCTGCTGGATAGCCTCTGACGCTGCCATATCCGCGATTGTTCTGGCCATCTTCAGGATTCGATGGTACGCCCTGGCCGAAAGGCCCAGCCGATTAACACTTTTTTCGAGAAGATTCGATGACTTCTGGTCAAGGACGCAATATTTTTCGACTAACTTACTGTTCATCTGGCTGTTGCAATATATACCGGTTTTCTCGGTGAATCGTATCCCCTGGATTGCTCTGGCCCGGTCGACCCGTTCCTTGATTTTCTGCGAACTTTCACCGCGGGCGCTGTCACTCATTTCCTTGTAGTCGAGTGCCGCAACCTCGAGATGAAGATCTATTCTGTCTAAGAGGGGCCCGGAGATTTTTCCGGTGTATCGTTTAATATCCCGCTCGGAGCAGGTGCAGCGATTGCGACTGTCACCGAGAAATCCACAGGGACAAGGATTCATTGCGGTAATAAGGGTAAAACGGGCAGGAAAGGTTAGCGTCATGTTGGCTCGGGCAATTGTCACTTCGCCATCCTCGATCGGCTGTCTCAAGACTTCTAGAACATGTTTTTTGAATTCCGGTAATTCATCGAGAAAGAGCACCCCGTTGTGGGCTAAAGAAACCTCTCCGGGCTGCGGCAGAGCCCCTCCACCGATGAGACCCGCATCCGATATGGTATGATGCGGTGCGCGAAAAGGGCGTGTCATGAAAAGGAGGCTTTTTTCGGAAACTTTTCCGGCTACACTGTATATCTTTGTCGTTTCTAATATTTCATTGAGGGTCATTTCCGGTAGAATGGTTGGGAAACGTCGGGCCAGCATGGTTTTCCCGGAACCCGGCGGACCGGTTAACAAAATATTATGTCCGCCTGAGGCGGCGATCTCCAAAGCTCTTTTAACGTGGATCTGTCCTTTGATGTCGGAGAAATCGACACCGTGTGGTATACGTTGTACCATCTCCTGCAACGATGTAACCTGCATTGGTCCAGCCACATCCATGCCGGCGAGAAACTCAACTGCTTGCTGCAGCGAGGATACGGGTATGATATCGATTCCATCCGGAACGATCTGTGCCTCGTCACTGTTTTCTTTCGGGATAATGATGCCGGTGAGAGCCTGTGCTCTGGCAGCGAGAATCATCGGCAGGAGACCGTTTACCTTGTGCACCCCGCCATCTAATGACAGCTCACCGACGATACAGTATCGCCCTGGTCGTTGTTTTTCGAGGATTTCCGTGGCCTGAAGTATTCCGATGGCAATAGGAAGATCAAATCCGGCGCCCTCCTTGCGTATATCCGCCGGAGCCAGGTTCACCGTTATTTTTTTGGCCGGAAACTGATAGCCGCAATTTTTTATGGCCGCCTTTACCCGATCCTTGCTCTCTCTGACGGTACTGTCTGGAAGGCCGACGGTGGAAAACATCGGCAGACCGTTGGCAACATCAACTTCGACCTGGATCAACCATCCGTCAATGCCCAGTACAGAGCAACTTGTTATTTTTGCAAGCATAGATAAGGGAACATATTCGTAGTCAAATTCTGACGATACTTCTTAATTTTTCCGGTAGAATTTCTGCATTTCCGAGGTGAAATTACCGTTTTTCTGACAGTATATATAAAATGGCGGCAGAATCTCGGCCCCCATCCCGCCGTTTTTTAAACACTGGATCAGCACCAGTCGGGCCGGGGCGGTTT
>CAYPPR010000003.1:3017-20602 GCA_964412665.1 uncultured Desulfopila sp.
GGGGATAACTGTAAACGAGCTGAATTTTTTTAATCGCAAGACGACATTTCTGCGCAAAAGAAACAAACTCACAGAGAAGCTCGGCAGGATAAACAAAAAACACCGTTCCACCATTTTTCACCGCAAAGGCTGCGGCAGAAAGAAAATCCTCAAGTGTTGCCAGAATCTGATGTCGTGCCAGTTGCGCTTCCGGGTTCCTGTTTGTCCGTCCGGAGGCTTGAGTATAAAAAGGAGGATTGCAGACAATTTTATCGTATGCTTCCGGTTTTGTCAGTGTCTCAATTTTTTTAATATCGCCCTGCACGATTCTACCGGGTTTTTCAAGGTCGTTGGCCTGGAAATTTTTCCTGGCAAGCTCGGCAAGACCCTGCTGTATCTCAATTCCGCACACCTCATCAATTCTGCTGCGCCATCGGTACAGTAATATCATACTTATAATGCCGGATCCGGTTCCGAGATCGAGTATGCGATCATGTTGTCTGACTTCAACAAAATGGGCGAGAAGAACTGCGTCAAGGGAGAAGCGGTACCCTTTTTGATGTTGCAAGCAGATCAGCTCGCCATCAAAGAGACTATCACGGCTAATGGTATCACAAATGTGTAAAGGATGCAGGTTGCTCAATGGTTTAAGTAATTTTACCGAGTGGTGAACCAGTTATTTAGCTTTATTTTCATGATCAACCGCTTTTGCCGGAGTAGACGATGCGATACTAGTTGCGGCTATTATCCAGCTAAAGGTAATGTAATATGTATCGTACTGCCCGCTCCTACCTGGCTTGTTGCCCAAACTTTTCCGCCATGTGCAAGGACGACCTGCTTGACAGTGGCCAGCCCAATTCCTGTTCCTTTGATACTAACACTCTTAGCCGGACTGCCCTGCTGGAATTTCACGAAAATTCTCTCCAGATCTCCCTTAGGTATCCCGGGGCCGCTATCGTGCACCGCGACCTCGACAGCATTTCCTGTTTGGTATGCCTCAAGCCTTATCATTCCGCTTTCATAATTAAATTTAATTGCGTTGCCGATTATATTGCGCAAAACTTGTAGTATCCTTTCCCGATCAACGCTAACCGGTTGCAATATACCAATTCTATTATCTATAGCTATATTTTTAGTTTCTATTAAAGGCGCCAGAGTGTCGAGGGATTTTTTTACCAATACAGAAAGATCTGTCGGCATAAATTGATATCTCATCATGCCCGCCTCCATCTTCGACAAATCCAACAAAGCATTGACCAAATCGATTAAACGATCACTTTCCTTTGCTACAATAGATAATATGTGCTGTTGCTTTTTGGTTAATTCACCGCTAAGGCCCTCAAGCAGCATTTCCGTTCCCACCTTTATAGAGGTCAGTGGAGTTCGTAATTCATGGGACATATGCGAAAAAAAATCTGATTTAATATCGTCGACTTCCTGTAATTTTTCGCACATAACATTAAACGACGAAGCCAGTTCGGCTATCTCGGGCGGTGATGTAATACGCAGGTCCTTCATGAAATTTCCCTGAGAAATCTCAATGGTTCTGGCTCGCATCACATCTAATGGCTTTTTGATGCTCCGCGTTATGAGAAAAGCAACCATCAATCCTGTTGCTAAAGCAATGATTGAAATTATGAGGGAAACATTTTTTGCTTTGCCGCCACTTTCATTTAGTGCCACAATCTTACCGAGTACCTTGTTTTCGCTTGTCAGCTTGATTATTTTCAATTGTTCAATGATGCTGTCGGCAATCCTGTTTTTTTCTTCTGCAAAAATCTCCTTTGAGTAAGGTTCGGCACTTTTCAATAACTCTTTTTCTCTCTGCACCAATTGCGTGAACTTTCGGTGCTCCTCATCAATTGTCGTAAAGATTTTTTTGATTTCCGCTGCCGTTGTCCTGGTGATAATGTTGTGTAACGTTTCATTGAATTCATGAGCGGCTTTGAGCGAATTTTCAAAAAGCTCTTCGTCTTTTAAGATGATAAATTTCCGATCGTTACGGAACTCGGAAAACAGGGCATCCGAGAGCTTAGTGGAGTAGTCGATAACCAAAGTGTCTTGCAGAATGATTGATCGAATCACTTTGTTAAATTGATCCAGATGATATATAAAATAGACACTGATGCCGGCAAGTAGCGTAAACAACATAACATAACTAATTATAAGCCGAGCAAAAATTGATAATCTCATATCTCTTCTTATAATGCAGACATATTTGAGTGGTTCTTATGGATATCTGTATGCCTGTACTATATGCATTACCTCTAAAGCTCAAAGAAATAAATCCAGTCGAGAAGCCATCCCTAGCCATGGGCCTCGCTTCTTGAAATAGTAGGTGATAAAAAGGGTGGAAAGTATTAAGTTTGCCCGGAAGTTTTATTCCTGCCTGCCCATTTATGTCTGGCGTGCGGCCATTCTACAAGGAGACTAAAATGTTTGATATATTTATTGATACACATTTTGCCGGAGCGCATCACCTGCGAGAGTATCCAGGCGACTGTGAAAAGCCCCATGGACATAACTGGAAGGTCAAAGTGACAGTTCGAGCAACAGAACTCGATCAGTATGGTATGGGAATTGATTTCAAGGTCTTAAAGAAAATCGTCAAGGAAGTAATCGACAAACTCGATCATCATGATTTGAACACCCTGCCCTATTTCCAGGACAAAAATCCATCGTCCGAGCATATTGCCAGATTTATTTATGACGAAGTCGAGTCGCGCTTATCAAATGATAAACATTCCCTGCACACCGTCATGGTTCTTGAAACCGACACCCAGGGGTTGATCTATTACGGCGATATGGCCAAAGGAGGATCGCTGCCGGTATGAATGCACTTGAAGATGTTAAGCTCTGTATTATCGGCCTGGGATATGTCGGCCTGCCCTTGGCGGTGGAATTCAGCAAAAAATATCCGACAATCGGCTTTGATCTGAACAGCGGCCGGGTCAACGAGCTCCACAGCGGTGTCGACTCGACCTTTGAGGTCTCGAGTGCGGAACTGAAAGCAGTACAGCAACTCGATTTTACCACCGATGCACAGGAGATTAGCGCTTGCAATGTGTACATCGTTGCCGTGCCGACACCCATTGATGCGGCAAAACGGCCTGACTTCAGACCCCTTGAGGGTGCATCCCACACGGTAGCTAAGGTTCTCAAAAAAGGAGATGTCGTCGTTTTTGAATCGACGGTTTATCCCGGTGCAACGGAAGAGGTCTGTGTGCCTTTACTAGAAAAAGGCTCCGGGCTTCGGTATAATGAGGATTTTTTCTGCGGCTATAGCCCTGAACGGATAAATCCCGGCGACAAACTTCACCGATTACCGTCAATTGTTAAAATCACCTCGGGGTCGACCCCGAAGACTGCCCTCTTTGTTGACCAGCTCTATAAATCGATCATTACTGCCGGAACTTTTATGGCCAGCTCCATCAAGGTGGCTGAGGCTGCTAAGGTTATAGAAAATACCCAAAGGGATGTCAATATCGCCCTGATCAACGAGCTGGCCCTTATTTTTGATAAACTCGACATTAACACCCGTGAGGTGCTCGCCGCCGCCGGAACCAAATGGAACTTTCTGCCCTTTTATCCCGGACTGGTTGGGGGGCATTGCATCGGGGTCGATCCCTATTACCTGACCCATAAAGCCCAGGAGGTCGGCTACCATCCCAATATGATTCTTGCCGGCAGGCGGTTAAACGATAATATGGGCAACTATATTGCCTCAACCGTCATAAAAAAGATGGTTAAAAAAGGCATTGATACCGCCAATAGTCGGATTCTGGTTATGGGGCTGACCTTCAAAGAAAATTGTCCTGACCTGCGCAATACCAGGGTTATCGATATTATTTCCGAATTTGCCGAATACGGTATTACCGTTGATGTTTATGATCCTTGGGTACAGGCCGATGAAGCATATCGCGAATACCGCATCAATCTACTAAAAACTTTGCAGGACAATACCTACAGCGGCATCGTTATAGCTGTTGGTCATCGGCAATTTGCCGAGATGCCTATCAGCCAGTTGCGCAAGTTATGCAAAGAAAAATCGGTTATTTATGATGTCAAAAGTCTTTTTCCCCGTGATCAGGTTGACGGTTGTCTCTAAGCTGAGTTTTTTAAAGGTGTTCCTTACATGTTGAAATCAGTACCCGTTGAAAAGTCCGTTGGCATGGTGCTTCCCCATGATATTACCGAGATTGTTAAAGATGTCAAAAAAGGCGTGGCCTTCAAAAAAGGTCATATCATCCGAGCAGAAGATATTGCCCATCTGAAACAACTGGGAAAGGATAACATCTACATCATTTCACTTACCGCCTCGGAAATCCATGAAAACGAGGCTGCCTCGATACTTGCCCAGGGGCTCAGCGGCCGCGGAGTGGAATACGTTGATGACCCCGCGGAAGGGAAAATTGCCTTAAAAGCCGGTCTCGACGGCCTGCTGCGCATAAACAAGGAATCTCTTTACCGGTTCAATATGCTTGGCGCGGTAATGTGTGCCACACTCCATGATAACACCCCGGTGAAAAAAGGCGAGACGGTGGCGGCAACCCGTCTTATCCCGCTTGTTGCCCCGCGGCAACTGGTAGCAGAGGCGGAGAAAATCGCCTTATCATCCACCCCCGTCATCGAGGTTTTGCCCTTGCAAAAGGTGCAAATCGGACTGGTGATAACCGGTAATGAGGTCTTTTATAATCGTATTGAAGATCGATTTGAAGAGGTGTTGCGGGCCAAAGCCAAAGCCCTGGGCTCGGAGATTTTGCTGGTCCGACGTGCCCCGGATGATAAGGATGCAATCGCCCACGAGATCGGTAAGTGCATTGCCCATGGTGCTGAACTTATTGTCACCAGCGGCGGCATGTCGGTCGATCCGGACGATGTCACCCGCGAGGGAATACTGGCAGCCGGAGCAATTGATGTGACTTACGGCACACCGGTTTTACCGGGAGCAATGTTTCTCAGCGGCATGATCGGCACGGTTCCCGTTCTCGGTCTCCCCGCCTGTGGCATGTATCATAAGATCACCGTCTTTGATCTGGTCCTGCCGAGAATATTAACCGGTGAGAAAATTGGCCGACACGAATTTGCCGAGCTGGGTCATGGCGGACTGTGTAGAAACTGCAAGGTTTGCCTGTATCCGATCTGTAATTTTGGAAAATAACCCGCCTCAAAGAAGCTTACGGCTTTTTGGGCTTTAGGCTTACTATGGTTGCCCCCCAACTTCCGGAGTGCAGTTCGGCCTGCCGGTAGCCGGCGACGAGGGGATTTCGCTGCAGCAGAGCATGCACGGAGCGTCGTACATTGCCGATCCCTTTACCGTGGATGAGCTTTATTTCCATGATGCCTTTGTTCTGACACTCGGTCAGATAGTCAGGGATAAGTGTTTTCAGGTCTTTTGGCGAAAAGTGGTGCAGATCAAGTGTACCGTCTATTTCTAAAATTACAGGGTCGATATCATTGAAATGATCGTCAGTCATGTCTCCGCTCTCCCATAAGTTGCAAGATGGCTGTTGCCGCCTTGTCCGAGGCGCCACTCCCGCCAAGTTTGTTTCGTACCTCTTTAAGCGCTTGTAGTATTTGTTCTTTTCGGGCAGGCAGGGTCATTATCGCCGTTAATTCGGCGCTGATTTTTTCGGCTGTCACTGCGTGCTGGAGCAGTTCCGGTACGGCCTCATACCCGGCTATCAGGTTCACCAGTGAGAAAAAATCTATTTTAACGAGCAGTTTTCCCAACTGGTAGGTGAGCGGTGCCAGCTTGTAGACGACGATCATCGGTACGCCGAGGATTGCCAGTTCCAATGTTACCGTTCCCGAAGCGGTAACCACCGCATCGCATGCCGCCATCATGTTGTATCGATCTTCCTCGATTATGCGGATATCGAGCTGTTGTTGATAGCTGTGCAGTCCAGCTGCAGAAAACTCCTCTTTTCCTATTGTCGAGGCCCGGGGAATAAAAAAAACAATTTTTTCCCGTGAGTTGTGCTGCATAATTTCCGCGGCACGGAAAAAGATCGGCAGCAAGGAAGACACTTCGCGTTTTCTGCTGCCGGGAAAAAGACCAATGCATTGGCTGCCGGGGGCAATGCCGTGCAGTCGGTAAAACTCTTCTCTCTTTGCACTGGTCCTGACCGTATCCACTAGAGGATGGCCGACGTATTGTGCTTCAACGCCCCGTTTTTTAAAGAAATCCTCCTCAAAAGGAAGGATAACGCCGAGCTTATCAACTCTGGCTTTTATCGTTTTTACACGACCGGAACGCCAGGCCCATAACTGAGGACTGATATAATAGAACACCGGGATGCCAAGTTTTTTGGCTTTTTTGGCCAGGAGTAGATTGAAATCCGGCAGATCGATCAGGATGAGCAGGTCTGGGGCCTCGTCAACTAACCTTTGTCGCAAAATTCGTTGCGCGAGCCAGATATCTTTCAGATGGGAAAAAACTTCGAATACCCCAACGACCGAGACCTTTGCCGCATCATAGAGTATTTCGACGCCAAGCGCAGCTAGTTCCGCTCCCCCCATACCATAAAACTGCAGCCGAGGATCTTTCAAGCGTAATGCCTTGACGAGGTTTGCACCATGAAGATCACCGGAAGCCTCTCCGGTGACAATCATAATTTTGCCGCTCATACCCTGGGGGGAAGAAAATTTTTAAAGAGGTCGAGTTGCTGGTGCTCCTTGATTTGATCCATGACCTGCAGGGCGACAGCCAGGGCACGTCGTCCCTCGACCCCGGATACAGCTGGTTTGGTTCTCTCCCGGACATGCTGCACAAAGGAGGTAATCTCACTGCGCAGGGCATCACTGTCGGCAAAGGTACGCAGTTCGACCAGCTGCTTCGGCATGCCGCTATCCAGCAGTTCCTCGGAGAGCTGTATGGTCATGACTTTTTTATTACCAAAATCAACATTGATGTAGGAGCCGGGTTGGAAAATACGCATCTTCCGCACGTTGGTTCTGGAGATTCTGCTGACGGTTACATTGGCTGTCGCGCCGTTTTCAAAAATTAACCGGGCATTGGCAATGTCGGTTGTGGCAGTGGCTACGGGGGCTCCAACGGTATGAATTGTCTTGATCGGTGAGTGGATGATGTTGAGTATGATATCTATATCATGGATCATCAAATCGAGGACAACATCGACGTCCGCACCCCTGTTTTTAAAGGTGGCGATTCTACTGCTCTCGATAAAAACAGGCGTCGTCAAGAATGGTTCCATGGCCTGGACCGCCGGGTTAAACCGTTCGAGATGGCCAATTTGTAGAACAAGCTGTTTTTCTTTAGCCCTGGCAATTAAATCGTCCGCTTCCTGCAGGGTAACGGTCATTGGTTTTTCCAGCAGAACATCAATGCCCGCATCAAGACACTCCCCGGCGACCTGGTGATGGTACGGTGTTGGGACGGCAATAGACACCGCATCAACAGCGGGTAGCAGTTTTTGGTAATCACTAAAACTGCGGCAGGAACACTCCCCGGCAACCTGTTCGGCCTGCTGGACATTAATATCTGCGACACCAACCAGACTGACACCTTCCAGAGCAGCGTATTTCTGTGCATGAAACCGGCCGAGATAACCTACCCCGATAACGCCGACTTTTATATTTTTCATTATGTTTAATTTGTTTTAAAGTCTTGTCGTGGGGGGCTCCATAAGACACCGCGACGATTTATTTACATTTAAATGCCGAGATAGGCCTTCTGAATATCAGTATTCGCAAGCAATTCTTGTGCTGGGCCGGACAGAGTGATCTTGCCGGTTTCCATGACATAGCCCCTGTCGGCAATATGGAGCGCCTGATTGGCATTCTGTTCAACCAGAAAAATGGTTGTGTTATTTTCTTTGTTTATCTGTTTGATGATCTCAAAAATCTGTTTAATGACCAGAGGAGCCAGCCCCATCGATGGTTCATCAAGCAGCAAAAGCTTTGGCCTGGCCATAAGAGCTCGTGACATGGCCAGCATTTGCTGTTCACCTCCACTGAGATTGCCTCCGTCCTGGTTTCTTCTTTCGGCAAGTATGGGAAAAAGCGAGTAAACATAGTCCCGGTCTTTTTTTATCTCCGCCGTGTCACTTCTGAGAAAGGCGCCCATATCAAGATTTTCTTTAACCGTCAATTGTGGAAAAATATGCCGCCCTTCAGGTATCTGACAGATACCGAGTTTGACGATTTCATCGGGGGCCATCTTGTGGATTTCTCTGCCCTGAAACTTTACGGTTCCAGCTCGACAGGCAATAACACCGCAAATGGTCATAAGAGTGGTGCTTTTTCCTGCCCCGTTGGCACCGATAAGCGTGATTATCTCCCCCTCGTTGATTTCCAGAGACACTTCTTTTATGGCCAGTTTATTGCCATATCCAGACTGCACATTTTCTAATTTAAGCATCAACTTCCTCCCCCAGATAGGCCTTGATAACCGCCGGATTTTCACGGATTTCTTCGGGGGTACCCTGGGCTATTTTTTTGCCGTAATCCATGACAAAAATACGGTCGGATAAGCTCATGACCAGCTGCATATCATGCTCGATCAAGAGTATCGCCTGCCCATCAAGTGAGATTTGCTTAATCAGTTTATCAAGAGCAATGGTTTCTTGCGGGTTCATGCCGGCAGCCGGCTCATCGAGCAGGAGGAGCAAGGGGTCGGTGGCCAGGGCACGGGCGATTTCCAGGCGCCTCTGGGCACCGTAGGGCAGATTGTCGGCAAACTCGTTGGCAAATTGAGCAAGCCCCATTTTTTCCAGAATGGCATAACTGGTATCGATAATGTTTTTTTCTTCTTTGCGGGTGGCGGCTGTGCGAAAGATAGCACCGAGAATAAATGCCTTGGTTCTGCAGTGCCGCCCTATCATCACATTTTCAAGCACCGTCATTTTGGGAAAGAGTCGAATGTTCTGAAACGTTCGCGCCAGCCCTTTCTCGGTTACCTGATTGGGCTTGAGGCCTTTGAGAGATATTATTTTCGAACTGTTCGGCGGAGTAAGGAACACATCCCCTGCGGTTGGTGTGTATATTCCGGTAACACAATTAAAAAATGTTGTTTTTCCAGCACCATTTGGTCCAATGAGGGCGACTATTTCGCCATTCTTCACATCGAGATCAAGCGAATCCAAAGCGCGAATGCCCCCGAAATCCATGCTCAGGCCAGTTACATTAAGAATCGACTTTTTCATCATTTACGTTCGAGTTCACTGAGGTTTTTTATCAAATTTATATGTGCGACGGATATTTGAGATCAGTCCCTGGGGTCTGAAAATCATCATACATACAAGAATTCCACCGAAAGCCAGCATACGGTATTCCGACAATGCCCGTAAGTATTCCGGCATAAGGATTAATATCAGTGCCCCGAACACTACGCCGATGATTGACCCCATGCCGCCGAGTACGACTATGGAAAGAATGATTGCCGATTCGAGAAAGGTAAAACTGGCTGGATTAATGAAAGTGGTTTTTGCGGCAAACATGACGCCGACAATGCCTGCCCAGAAAGCGCCGAGTGAGAAGGCGACGAGTTTTGTTTTGCGCTTGTCGATGCCCATGGCCTGACAGGCAATTTCGTCTTCGCGCAGGGCAATCCATGCCCGGCCAAGACGAGAATCCTGCAGTCGGTTGACGACGAAAATTGTCACGATGACAAAGAGGATCATAATGTAATAGGTATAGAGAATGGATTGTTCGAGACCGAACTCCATACCAAAAAAACCAGGTCGGGAAATATTGGAAATCCCACTTGGTCCTTTGGAAAATTCGCCCCAATTTTCTAATACGAGACGGATGATTTCGCCAAAACCCAGAGTGACGATTGCCAGATAATCCCCACGCAACCGCAGTACCGGAAAACCGAGAAGGATACCGAACATGGCGGCCATCACCCCCCCTATGGGCAAAACTGTCCAGAATCCAAGACCAAAATGAAGATTTAAAAGAGCGTATGTATAGGCGCCAACGGCATAAAAGGCAACAAAGCCAAGATCAAGCAAGCCAGCCAGGCCAACAACAATATTCAGGCCAAGTCCCAAGACAACATACATCAAAGCAGTTGTCATGACATTGGTCTGGTAGGTGGAAAAAAAATGTGGAAAAAGTACGGCGAATATCGCCACTGCTCCAACAAGCATATTGCGTTGCAGGGGGTTGAGCAATATCCTGTTTAAAAGTGAGGTGGTTTGCTCTGTATCGTCTTGCCGACTTGGTTGGTTCTCTTTTCGATGTTGATAGTATTTGACCAGCAAGTAAATTCCAAAAGTCCCTAGTGCCATATAGAGCGCATTATGCCAACGCCATATGACTGTTCGTTCTATAGGGTCTGCTTTTATAACGATAATCGGAAACGTTAAAAAAACGAACCAGAGTGAAGTGAGAAGGCCTTTTTTCAGTTCTTTTAATGAAAACATAGCTGACAAATTTAAACTTTCTGGTTGGTTGCTTTGCCAAGAAGGCCTGATGGTTTGAAAATGAGGATCAGTACCAGGAGTGAAAAGGCAAAGACATCTTCATAATCACTTGAAACATATCCGGTGGCAAAGCTTTCAGTAAGTCCAAGCACAAAACTGCCGAGGACAGCACCGGGAATCGAACCGATTCCACCAAGAACCGCTGCGGTAAAGGCTTTGATGCCGGCAATAAAGCCAATATAAAAATTTATTTGGCCAATGTGCGAAGCGATAAGGAGTCCACCGATAGCCGCAAGGGCTGACCCAACAATAAAGGTGGCGGAAATAACGTTATTGACATTGATACCGACTAAGGTGGCCATCATCCTGTCCTGGGCTGTCGCCCGCATTGCTTTTCCGATTTTGGTAAATTTTATTATTACGGTGAGCATCACCATCACCATAACCGTGGTGACGAGGATAGCCAGATCAGTGGTCCCGACAATATGGGCGATTGGCTCGATAAATTCCCAATCAGGAATGAGCGTAGGAAAGGGAAGAAAATCTGAAGTTTGGGCAAGCAGTACGTAGTTTTGCAGAAAAATCGACATGCCGATTGCACTGATAAGCGGGGACAACCTGGGAGCATGTCGCAGAGGTTTGTAGGCGATCTTTTCAATAGTATAGCCATAGGAGCTTGACCATACTACCGCAGCGACCCCTGCAATTATAACAATGGAAAAAAGGGGAAAACCATAAATTGAAAGCACCGTGGCGACAATAAAAGCAGTGAAGGCTCCTATCATATAGATTTCGCCATGGGCAAAGTTAATGAGACCGATAATGCCGTATACCATCGTATAGCCCAGAGCAATGAGCGCATAGATGGATCCCCTGGTCAAGCCGCTAAATAAGAGTTCAATAAAATAGTCCATACCTGCATAAAAAAATATCTGAAGCAAACAAAAAATAAAATGTTCACTTCAGATATTGAAAGGTTTTAAAAATTGGTGTTATTCAACTACAACATAGTTGCCGTTTTCTACGACATACATTGAGAATCCCACCCCGATTGCGTCACCATTTTCATCAAAGTTGATATCCCCAACAGGAGTGGCAACTTTTTCCGTCTGAAGAACTTTTTTCAGGTCTTCAAGTTTGGTTGAATCGGCTTGTTCGATTGCATTGAGCATAACCACGACCGCGGCATAAGCGCCTTCAAAGAATGCGCCGGGATCGCTGCCGAAAGCTGCCTTATGTGCTTTTTTTGCTTCGGCTGCCATGGGATTGGTGGAGTTATCCTGAGGACCTGCGGCATACACGCCTTCCGCCGCGTCTCCGGCAACCTTAATAAAGGTATCGTCTTTTACCCCGTCATCTGAAACAAATTTTGTCTTGAGACGTTTTTTCTTCATGATGGTTACTATTTTTGAAGCCTCGGGATGGTAACCGCCGAAGACAACAACTTCCGCACCGGATTGTTTGATTTTCTGGACAATGGCGGAATAATCCATGGCGCCGGGGGTAATACCCTCAAAAAGAACGACCTCACCGTTTCCGGTTTGTTCCACATGCTTTTTAGCGCCTTCGGCAAGAGGTTTACCGTAGTCGCCTTTATCATGAATGATGGCGATCTTCTTAAGGCCGAGTTTATTGATGGCAAAATCGACCATGGCCGGTGACTGGGCGGCATTGGGAGCAATTGTTCTGAAGAAATTTGGGTAGTCACCGCTTAAGGTCAACTCGTCACTGGTTGCGGAGGGGGACATGACCAGAATTCCGGAGTCCTTGTAGATTGGCATCGCAGCAATAGTTGCACCAGAGCAGATATGACCAAGGACCACTTCAACGCCGTCCGAGACAAGCTTTGTTGCCGTATTGGTGGAAATTTCAGGCTTGCAGACATCGTCTTCCACGAGCATTTCCACCATCTTGCCGTTGATTCCGCCGTTGGCATTCACCTTGTCAATAACGAGTTTGGCGGCATTGACTGAAGGAAGTCCGTAGGAAGCAAGGTCACCACTGTGGGGCCCCGCCACACCAAACTTAATCGTGTCACCCGCTACGCCTAGTGCCGGTGCCGATAGAGCTAACAAAAAACAAGCAGCGGTTGAAAGCAGTTTACCACTTAAATTGAACTTCATTTCTTCCTCCCTCAAAATTGTTGATTAAATTTTTCCTCTCTTTAGTTATCTTCTTGAAGACGCCTAAGAAAAGAGCGAGCGTATGCTACGAAGTCATGATATTAGTCTGTTACTGTACATTTTGCAAAATTTAAAGTTGGATACGTCCTCTTCAGTAATCAATTTCATTACAAAAAGCCATGTCAAAAGGTTTGAAGCTTCTTTTTTCCCTCGGTCGTCCTTTCGCGCCTCTTTATAGTGCCGCGATGAAAGCACGGGAAAAATTGTACAATTCAGGGGTGTTTCGTCAACAAAATTTGGCGGTACCAGTTATCTCCGTCGGCAATCTTGTTCTCGGCGGCAGCGGAAAAACCCCGACCGTACAACATCTTGCCAGACTGTTGTCTGCAAATGGTTATCACCCATCTATTGTCAGCAGAGGGCATGGGGGAAAGGCCGACGAGGCGGTCAACATTGTCTCCGACGGTGAAAATATATTTCTTACCGCGCTCCTCGCCGGTGATGAACCGTTTATGCTCGCCGAGTCTTTACCCGGGGTACCTGTATTAACCGGAACCCGTCGCATTCTCCCCTGTCGCCTGGCAATTGATCAGTTCTCTAGTGATGTGATCATTCTAGACGATGGTTTCCAGCATCTTGGTGTCAAAAGAGACATCGATATTGTACTTTTTGATGGAACTGCCCTTGCCGGAAACAGTCGCGTCTTTCCTGGAGGACACCTGCGGGAACCGGTTTCGGCGCTGAATCGCTGCCATGCATTTCTCTTAACTGGACAAACAAAGACGAACCAGGAGAGAATGAGAAATTTCTCCGTACTTTTGCAGCAAAAATTTCCGGACAGACCGGTTTTCACATCATCTGTAAATACTCCCCGACTTGAGAGAGCAGTCGATACCGTGGCACAAACAAATGTTTCGCTCAAACACTTTGCCTTTTGTGGCATTGCCAATCCATTCAGGTTCGAGACATCCCTTACTGACCTCGGTCTACAACTTACGGCTTACCACACGTTCAAGGATCATGTTCAATATAGTCAGCCCATGGTCGATAATATTTGCAGAAAAGCTGTTGTATCCGGGGCAAATAGCCTCGTGACAACTGAAAAGGATTTTGTGAAAATCCGCAGCTATACTTTACAACTTCCTCTCTATGTCCTGCATATTGAACATAAGGTGGACGAACTCTTTGACCTCTACATTCTTGAGTCATTGAAGAGTCATTTTAAAATCGCGTAAAATCATCTGCCGACACATGGTAAGCCAGCCCGAGACCTGTGTTAAAAAAACTGTATTTTCACGTGGATTGTGTTTTTTAAAACACAGTGTGATGCAGTGTGTATTTTTATGAATAAATACATAATCGTCTCATATCATATGTGTTTTTGATATATTGACACTGACTCGACCGGCGGTACAAAAATTGCATCTATAGGTAAAAAAATCTTACTATATAAGGAATCATTATGTCTTTACCTATTGATCCATATCAATATACAATAAAAAAATCGGTAAGTTGTTGTGGAGTCGGATTACACTCCGGCCGAACCGTCAACCTGTCGATCAAACCAGCTCCGGTTAACAACGGCATTCGTTTTTTTCGGGCCGACGTGATCAACAGCAGCCATATTCAGGCCTATATGGATAAAGTCGTTGATACACAGTTGGCAACGACCCTCGGTAACGAGCATTTCAGGATCTCTACCACGGAGCATCTTCTCGCCGCTCTGCATGGCTTTGGTATTGATAACGCTGATATTGAGTTGGACTCAGCTGAAATACCGATTATGGACGGGAGTGCCGAACCGTTTTTCAAATTACTAAAAGCAACCGGCAAGAAAAAACAAAAAGGACTGAGAAAAATACTCCGCATTACAAGGCCTATTTCCTATGTCGAAGGTGACAAGCGACTGACCATATCTCCATACAATGGTTTCAAGGTGACCGGAGAAATTTGTTTTGATGACACCTTGATCAAAAAGCAAAAATATACCTTTGATCTGGTCGCCGATCGATTTGGTGATGAAATAGCCAGGGCGAGAACATTCGGCTATGTGGAGCAAGTCGAAGAACTGTGGGCTAATGGACTGGCACTTGGCAGTTCGCTTGCAAATGTCATAGCTATCCACTGGAACCGTAAATCAGTCCTGAATGAAGACGGATTGCGCTATCATGATGAGTTTATCAGGCATAAGGTACTTGACCTTGTCGGTGATCTGGCCCTTTTAGGGTACCCGATTTTGGGCCATGTTGAAGCATACAAAGTCGGACATGCACAACATCTCGGACTGATGCAGGTTATTGCGGCCTCTCCGGAATGTTGGGAAATTGTTGAACTGAAAAAGAATGGCGCCGATGCGGTCTTGCAGCATGTGACATCAAGATCAAAGGCTGCAAGCGATGCTCTGATGCCGCTTTTTAATTGTAAGCCCTTGCATTCAGCCACGACAGCATAGAAGACGTGATACCTGCCTCGCTTTCTCTTTTTATTGTCTTGCACTGCTTAACAAGCGGAGAGCGAACAGGTCGCATACTCGCCGATAATTTTTACCAGAGTCCTCTTTTTTCGTATTCCATCGAATTCAACGCAAAAAATTTCAGCCGCCTCCGGTAAAAGAGAAATAAGGCGGCAGCAGTGCCTTGGTGTTATATCCGAATTTTGCGCGCCTAGGTGCCTGTGGGATTATGCCATATCAGGAGTTTGTCAAGAACAACAGCACGCTCGGTTTTCTTCTTTTCTCTGACAGACTTTTAGGCGTAAGGCACTGAACACCTTTCTACATCCGCCGTCATCTTGATAAGCCCTTTCTGGTAGGAATGTCAAAATGGAGTCTTTTGCTATAGGTCGTCATGGAACTACCTATCTGTTTATATTGATAAACCGAGGTGGGGCGCCCCCCCCTTTTTCTATTTTTTATTTACTTCCCGGCTCTTGCTGTAGGGTTGGTTGATTATTTTATGTATATGATATTAAAGTGTAATTAGTGACTTCTTGGCAATATGATAAAGATTCCTATTGACAGAAACTAAAAGTTGACGCTCACTGGAAATGATGTATATTAAAAGATGGAGGATAGGATTTCCGCCATATATTTAGTTAGGCTTTTCAGGTAAATGATCAGGACAGTTGGGAACAATGTTGTTTTTCCTTTGTGCTTGCCGAAACTTTGAGAATATCGGCTGCAGTCTGGTTTTAAAGTGCATATCGAAAAATACAGGAGAAAAAAACTATGACATTACTTGAAGGCCTGCTCTGGCTGACGCTCAATGTTTACCATGAAGCACGGTCGGAACCGGAAATAGGTCAGGTGGCCGTGGCCCTTGTTACTTTAAACCGAGCCAATGAAAAACAACGGCCAATTAAAGAAATAGTACAGGAACCGTACCAATTCAGCTGGACTTTTCAGAAGAAATCATATCTTCCTGATGATCCGAAGGCATTTCTGGCTTGCATGAAATCAGTCTATATAGCTCTGCAGACACAGGATTTCACCCAAGGAGCAACGCATTATCATCTCGACAGCATTACTCCTTACTGGTCGAGTGAATTCACCTACCTCGAGCAATACGGCTCACATAAATTCTACAAATAACAGCAGGATAAAAAGCCTGATCTGCAGCAATAACTGGTCCCTTGTTCTTCATAGAGCTTTGAGTTCTAATCTACGACCTCTGGGCATCCTTGAGTGCGCCGCACATACCCGAGAGTTTCTCATCTGACATTTTTATTGAGACAGGATAGACAAGTGTCCTCTCAAGAAGAGCTGCCGATTGCGGCAAAAGCGCAGGATCGTAGACTATTCGTTTTTTCCCGTAAGGTTCCGAGAAGGGGTAGCCGGATGCGGTCAGCGTCTTTTCGCCAAGTAAATGCTCCCATTTCGGATAAAAATGCCAGGTGTTTTCGGCAAAATTGATAGCCCCTTGGCCATTTTTTTTGAGGGACTCATTCACTCTTTGGCAATGTTCACGGTCCTGCAGGGTAAAGCTGAAGAAAGTCGCTGAATCTCCCTCTGCATCGACAAGTTCTCGAAAGACAACCCCGGGGATTCCCGCTGCTGCCTGCATGAGAATCGCTTTGTTCTTTTGTTGTGCGGCAACGATGCTGTCGAGTTTTGCCAGTTGCGCCAAGCCTATTGCTCCCTGAAGTTCCATCATGCGGTAGTTGGAACCAATAAATCGCCTCCCCTCTCCTCCTCGTGCCCCGGGATTAACTTTGTGATCATGTCCATGGTCTTGATATTCCGACATGGCCCGCCAGAGCTCGACATCGTCGGTTATGATCATTCCCCCTTCACCGGTGGTGATGGTCTTGACGGCGTCAAAAGAAAATGTCCCGCAGGTCCCAAATGTGCCAAGGTGCTTCCCTTTGATTCGTCCACCTGCGGCTTGGGCGGTGTCTTCAATAACCGCGAGATCGTGTTGTTTTGCGATAGCGGTTATTTCTTCGATTCTTGCCTGGGCTCCGAGCATATGGACAGGAATGATGCATTTTGTCTGGGAAGTGATTTTCTTTTTTAAGTCCTCCGGATCCATATTCAATGTTGCGTCAACTTCAGTAAAGACCGGCAGGGCACCGACTTCAAGAATTGCTTCCCAGGTGGCGACAAAGGTAAACCCTTGGGTAATCACCTCATCTCCGGGACCTATTCCTAAGGCCGTAAGAGCAACTTTCAGGGCGGCGGTGCCCGATGTTACCGCTTGCGCCTGCTTCGCACCGCAGTACCTGGCAAATTTTTCTTCAAACTCTCTCACTTTGAAAACGCCCTTGCGCTGCTCATTGAATTCATAACGAAAAAGAACCCCTGTGTCGAGCACATCCATGATCTCTTTCTTTTCCTCTTCCCCGAACATTTCAAATCCCGGCATTAGTCACTCCTTGAATGCACTTTTTGTATGTTGTATTTATTTTGTGTCTCTAAACGACACGTTCAATCTTGTTTACTGTGTTGCCTTTAGACGAGCAATTTTCGCATTAATCTCTGCTTGAACCTGTGAGAAAGCAGGGTCGTCATCCATCGAGAGAAGAAAGTTATTGTAGATGGCAATAGCTTTTTCATTATTACACATAGCTCCAGTAATTAAACTCAAACTAAAAA
>CAYPPR010000003.1:20612-134057 GCA_964412665.1 uncultured Desulfopila sp.
CAATAGCTTTTTCATTATTACCTAATGCTTCCTCTATTCTTCCCATCCCGGTATAGCCGATGTGTTCAAATCCCTTGATATCTTTTAAAAGATCATACTGCGTGAAAGCCTCCTGGTTACGCTTAGCTCCCTCCAGTGACTGTGCCAGACTGAAAAGGACCAAAGGATACATAGGGTTTGCAGGCTTTATATCAGGCAGGATAGCTTGATATTGTCCTGATGCCTCATCGAACAATCCTTTTTTCATATCAAGATGAGCAAGTTCGACGCGGGCCCAGAGGGCCGAAGACGTGCTGCCGTATTTATCGGCAACAGCGCGGAATGCATCGGCTTTTGCAGTCTGATCGCTTTGTAAAGCGACGGCGAGGGCAGAAGAAGCCTCCTCGGTGATTTTTTCACGATAGGAGCCATACAGTGACCAGAAAACCACGGCAATAACAACGACTGCTATGCCGAGCTGAATGAGTCGTTGATTGATCCGGATGAAATCTATGACCTTGGGAGGAAGATTGAGATGTTCCAAGAGTCCTTCAACCTTATCCATACTTGTTTCGGCAGACAGCTTTTTATCAAACGCACTCTCACCAGCCATGCGGTTTACCTCCTGGTAATTTTTATGTTATGGTGCCAATTCATGTAAAGTAATAAACCGGACAATATAATATATAGCTGTATGTCTGTCCATGCGTAAAGACTCCATTACCTCCTCTTGTCGAATTAAAAAAGACCATGAACATATTAGAGACAGAGCCTATCCTTACCGTCAGCCAGTTGACCCGTTCCATCAAAAATATTCTTGAATCTCAATATCGTTTCGTCAGGATCAGCGGCGAAATTTCTAATTTTAAAATGCCCTATTCAGGGCACTCGTACTTTACCCTAAAAGATGCTTCCGCCCAGATACGCGCGGTGCTGTTCAAGCAAAAGAAACGTTTTGTCGATCTGACCTTGCAGGACGGTCTGAATGTCGTCTGTTTTGGCAGAATTTCAGTCTATGAACCCCGTGGCGAATATCAGATTATCGTTGATTCGGTGGAACTATTCGGCACAGGTATGCTGCAAAAAGCCTTTGAACAATTAAAAATGAAATTGTTTGAAAAAGGCTATTTTGCAGAAGAAACCAAAAAAGTCCTCCCGCTCTATCCTGCAAGAATAGTCGTCATTTCTTCACCAACCGGAGCCGCATTGCAGGATTTTTTAAAAATCGTCAGAATTCGCCAGTCACCTATTCACATACAGATTCTTCCCGTAAGGGTTCAGGGCAAAGATGCTGCCGGAGAAATAGCCAAAGCTCTGCAGACTGCGAATAGTCTTGAGCACGTTGACAGTATTGTTTTGTGCCGGGGCGGTGGTTCGCTCGAGGACCTCTGGGCCTTCAATGAGGAAGTTGTGGCCGAGGCTATCCATCGATCCGCTATTCCGGTTGTCACCGGAATAGGTCATGAGATTGATTTTACCATTGCCGACTTCTGCGCGGACTTTCGCTGTCCCACCCCTACCGGTGCTGCGGAAAAACTGGTCCCAGATGCCACCACCTTACGCCGCCATCTCGGTAATCTACAGGCGGGCTTGTTGACCAGAATGCAGCGAAAAGTGTCGTTTCTCGATCAGCGCCTGCGACACAACATCCGAATGCTGGGAAACATGAAGAATCTCTTTCGGGATTCAGCATCACGACTGCAGTTAAGCCAGGCGTATCTGGTTCAGTCTATAGAGAAGAATCTTGTTTTAAGAGAAAAAAAACTGGATACCTGTCTGCGCAGGCTCCAGGCCCAAGCCCCGTCCAGTCGCATTGCCTTGCAGGAAAGGCACCTGCATTTTCTAACCACGCAATTACGAAATCATATTGAACGAGTTCTTGAACGAAAACAGATGGCTCTTGCCGAGCAGGCGACCCTTTTACACAGCGTCAGCCCCCTTGCCACCCTCGGCAGAGGTTATTCAATCGTCAGAAGACTCGACGAAAAAGACCAGTCATATAAGGTGATCACCAGGTCGACCGATACAGATGTCGGAGATGAGCTAAACATTCTCCTCCATCAAGGGCAACTTGATTGTATCGTCAAACAAAGGAAATAGAGCAGAGCTTACGGTCAGATATCGAAAAAGGACATTTCAAAATACCCTTCGGGCCTTTGCACCGGCAACCCGAAGGGTACAAAGGATGCTTAAAGAAGTTCGAGGCCTGAGAAAAAATATCCTATCTCAAATGCTGCAGTTTTCGGAGCATCGGAACCATGGGTGGCATTTTCCCCAAGAGAAGCGCCGAACAGACGTCTAAGAGTCCCTTCGGCCGCATCGGCCGGATTCGTCGCCCCCATAAGGTCTCGCCACTTTTGGATAGCCTTTTCCGCCTCCAGAACCATGACGATGCAGGGCCCGCTGGACATAAAATCAGTCAGTTCATCAAAGAAAGGTCGTGCTTTATGGACGTAGTAAAATTCTTCAGCTTCCACCTTGCTCAAATAGAGTTTTTTGATACCGACTATCTTGAATCCTTCCTCGTAGATACGGCTGATAATTTTACCACTGTTGCCATCGGCAAAAGCATTGGGTTTGATAATAGCAAATGTTCTTTCCATATTCATATTCTCCTGAAAAAGGTTTTTTAGTGCCTCACGAATTAAATATATACCATTAAATAAGTAACATACGAAGTCCGACAAGAAAGGCTAAAAATATCAGCGAGCCGACGATTACCAGGCGGTTTGTCTTTTGAATATCGCCCGGAACAGGGTGGACATCCGCATCACCGATATATGGTTTTTCAACAATTTCATTGAAATACAATGAAGGCCCGCCAAGTTGCACCCCGAGTGCCCCAGCCGCCGGGGCCTCGGTGTGTCCGGCGTTTGGACTTGCGTGTTGCAATCTGTCTCGCAGGAAAACTTTTGCCGCCTTTCTGTAATCCAGTTTTAAAAAAAATGCAGCCATAATAAGACAGCAGCCGCTGAGCCTGGCCGGTATAAAATTCACCGCGTCGTCAAGCTTTGCCGCAACTCTGCCGAATTTGATATATCGCTCATTTTTGTATGCGATCATGGAATCCATGGTATTAATTGCCTTATACAGAAAAGCACCAAGCACCGCCCAGCTGATCGGTGCAAGAGTGCCAAGCGGCGCACAATAGCTTGCAAGAAGAGCAAAGAAAAGGGGTGCGGTAATGCCGTCGACCATGTTCTCGGCGACCGTTTCGATAGTCGCCCGGCAGATGCCCTCTTCATCGAGCGTTGCGGTATCCCGACCGACTATTTTACCCACCGCCTTACGGGCATCTTCCAGCGGTTTTCTGTCCCGTAGCAGTACATACACCGCTGTACTGTGGCGCAGAAGATCCCTGGCGGCAATGGTCGTATAGAGGAGAATCACGCCGACAATACCTTCAATGGTCGAAGAAAATGCTGCCGCGGTAAAAAGAATGACAGCGACAATGGTCCCGGTGAGGGTGATGACGAGAGCAACGGTCAACAGGCCGGCAACATAGAGATTGTTGAACATTGACCGAGTGACGGTTTCACTCCAGGAACACAATCGACCGATTCCTCGCACCGGATGCGGGTACCAGTGTGGATCACCGATGAAGGCGTCGAGAATAATCGAGGCGACAAGCTGCAGATAAAAGATCATTTTCGGTTTGGGGTTGAGGTGGCGGCGATCATATTTTCATAAGACGATAGAGTGCATTCATATCGACATTGTCCCGCACACATGCCGCCAGTCTATCAAAGGCAAGCTCCAGGTTATAGGGCGCCAGTATCGCGCCAACCGGCGTCAAGCCGATTTTTTCGCGCAGGCTGTCGATGAACCATCTTCTGAACTCATCACTATCAAAGATGCCGTGCAGATAGCAACCCCAAATCTTTTCCGACTGATGCATCTGGCCGCAGCTTGTTCCGTCATCAAAGTGCAGGAGGGCGGCCTGGGTTCTGGAGGAAATGCCATGGTGAATTTCATAACCGAAAATCTTTTTAGCGGAGAGCTGATGGACACCCGCTTTTCGGGTGAGGTTTTTGTCGCGCTCGATCACCGTCTCCATATCAAGATAGCCCAGAGCGGACAATTGTCCATCGATGGATTCTATCTCATAGGGATCATGAATGACCTTGCCGAGCATCTGATAGCCGCCGCAAATGCCGACAACTTCACAGCTCTCTGTGAGACACTGATCAATCTTTTCGGCAAAGCCGCTGTCTTGTAAAAAACGAAGATCATGGATGACATTTTTTGAACCGGGCAGGATAATCGCCTGGGGCGAACCGATATCCGATACTTTATCGACAATACGAAGTGTTACATCAGGTTCTTCCAAGAATGGTTCAACATCGGTGAAATTGGAGATATGCGGCAGATTGACGACAACGATTTCAATTCCCTCCCCCGAATGTTTTTTATTGAAACTGCCTTTTTTAAAGGAGACCGAATCTTCTTCGGGGAGACCGAGGTTTTTTAGATACGGCACTACGCCGAACACGTCACGGCCGGTATGCATCTTTACATAACTGTGCGCCGTCTCAAGCAGAGAGGCCTGTCCGCGAAATTTGTTGACCAGAAAACCGGCAACAAGCTGCCGTTCCCATTCGGCCAGGACTTCCATAATGCCGACAAACGAGGCATACACCCCCCCCCTGTCGATATCGCCGACAAGAATAACCGGCGACTCGGCGTATCGGGCCATTTTCATATTAACGATGTCATCGGCTTTTAAGTTGACTTCCCCCGGCGATCCCGCACCTTCCAGGACAACCACATCAAATTCCGCGGCGAGGCTGTCATAGCTGTGACAGACCGAGGACCACACCTTTGGTTTATAGCTGTTGTAATCGAGGACGGACATATTACCGACCGGTTGACCACAGACAATGATCTGGCTACCGGTATCCGAGTTTGGCTTGAGCAGAATCGGGTTCATCCGGCAATCCGGATCAAGCCGTGCCGCCTGGGCCTGGACCACCTGCGCCCTGCCCATCTCATCCCCCTGCAGGGTGACAAAAGAATTCAGGGACATGTTTTGCGCCTTGAACGGGGCGACACGCAGGCCGTCCTGATACAAAATGCGGCACAAGGCTGCGGTGATAATTGATTTTCCCGCGTCGGAACATGTCCCTTGAAACATCAGGGACCGGGCCTTTTTTTTGACCTGCTTCCGGACGGAACTCTTGGAAAAATAACCGCGCAGCACCTCAACAAGACGAAGATTTTCAGGCCTGGTGCGAACGGCTATCCGGAAAAAAGAGTGCGCCGACTGCAGGCCCTGATAATTATCGCACCGACGGATCATGATGGCATGGTTCAGGCAATAGTCGGCCAGGGTCGCAGCATCTCCCTTGCCGATAATTTTGACAAACAGATAATTTGCTTTTGAGCTGTAAATTCTCAGATCGTCAATTTCCTGAAGCTCTGTCTCCAGCGCCAGGCGCAATTCCCTGCAGATCTGTCTGGTGGTCTTTTGATATGCCGTATCCTGAAGAGCCGAGGTTCCCACTGCCTGGGCCAGGCTGTTCACCGTCCAAGGCGGCAGATTTCCTTTTATCTGCCGGGCAAAAGCAGGTGACACAAGACCATAACCAATGCGCAGACCGGGAACCCCATAAAACTTGGTCATGGAGTTGAGGGTCAATACATTTGGGGCTTCGGCACCTAGCGTTTTTCCGCCTTCCATAAAATCTAGAAAGGCTTCATCGATCAGGAAATAACTCTCTGGGAAATCATTTATCAAGGCGAGAAGTTCGACTCTGTCGACAGTTTTTCCGGTTGGATTGTTCGGCGTGGCGATGACTACGAGATCATGTGGCGAAATGATTGCCGCAAGACGCTGCAGATCAAGGATAAAATCATCTTCTTCCAGCAAGTCGCAGGGCAGAACGGCTAATCCGGCATTTTCGGCGGCCCGGACATAATCGATATAGGACGGTACAGGTATAACAGCCCTTTTGCACGGGACGGTACGCATATAGGCATAGAGTAACTCGGTCGTGCCATTACCGACAACAACATGATCCTTTGATATTCCGGTGTGCTCGGCGATAGCTTCGACAAAAAGGGTGTTGTCCGGATCCGGATAGTGCAGCAGATGCTCCAACTGGCTGCTTATCAGGGGGCGAAACCATTCCGGGGGACCAAGGGGGTTAATATTGGCGCTGAAATCGAAAAGTTCAATATTTTCTGCCGCCAAATCTCGCAGTATTTTATGGATATTGCCGCCGTGTTCGAATGTATGCATAACTTTTCCGGATTGTTTCGTCAAAAGAGTGAAAAGGAGGCGGTAAAGGCGAGTGCGGTAACCGCCTCGGTGAGTTCACAGGACGCCCCCAGGGTATCCCCGGTTGCCCCGCCTAAACGCAGGCGGCACCATCGGCCAAAAAGCAGATTAACGCCCGCGATGGCAATAAGCGTAACAACGAGCAGTGAGGGGGTCAGAATCACCAGGAGGAGAAAAAGTACAAAAAACGCTGCCACTGCCGCGGTTTTGCTGCTGTCGGAATAAAAAAGCCGGCCAAGCCCACCCTCAGGTCGGGCATACGGCAGGCGGGCCATGGACAGAAGTATGGCACTTCTACCGGCAAGAGGCATGAAAAAAATCGCCAGGCAGAGCATATGCCCCTCCACTGAACTCAAGGCGCTGTATTTCGCCAACATAACACAGACAACCACGACAACGCCCATGGCCCCGGCTCTGCTGTCTTTCATGATGCGCAGACACTCCTCCCGGGGACGGGAACTAAAAAGACCATCGGCGCTGTCGGAGAGCCCGTCAAGATGGAGAAAACCCGAAACAAAGGCAAGATAGACAATGGCCAAGACAGCAACGACCTGCGGCGGGAAAAAAAGGAGCAGGACATATGCCGCTGAAGAGCCGACGAAACCAATAAGCGCGCCGACAAGGGGGAAAAACACCAGACATTTACTGAACTGATGCGCATCCTCTGCAGCCCGCCATGATACCGGAATAATGGTGAGAAACCGAATCGCCGTGCAGAATCGTACAAACAGAAGGGGTAATTTATTATCGAAAATGGCCATAATAATTTTTGTCGATTATTTGTCCGCTTCGGCCACGGACGCCTCGGCAAAGGTCGCCACCTGTGTCAAGATGGCTACTGCTCCCTCGACGAGGTTCATGGCCACCGCCGCTCCGGTGCCTTCCCCGAGGCGGAAATGTAGATCGAGCAGGGGTTTTTTACAGCCGAGGGCTTTCTGCATGGCCTCGTGGCCGGGTTCAACGGATTTATGGGAAAAGATGAGGTAGTCCTTAATAAACGGCTCAATTTTATAAGCGATAAGGGCGGCCGCCGTGGAGATAAAGCCGTCGATCACTACCGGTTTGCTGTTTGCCGCTGCGCCGAGGATCAGGCCGGCAATGCCGCCGATCTCAAATCCGCCGACCTTGGCAAGGATGTCAAGGCCGTCCTTGCTGTCCGGTTTATTCACTGCCAGTGCCCTCTCAATGACCGTCACCTTGTGTTTGACCTGTTCATCATCGAGCCCGGTACCCCTTCCGGTTAGTTCCGCAACGGCTTTTCCGGTGCAGACCGCGGCAATAGCGGTTGACGGCGTTGTGTTGCCGATGCCCATATCGCCCGTGCCAAACAGGTCAAAACGAGAGGACAGTTCGTTAGCGATATCGATACCGGATTCAATAGCCCTTTTGGCCATTGCCTTACTCATGGCCGGGCCAACGGCAATATTTTCTGTTCCCAGGCCTACCTTTTTGTTGATAATTTTTTTACTCTCGACCAGATCTTTCAGGTCAGCAGCCACCCCCATATCGACGACGAAGACCTCGGCGCCCGCCTGTTTCGCCAGGGCGTTTATACCGGCTCCGCCCGCGACAAAATTATAGACCATCTGCGGCGTCACTGCACTGGGGTACTTGGAGATGTTTTCGGCAACGACACCGTGGTCTCCGGCCATTGTTACAATAGCCTTTCGATGCACTTCGGGACGACTGGTTCGCATCATGCCGGCAATATCAATGGCCAGATCCATAAGATCGCCTAAGGCCCAGTGGGGAATGGCCAGATTGTCAAGACGCTCTTTCGCGGCATCCCTGCTGGCGGAATCCTGCGGATATATTTTTGTTATTGTTCGCTCTAATAGGCTCATGATATCTCTTTGGGTTGGTGGGTATCGTCTTTGGGTTCTTTTATTGTCAGAGGAATGCCGCAGCTGACAAGAACAACCTCGTCGGCTTGTTTCCCTATCAACTGGTTACACGTGCCGACCAGATCACGGTATCTTCGGGCCAAGGCGTTGTCCGGCACGATGCCCAGTCCGACTTCATTGGTTACACAGATAACTGTTCCGGCAAAACGATACGTCGCGTCGAGCCATTCGCGACACAGCGCGCCGATATGCTGATCATCAACTGTTTGCCCCTGGCCTGCAGCGGTAAAAAGAATGTTATTGACCCATAAGGTAATACAGTCAATGAGCACCACCTCAAACTCTTCTATCTGTCGTAAAAAGACGTCAGACAGATTTGTCTCATTTTCCACAGTAACCCACCCTCTGCCTCGTCGTTCTTGCTGATGCCGCCTGACCCTCTCCGACATCTCCGCGTCGATTTTTGGACAGGTGGCGACAAACAGCCGTTTGCTTGACAAGGCTTCGGCACGCTCCAGGGCATAGGAGCTTTTACCGCTTCGCGCGCCGCCGGTGATAAGGATAATTTTTGCCATATGCTCAGCCTGTGATGTTAAAACCGGTAAGTACCCCACCCTCGTCATAAAGCTGCACCGAGCTCACGCAGCCGGGTTTGACCTCAAAGAGCAGGTATTTTTCTGTATCGAGTCCCAGCAGCAGGCAGAGCAGATGTCTGATGATCCCGCCGTGGGTAATTATCAGTATTTTCTCTTCCGGCATCTTTTCTAAGAGGTTTTTGCAGGCAGTGACCCTCTTATTGAATGCAGCCAAAGACTCGCCATCGGGGAAGGAAAATAAAGCAGGAGCACTTACCCAGGAGTCAACAAGTTCTTTATCACCTTGGACAATTTCACGAAAGTTTTTGCCTTCCCATCGACCAAAGTCGACCTCTCGTAACAGCTCATCAAACCGGCAGGAACAAGGAAGAGCGAGTAGTTCGAGGGTTTGCCGACAGCGCAGCATGGGACTGCAGACTATCTTGCTGATATTTTTTGCCTGTAATAGACCTGCCGCTTGACGTACCTGTGCCCTGCCCTTGTCCGTCAACGGTGCATCGGTCGTACCGATATAGCGCCCCTGCAACCCGGTATCACCATGTCGCAAAAAATATAGTTGTTTTGCCACCATTATTTTTTCATCAGATCAGCAAGCAGATCACGGGCAAAATCAAGGCCTGGGTCAAGGGTAAGGGCCAAGGTAAGGAACTCGATAGCTGACTCTTTGTTGCCGATTTTATTATAATTTACACCAAGATTGGCGTAATCGATGCCCGAGGCAGGGTTTAAATCAACCGCCCTTTGAAAATGGAGGATAGCTTGGTCATACTGCTGCATCTTAAAATAACAGACTCCCAACGTATTGTGCAGATCCGGTCTTTCTTCATCTTCCCGCAAGCCGTGGTGCAAAATTTCAACAGCCTCATCATAGCGGCCAAGTTCTTTCAGGCAACTGCCCATATACGAATAAATATAGGGCAAATCTTCAGGTTCCGGCCGCATGCGCAGCGCACGGTCGAAGTGCTCGAGGGCGGATTCGGGAAATCCCATGTCGGAAAAATTGCGTCCTCGATAAAACTCGAGATAGTATGCTTCCGGCAGGAGGTTTTCCATCTGCAGCAGCTTTCTGTCGAGCAGATCCGTATCATCAACACGTTCAACGAGAAGTTTCGCCGCAAAAAGTCCAACATCCTTGATCATCGATCTCTCGCGAAAGTGCGCCCCCGGAACTATGGTATATAGTGCCGGAATGTCAAGACCAGCATGGGTGACATCGATCATCAGCACGTCCATGCCGATGTTTCTCAGGGAGGCGATACAATTGTCCACTTCTATCTTGATATTGTTATCAGACAGATTGGCCATGTCCCGGATGGAGATCTCTGTCGGGGAATCAGTTACATAGTCAACCTCTTCCATGGAAAGAGGTTTGGGCAATCCCGAGGCAATATAATTTGAGTCTGTATTGAAATCTCCAGCAAGCTGGGCCACTTCGGTGATTGCCCTTATCAGGGCTTTTTCCGGGTCAGGGGTTGTCCCGGCGGTATAGACGATCTCACTTTTTCCGGGGAAAGTCGAGCGGTCAATGGCCAGAGCGGCAACCGTACAGATACCGGTATCCAGGCTGAAATCGTTGAGGTAGAGTTCAATTTCATTCTTGCGAAACTTATCGATGAGTTCTTTGCCCACTTTATCCTGGACGGAATCCGCATTGATCCTCGGCGTTGCACTTCTTGTGTTGTTGACGACAGAGCAAACATGTCTCTCAACTATTTCACAGATGCCCTGCAGCGCCGCTTCCTCATAGGTGTTTCCGGCGGAGGGGCCGTTAAATTCATTGATGGCAAAAAACCAGGAAAAGGGGATGAGCACATCCGTTCCCTCGGTCACATTCGTGCCCCAGGCCCATTGCATGGGAATATCATCGAGTAATTGTTCCAGCAGCTGCACGGAAGAATGGCGGTCGTGCACCGATGTCAGTAAAAATTCGAGATCAAGAACGGGATATCCAGCCCTGATCATGGTTTTGTAGTCTCCGGAAAGAAAATTACCGGAATTATTCTTATAGGAAAAAAAAGAGAACCGCTCGGCCAGCTCCATACAGGCGGAAGCCTCCGCCTGTAGAGGTGATGCGCCCTTGCCCATCTGTTTTTTTGTACCGGTCAGGGCGTGAGCGTCTTCGCCGCAGACACTGAAAAACACCGGGATATCAAGGCGCCCGTTATCTATTCTGCGAACCTCGTTTAATATTTTCAGATCAAGCGAATCAACCTTGGCATAAAAATTCTTCAGGGTTTCTTCCGGACTTATTGCCTTGTCCTGGTCGACCGTAAATTTTTTAAAACAATCATGGAATTGGATAGATTTTTTTTTCATTATTTCCGCGTGTTAAATGTAAATAGAAATCAATTACTTATGCGAGAGGGTTGGTTGTCAGCATGGAAACTCCCGGCTGATATGTTGCAGCATTTCAGCATATCTCTTTGTACCATGCAGGGTAACCGTGCGGGAAAGATCGTCCTTGACGACAATTGCTACGACCAAACGTTCATGCGGCAGTATGTCCAGCGCCCTGGAGGACCACTCGATCACTGTCAACCCATCAAGGTAAAAGTATTCCTCAAAGCCAAGATCCTCCACTTCGGTCGCATCCTGCAAACGGTAAAAATCCATATGATACATGAGCATTCGCCCCGTGTATTCATGGAGAATAGCAAACGAAGGACTCGTCACATAGCAGGTTTCAGGCACCTGAAGACCACGGGCGATGGCCTGTGCTAGGGCGGTTTTTCCCGCGCCGAGATTGCCGTCAAGGCACATCACATCCCCAGCTTCCGCCAGGCTGCCGAGAAGTCTTCCCAGTTTTTCGCTGTCGTCAAGATTGTTTAACGTAATTCGAATCGTCTGCACTAAAAACTCCACAAGTCATAAATAGAACCGCAATGTATGACATGTCTTTTCAGGAATAGCATTAAAAATTGTAATTTTTCGATTATTCAATCCACCAGGTCATAAGCAACTGGAAGGGGTTATAATAGAGTGGCAACGACTCCGGCCTGGAAAACTTATTTTGATAGCTCAATCTATGCACGGGAAGATACCAGTTTGGGACCAGGTAATAGCCATGCCAGAGAACCCGATCCAGGGCCTGACAGCCGGCAATGAGTTGTTCTTTCGTTTGGGCATAAATTATCCGATCGATGAGACCGTCGACGGCCGAAGAGCGTATTCCTGCATAGTTGCGAGATCCGATCCTTTCAGCAGAGGACGAGTGCCAGTAATTTCGTTGCTCGTTCCCCGGCGATTGCGATTGACCATAAGAAGTAACGATCATGTCAAAATCAAAGGTTTTTAACCGTTCTATATAAAGCGCTGGGTCAATTGTCCGGTATGTCACCTGTATGCCCAGTTTTTTCAGGTTTTTCACATAACCGGCCATGACCCGTTCAAAGGAAGCCGACACAAGGAGAATGTCAAAGACAAAGGGTTTGTTCTCCTCATTGGTGAGAACGCCTTCTCTGACATGCCACCCGGCTTTTTCCAGTAATCTTTTGGCTTCCAGCAGGTTGTTCCGTAGATCCTCAGGTCCGCTGGTGACCGGGGTGGATAAGGGTGTTGTAAAGACTTCCTTTGGCAAAAGTTCTCGGTACGGCTCCAGGTATTCGAGCTCCAGGCCGTCCGGTATCCCTTTTGCGGCGAGGTACGAGTTACTAAAAAACGAGTTGTTTCTGGTATATTGGTCATGAAAAAGAGACGTATTTATCCATGCAAAATCAAGAGCCAGGCCCATAGCCTGGCGCACCAGACGATTCTGGAAAAGCTTACGCCTGGTATTCATCAAAAAACCCTGCATGCCGGCATTGTTTAAATGTGGAAATGTTTTTTTTATGAGCGTGCCGTCGACAAACTTTTTGCCTTCCATATCCCTCGCCCATTGTTTGGCAATATTGATGGATATAAAATCGAACTCCCCGGCTTTAAATGCCTCAAGGGCCACTATCTGGTCCTTGTAATATTTGACGACTATTTCATCGAAATTAAACATCCCCTTCCTGGTTGGATGATCTTTTGCCCAGTACTTTAAATTCCTTTTGTATGTAATTGATTTACCAATATTAATATTGGCTACAACATACGGACCGGAGCCTACCGAAAATGCGAGGTTAGCCTGGCCGGTCTGTTCTTCAAAACCATTTTGGCTATGGTATTTTTTCGGCAGGATATTTATCTGGGAGGCAATCATATGCAGTTCGCGATTTGGCCGTTTAAAATTAAAACGAATTTTCCGATCGCCGAGCAGCTCGTAACCGATAATATCTTCATAATAGTAATTGAATTGCGGGTGGACCTGATCACTTTTGATGATATCAAGCGAATACGCCACATCTGCGACTGTGATCGGACTGCCATCGGAAAATTTGGCCAAGGCGTTAAGCGTGAATGTAACGGATTTCTTATCCGTCGCCACTTCGATGTCTTCAGCTATATGCCCATATTGCGAGAAGGGTTCGTCAAGGCTGGCGATGGCCAGTGGTTCAAAAACCAGCTCTTCCAGGCCGTAGGGGGCGGATCCTTTCAACGTAAATGGATTCATCTTGTCAAAGCTGCCGATGTCATGCAAAATGAGTTTACCGCCCTTCACAGCATCGGGGGAGGTGTAGTCAAACTGAGTAAACCCTTTTTTATATTTGAGGGTTCCATCCAGAGACACCCCTTTGGCGCCGAAGGTCAGTGAGCTTGAAAACAGGGTGATGAAAAGTAACAGCAGAAATGTTTTGCTTAAGGCCATTGATGGTAGAACTCCCTTTTCTTTTGCAGAAGTGGTTTCCGCGCGGTCGACTTCACTGTCGTTGTCTATAATGTTCTGGCAATATTACCACTGTTTGTGTAGTATGTCTAACACTGGAACGTGCAGCCGTAAACGATTTTTCTATAAAAATATGCTGCATGGGTAGCAAAGTGATTTTCCCTAAAAACAATCATCTCCCTCACTATCGGAGCAATACAATGGGACAGACCATAGTCGAAAAAATATTCGCCGCCCATCTGCGCGACAAACCATCCCCGGACAACATGGTTCTTGATTTGGATGTGATTATGTGCCATGAAATTACCACCCCGATCGCTATCATGGATCTTGTCGAAAAAGGCATGGATCAGGTTTTTGATACCACCAAAATCAAAGCCGTTATCGATCATGTCACCCCCGCCAAGGATTCCAAGACAGCGATGCAGGGCAAAATAATGCGTGACTGGGCCAAGAGACATCAAATCAAGGATTTTTTTGATGTCGGCGCCAATGGTGTCTGCCATGCTCTTTTTCCCGAAAAAGGCTTTGTTCGACCTGGGTATACGGTTATCATGGGCGACTCGCACACCTGCACCCACGGAGCATTCGGTGCCTTTGCCGCGGGTGTCGGCACCACCGATCTTGAAGTGGGAATCTACAAGGGAGTGTGTTCATTTCGCGCCCCGCAAAGCATGAAGATTCATATTACAGGCACCCTGCAGCCTCGAGTAACCGCCAAAGACGTCATTCTTTCCATCATAAAACGCATTACCGTTAACGGCGCTACGGACAGGGTTATTGAATTTACCGGGCCAGTGGTTGCTGCTTTTTCCATGGCAGCCAGGATGACCCTGTGCAATATGGCCGTCGAAGCAGGTGCTACCTGCGGCATATGTCCGCCTGACAGGGTAACTGCTGAATACCTCTGGCCGTTTATCCAAGGCGACTATCCCACCATCGATGCCGCGGTGGCCGATTACCTGAAATGGCATTCGGATGCCGATGCTGTCTACACTGAAACGATTGAACTCGACATAAGCGCTCTTGTTCCCCAGGTTACCTTTGACTTTAAACCGGACAAGGTTCGTGATATCGCTGAGATGTCCGGCACACCCGTTGACCAGGTCTATATTGGATCGTGCACCAACGGCAGGATTGAAGACTTGCGGGATGCGGCTGCAATCCTCAAGGGCCGAAAGCTGGCTGCCGGGGTCAGAGGTATTGTCACGCCGGCAACGCCGCATATCTACAACATGGCTCTTGACGAAGGTATCATCAAAATCTTTATGGATGCAGGGTTCTGTGTACTTAACCCAACATGCGGAGCCTGTCTTGGGATGAGCGCCGGCGTTCTCGCCACAGGTGAGGTCTGTGCCTCAACCACTAACCGTAATTTCAACGGTCGTATGGGAAAAGGCGGCATGGTGCATCTGATGAGCCCATTTTCTGCTGCGGCGGCCGCAGTGACCGGAGTACTGACTGATCCACGAATGATCAAGGAAATATAAGCTGAGGTGGTAAAAATGAAAGAATTTGGCGGTCCGGCAGTTTTTCTCGATCGAAACGATATCAACACGGACGAGATCATCCCGGCAAAGTATCTGACGGAAATTTCCAAAACGGCTTTAAAGCCACATCTCCTAGAAGATCTTCTGCTGAACGGCAAGCCTTTTGACTCCCAGTCCGAGCAGATGAAGGGTGCCGAAGTTGTTGTGGCCAGGGCTAATTTCGGTTGCGGTTCTTCACGGGAACATGCGGTCTGGGTCTTTGAAGTAAACGATATAAACGTGGTTATTGCGGAGAGCTTTGCCAGAATCTTTCGGCAAAATATGTTCAACTGCGGTATTCTCGCCATAGAACTCGATAAAAAGCAGCTTGATACTCTTTTTGCAATGCAGGGTAATATTACAATTTCAGTGGATCTGACCAAAGGACGACTGACGGCAGCTTCGGATGACTCCGAGCAAAAAGAAATAACCTGTACCTTTACACTTAATTCTTTTGATAAAGAGCTCGTCGCTTCGGGTGGGTGGCTCCCCTACGCCGACAGTAATTATTAAAAAAAGATGCGCATTGTCAGTCTGCCGACATTGCGCATCTTTTTGTTTTACTTTGTAGCTTTGTGACAGTCAGTTACAGGCCCGCTGCCTGCAGCTGTTCAATAACTTTTTTCTGGTCATCGGTGAGTTCTTTTGGGACTTTTACGCCGATTCTGACATAGAGGTCCCCGCGTTCTCCCAACGGACCGACAGGCAAACCATATCCTCGAATCCGCAGGCGGGAATCGTGCACCGTTCCGGGAGCAACCTTTACCATAAATTTCTTACCTTCCAGCGTCTCAACTTCCATCTTCGTACCAAAACAGGCCTCGCTGAAGGAGATCAGTTTCTGCACAATAAGATCGTCACCGCTTCTGGAAAAATTGTCATTGGCGGCAATTTCAACTTTCAGATACAGATCCCCCGGGGGACCGCCGTTTTTCGAACTGCCTCCCTTGCCCTGTAAGCGTAATTTCTTCCCTTCTTCGATACCTTTGGGGATTTTCACCGACACATTGTGGGAAGCTCCATTTTTACGCAGGGTAATTGTTCTGTCGGCACCATTGAGAACCTCATCAAGGGTGACATTGATCTGATAGGTCATATCCTGCCCTTTTTCCGGGGCCGGCTGACATCCCCCTCCCCCACATCCTCCCCCGCCATTGCCTTGGCTGAAAAAAGAATTAAAGCGGCCGTTTCCTCCCATGCTTGATCGAAAATTGCCGGCATGTCCAGAGCCGCCAACGCCGAACTGCCGCAGGATGTCATTGAGATCAAATCCTCTAAAGATATCTTCCTGGGAATATCGCTGATGAAAATTGGTGGAACCGTAGAGGTCGTACTGTTTTTTTTTCTCAGGATCGGACAACACCGCATACGCTTCGCTGATTTCTTTAAATTTCTCTTCTGCTTTTGTATCACCCTTGTTTTTGTCTGGATGATATTTAAGTGCGAGTTTACGGTAGGCCTTTTTAATTTCGCCGGAGGTAGAGTTTTTTTGTGTCCCAAGAGTCGTGTAGTAATCCATAGCGGCAATCTAGTCTAGATGAACAATAATAAAGGAAAAACATAATAATCGTGCTTGAACAATAGGAATTGTTCTACGTAGAGTCAATCAACTTTTATGGGCTCGGGAACGCTCAATTCGACAAAAAAAGGAGCACGTTCACTGCAGGAACATTGCTCCTTTTTCAGATTCCTTGAGCGAACGAGAAATACCCGTCCGTTTCAGAAAGGAACGTCTTCACCGGTGCCGCTTCCCCCCATCGATCCACCGAAAGGTTCAGGTGGCAAAGGTGGCTCATCAAAACCGCTGCCCCCGCCTTCCCCGCCTCGTGGAGTGAGGTTTTGCACAGTGTTTGCTATTATTTCAGTCGTATATTTGTCGTTGCCGCTCTGATCTTGCCATTTTCTCGTCTGTAGTCGACCTTCAACATAAATTTTCGAACCTTTTGACAAATAATTGCTGCAAAATTCGGCAGCCTGCGCCCAGACAATGATTCGGTGCCATTCTGTCTCTTCCTGCGGATTGCCGTCTTTGTCTTTCCATTTTCTGTTCGTTGCTAACCGCAGGGTGGCCACAGCGGTCCCGCTTGTCGTATAACGCATCTCCGGGTCCGCGCCTAAATTACCTATCAATATTACCTTGTTTACCATTATACAATCCTCTGGAGTTAAGAGAGTTACAAAAAGCATCCGCTCTGTTTGAATAGTGCCAATATACGCTAGAATAAAGAAAGAACAAGGTCAAATTTGCATAATCTCCGGCAAGGCCTGGCTGTACTCAGATCAGCTTCCCTGTACTGCTCGGTCGAGCATCTTCGGCAGGCCACCCTGCGCCGCAGGAACAAACCCCATGACCTCCTGCCATATTTCGTCACTTTCCATACAAAAATATATGCAGGTGGTCGAAGCGGCTTTTTCTTTCAACCGGTTATAGATACTCTGATACAGCTCAACTCTGTTCGGACGAAAATATCGCAATTTACCGTCGAGTCCATGGATAAACTCATTAAAATAAATGGTCGATGCGGGAAATCGTTTGATGCCTATCTCCTTTAAACTCGGGAGGTAACGTAAAGCACCAAGAGATATCCAGGCTATCGCCTCTGCCGGGACGGTGGCAAAAAGCGCATCGATGGTTGCCGCATAGCCTTCTCGCCAGCCGTGATGCTCAATTATCGGGTCAAAATGAAATGCCAGTTTATAGCCCCATTCGGCACATTGTCTTGCCGCCTCCAGCCTCTCCTGAAGGGTTGCCGAGCGTATTTCCTGACTTTTCATGATGGATGGACTATTCAGCGACCAGGCAACGACGGTTCTGCCGTTATGCTGCAAATCGGCAAGATTTTCAATTACCGCGCTTTTGGTCTTTAGCTCGAGTACGGCATTGTCCCATTGTGCAAAAAACGGTACCAGTCGTCTGCTTAAGCCGGTTAAGCGGTCTATGGCCAGCGAGTCGGTAAATTCTCCGGTACCGACGCGGAAAAAAAGCTCTGGATGGGCAGGGAGCGAATCGGCAAGTTCGCTGAAAAGTTGTGCGGTATTCGTGTAGCAGGTCAGCCAGGGAGCATTGAGGTAGGCCTGGAGAATGCAGTAGACGCAGTCAATGGGGCAGTTTGTTCCGGTGTTCAATACCTGATAATCACAACACTGGTACTCACGTGTTCCTGGGCAAGGTTTAAAGAAAGTGCCCCTGTTCGTACAGAGAAACAATTGTCGCTTCCCGACGGAGAGATTTTCGACATACGCATCCCCGAGGTCGTTCGGCTTTTGCCGGTCGGGTACAACCGACCAGGGAAGCTGGGCCCGACCGATGATTTCCTGGGTGTAATCGAGGTGCAAACAGGATTCCTCCACATAAATGCGGTTAATGTAATGCGATGGGTCTTTCCAGCTATGTTTCTGCATTAAAAAAACTCTCCGAGCCTTGGAAATTTCTGCCTGGCCTTCTCCTCGTAATGAGGGATGAGGTCAAAAAAAGAATGACCAAGCTCCGTTTTATTGTGTTTCAAGCAACCGTTACCGAATATGGTTATTTTTTTCTTCAACTCCTGCAATGCCATGGAGTGCATACGACAGTCAAGCACCCCCGAATCAAGTAGTTTTCCCAGACTGTATATGCGCATTCGATCCATACCAAGACCGTATTGCGAGGAGACCTGGTCTTCCCGGCCGCCCTCTTTGACCGTCAACGGTTTGTCGACGAGAAGAAAAGGATGCCGGCAACTGATTCGCAACCACAGATCATAATCCTCACAGCACCGCAGGGATTCATCAAAAAATCCAACCTGGTCAAAGATTTCTCTTTCCATCATGACCGTCGACATGCCCACCGCGCAGAGTCGCAGAGATTGAGCGAAAATGTCACCGTTACCGGGAATATGTTTCTTTTTTTGATTTAAATGTTGTCCTCTGCGCAGCCATTTCTCACGGGTATGACTGATCCGGCAGAAGGGATTATCAGTAAGCGATTGATATTGTGTTTCAAGCTTTCGTCTCTGCCAGTGATCATCTGAGTCGAGGAAGGCAATGTAAGGGAACAATGCCCTGCGCACGCCATAGTTGCGCGCCGCAGCCGGACCTCTGTTATCCCGGCGGTAAACCTTGCACACTTTTTCCGGCGAGACCGCCAGCTCGCTGAGTAATTTAGGGGTGTCATCCGTTGAACCATCGTCAACTATAATGAGCTCGGAACATCGAACCGTCTGATGCAATACCGAATCAACAGCCCGCTTGAGCAGAGAGCTTCGATTATACGTCGGAATAACCACGGATACCGGACAGCTTTTCATTTTCCCATGATTTTGGTCGGAGATGTAAAAGTTTTATTACATATGGCACTTTTCGTCATATATACTGTATACTACAATATTAAAAAAAATATACTCCTTCCCTCAGGGAAGTTTCAACTTTGATTTAAATGGCTTTAGAATGACCACTGAAATACTTATTAATGCTACGAGCTATGAGGTTCGTCTTGCACTTGTCGAGGATGGCAATCTCAGCGAATTCCATATGCAGAGACCAACGGAAAAAGGTCTCATGGGCAATGTATATAAAGGTAAAGTCGTTCGTGTTCTCCCGGGAATGCAGGCCGCTTTTGTTGATATCGGTCTTGAACGTACCGGCTTTCTTTATGTGGATGATGTCTGTATTGCGTCCTCGCCGTCATCTGATTACAATCCCTGTATCACTGATTGCGCAAACACCCATGTCCGGTCCCAGGGCTTGCATATTGAAGATCTCCTCAGGGAAGGACAGGATATCCTGGTGCAGGTCAGCAAAGACCCCATAGGAACCAAAGGGGCCAGGTTAACCTGCCACATTACCCTTCCCTGTCGCAATCTTGTCTTCATTCCACAGACCGAGCATATCGGTATCTCTCGTAAAATTGAGGATGAAGATATCCGCGACAGGCTCAAGGCGCAGATTGAAGAAATCAGACCACAAGGTACAGGGTTTATTGTTCGCACCGTTGCGGAACACGCGACCCCGGAAGAACTCGAGGCCGACATGGAATTTCTCATGCTTCTCTGGGATGATATTGTCGACAAGGCAGATCACGTCGAATCTCGATCCCTTGTGCACAGAGATCTCGATATTACCTTGCGCTGCATCAGAGATTTTTTTACCATGGATGTTGATAGTCTGATTATAGACGATCCCGTTGCTCACGAAAAAATACTCCGCCATGCAAAAACCTTCGCCCCCAAATTGCTCGACAAAATATCCCTCTATGAAGATATTACCCCGCTCTTTGAGTTTTATAACATCGAAGTAGAAATTTCTCGGGCTATTGAAAAGAAAGTATGGCTGCGATCCGGCGGATACATCATTATTGAGAGCACCGAGGCACTTTCAGTCATTGACGTTAATACTGGAAGATATGTCGGAAAGAATGACCTCAATGACACGATCTTCAAAACCAATATGGAAGCGGCTATCGAAATAGCCTATCAACTGCGCTTAAGAAATATCGGCGGAATTATTATCATCGATTTTATCGACATGGAAGACGATAGCCATCGTGAGCAATTATACGCAACATTTAAAGAAGCGGTTAAAAAAGACAAAAGCAGAAATAATATTCTGAAACTCTCTGAATTCGGCCTCGTGCAGATGACGAGAAAACGCAGCAGTGAGAACCTGCATCAGCTGATGTGTGAACCCTGCCACTACTGTGCCGGCGAAGGGATGATTAAATCCCGACGGACAATCTGCTATGATATCTTTAGAAAGATCAACAGAAATTCCAAGAAACATAAGGGCGGCAATGTTACCCTGCAGGTACATCCCAGAATAGCTGACATGCTCAACAATGAAGAAGAACTGACCAAGGCCACAGTGGAAAAAGAAATCGGCAAAAGAATCATCGTCGCTCCTTCAAAAGATCTCCATATCGAAAAATACGAGGTCATATGGCAGCGATAACCAACTATTCACCTCCTGACAAACTCATTCACATAAGGAAAATGTTAGACAATGGCTTTTCGTAACAGACAAAAATCAAAAGGATCTCGTTTTTTATTCACTGGTTTATTTTTTATTCTGCTGCTTGCTGGAGCAGCTGTCCTCATCTTTTTTTTCGAAGGTGAAAAACCGGTTATCAATCTGCAGCAGTCCAGTGCCTTTGTTGGCAAGAACGGTAAAATTCAATACACGGTTACTGATACAAACAGTGGCATTCAAACCATTAACATCTGGGGAATACAGGACAATGTGAAATCATTACTGCATTCCGTGTCCAATCCAAGAACAAAATATACTGGTGCAGTTGGACCACAGGAGGAAACCGGAACAATCACTTTCGATGTAAAAAAAGAGGGTTTTACTGATGGTCCCCTGTCCATTATGGTTGAAGCTACCGATTTCTCCTTGCGTGGCTGGTTAAGCGGCAACAAAGCGGCAGCCACTAAAGTAGTCACAGTCGATACGATACCGCCGCGTATTGAAATACTGCACGGCGAAAAATATATTTCTCCCGGTGGGACAGGCATAGCAATTTACCGCCTTTCCGACCAGGAAAGTCGTCATGGAGTAGACATGAATGGTATCTTTAATCCCGGGTTTTCCCTTGGTGAGGGTCGGGAGGATGTCTACATTGCTTTTTTTGCGCTCCCTTTTGATACCGAACAAATAGAACACTTACATGTTTCGGCAGAGGACCCAGCCGGTAATATTACTCTTGTCCCTTTTAAGTCCGTGTATAAACAGGCAGACCAAAAACGCGACAGCATTACCATCAGCGATGGGTTTCTTGAGGCGAAGATTCCGGAATTTCAACAATATTATCCGGAAATGCAAGGTGATTTTATCGACAAATACCTCTTTTCCAACTCCACCATAAGAATGCAGAACAATGAGCAAATCGCCCAGTTGTGCCAGACCCCGCATCCCAAGCGGCTCTGGGAAGGAAGCTTCAACCGCATGGCGGGGAGTTCCCGGGCCGGATTTGCCGACCACAGAACCTATTATTATAAAGGCAAAGCTATCGATCAACAGGTACATCTCGGCATGGATATCGCATCAACCAAGAGGGCTGATGTAAGGGCTGCCAACCAGGGAATCGTCACCTTTGCCGACTATCTCGGCATCTATGGCAACATGGTGCTGGTCGATCATGGGCAGGGAGTTTTCAGTCTCTATTCCCATCTGAGTCGGATTAATGTTGCACCCGGGGATATGGTTGACCAGAAAACTGTTCTTGGTTTAACCGGTACGACGGGCATGGCCGGTGGCGATCACCTGCATTTTTCCATGCTGGTGCATGGTGTGTTTGTAACACCAAAGGAGTGGTGGGATCAGCATTGGGTGACCGTTACGATTGAAAATCCCATAACTGATTCGAAATTTTAAGAATGCCAGTTATTAAGTCTTGCCCTTTAAGGCTGGCCGTTTGAAGGAATCAGACAAAAAAATCCTTCAAGCTGCCAGCCCTCTCTTCAATCCTCAAAATCATAATCCGGATGGCCACAGAGAGAACAGCGGAGAGTCTGGTCGTGCTTATCGAAACACCAGCGCCATTTTTTTTCACTGATCATTGGCTCTTCCTCGACTCCGCAGGTAATGCAGACCCACTTATCTCCATCTTCTGTTTCAAATAAATGCATGATTCGCCTTTTTTGCCCTGGCAGTCCAGCTGCTCAGGGTGGAATGAATAACGATACGGCAGGAAAGAAACACCCCTGCCGAAAAGAACCATCATTTTATACAGCATTTTCGTGGAAAACACAAAACCAGTGTATAATTAATTTTCCTGTATTTGAAAGATCGATTTTACCAAGAAATTGCCCATGAAAACCCCAAAACTTATCTACAGTTACCTGGCAACGGAAATGCTTGGGCCATTTTTCGCCAGCTTTCTTATAATGAATTGTGTCTTCTTCCTGGCCAAACTCATTCCCTTTCTTAACTTTGTACTTGAACTCAATATTGGACTGGCAGACTTCGTTCGACTTTTTTCCTATCTGTTTCCAAATATTTTTCTTTATTCGATTCCCATGGCGGCAATGCTGGGAATAACCATCGGATTTGCCAGGCTGTCCAGTGATTCGGAAATCCTCGCTTTAAAAGCCAGCGGAATCAGCATATACCAGATTTTGCCGCCGGTTATAATTGTCGCAGGACTTATTGCCCTGCTGACCGGCTTTGTGTCAATAAAACTGATTCCCCAGAGCGCTGTCGCCATGAAACAACTTTCCTATCAGCTGCTTAAGGAAAAAATCAGCAGCGGCATTAAGGAACATGTGTTCACCGAGGCTCTAGGGGATGTTGTCGTCCATGTGGATAAAATTGATAAAACGACAGGAGAGTGGGCTGATGTTTGGGTATCCGATATGCGCGGAGTCGATATTCCTATTGTCACTATGGCCTCAACAGGGCGGATGAACAGCAGCATTGAAAATATGATGGTTACTATAGCATTGAGAAACGGTAGCTTACATAAACCTGGTATCGATACCGCACAGATCGTTGAATTCAATCAATATCAAATTAATATTCCACTGCACGTTCCCGACTCAAAAGCCACTCGCCAGAATAAAAGTGCCCTGACCATGGGGGAACTGCGTGCGCAAGCCAGGGAAAACGTCAAGATGGAACGGAAATTTCTGGTTGAATATCACAAAAGGCTTGTTCTGCCGGTCGGCTGCCTGATGATAAGCCTCATCGGCCTTCCCCTGGGATTGCAGGCACGCCCTGGTAAAAAAGCTATCGGCATTCAGGCAGGGTTAGGTATTTTTGTTCTCTACTATGTTTTTTTTACTCTAGGCAAGACCTTGGCGGAAGACGGATTTCTGCCGGTTTGGCTGGCCATGTGGAGTCCAAACCTGTTCTTCTTTGGCCTGGCGCTTTTCTGGATAATCAGGATTGCCAATGAACAGCCCCTTTTCCCAGTTGCGCTGACCGCTTTCTTACAGAAACTATCGTCCATGATGATGTCGCCGTTGCAGATCATTTACCAAAGAGTATTGTTCAAGTTCAGAGAAAAAAAGAAAAAATATTCCGATACCGAAGAGACGGTTCCCTCATTTACTGTCACAATTCCTCTGCGAGGCGATGCCCAAAAACGGGTCTTTCATCTGCCGGGTTGCGAACATTACCATTGCAGGCATTGTACCCTCGAGTTTAAGGATGTCCATGTCGCCCGTGAGGCAGGGTTTAAACCATGCGAAATTTGCCGAGACCGCCTCAATAAATGACCCTTGACCATAACCGTGCACAACATTTGTCCAGCACTAAAGGAGAATTTTATGAAACTGCCCACCGCTTTGGAAATGAAGAATCTTGATCATTCGGCAAGTGATTATTTTGGGATTCCCAGCATCGTGCTCATGGAAAATGCCGGCCTCGGCACAGTGAAGATGATCGAAAACGAACTGGGGTCCTGTAAAAACACTTTTGCCTTAATATTTATTGGTCCCGGTAATAATGGCGGAGATGGATTGGTTATAGGGCGGCATCTGCACCAAAGGGGCTGTCAACCTCTATTCTTTTTTCTCGTCAATCCAGATACTCTACGGGGAGATACCGCGGTTAATCTACGCATCGTCAAAAAACTCCGGCTGCCATTTCATGTTGTCGATAATGGTGCGAGGGTAGAAAACATTCCTCTCTTATATAAACAATTGGAGTCCAGAGGCTTGCCATGCCATGTCATAATTGATGCAATCTTCGGTATTGGCCTCTGCCGGGAAGTCGTCGACCATTTTGCCGACACCATCAATCTTATAAACACCTCACGTTTTGGCCATAATGCACCGGTCGTATCGGTAGATACGCCTTCCGGCATGGATACCGATACCGGCAAAGTACTGGGAACCTGTATACGAGCGAACTATACAGCAACATACTGTTGTGCCAAACCCGGTCACTTCATCCATGGCAGCTCTTCCTTGACGGGTAAACTGGAGATTATTGACATCGGCATTCCTCCGGAAGCTGTTAACCTGGCCGACATTAGAACAGAGCTTACTACCGCCGACACTTTTACCGCCTTGTCGCAGCCTTTAATGCGAGATAAAGCTTCCCATAAAGGTAGTCATGGGCATCTCCTTATCCTGGCAGGATCAGCGGGCAAGACAGGAGCGGCCGTGCTTACGGCGAAAGGTGCTCTCCGTAGCGGCGCCGGTCTAGTCAGTCTTTGTGTGCCGCACGATCTCAATAGTGTTTTTGAGACCACACTTATCGAGGCGATGACCGTTCCCCTGCCAAACAGTTCCCAGTCACTGTCGATTGCCGACTGGGATATTATCTCTGAAAACATCGCGGCAAAACAGGCAATAGTCCTTGGACCTGGGATCGGCAAAGATGCGGACACCGCAGCACTTGTGCTGAAAATGTACCTTACCGTCAAGTGCCCTCTTATTCTCGACGCCGATGCGCTTGCTCTTCTTGCGGGATATCGAGAAAAAATGCATTCTCCCGCCGGACCAAGGATTTTCACGCCACACCCCGGCGAGTTGGCAAGATTACTTGATAGATCAACCGAGAATATACAGGATAATCGATTGGAGGCCGCTCTTCTGGGGTGCGACCTTTTCAAAAACGACTTGCACGATATCGTCCTCATACTAAAAGGCGCGGGCACCATAATTGCCGCAAGTAACGGCCCAGCCACTATCAACACCACCGGCAATCCGGGTATGGCAACCGGAGGCATGGGCGATGTACTCAGTGGCGTTATCGGAGCCCTGGTTTGTCAAGGCCTGGCTCCCCTGAATGCTGCAGTGGCCGGCGTCTATCTGCATGGGTCTGCAGCGGATAGACTCTATGAAAAATGCGGCTCAGGCTTTCTCGCCTCGGAGGTGGCCGATATGATTCCGTATGTCGTGAAGGAGCATCTTGCAGGATAATAGTCTTGCCCTCACCATTCTATGGGCCGCCTATGGTGCTTTTGGAGATATTCGTTACATTTCACGAAGATTTCCGACCCGAGAAAGCCTCGATGTGCGGAAAGGGGTGAGGGGTGGCTGGTGGCCAGAATAAGATGTTTGCTGCGGTCGATCAGTGCGGTTTTTTTCTGGGCAAAGGCCCCCCAAAGCATAAAAACAACATGCTTTTTCTCCCTTGAAATAGTTGCGATAACATCATCCGTCAGGAGATGCCAGCCAATATTTGCATGAGAATTCGGCCGCTTGGCCATTACCGTCAAGCTGGCATTGAGCAGCAGAACGCCCTGTCTTGCCCATCGGGTCAGATCACTGTCGACACTGATTTTTTTGCCGTTGTACAGACTGTTGTTGACTTCCTGAAGAATATTGCGCAGGGAAGGCGGGACAGGAATTCCATTTCGCACAGAAAAACATAAGCCGTGGGCTTCGGTTCCCTTGCCGGGGTGTTCATTAAAATAGGGATCCTGGCCTATGATAACCACCTTGGTTTCTTCAAGGCTGGTCAGTCGCATTGCCGCAAAAACATTCTCCCGCAGTGGAAAGATTTTTCCGTCATTTGTTGAATTTTCGTAGGCAATTTTGAGCAAATCTTTATGACGTTCCTGTTGCATAAGAGGAACAATTTCCTCCCAGAGAAGTGCTTTTTTCTCTTTTTCCGGTCTTAATCTATTCTCCATTGCCCTTGTCCTGCCCGTACAATTTTCCTCAACACCTAACACGACGAAGAACGATTTCAACCGGCAAAACTATCATGTCTGGCCTGATAATGTTTCCGCTTGATGGTATCAATGATGCTCTCCAACGCCAACGTCGCTGGAATATGACAATTTCTTGTTATCTGCCGTCCCATGTTTTTATAATAACACTCCTGTTTATGGAGAATGGCCTGTGAGCCTTCATTTTTCATGAGAAGAGAAATACCTCTTTCGCCATCGTTTTCATCACCGGACAGAATTATTCCGGCGGCCCGTTTTTTAAAGATGGTGCTGACGGAGGCCAGGAGAATATCGAGAGGTCCGCCTTTGAGTGATCCTTTTGCTACCTTTTGCAAGGTTAACTGCGCACTATACGGTTTGATACTCATATAGTCGGAACCGGATGCAATGTAGCAGTTTCCGCTTTCAATATTGATACCTTCTCTCGCCCGTATCACTTTCATCGGAGAAATCGCGTCGAGATATTCAGCAAATGCATTGACATGTTCACTGTTCTGATGAAGAACAGCAAGTAAAGCACCTCCCATATCAGAGTCGAACTGGGGAACTATTTGCAGCAGGTTGGAGAAGCAACCTTCTCCCCCGCCGAGAACGGTTATAAAGGTGCTGCGGCGATATTGAGAATGCCCGGTTAAGCTCAGGTCTATGCTATCGCCGCACTTTGAGCAGGTTACACTTTGCAGGGGTTGGTTTCTGGTAACGAGAACACCCTGACGGTTACCACATTCTTCACAGAAAATGACTCTCTGCTCTGTATCAGATGCACAGTGTATTGCTGATGTTGCTGTAAAAACCGGCTCTTTCGCTTGAACTTGTACCTGGGCGGCTCTCCTTACCTTGTCGATGAGTAAATTTTTATAGGTAACCACATTGTTTTTCTGGAAAATGAAATCTTTGCAGACGAAATCTATGGCACCATTTTTCATGGTATCAAAACATCGAGCGGTCCCTCGTTCCGTAAGGCTTGAAAACATAATCGTCGGCGTCGGCCGATGAATCATCAGATGCTGCAAGGCAGTCATTCCATCCATCAGCGGCATTTCCATGTCCAGTAAAATGACATCAGGTTTGGTCTTGAGTATCATCTCAAGCGCTTCAATGCCATTTTCCGCTTCGCCGACAACGTCTACATCTTCACAATCGTCGAAGATATCACCTAGAAATTTACGAAATACCAGCGAGTCGTCGACAATGAGTAGCGATATTGCTGACGCACTCGGCGATTTTTGTTGTGCTTGCATAAAGATTTTTTCACTCAGCATTTGCCGGATAATCTTGGCCGGTTAAGGGATTGTTTTTTTTACATTCGCTGCATGATAGAGATTATTTTTCCAGATGTATTCAATAACAGCTCGAGGCACAAAACGGTCAATTGGTGCCCCATTTTCAATCTTCTTTCTAATAGCAGATGAACTATAGGCATCAGGTGTTCTTTTTAATATATGGATATTTTTTTTTTCTTTGCCGGCGGACCAGAAACCGTCGGTCGGCGTATATCCCAGTTTTTCCAATAGAACTCTCAGGTGGTCAACGTTATATCCTTTTCTCATCGCCAGAATAATATTCACTGACTGGAGAATTTGCTGATGTGATTTCCAGGTAAGAAAATCAAGAAAGGCGTCGGCGCCAATCATAAAATACAAGCGACAATCTTTTTTATAATGCTTCTTAAGCTCTCGAAGGGTATCAATGGTATAGGATGGTTTTGGTAGTCTTTCTTCGATGGCATTGCACTCAAAGCCAGGCATGCCAAGTCCGGCCAGCAGGAGCATAGCCAGTCTGTGCCGAAACGATGTTATCGACGCACCGTTTTTATGGGGAGGCTCCGCGGCTGGAATAAAGACGACCTTGTCTAGGCTGCATTCCTGCAATGCCGCCTCGGCAAACTGCAGATGGCCGTAATGAACCGGGTCAAAGGTTCCGCCGAGCAAGCCGATTTTTCGCCCTGTCACTCTCTGACCTGTCCTTGGCCATAGACAACAAATTTGCGGGTTGTCAGTTCTTCGAGCCCCATTGGCCCATATGCGTGCAGCTTGGTAGTGCTGATACCTATTTCCGCTCCCAGACCGAGCTGGCCGCCATCATTAAAACGCGTGGAAGCGTTTACCATAACGGCGGAAGCATCAATTTCGGCAATAAACCTCTGGGCGGTACTGTAATTTTCAGTGATAATTGATTCGGTATGCTGCGAGCCATATTGCCTGATGTATGTTTTTGCCTCAGCAAAGTTTTCAACGACCTTCACGCAGAGGATCAAGTCGAGAAATTCCGTGCCCCAGTCCTCTTCCTTGGCGGGGTGCACCTTACTTGAAATATCCACACTTCGCGCACAGCCACGCAGTTCAACGCCTAAGTTAACAAGGGCGTTGGCTATTACCGGCAGAAAATTCACCGCAACATCGCTGTGAATAAGCAGTCCTTCGAGAGCGTTGCACACTCCAGGGCGATGGGTTTTGGAGTTAATGATCAGCGGGATGGCTTTTTCTAAATCGGCATCTTTGTCTACATAGAGATGACAGACGCCCTTATAGTGTTTGAGAACGGGAATTCTCGATGTTTCTGAGACAAAGCGGATCAAGCCTTCGCCACCACGGGGGATGACCAGATCAATCTCCGCATCAAGCGTCAGCAGATGAGTAATCGCCTGACGATCGGTCACCGGGATAATCTGCACACCATTTTGGTCAATGTCATGCATGCTGAGTGCCTGCTGGAGAATCGTCGCTAGAGCACGATTGGAATGGATAGCCTCTGATCCTCCGCGCAGTATTACCGCATTACCGGTCTTGAGACAGAGAGCTGCTGCGTCTACAGTTACGTTGGGGCGGGATTCATAAATCATGGCGATCACTCCCAGAGGCACACGCATTCTACCAACCTGAAGGCCATTTGGCCGTTTGACCAGATTTTCTATTGAGCCCACCGGATCGGGTAAAGCGCAGAGCTCATGCAGACCGGTAATCATCGCATCGATAACTGTATCGGATAACCGCAGCCGATCAAGCATGGCCGAAGAAAGTCCATGGGCCTGCCCAGCTTGCAGATCTTTATCATTTTCCTGTTGCAGATACTGTCTCTTCAGGGTCAGGAGTTCAGCGATGGTCAACAGCGCACTATTTTTACTCTGCGTGGACAGTGCCATCAGGGATGATGCGGCAACCTTTGCTTTTTTTGCCAATTCGCCGACAGTTTGCTCGAGTTTCATCTACGTGTCCTTTTCGGTTTAAGAATATTGGCCATCCGCCGCCAGCGTCTGTATATTTTATTTTTGCGTGCCAAAATAAATTTGCCGACGATTTCTTTAGAGAACACCAAAGCGCCTTTGTTTTATATTAATTAATCCAGCTGACTGTTGACCTTTTCCAGGGTTTCTACGACAGTTTTCTTTAAGGAATCAATTCCTTCTCCAGTTACCCCAGAGACAGTAATAACATTTTGGCCCAATTGTTGGAAAGAGTTTTCCAGTTCCCTGAGATCGCTATCGTCCATCAAATCTTGTTTGTTTAATACCAAAATCTGAATTCTGTCGGCAAGTTCTTCTTTGTATTGGAGCAATTCATTAGAAATTATTTCGAAATTTCTGAACACGTTTTCGTCCGCCGCATCAATCACATGGAGAAGCATACTGGTTCGTTCAATGTGGCGAAGGAATTTATGCCCCAGTCCAATGCCATCGTGGGCACCTTCAACAAGACCCGGGATGTCGGCAATGATACAAGGTTTGAAATATTTATATTGCAATACACCCAGTTGCGGCTCCAGAGTGGTAAAAGGATAGGAGGCGATCTTCGGATTTGCGGCGGAGAGCACGGACAGTAGTGTTGATTTGCCGGCATTGGGCAGGCCAACTAGTCCAACGTCCGCGATGAGTTTAAGCTCGATTTTCAACCAGAATTCTTCGCCGAGCTCACCATTGGTGGCCACCCTTGGCGTACGGTTCGTACCACTGGCGAAGTGAGGATTACCCATGCCTCCGGCACCACCTCTAGCAATAACGATCGATTCTCCATCCACGGCGATATCCGCCAGCACCTCACCATTTTCAGAGTTTTTGATCACTGAACCGACGGGGACATCAACAATACAATCTTTCCCCGATCGTCCATGCATATCTTTTCCCTTGCCGTGCACCCCTCGTTCGGCTTTAAAATGCGATCGATAGCGAAAATCAATGAGCGAATTCAAAGAATTCGTTGCCCGAATTATGACACTGCCGCCTCTCCCCCCATCGCCACCGTTCGGGCCACCTTTGGGAACAAATTTTTCTCTGTGGAAACTTACACACCCATTACCGCCATCCCCTGCTTTCACAAAGAATTTTGCTTCATCAATAAATGCCATCACTCTACCTACATGCTTTCAATTACAAAAAGCCTGAATAAAAAAAAACTCGACCGTCAATTCAAGATTGAGGTCGAGTTTAAACTCCCGGAATATATTGTAAATTACAATGTGTTCCGAAACGATATTCGATAAAACTATCCCCGACAAGCGGGACGATCTGTAGTACCCCATAGGGGGAAAATTACCCTGGAGAAAATTTCTCGGATATTCATCAAGCTACAGGATAAATGCTCACTCGTTTTTTGTTTTTACCAAATTCTTCGTATGTTACAACACCCTCAATCTTGGCAAAAAGCGTATAATCCCTACCACAGCCAACGTTGGTGCCCGGATGAATAACCGTACCAAGTTGACGTACAAGAATATTACCGGCTTTTACCACCTGGCCGCCGAATCGTTTAACGCCACGGCGCTGCCCAGCACTGTCACGGCCGTTTCTAGAACTACCACCTGCTTTTTTATGAGCCATCTCACACTCCTTTTCTTCGGCGGAAGAATTATTCAGCCGATATAGTATTGTACCCGTAATTTTTACACAAATGGCAATTACGCGGAAATTTCTTCAATCTTCAATGCGGTGTACGATTGTCTGTGCCCATTACGCAACCGATATCCTTTGCGGCGCTTTTTCTTGAAGACAATGATCTTTTTAGCTCTACCCTGTTCCGCAATTTTGGCCGTGACCTTAGCGTTTTCCAGTACGGGTTGGCCAACTTTCACATCGTCTCCGGAGACAACCATGAGCACATCGAGCAAATCTACATTGTCACCAACATTGCCTTCGAGTTTTTCAACCCGAAGCTGATCTCCACACGCAACTTGATATTGCTTTCCACCTGTACGAACTATAGCATACATATATGAACCTCTTTGAGTAAGTCTTCTCTATTGTCGAAATAACCATGTAACATCACAAGAACCAGGTACTTAACCTGAATGTGCTGTTATTGTCAACACAATTCAAACCTAGTTCAATGTTTTTGATGTTCCCACGGTTTTTAGGTAGAAAAACAGGAATTGTATATTTAGCAAGCGGCTACTGTCTTAATTCAATGTTACGATCTGTGTTGTATACGACTCTTTTGCCTTGTTCTTGGTCCTGCTAAAAAGGCGTATTGCCAATCGCGCATGGATACCTATGCAGGAAAACATGTCAACCGGCATATTCCAGTCGGGCTTTCTCTTTCTCGGCGCGAATCGTACAAGCCCTCGTGAAGGCAGCCTTCTTGCCATGTTTGGAGATAGAAACAGACGTTTTTCCTTGTTTACCCTGATGTGTAACCCAGCTTACTTCATATCTGTTCAGTTTATCGTTAAGTCGAACTCCGACAACACCGGTTCCTGAATTGCTGACAGTAACCATATGCTTGTTGGTCCTGACCTTGCCGAGTTTTTTCTCTGTCTTGTCACGCCAGGTAATTGCCGATAGCAAGCTGGAATATCGGCCACCACATTTTCTATCCGAAAAAAACTTTGAGTGGGTTCTTCCTAAAAATCTCACTCTGACATACCACCCATGAGTTCTTTTAGACTCCTGGTCTATTCTTGCGATATCTTTGTGCTTTTCAAGGAGAAGCTTTTGTCTTTTGTCGTCTTCCATTAATCTACCTCAATGTTGTGTTAATACTTATTTCCAGTGAGGGGTCCCTCTCCCTCATTACAAGCGTACACCTCAAACAAAATGTACATTTTAAAAAAAGATGTTATCGTAAACAAGCAAATGCACGATACCTGACAACACCTTCCAGCAAAGCTAAATAGTTCGTTAGGAGTGGAATGTCAACTCTTTTTTCGCAAAAGCAAGTGGAAAAGTTCTAGGATTCCTGCTTTCTTTAACTTTTTTCATTAAATTTTGTCGCCTTATTAAACCTAACATCCACAAGTGATATGACACAGTATATTCATGAATTAGCTGAGCTCTTGTCCACCATCACAGCTCTCCGGGGAAAAGACGGCTGTCCCTGGGACAAACGACAGACCCCTTTTTCTCTGCTCAAACATCTCAAGTCGGAATGTCAGGAGTTAGACAATGCTGTACGCAACGATGACCCGGTAAATGTTTGCGAGGAGCTGGGCGATTTATTATACATAATAATTATGATTTCCGAGATGCACCATGATCATGATGATTTTCAGTTCTCCGATGTCATACATACCGTCAGGCAAAAACTTATCCGCCGACACCCCCATGTTTTTGCAGGCAAAGCGTATGAAAACGAAGAACAACTGACGGCCCAATGGAATGCCATAAAAGCAGAAGAAAAGAAAAATAATTCCCTTTGACACAATCAATTCTATTAAGTATTATAGTCAGCTTTTTACTAAGAGGCAAACGATAGTGGTACATTCCCGAAGCCTCTTGCAGTACATACATAATAACATTATGTTATTATTACCTTCTTGCTCTCCGCCAAGACTTTTATCAAGTGCGAGGGCCGAAAATTGTGCGAGCTGCTGCTCGGCAAAAAACCATACGTCCACGAGGAGGAACGCATGCGCAGGTACGAAACAATCTTTATACTTCGCCCTAATGTCGGCGAAGATGAGATTAACAGAGTTATTGAAAGCACCACTCAGATCATTCTCAATGAAAAGGGTACAGTTCTTGAGATGAACAAGTGGGGCATGAAAAAATTGGCTTATCTGATTAAAAAGGAAAGCCTGGGTTATTACGTTTATTGCGACTTTGCCGCTACTCCAGCAGCTGTTGCCGAAATCGAACGAAAATTCAGGATTGATGATGTTGTCTTAAAATATTTGACCATCAAAACTGCAATTTCCATGACCGAAGAAAACATTCAAGAGGCAATGGCGGAAATAACTGCAAAAGCAAATGCCCAGGTCGAGAGTGAAGAAACGGAAACAAGCGATTCCGACGAAACTGAACAAGAAAAAACCACTGAAGAAACTGAGTAATTGACTCACTCGGAAGATTCTGAAGATATTTACCCTGGAGGGTACCGTCATGGCGCAAAGACCACAAAAAAAACTTTTTACTCGCAAGAAATCGTGCAGGTTTTGTGGAGAGAAAGACCTTGAAATTAACTATAAAGATGTCAAAACGTTAAGAAACTTTGTTTCCGAGAGAGGTAAAATCATTCCTCGCCGGATTGTCGGCACCTGTGCTACGCATCAGCGTCAATTGTGTGAGGCCATCAAACAGGCAAGGCAGATTGCCTTTTTACCCTACTCGGGATCAACCCAGGGATAATTATTTCGTTTATTGGCAGGGAATAAAAGTGGCTAGCCAGGGAAATAAACAGCCGAATTTAGGCAGAATCGTTCGAATTATTCTGTTTGTTTCTTTGGCTACAGTGCTGCCGGCAATGCAGTGGTCATTGTTTGGCTGGTCGCATATGTTTTTGCCGCTGCTTGCCTTCTATACTCTTGCTACGTATGGCGGATATACCGGGAAACGGCTGCTACTCACAGCAGCCGCTCTTTCCCTTATTGTCTATCTTCTGTTACGAAACTTTGAGCTTTTTGTATTTTCAACAACCCTGCTGCTTTCCGGATATGTACTTTTTGTTTCGGTGGAACGACACGATTCTCCGGCATTGAGTGGACTGAAAAGTTCACTTGCACTGGCAGGGGGCTGGATAGCCATCTTTACCGTGCTCTCTCTGGGATCGGAAATCTCGGCATATGCCCAGCTTGTGCTTTCTCTGGATGACGGCATCAGTGAAGCATTAGACTATTACCGGCAAAGTAATGATATTTCCGGTGACACCCTGGTGATGCTGGAAGCCACTCTCCACCGGATGAAGGTAATTATCCCGATGATAATGCCATCCGTCCTTGGCAGTTTTATTCTGTTTATCACCTGGCTTACAATGGTGCTGGGTAACATGCTTTTGCTCAAAACCAGCGGCAATGCTCCATGGATAAATTGTCGCTATTGGAAATTGCCGGAGAAAGTAATCTGGGTCGTCATCGTGGCAGGCATCTTTGCTCTGCTGCCGATAGATTTTTTAAGACCCATAGGGATAAACAGTCTCGTTTTGTTAAGTATTGTTTATTGCTTTCAAGGGATGTCGATTGCCATATTTTTCATGCATAAGTGGAAGATGCCCCTGCTGCTTAGATCATTTTTTTATATTATGCTCATTTTTCAGTCATTTGGAACATTAATCCTGCTGATATGCGGCATTGCCGATATATGGTTTGATTTTCGCAAACTGAAACAAGAAACAGTAAATTGACCCAGGTAATACTATAAATCGCACAATGATATTGTTATCATAAGCAGGTTTATAAGACCTATATTCTCAGGAGTTTAAAAATATGGAACTTATTTTAAAGAAATCAATCAGCTCTCTCGGTCTGGAAGGCGATGTGGTAACTGTCAAACCCGGATACGGCCGTAATTATTTGCTGCCCCAGGGAAAAGCGGTTCAGGCAACAGCAGCCAACCTGGCTATTCTCGAGCAGAATAAAGCCGACATCGAAGCTCGACGAGCAAAAAATCAAAAACAGGCCGAGGATGTTGCCAAGAAAATATCGGGTCTTACTGTCGTTATTGAACAACTCGCCGGCATTGACGAACGACTCTTTGGTTCCGTCACCACTGCCGACATCTGTACGAAACTGGCAGAGCTCAATGTCGAGCTGGATAAAAAGCAGATCTTACTGAATGAACCCATCAAAACCCTTGGGGAATCAAAAATTCAAGTAAAGGTCGGCTTCAACGTCACGGCTGAATTTACGGTAAACGTCGTTCCTATCAAGGCACATTAACGCTTTCCGGGTCGCAAGGCATCTGCGTCGACCGTACGCCGGCTGCCTTGCGACACGCTTTACCGCCGTTTATATGAAAATGAAAACACACCTAAAGGCTTGACCTTCATGGTGTGTTTTTGTTTAATGTGCCTGCTTCGGGAAATTTTGCCGGGCATTTTTTTTCGAAGTCTCTCACATTTCCGATGGCTACACGTACTTCCTCGCTAAATGAAGCACGACCTTTTTTCTTTGACAAATGATGAATGACTTCAAGCAACTACCCGATCCTGCTCGAACTATAGTTCCTTCAGGAATTCCCCCACAAAATGTTGAAGCCGAACAGGCCGTACTCGGATCAATTCTTATCAAGGCCGACCTCCTTGGCGCTGTTCTCGAGCTTCTTACTCCGCAGGACTTCTATAAACACAATCATCGACTTATCTTTGAATCGATGATTGAACTTTTTGAAAAAAATGAACCGCAGGACCTTCTTACCGTCTCAAATTTACTCAATAACACCAATAAACTCGATCAAGCCGGTGGCCCGACGTATCTGGCATCCTTAACCTCGATTGTTCCGGTAACCGCCAATGTAACAAGTTACGCAAAAATAATTCGGGGAAAGGCCATTCTGCGCAAGCTCATCTCGGTAAATACCAGTATCGCCGCCCGTTGTTATGAAGAGCAAAATGACATCGATGTGCTTGTTGACGATGCGGAACAGGCTATTTTTGATATAGCCGGGTCAAAGGGCGATCAGTATTTTACCCATGTAAAATCGATTGTGCCAAAAGCCTTTGCCACGGTCGAACAGCTTTACAAAAGAAAAGAACTGATTACCGGAGTACCTACCGGTTACAGTGAAATTGACAAAATGACCGCCGGCTTGCAACGGTCCGATCTCATCATCATTGCGGCCCGGCCATCCATGGGTAAAACCTCCTTTGCCATGAATATTGCGCAGCACGCCGCTCTTGTCGAAAAAATAGGTGTTGCGGTTTTCAGCCTGGAGATGTCTAAAGAGCAGCTGGTCATGCGCCTGATGAGCTCCGTCGGCCGCATAGATTCCCAGCGCATCAGGACCGGCAAACTGCGTAGCGAAGACTGGCCGAAACTGACCAGGGCGGTTGGCATGCTGTCCGAGGCACCAATTTTTATCGACGACACAGCGGCCATCTCCGTGCTGGAAATGCGGGCCAAAATCAGACGCTTAGCGTCTCAGCATGACATAGGTCTGATTATTGTCGACTACCTGCAGCTTATGCGCGGGCGAAACACAGAAAACCGAACCCAGGAAATAAGCGACATTTCCCGTTCTCTCAAGGCACTGGCCAAGGAACACACTGTTCCGGTTATTGCCCTGTCACAGCTCAACAGAGGCCTGGAAAGCCGGACAGATAAACGCCCTATGATGTCCGATCTGCGTGAATCCGGAGCTATTGAGCAAGATGCCGATGTTATATGCTTTATTTATCGAGATGAGGTATACAATAAGGCAGAAGACAATCCCGAGAGAGGCTCGGCGGAAATTATTATCGGCAAACAGAGAAATGGACCTACCGGCGTTGCTCGATTGACATTTATTAAAGAATTTACCATGTTTGAAAACATGAGTACCTATGATGAACAGCAAGGATTTGACTGATCCGGTAATACGTGTATTTTTTTTTACCAGCCACAACTACTCCCGAGCGGGCAGAGCATAAATTTAAAAACTGTATTTTGAGGCCAGCACATGACTGAAGAAAGCGGCGTTTCGTATAAGTACGATTTTAAAACCATAGAAAAAAAATGGCAGACGACATGGGAAGAAGGTGAGGTTTATAAGGTAACCGAGGACGACGCCAAAGAAAAATATTACGTGCTGGAGATGTTTCCTTATCCCTCAGGCCGGATACATATGGGCCACGTGCGTAATTATTCAATCGGCGATGTGGTGGCCAGATACAAACGAATGCGCGGCTATAACGTTCTCCATCCCATGGGCTGGGATGCCTTTGGCCTGCCGGCGGAAAATGCTGCCCAGAAAAACAATACCCATCCGGCCACCTGGACCTATGCAAATATTGATTATATGCGCAACCAACTGCGTCAGCTTGGGCTTTCCTACGATTGGTCCAGAGAGATTGCTACCTGCAACCCGAAATACTATCAATGGGAACAGCTGCTTTTTATCGAAATGTATAAAAAGGGCATTGTCTATCAGAAAGTTACCACAGTGAACTGGTGTGGATCGTGTCAGACCGTTCTCGCTAATGAACAGGTTATTGATGGTGGATGCTGGCGCTGCGATGAACCGGTTTATCCCCGAAAAATGAACGGTTGGTTTTTTAAAATCACCGATTATGCCGAAGAACTCCTCACAGATCTCGAACAACTCACTGGCTGGCCTGAAAAAGTGCTGACCATGCAGCGCAACTGGATTGGTAAATCCACAGGTCTCACCTGTGATTTTGCCGTTGAAGGCCTCGACTGTGCGATTTCCATTTTTACCACCAGACCGGATACCATTTTCGGTGTTACCTTCATGTCCATTGCCGCGGAACACGCACTGCTCGACACTCTTATAGAGGGCACCGACCGGGAACAGGAAGTTCGCGAGTTTACCCAGGAGATTCTCAACCAGAAACAACGCCAATCCGTCGAGACGGAACTGGAAAAAAAAGGAATTTTCACCGGTCGGTATTGCATCAATCCATTTAACGGAGAAAAAATTCCTATCTACGTTGCCAACTTCGTTTTGATCGAGTACGGCACCGGCGCAGTTATGGCGGTACCTGCTCACGACGAAAGGGATTTTGAGTTTGCCCGGAAATATGACTTGAACATCAGCCCAGTGGTTATCCCGGCCGAGGCAGAGCTAGACTCGGATTTGATGGACCAGGCCTCTACCGGTCCCGGTGTTTTACGAAATTCCGGCCGGTTCAGCGGCATGGATTCTGTCGCCGCCCAGGCCGCAATAATCGACTATGCCACAGCGCATAAATTCGGCGCCGCCCATGTCACCTATCGTCTGAGGGACTGGGGCATCTCCAGACAACGTTACTGGGGCGCGCCCATTCCCATGATCCACTGTGACACCTGTGGCGTTCAACCCGTCCCGGAAAGTGACCTGCCCGTTGTGCTGCCGGAGGATCCCGAGGTGGGCAGTGCCTGCCTGCCCCTGCATCTACGACCTTCTTTTATTACGACGACCTGTCCCAAGTGCGGAAAGGGCGCAAAAAGAGAAACCGATACCATGGACACCTTCATGGAATCATCCTGGTATTTTGCCAGATATGTCTGCCCCAGATTCACTGAAGCCCCTCTGGATAAAGCACAAGCCGCCTACTGGCTGCCGGTCGACCAATATATTGGCGGGGTGGAACACGCCATTCTCCACCTCCTCTACTCGCGCTTTTTTACCAAAGTATTGCGGGATCTCGGACATCTGGCCATCGACGAACCGTTTACCAACCTTCTGACACAGGGCATGGTTATAAAAGATGGTTCCAAGATGTCCAAGTCCAAGGGCAATGTTGTCGATCCAAACGACCTGATTGTTGAGTACGGCGCCGATACGGTGCGGCTTTTCAGCCTGTTCGCCGCTCCGCCGGAAAGAGATTTAGAATGGAGTGCGCAGGGGGTTGAAGGGTCGTCACGTTTTCTCAATAGAGTCTACCGTCTTATCCTGGCCTGTGGTGATATGGCCGCCTGGTCTCCTGAGATTCCTGCACAATTGACCGAAACTGGAAAGATGGTGCACCGTAAAACCCATCAGACGATAAAGCGCGTCACCGAAAACATAGAGCAGAACTTTCATTTTAATACGGCAATCAGTGCAATGATGGAGCTTTATAATGTCCTTTCGGCATCTGTTGGTGAGCAGAAGCAGGAGAGCGCCGAACCCGAGGTCATCCGGCAGGCGATTTCCGTTCTTCTGCTGATGCTGTCACCGATGGTTCCGCACTTTGCCGCGGAAATGTGGCAGCAGATAGGCAACAGCAATTCAATAGAAACCCAGTCTTGGCCAAAGTTTGATGCCGAAGCGGCCAAAGAGGATATGCTCACCATCGTTATTCAAGTCAATGGTAAGGTTCGCTCACGCCTTGAGGTGCCTGCAGACGTTGCCGATGATTTCCTGATAGAAAAAGCTCTTGCTGACAACAACACCCAGAAATTCATTGCCGGTAAACCGGTTAAAAAGACTATAGTCGTCAAGAAGAAGCTTGTTAATATTGTTGTTTGAGAGCAATTGTAGCGGTCCGAGTTTTTACTGAAAACTGAAAAGAATTTCTTAACGATATGGTGACAAGAAGTGAAAACGGTCTATCGATTTAGCCCCTTCCTGGTTATTGCGTTGCTGATGACTGCCCTGCTGGTTGCCGCCTGCGGCTACCATAACCCCAATGTCTATAATGGACCGGCCAAAACCATCTATCTTACCGAATGGAAAAATAGAACCAGTGAGTTGGGTCTCAATGCAGAAATCTACAGATCCTTGACAAGATGGTTTCAAAAGTCAGGCGCCATTTCAACCGTGCGGGAAAAAGAGGGTGCCGATCTTATCCTGGCCGGAGAAATCGTCTCCTTGGAACTACCAAGTTTATCCTATGGTGAAAAAAACAGAGCCACCGAAGTAAAAGTTCGCCTGCAGGTCCGATACATCCTCAAAGAAATTTCCTCAAATAAAATCGTTCTTGAAACCCCCGGAGAGCTCTGGACTGCGGAATATCTGGTAACCACCAGTAATACAGCAAATAGTGATAACGAGAGAAAAGCCCTGGATACCATCATTGAAGATCTGTCAAAGAAAATTTACCAGCGCACGGTTTCCCGGTTACCTACTTTATAATTCAATGGTAACCTCCTAAAAAGCTCGGCAGCGTCATTTTTTTTGTTTTTGGCGGCGCTGCCTCTTTTCCCTCTTTCGCCTGCATTTCACTCATCATGCTTCGTATTCATCATGCTTCGTATTAGTCATCTGTCATTTGCATCGCCCTTAATTCTTGCCCCGCTGGCTGGGTACAGCGATCTGCCGTTTCGTCTCCTTTGTCGTCAGTTCGGCGCTGGATATTGCGTTTCCGAGATGATCAGCTGCCATGGCCTGGTCTATCAACAGAAAAACACCCTGCGCATGCTCGCTTCTCTACCCGCAGAGCGACCTGTCGCTTTCCAGCTTTTTGGAGCAGATCCAGAGGTGATGGCCGACGCTGCCGAGATCATGGCCTCTTTTGGCCCGGATATGCTTGACATCAACATGGGCTGTCCTGTAAGAAAAGTCACCAAACGAGGCGCCGGAGCGGCGCTAATGACCGATACACGCCTGGCCGAAGCCATTTTGACCAAGATTGTTTCCCGAGTGTCTCTGCCCGTAAGCGTAAAAATCAGGTCGGGCAAAGACAGTCACTCCATAAACGCTCCCGCCTTTGCCAGAATGCTTGAAGGAAGCGGTGCATCGGCGGTCACGGTCCACGCCAGAACATGGGCTCAAGGATTTTCCGGTCAAATTGATAAAGAAATAATTATACAGGTAAAAAACGCGGTTTCTATTCCGGTTATAGGCAATGGAGATGTACTCTCTTATCGGCAGGGACTGCAGATGCTTGAGGAAACCGGCTGTGACGGGGTAATGATAGGCCGTGGCGCACTCGGTAACCCATGGGTTTTTCAGCAGGCGGGACGACCGGAGGCGATGCAAGAGATTGTCGCAGGTGCACAGGCGCATCTGGCTTTAATAGAGCAATATTTGCCGGCGGAAAAGATTCTTGGGTACATTAAGAATCATATGTGCCGCTACTTTAGAGGACTGCCGGGAAGCTCCGCGCTTCGACAAGGCATTTTCGCGGCACCGAATCTGGATGCCTTAAAACAAATGCTGGAGCGATTCCGGCTTTAACACCGTCTTGTCTATTCCTTCAACCTTTTTATCTTTGTCAGAAGCTCTTTGCTCTCTGCTTTCATTTCCGCCGGCAAGCTCTCTTGACGCAGGGCATTCCTGAAATTCCCCTCAGCCAGATCAATTTTGCCTTCATAAAGATAATACTTCCCGAGATAAAAGTTCGCATTGCCGACACGTTTATTGTCCGAGGCGATTTGGCCCAATTCGAAATAAATTTGGGAGTATTCAGGTAATTCATACTTGACCATCTGAAAATACTTCTCCGCCTCATTTATCCGACCGGTCCTGTAGAGCAACTTGGCCAAGGTAAACACGGCATACATATCTCCCCTCTCGACCGAGAGGGCCGTTCTCAGTGTCCTCTCGGCTTCCTGAAAACGTCCGGCCGCAAAAAGGATTGTCCCCCGATCAACCTTGAGAATGTTTTTGTCAGGGAAAGACTCTATAACTTTATCCAGAAAATGAAGACTTTTATTGTAGTCATTCTCGTATTTGGCAATTTGAGACAGGCCGTATTCAGCCATCACTTTCTGCAATGCATTCGATCGACTGTCGGCAATGATGTTTGCCAGGGACATTCTCAGATCACGGGAATCTTTTACCTGGGCGAGAACACGATATTTAAACCGGAGAAACTCAAAATTGTCAGTGGCCTGCGTTGTCTCCTGCAAGTGTTCCCTGTCCATATCAATCAACGATTCTATATAACTGAGACGCTCTTCAGGGTTGGGGTGAGTGAGAAGATATTGTGGCGGTTTTTCGCTGCGGTATCGGGCTATCCGCCGCATGGACTCGAGCATCTTTACCTGTCCTGCCGGATCTCGATGTAATTCCTTCAGCCAATCATAGGCCATGAGGTCCGCTTCTTCCTCATCTTGGCGACTGAAGTGCAGATTAAAGCTTTGTCCCGTTGCCAGTGCCCCGGTCAAAAGGGCCGGGGTGGCCGCCCCACCAAAAGCCAGGGCTGCCAGTGCCAGCCCCAACGAGGCAATAGTTGTATATTTTCCCTTCTCCATCCTCGAAGCAAGATGCCGCTTGACGATATGACCGACCTCATGGGCGAGAACAGAGACAAGTTCGTCTTCAGAGTTCATTGTGCGGATAAGGCCGGAGTGGAAAAAAATCAATCCGGATGGTGCCGCAAAGGCATTGAATTCTTTGTTATCTATGACAAAGAAATGGTAATCAAAATACTGAATCCCTGCTACTTCCAGAACATCCTGACCGAGCTTTGTTATATACTGGGTAATATCAGGGTCATCTATAAGCTCAAATGCGGACCGCACGGAATAGAGTAATTTTTCCCCAATCTCCCGTTCATCGCCGATGGAGAAGGCCGACGCCGGAGTCACGGTGAAAAATTGCAACATTACACTGATCAAAAACCAGACAAAGACTTTTTTGATTCTTTTTATTGCGCCTTCAGCCATAATACGGTCCTTCGTAATCCCTCAGTCGTTGAAATAAGAGGTGCATAATCCAGATCTTTCCGGGCATTGCCGATAGAAAAATAGTGTGATTTAGCTAATTGTTCCGCGAGAAAGCGGGTCATTCTCGGCTCTTCTGCAGATCTTGTAATTTTGTGGAAAGCCTCCAAAAAACCACCTAGACGATATGCAAGCGGGAAAGAGACACTTTGCTGTACTCTGTCGATATCCATTGCTGTAAACAAATCATTTATCCAATCCCAGAGATTTACCGGTTCTCCCTGACTGATGAAATAGGGTTTGCCGGCCGCAGTTGCCTTCTCACAAAGGTTTTTTGCGGCAAGGATGTGCGCATGCGTAACATTATCAATATAAGAAATATCCACCAGATTAAAACCGTCCCCCACCCTTTTAAGTATTTTTTTGCGGCCATTTGCCAGAAGCCGCGGCAGAAGGTGCGGATCCCCCGGCCCCCAGATGAGGTGCGGGCGGATGGCACAGGTGAGCAATTCTGGACAATTGGCGGCGAGTACGCTCTTCTCGGCGATGACCTTACTTTTTGCATAGTGACAAAGATACTCGACGGCATAGGGGAGGCTTTCATCGTCCCCCTTGATGTCGGTACGGTTAAAGACCACGGAAGGCGTCGAGGTGTACACCAGCATGGGGACGCCGTTTCTTCGGCAACTGTCGATAACGGTTTCGGTGCCAAGCACATTGGTTGTATAATATTCTTTCCAGGATCCCCATATTCCGGCCAGGGCGGCAACATGAAAGACAACATCAACCCCTGCAGCGGCGCGATGCATTACCGCACCATCGCTGATATCGCCAACAATACATGTGGCTCCCAGTGTTTCTATTTCAGGGTAGCGATGTCGGCCAACAACGGCAGTTTCAATGCCCAGCTCAAGGAGTCGTGTGACAATCGCTTTGCCGACAAAGCCACCGCCACCGGTAACCAGGGCCTTTTTTATCGACAGGGAGAAAGTTTCTTTTGTGCCCATAGTGCCAGTTTTTCACGGAATATTTTGGCGTTGTGTCGGATGTCGACCGGAAAGTTTTTATGAATCAGGAAGTGTTTGATTTCCCGGGTAAGTTCCGACTGCCCAGCTATCTTTTTTATCTCTGCCAGCAGTTTTTTGCTGTCGATATTGCGATCCTTCTTCGGCTCAACAATAATGACCGGTATTGTTTCATGGCAATCTTGGCTGTTTTTAATGCCGACAAGAGCACTGCGGTAGACATCAGGATGCTCATTGATTATCGCCTCGCATGGCACGGAATAAAGGGTCTTATCTTCCGTCACGACTCGATGGGCGCGTCTGCCGCAGAACCAAAGGCGCTGGGCATCATCAAGATAGCCGACATCACCCATCCGATGCCAGAATGTATCACCGTCGACTATTTTTGCCAGTTCAGTCTCCTCGGGATTATTTTCATATTCTCTGGTCACCACATCGCCACGGACAATAATTTCGCCGATTTTGTCGGCAGGTTCAAGCATATCTTCGGTCAGCTCACGCAGAGGCCCATCGGAGATAGCAACAATCTTAATGGCAATACCAGGTAAAGGTCGACCAACACAGGTCCCCTTACCTAACCGACTCTGCTGCCAGGTCTCGCCGACCACCTCGCGGCCTTCTATGGAGACTATGGGCAGACTTTCCGTTGCGCCATAGGGCGTAAAGATCAGAGCATCGTTAGGCAGTATATCTTGCACCCTCTGTAACAGTTCGTATGGCACAGGGGCCCCGGCCATCAAAACTTTTTGGACGGAGTCGAGCACTATTTTCTGCTTCAAACAATATCGGCTCACCACATTCCAGATGGCCGGGGAACCAAAGGAATAGGTCACCCGGTGTTTTTTAATGGAGGCAATAAATTTGTGTGGATCGACCCGGGCCGGCTGTGTGGAATCCATATCAGGAAGAACGGCACAGGCGCCAAGTGCCGCCGAAAAGAGGGCAAACAGGGGAAAGGCCGGTTGATCAATATCGGTCGGGCCAATACCATAATACTCTTTTATCAAGCGCAGCTGCGCACTGAAAATCGAATGTTCATAGCGTACACCCTTTGGAGGCCCAGTAGAGCCTGTGGTAAAGATAATAGCCGCAAGATCCGAGGCTGTGGGTTGGTAGACGGGATATTCTTTTGCGGCATCTTTGCTTTGTTTTGAAATATCACGGCCCAAAAGCCCAAAAGAGTTGCCGCAGCAAAATGTCTTTGCGACGGATTGAAAGGGCGTGGTAAATATTTTTGAGAAAAGAATCGCTTTAGGGATGCCTATAAGAAACTTCGGAGCAACGCGTTCAATGCAGCGCAGCAAATTTTTATAGCCCATGCCCGGATCGATAAGGACAATGGGGGTACCGATTTTAAAAAGAGCCAAAGTCAGGCAGATAAAATCAGCGGACGGTGTCACCATCAGGATGACAGTATCTCCAGGTCGAAGCCCTTGGCCGGCAAAAAAATGACCATAGGCATCAGCTTTGCTGTTCAGCTCATGAAAAGAAGTTTTCTTTCCACTTCGGGCTTCAATTACTGCTGTTTTGTCGCTGTGTTCCCTGGCAACACCAACAAAGGTTTCGGCTATATTTATTGCCACCTCTTTTCTCCCAAACATTTATACTCGAAAAAACGACTCGAAAATCGGCACGAGATCGACGTGTTTATCTTCGAGAAGATAATGCCCGGCATCGGCGAAATAGTGGCTTTCCGCATCAGGGAAGCGGCTCTGCCATTCGAGAAAGAATTCCTCGTTGAAACAGAAGTCACCGCCTCCCCAGACAAGAAGCATGGGCAGAGCCGCATCGCGCAGCAGGTGCAGCCGTTTTTCGATATCGACAAGTGTGGCATAACTTTTGTCGCGCGGAGCAAGGGGAATATCGCGGACAAAATTGTAGACAGCCACTCGGTTTTGCCAACTGTCGTAGGGCGCGAGATACGCTTTGGCCACGTCTGGCGGCAATTTGTTTTTCACCGCCATAATGGTGGCCGGCCAGGCAAAGCCATTGAATAATCGGACAAGTATTTCCCCGAGCACCGGCAGACGGCAAAGTTGTATGCGCTGAGGGATCCTGGTCGAACGAAAAGCGGCAGTGTTCATTGCCACTATTTTCTCGATCCGGCTGATATGATTAACGGCGCAGCCTATTCCTATCGCACCGCCCCAGTCATGAACGACGAGGGAAAAAAGATCTACCCGCAGATGACTGAGCAGAGATTCCAGATTGGCAATGTGCTGCGCCAGACAATAAGGGTAGCTTTGCGGCTTATCGGAGAGACCACAACCCATATGATCAAGAGCTATGACCCGATGATTTTTACGTAATTGGATAATAAGATGCCGGAAAAAATAAGACCAGGTGGGATTGCCATGCACCATGATAACAACCGGGCCTTCTCCTTCATCTATATAATGCAGTTGACCACCATCGAGTTTGAGATAGTGGGATGTGAATGGATAGTCAGGGTACACTGTCTTTGCCACCGCTTTATTTTTTTCTTTCAGTGCCTTAATCCCAAAAGTCTGCCATTAATAGCAAATAAAATGGAGAGCACTTATCCTGGCTTATTTGCCGTTTATCGGAATTGGAATAACTGAATGACTTTATCGCATACAAGGAAGTAAACTTATACTCCAGGCTATTCGGGTGTCAACTCTTTATCGTTTCTGCCGCCCTCGAGCTTAACTTGTTTAGCCCAGTTTCATAGAGCCGGTGCACAATATAAAAAATTCAACCATAAACGTGAGAAAATTTCCTATCCTCTTGGGATATCAGCTCATTTTGAAATTATTTATTGCATTTACCGGACAAACGTGCTAAACGATTTAGTTGTTGTGGTACAAATTGTTTTGTATTGACGAATGAAAAAAGCTCAAGCCAACATATCAACGGCGGTGACTTTACTCTTTCGACACAACAAACGATGTCTAACCGATGAGTGGTTAGAAATATATTAACGGTTCGAAATTGAACCGCGTTCAAAAGGAGTAGTACAATGGCAGAAGGTACAGTGAAGTGGTTTAATGACGCAAAAGGTTTTGGTTTTATCGAACAAGATGGTGGACAAGATGTTTTTGTCCATTACTCCGCTATCAAAACTGAAGGCTTTAAGTCCCTTGAAGAAGGTTCCCGGGTATCTTTTGAGATAGTTGATGGCCCGAAAGGTCCTGCCGCTGACAACGTTCAGAAAATTTAATTATCGTTATATCAGTTAAAAAGTCCCCAGTGCCTCTTTGCACTGAGGGCTTTTTTACATGGAGACCAGTGGGAGATATTGAGGACTCCATCTGATCCTGTCGATGAGCATAGTCATTCTCGCTTCATCATTATTGTGCTGAAAATCAGAGTAGATACACGGTCTACTGACCCCTTTTCTCACGGCACACATAGCCACTGCCACGGCAACTTTTCTCGCCACGTTACGGATATCATTGATCGGTGGTACCAGTCGTCCTTTCTGCAGTTGTTCTTCAGACATCATATCGGAAATCACCCTGCCTGCCACGGTAAAAAACTCCGGCAGCACTTCCTTGGCACCTGAAGCAAGAACGCCCAGTCCAACGCCGGGGAAAACAAAGGCATTATTACACTGACCAATGTGGCAGGTGTTTTCCAAACTTTCCAAGGTCGCACAGGGATTTCCGGTGGCCACCAGGAACCCCTCTTCACTCCATTTACTGATATTTTCGCAAAAAACCTGGGGAGTCGAAATATGTTGAAAGAGCGGCAAGATAAGTGGCCGAGTGCTGTTTTTTTTAATTTCTCTTATGACCTCCTTGTTAAAAAAGAAGTCCTGCCCGGTCGTACCGATTAATGTGGTAATACCTGCGTGGCGGATAATTCCCGGGATATCGATTCTGTCGACTTCGCCAAGCCAAGGATGACGGGCCTTGGCTTTGGCAAATTTCTTTTTATGCAGTTCCTTGTTCGAGCTGACGATAAGACCTTGTGAATCGATCATGAAGATACGGTCCAAGGCCTCTTTCTCCGAAAGACCTTCTTCAATCATGGCCAGCATGATCTGCTCACCGATCCCAACCCCCCCGGCACCGCCGCCATGGATGAGAATTCGCTGGTCGGCGAGTTTCTCGTTTCTGATTTTCATGGCTGACAAAAGAGCCGCCAGGGCGATCGCGCCCGTACCTTGAATATCATCATTAAAAGAGATAAGTTCATCGACAAAGGCGTCATGAATACTAAATGCGTTCTGTTGTGAGAAGTCCTCCCACTGGCAAAGGGCGTTGGGGAAAACATTTCTAAAGGCTCTGACAAATCGACCGATAAACGACAAATACTCTTCCCCTTCCAGACGCCTGTGGCGCCAGCCGAGATATTTCTTGTCATCAAGGAGTTTTTCGTTATTCGTGCCGACATCAAGAGAAATAGGCAGACAATGCCAGGGAGCAATACCCGCACCCTGGGTATAGAGCATCAACTTACCGAGGCAGACGGCAATTCCTCCGGCGCCCTGATCGCCGATGCCGAGCACCCCCTGGTTATCAGTGACCACGGCCACGCGGATATCCTGATGAGCAAACCTTCGCAATATATCTTCGGCCCCATCGATGTTGTCAGGATAAAAGTGCAGGCCGTTGGCCTGCCGGAACATGGACGAATATTTTTGCACCGCCAGGCCGATGGTCGGAGTGTAAATAATTTTTATGAAATTTTTGATATCAGTTTGTATAAGAGCGTGGGCCAGTGTCGCGTTACGGTCAAACATCGAACGAATAAAGATAAATTTTTCAATATCATCTATCTTTTCATTCACCTTGGCCCGAGAATTTTCAACCTGCTCCTCAAGAGTTCTTAGGCCCGGGGGAAGTGTTGCCTCCAGCCCCAGCGATTTTCTTTCTTCAAGGCTGAATGCTGTTCCCTTATTTATATAGCTGCAGGAGCGGGCAGCGGAACCGCTGGCATACACAACAATCTCACGCGTATTGCCATACTCGTCGTATTTGAACCGATACAGATTTGTCGACATACTCAGCCCCCTTGGTCATCTCAAAATAAAATGTGCAATTGACAAGAACTCTTCCGTGCCCCATAATGTCCGGCCATGGAACCATGGCAAATAATTTTACAGAACAGCATAACCACCCTGGATGGCCTGCAGAAGCATTTGGATTGTGATAGTAACGCATTACGTGAGGTAATAGCAAACTTTCCAATGCGCATTAATCCATATTTTTTAAAATTAATGCAATATCCCGGCGATCCGATGTGGAAGCAGGCGGTCCCCGATATCGCCGAGATAAGCGACTGGGTCTGTGAAGAGGATCCGCTCGATGAAGAAAACCTCAGCCCGGTCCCCAATCTCGTCCATAAGTATCCGGATAGAGTACTGTTTCTTGTGTCGAATGCGTGTGCCATGTATTGCCGTTTCTGCACCAGAAATCGTAAAGTCGGCACTGCAAAAATGAAGATAACTCCCGAGACACTGCAAGCCGGCTACGATTATCTGCGATGCCATCCGGGGATCCGGGAAGTTCTCATTTCAGGCGGCGATCCGCTTCTCCTGCCGGATGAACAGATTGCGGCGATTCTGAAAAATCTGCGTTCAATCCCATCTGTCGAAGTCATTCGCATCGGCACCAGAGTACCCTCGGTTCTGCCGATGCGCATTACCGATAAACTTGTTACTCTCCTGAAAGCGTATCACCCTCTTTATATCAATACCCACTTCAATCATCCTTCTGAAATCACTGCGGAATCGAGCCTGGCCTGCACAATGCTAGCCGATGCCGGTATTCCGCTCGGTTGTCAGACGGTCCTTTTAAAGGGCGTCAACGATGATGCCGAAACACTTAAAAAACTTTTTCTCGCCCTGTTGCGTATCCGGGTGAAGCCCTACTACCTGTTTCAGGCCGACCTGACCCGGGGAACCAACCATTTTCGGACGCCAACCGCTACCGGGATCGCCATAATGCGTCAGCTTTACGGACATATCTCCGGCATGGCCATTCCCACCTACGCTCTTGACGGACCAAAGGGCAAAGGAAAAATCCCCCTTACCCCGCAATATATCCTTGCGCAGGGCGATACTTTAGTCTTTGAAAATTACCAAGGTGACGTGTGTATGTATCCGGAGGCCGGCTGAGGCAGGTGCGCGGTTGTAAATGATTGAAAAGTTGAGCGTCTATGATTTTTTCAAATATCCTTTTTCAGTTCTTTGAATCCAGCCTCAACCTTCCATTTGGCGCTGTAATACTCGATTATCGATTATAATATAACACCTCAGTTTATATACTGACCTGTTTTGTAAAAAATAAGCCGTGAAAAAATGTGTTTTTTTTGGTATTTTGTTCATTTTATTTTTTTTAAATACCTTTTCATGGAATGTAAACAAATCTGCTTGCCCTGCACTATCCGTGGAAGACTGATATAAATAACAACAAAGGCGGTTTTTGATTTTGCCAACCAATATAACAAAGGTGGAAAATGGGAAATACGAAGGTTTTAATAATCGACGACGAAATGGATTTCGCCGAACCACTGGCAACTCGGTTAAACAAGCGCGGGCTTGATTGCAAAGCCGCATCGGGTGCCAATGAAGCACTGAAAATCCTAGAACAAAAATGGCTGCCGGATGCTGTTGTTATCGACCTGAATATGCCCGAACACGACGGTCTCGAAACCCTTTACATGCTGAAACCCCACTTGCCGGATGGCAGGTTTATCATGCTGACCGGTCATGCTACGACCACAAGCAGTGTCGATGGCATGAGCAAAGGCCTCTCCGCTTATCTCTTGAAACCGGTATCAATCGATATATTGATTGAAACGATTGAAGCAGCGCTGGCGGAAGAAAGTGGTCCTGAGCTCGACAACGCCACATTTGAAGAAAAGATTTAAGAATATTCTTAGACTAAAACAAGGTCTTGAATGGTGATGACAATTAACCCTGGATTGACGGCCACTCCCGGATACATTTTATCACCTCTTCTTCTACCTATTTCGCCCAGGACCTGGCGGCAACCCCGCTGAATCCGACTGAACCTGCCGATACGGCAGAGAATCTCCGGCTAAATCCTTATTCTGGGCGGTTATTCTGGGCGGGATTGTGGCCACCCCGCCGATTATCCCCGAAACTCCTGGTCAAGACTTCGACCTACTCGATTGAAAAAGTCAAGCTCCTAGGATTTCTTCGCTTCGAGCTTGGACAACTGAGCACTCACTGTTGACTGAGCCAGGTCGAGCTTGTTGCTGGCTGCGGTAATACTGCCTTCCTGCACGAGTGTCCCCAAAAAACAAACGAAGGGTGTTGCAATAAATCATGTAATATCATTTATAATCAGTTTGTTAAAACACATAAGATATCTATGATAGACAAATAATCTTAGCATTTCTCCACCATCTTCAGGAAATATTCTTGGCAGGAATGTTCCGGGCCCCCTCCTTAGATGCTCTTGCAAAAGAGCAGAACCTTTGGAAAAAAGATATACTGTGGGACCACTAAAAAACCGACTTATCAATTTCAGTTAGTCTTGACACCATATATTTAGACATGGTAAGAAAAGCTGGATTATGCACGACAGGGAATAAGTAGAAGAAGTAACGGGAATAATTTCGACGTAGCTTTCTCATATCGATGTTCATTTAACTTTTCAAAGGTTTCGATGCTACACGTACTCGCACTCTCCGCAATGCTCAGTGGGTTCTGGTTGATCAATTCCGGTCACTACACCCCCCTTTTCCTTTTTTTCATGGTGGTGTCCGTTTTTTTCGTAGTACTGCTCTGTCATATCATGGATGTCGTCGACGGGGAATCTCAACCCCTTAACCTGACCTTCACCATTCCACTTTACTGGCTCTGGCTTATCAAGGAAGTCGTTCTTTCAAATATTGCTGTGGTCCGTTGTGTATGGCTGGGCAAAGGTTCCATCAGTCCTACGGTGTTCACCGTGACTGCCCACCAGAAAACCGATATCGGCAAAGTTATATACGCCAACTCGATCACACTCACCCCGGGAACGGTGAGTATGGATCTGGAGGGTGACCAAATCACTGTCCATGCTTTAACAAAAGACACCGCAGCCAGTCTACTGGAAGGCGAAATGGATCGCCGGGTTTGCCGGGTGGAGGGATAATGTTTGCAGTCGCCAGCATCGCACTTTTAATAGTAATGGCCTTGGCCCTGATTCGTGCCTTTGTCGGGCCTACTCTGTATGACCGCATCCTGGCGGTCAACAACTTTGGTACCAAGACCGTGTTGTTGATAGCTGTGATTGGTTTTCTCGGGGGCAGACCGGAATTTCTCGACATTGCTATCGTCTATGCCTTAATCAATTTTATTAGTGTCATCGCGGTGTTAAGATTTTTTGAATACGCAGGCAGTAGAAAAATAGAGGAGGAATCCTAGTGGAATACATTGTTGATAGTATCAGCTGGATATTTTTGCTCATGGGAAGTTTTCTCTGTCTCACCGGAGCAGCGGGTCTGTTGCGTTTTCCTGATTTTTTCACCAGAATTCACGCGGCAAGCATCACAGATACCCTGGGAGCCAGTCTGATTTTAATCGGGCTGATGCTGCAGGCCGGCTGGGGACTTGTCTTTGCCAAGCTGATGCTCATCCTTCTGTTTTCCCTGTTGGCAGGAACTACAGCGAGCCATGCCATGGCCAAGGCCGCCCTTAAAAGCGGCATGAAACCGCAGCTTCTAGATAATAACGACACCTCATCGGGAGAAAAGCCATCACTACTTTAATCGACATAGTTCTTCTGACGTTTCTGGTATGTACGGCCGTGGCTATCGTACGAATGAACGACCTTTTCGCCATAGTCATGCTCGCCGGTATCTACAGTCTGCTTTCGGCCAGTCTCTTTCTCGATCTCGATGCGGTTGATGTCGCCTTCACCGAGGCTTCGGTGGGTGCCGGTATCTCGACCCTACTGATGCTTGCGTCCCTCAAGCTTGTCAAAAGACACGAAAAAAAGACACGTTACAAGCCAACTCTTGCTTTAGGTATTGTCATCGTCACTGGTGGCCTCCTCATTTACGGCACCTTAGACATGCCCCATTTCGGTTCCGCCGATGCACCCGCTCATAATCATGTTGCGCCTCGCTATCTCAATGAATCGATGGATGAGATAGGTGTCCCCAATATCGTCACCTCGGTTTTGGCCAGTTATCGTGGTTTCGATACCCTCGGGGAGGTGGTGGTGGTATTTACTGCTGGAATCGGTGTCATGTCTCTGCTTCTCGTCAGACGGGAGACAAAGGACATGGCAAAAAAGAAAGCCCCTGCCGATATGCAGCAGCAGATTATATTGCGCGTGGTTGCCAAGATGATGATTCCCCTGATTCTGATGTTTGCCCTTTATGTTCAGTTTCATGGTGACTACGGCCCCGGAGGCGGTTTTCAGGCAGGGGTTATTTTTGCTGCAGGAGTCATTCTCTACACCATGCTTTTCGGCTTGACCAATGCACGCCGCATCTTCAAACGAGAAATACTGGCACTTCTTACGGCAGCAGGTGTTTTGATTTATGCTGGTGTAGGTGTGGTCTGTATGCTGCTGGGCGGCAATTTCCTTGACTATGATGTCCTCAGACATGATCCTGTTCACGGTCAACATCTCGGCATTCTGCTTGTGGAGTTGGGTGTCGGCATCACCGTGGCTGCGGTGATGATAACCCTCTTCTTCAAGTTTACCTGGCGAACCGTTAAACACAAATACACCTCATGAATATTCTCGGGCTCTACAATTACTGGATTGTCGTAGTGCTGATGATGATCGGGTTTTATATCGTCATCGCTCACGAAAACCTGATCAAAAAACTAATAGGTTTGTCTATCTTTCAGACTGCCGTTTTTTTCCTCTATATCAGCGTGGGGAAAGTTACCGGTGGTACGGCTCCCATATTTGATGAGAGGTATCAGCTCTATTCCAATCCTCTCCCTCATGTGCTGATTCTCACCGCCATTGTTGTGGGTATAGCAACTACAGCCCTCGGTTTGTCACTGGTTATTAGAATACAGGAGGCATACGGTTCCATCGAGGAGGATGAAATTCAGGCCCAGGACTGCAACGACGATCTCGAATGCCAGTTGGAGGCATATGGCCCTCGGCGAAAATACATAGACGGAAAAAGGAAATAGACGAGTGATTGCTCAATACCCCATACTCCAGGTTATTATTCCGCTCATCGGCGCACCTCTTTGTCTGTTTCTTCGAGTGCCACGCCTAGTCGGTCCTTTTGCCATTCTTGTGAGTGCTGCCGCTTTCCTTATTAGCTGCGGCTTACTGCAACAGGTGCTTCTCCACGGAACCATCGTGTATGAACTAGGCGGCTGGCCGGCACCATGGGGAATCGAATACCGCATCGATCATCTCAACAGCTACCTTCTTCTGTTGGTTTCATCAATTAGTACTATTGTTCTGGTTGCTGCCCAAACCAGCATCAAAGATGAGCTGCCGGAAAACAGGCATACCTTTTTCTATACCGCTTATCTGCTCTGCCTCACCGGTCTCCTCGGCATTCTGGCAACGGCCGATGCCTTCAACGTTTTTGTTTTTCTCGAAATTTCCGCGCTTTCTTCATATACACTAATTGCTCTCGGCTCCGATCGGCGCGCCCTGACCGCCTCCTATCAGTACCTCATCATGGGTACCATAGGAGCAACCTTTATTATCATTGGTCTGGGCCTGATGTATATGATGACCGGAACGCTGAATATGCATGATCTTTCCCAACGATTACCCGCAGTGTATGAATCAAGGACCGTTTTATGCGCCTTTGGTTTTTTTATTGTCGGTGTCTGTCTCAAGCTGGCACTTTTCCCTCTTCACCTTTGGCTCCCCAATGCCTATGCCTATGCCCCTTCAATGGCCACGGCGTTTCTTGCGGCAACATCGACCAAGGTAGCCGTCTATATTCTGATTCGGTGGGTTTTCGATGTGTTCAGTATTGAATTTGTCGTTCAGTCGCTGCCGCTTAATTTTATTTTTCTGGTACTTGGCCTGGCCGGTATCTTTGCCGCATCGATTTCCGCCATATACCAGCTCAACATTAAGCGTCTTTTTGCCTATTCCAGTGTAGCGCAGATTGGCTATATGATTGTCGGCCTGGCCATCGGAACTTCGCTTGGGCTTACAGCAACACTGCTGCATCTCTTTAATCATGCTCTGATGAAAGGAGCTCTTTTTCTGGCAATCGGCGCAGTGGTTTATCGTATCGGCAGTGCGCAACTCAATCACTTTGCCGGACTAGGACGAAAAATGCCCTGGACCATGGCCGCCATCGTCACCGGAGGGCTGAGTCTTATAGGTGTACCACTGACAGTTGGTTTCGTCAGCAAATGGTATCTGGTTACTGCTTTATTGGATAAGGGCTGGTGGCCCGTTGCCGTGCTGATTCTGCTCAGCTCACTACTTGCCATTGTCTATGTCTGGCGAATTGTTGAATGGATTTACTTTACTCAGCCACGGATTATTCTTGATGATATTCGGGAAGCCCCACTCAGCCAGCTCATCCCTATTTGGGTACTGGTACTGGCAAATCTCTATTTTGGCGTTGACACCCGCTTGACGGTAGGTGTGAGCAAATTGGCAGCACAAAGCCTGTTTGGAGTGAATCCGTGATGCAGTTGTCGCCTGAACTAATACTACTGTTAACCATGCTCGTGCCGGCAGTCGCCGTCATCGGCATCGTTGCTGCCGGCCCCTTCCCAAACCTGCGTGAAGGAGCGACCATAACCGCCAGTATAATACTCATTTATCTGGTAAGCAGCCTTTATACGCTTCTTAAAAACGGTGCAGTCATATCCTTGACTTCACCCGATCTTTTTCCCGGTCTGGCACTCAGTTTCACCCTTGAGCCCCTTGGTATGCTTTTTTCGCTGGTGGCCGGTTATTTATGGCTGGTAACCACCGTCTATGCCATCGGCTACATGCGTGATCATCACGAGGAAAACCAGACCCGATTTTACGCCTGTTTTGCCATAGCGATATCGTCCACCATGGGTATTGCCTTCGCGGGCAATCTCTTTACCCTCTTTATTTTTTACGAAGTTCTGACCCTTTCCACCTACCCTCTGGTAACCCATGCTGGGACCCAGAAAGCCAAGAAGGGCGGTCGGGTCTATCTCGGTGTTCTGCTGACCACCTCAATTCTTTTTCTGCTTATGGCCATCATCGGCACCTGGCATACCGCCGGTACTCTTGATTTCCAGAAGGGCGGCATTTTCGCAGAGGAAACGTCCCATCTGGTTACCGGGACGTTGCTGGTTCTCTTTATCTTCGGCATCGGCAAGGCCGCCATTATGCCTTTCCATCGCTGGCTCCCTGCGGCAATGGTGGCTCCCACTCCCGTCAGTGCCCTGCTTCATGCGGTCGCCGTCGTTAAGGCCGGTGTTTTTACGGTACTCAAGGTGTGTATTTATATTTTCGGTCTTGATCTGCTGCAGGAGCTGCCAAGCGCCGATATCATGCTCTATATCGCCGGGACAACTGTTCTGCTGGCCTCTCTGGTCGCCATGCGCCAGGACAACCTCAAAGCGCGACTGGCCTATTCCACTGTCAGTCAGCTCGGTTATATCACCATAGGGGCATTGCTTGCCACCAGTGCCGGTATAGTCGGTGGATCCATGCATATCGCCATGCATGCCTTCGGCAAAATAACCCTGTTTTTCTGCGCCGGTGCTATCATGCTTGCGGCACACAAAACCGAAATCAGTCAGATGCGCGGCCTGGGACGGCAGATGCCCATTACCATGATCGCCTTTTTCATCGGCAGCCTCAGTATTATCGGACTTCCTCCCACAGGAGGAACCTGGGGGAAATGGTTTTTGATGATCGGTGCCCTGGATGCCGGGCAATGGATCATTATGGCGGTGTTGATGGTAAGTTCATTGCTTAATATCGCTTATCTTCTGCCCATTCCTCTGCGTGCTTTTTTCAGCGGAGATTCGGCTCAGCAGGGTGTTAAAATCAAGGAAGCACCACTTCCTTGTCTTTTTGCCCTGAGTTTTACCGCATTGGGCTGTATCGTATTGTTTTTCTTTACCCAACCGCTTTACGAGCTGGCATTGGCTATTCTTTAAGGACGGGAAATATTTATGGCGAAGAACACCCAACATTTTTTTGACAATCCTCGAAATATCCAGATTGTTCTATACCTTCTGTATACCTGTTGCATATTATTGTTTATTCTTGATTTTATTATCCACCGTCACACCTATCATCATTGGGAAGGACTCTTAGGGTTCCATGCCGTCTACGGTTTTATCGGTTGTGTCGTTCTGGTGCTTGTCGCCAAATGGATGCGGACGTTCCTTATGCGGGACGAAGACTATTATGACCGGGAGGAGCTTGATTCAAGTGAAGTGAGCAAAGAGGAAGGAGATAATCATGTGGCCTAGCGAAATTCCTGCCTTTCTGCCCTTTTTTATAGGCGCTGTGCTGGCATTTTTTACCAGAGGGTATCTGCGCGGCGGGCTATTACTCGGCATCATCGCCCTGAGCGGTTTCCAGCTCTGGAATGTTCCTGAAGGAGTTGTGGTATCTCTCCAGTTTCTTGATTATGAACTGATGCCCTACCGGGTCGACAGATTGAGCCTCCTTTTTGGCTATATCTTCCATATCGCCGCCTTCATCGGCGTGGTATATTCTCTCCATGTCAAAGACACCATGCAGCAGGTATCGGCGCTCTTCTATGCCGGAAGTGCCTTAGGAGCCGTCTTTGCCGGGGATTTACTCACTCTTTTCGTTTTCTGGGAACTTCTCGCTCTTAGCTCCGTTTTTCTCATCTGGGCAAGGCGCACCGAACGCGCCTACCAGGCAGGTATCCGTTATCTTATTATTCAAGTGCTCTCCGGTGTCATTCTGCTGGCCGGTCTTATGGCCCATGCGTCCAGTACCGGTTCACTTACCTTTGAATATATTGGTTTGAATGGAGTCGGCGGCTGGCTCATCTTTCTGGCATTCGGCATCAAAGCCTGCTTCCCGCTCCTCCATAACTGGCTCACCGACGCCTATCCCGAGGCCACTCCTACTGGTGCCGTATTCCTCAGTGCCTTCACCACCAAGGTGGCGGTATACGCTCTGGCGCGCAGTTATCCAGGTACTGAGCTGCTGGTTTTTATCGGAGCGACCATGACCTGTTTTCCCATATTCTTTGCCGTAATAGAAAACGATCTTCGTCGGGTCTTGGCCTACAGTATGATCAACCAGATCGGATTCATGATCTGCGGGATCGGTATCGGCACGGCCCTTGCGCTCAACGGTGCCGTATCTCATGCCTTCAATGACATTATATTCAAAGGGCTGCTGTTCATGTCCATGGGAGCGGTACTGCACATGACCGGCCGCATGAATGGCTCTGACCTAGGAGGGCTTTACAAGAGCATGCCCAAAACGGCCATACTCTGTATTGTCGGCGCCGCCTCTATCTCTGCTTTTCCGCTGTTCAGTGGCTTTGTCAGTAAATCCATGGTCATGTCGGCTGCATTGGAGGAGGGGTATCATTGGGTATGGCTGATGCTGCTTTTTGCTTCAGCTGGTGTTTTTCACCATGCCGGAATCAAAATCCCTTATTTTGCCTTCTTTGCCCATGACTCCGGCATCCGCACAACGGAACCACCGACGAATATGCTCATTGCCATGTCTATTGCTGCAATACTATGTATGGCCATAGGAATCCAGCCGGCCATGCTGTACAGTCTTCTGCCCTTTGATACAGGTTACAACCCCTACGACGCCACACATATACTGGCACAAACTCAACTGCTGTTCTTTTCTGCTCTGGCATTTGTCTGGCTCAACCGTAATGGCCTTTATCCGCCGGAACTTCGGTCCGTCAATCTCGATGCGGATTGGCTCTACCGCCGCCTCTTTCCACGCATTCTCAGCTCATGCTTCAGCTGGTTATGGCGAGCCGATAAAGCGGCGCGCGGTGCAGCCCTGACTCATATCAACAATTTTATCACCTACCTGGCCCAGCTGCATTATCCGGGTGGCCGAGCCTCGCGCATGCGCCCGACCGGAAACATGGTCCTTTGGGTGGCCGTTCTGCTTGCCGTCTATACCTGGCTGTTGTTAAGCTGGGCCTGATCCTGCTTTTTCCTGTATCGTGCTGCTTTGCGCTCTGCTTAAGCAGAACGATACAGGGGTATGTGGATCGACAAAACCCGGGAGCAATCATCTTTCGTGACAGTCGATTTCTTCCGCTTGCAAATCGCTATCTTTTGACGAGAGAATATCGTCTTTACCGCCGATGGCGGCGATACACCCTTTTCTTTATTAATCTAGCCGCCTCTCTTTCTTTTTCCCGGAAAACTTGATATTAAACTTCAGAAAATTATATAATCTTCTGAAGATTGACTTCGATTATAGAAAATAATCGATAACGTTTACCGGAAAAGCGTCATGCATAAAGATGAACTACTGCGAAGTATCCTGCTCTCCGATGAATTGCCGACATTGCCCACGGTCGCCACGAAACTGATCACCCTGGCCTCCAAGGAAGATACGACCCTGGCGGATATCGGCGAATTGATTTCCCAGGATATTTCGCTTTCCGCTAAGATTCTGAAAGTATCCAATTCCGCCTTTTACAGTTTTCCACAGCAGATTGGTTCGATCAAACAGGCGGTCAGTGTTCTCGGAATGAATGCCGTACGTAGCCTCGTGCTCTCTTTTTCTTTTTTGACCATGAAAGCAGGCACAGTCAAAAGTCGCTTTAATTTTGAAGCATTTTGGGAAAAGTCTCTTGCTTCCGCAGTGACCGCCAAACTCATTCTCGAACACACAAAAGGAGCAGAAACGGACGAGGCGTTTATTTCCGGGTTGTTGCAGAATCTTGGAGAGCTTATCCTGGCGAGATCATTTCCGAAAGAGTATGACAAGGTTTTGCAGGCCGTTGAGGACGACCAGCAGGATACTTTTGCCGCGGAGGAAGCCGTTTTCGGCATTAACCATACCGAAGTCGGGGTAGAAGTGGCTCAGCATTGGGGTTTTCCGGAGGTGTTGCTCATTCCTCTGCAATATCATCATCATCCCGAGAAATATTCCGGCAAAAACACTGCCATCAGGGCAACGGTTCGAGCTGTCTATCTTGCCGATATTTTGGTCAATATTCTTTACTCAAGCCACCCGGAGATTTATCATAAACAGTTCCGTAAAGAAGCAGGGAAATTACTTGGTCTGACGGCAGAGGGGATCGAGGCTATTCTTGAGCAGGTACATACAAAAGTTAAAGAGGCCGGAACCTATTTCAATCTCAAAATTAAAACCACCAAATCAGTGCAGGAAATACTTCAAGAGGCAAATATTCGTTTGAGTCTCATTAATCTCGATTACGACCAAATGAATAAACAGCTTATCATGGCTAAAATTCACCTTGAAGATCTGACCAAAGAGCTGGAAAACAAAAACAAAATACTCGACAATCTGGCCAACATCGATGGTTTGACCCAGGTTTATAATCATAGATACTTCCAAAATGTTTTAGATCAAGAGATTAAAAGGGCACTGCGACATAACACCTCGATATCAATAATTCTCATTGATATCGATCACTTCAAACTGGTCAATGACACCTATGGCCATCAAGTCGGTGACTTTGTTTTAGCGGAATTTGCCAAAACCATAGAAGAAAACATCAGGGAATACGATACACTTGCCCGGTACGGCGGAGAAGAATTTGTCGTCGTCCTGCCGGAGACGGGTTGTGCGGACGCTTTAGTCGTTGGAGAAAAATTACGCTTCGTTATTGAACAGACAGTTTTCCAGGACAACCGGGAGACATATCGCGTCACTGCAAGTTTCGGACAGGCGGGCAGCACTCCGGCCACTGAGGATAATTTCAGCAAAAATGATTTGATAAATAAAGCCGATCAAGCGCTTTATGAGGCAAAAGAAAAAGGACGCAACAGGGTTGTCGGCTATAGTCCGAAAAAAAAATGGTACACCTTCTAAGGCGTTCTCAAAGGTCTTGCATCACATCATATTTTCCGGATCTACATCAATCGCCAGGGTGCAGTGTCGTCCGATCAGTTCCTGCCGCACACTTTTTATAGCCATGCACAGGCCATGCATTTGATCGGTATCGCTCCCCTTTAACAGGATCTGCCAACGATAGTTGTCTTTAATTTTATCGATTGGTGCCGGCGCCGGGCCGAGCGTAGTAATTTTGAGTTTTTCCTTTTTGACCGTTTGCCGGCAAAATCCGGCGAGGCGCACCGCCGTCTGCTGCACCTCCTTTTCCACCCGTCCCTGGAGCCGCAGGGCCGTTAAGCGCAGATACGGCGGAAAGGCCGGGTGACGACGCAGTTCCATCTCGTGGGTAAACATTTTGCCATATTGGTGATCTCGTGAATAGACGATCGCATAATGGTCCGGACGCATGGTCTGAATGATGACCTCGCCGGGCGCATCGCCCCTTCCCGCCCGGCCGATTACCTGGGTAATGAGTTGAAATGTTCTTTCCGCCGCCCGAAAATCCGGCATGCTCATCCCTCCATCAGCCCAGACAACGCCGACGAGGGTCACGTTGGGAAAATGGTGGCCCTTGGCGATCATCTGGGTGCCGATGAGGATGTCAATGAGGCCTTCGTGCATTTGGGCCAGAATGGAGAGAAATTTTTTCCGATCGGAGGCCGTATCGGAATCGAGTCGGATAATTCGCGCTTCGGGGAAAAGTTCTCGGATCTCCTCTTCGACCCGTTCGGTGCCGAATCCGGTCGGTACCAGATCAGTCGATCTGCATTGGAGACAGACACTCTTGTCGGCCACTGTAAAGCCGCAATAATGACAGATGAGTTTATTTTTGCCTTTGTGCAGCGTCAGCGAAACATGACAATGATTGCATTGCACCGGTGTACCGCAATCCCTGCACATAACGACGGCGGAAAAACCTCGCCGGTTCAGCAGCAGGATGCTCTGCTTGCCGCGGCTCAGGTTCTGAGTTAATTTATCCTGCAGTTCCTGTTTGATGATTCCCCTAACTGCTTTGGCTTCGTTTTTGTTGAGATCAACTAGAGTGACAACCGGTAAAGATCGCTGACCCACCCGGTCTTTCATGGTCAGCAGGGTATATTTGCCCGCTTGCGCATGGGCATAACTGGTGATTGAAGGAGTGGCCGAACCGAGAACCACCACGGCATCATGGTATTTTGCCCGCAGTACGGCAAGGTCGCGACCATGATAGCGAAAGCTGTCGTCCTGTTTAAATCCGGCATCGTGCTCTTCATCAACAACGATCAAGCCAGGATCTCGGACGGGGGCAAAGAGAGCAGACCTGGCGCCGATAACCACCTTTGCTTTGCCGGTCAGGGCCAGATAAAACTGATCGAATCGTTCCGAAGCCGACATTCCTGAGTGCAGCAGGACGACCAGATCGCCAAATCTCGACAGCAGGTGTGCCTCGAGCTGGGTGGCCAGGGCAATTTCCGGGACGAGAATTATCACATCCCGGCCCCGTGCCAAGGTATCTTCCGCGGCTCTCAGATACACCTCGGTTTTACCGCAACCGGTCACCCCGTGCAGCAGAAAGGGACGGAACTTTTCGGCCCTGATTGCCAGTCGCAGGCTATCCAGCACGCTTTGCTGTTCCCCCGTAAGACGCTCAGGGCGGGGGTAATGTTTGAGTTGTTCGCCAAAAGGGCTGCGAAACACTCTTTCTCTGGAACGGATGACAAGCTGCTTTTCTTCCAGTGTCGTCAGTGCCTTTGCCGCACCGGAATAGTCCTGACGCAGATCTTTCAAAGCGATGGTGTTGCGGTTGGTTCTTTCAGTAAGATGCTGCAGGCTCTGCAGCGCCTTGACCTCCGAGAGTTTGAGATCAAGCCCCGTCTCCCTTTGAACCATTGCCCGATACTCTTTTACATCCTCCCGGCTTGTCGCTTTCCCGTGCAATGTAAAAAAATCCGGCGCAGCAAATCCATAACAGAGCTCACTCTTTTCCCGCACTCCATCCTGGGCCATACTGTTTTTAATACTGACCACTTCTTTTGCAAGCAGATGAGATACAATCTTTTTACCGGCCCGGTCTCTTAGAAGTTCGGCGGTTTCCAGTGCGCCAAGTTCCCTCTCGGCGAAGAGTTTTTGTCCCCATACGGGGAGTTCGGCAGAAAAAAAAACTAAAAATTCATCTGGTTGAGCCAGCAACACGAGCTTTTTCACACTCTTTGGTGCAAGACCGCCCGGCAAGGCTGTTTTAATAACCAGCCCCAGCGGATAGTGATAATAATTAGCCACCCATCTATAGAAAGGCACACTGTTTTCATGAAAGAGTGGGTAGGCGTCAAGAAAAGTGCTTATTTCCCTTATTTTGTAGGGAGGATTTTCTCTATGTGGTACACCGCCCAGCACATAGCCGGTTACCTTTCGCCTCCCCAGCCAGACCAACACCCGCCGGCCGACATAGCTTTGCCGGCGGTCGTTGGCCTTGGGGCTTTTTGCTACGGAATACGTCAACGTCTGTTCAAGTGGAGCGGCTACCGCGACCTCCAGATGCATCATAAAGTCGCTGCAACCTCTTTGATATGCGCCTCTAGCTGCTTACCGAGGGCTGGATGCCTGAGTCCATAGGCAATAATTGCTTTCAGATAGCCCATTTTATCGCCGGCATCGAACCTCGTGCCCTCAAATTCCTGGGCATACATGGCCCTTCTTTTGGTCAGGGCGAGCAGAGCGTCGGTCAGTTGAATTTCTCCGCCATGTCCCGGCGTGGTCGAGTCGAGAATAGTAAAAATTTCCGGCATTAAAATATATCTGCCGATAATGGCCATATCCGAGTCGGTTGTGCCGGGGGCAGGCTTTTCAACCATGCGTTTAATTTTATATGTATTTTCCCGGTCGATTTTTTCTCCTTCGACAATACCGTATTGTGAGGTTTCTTGCATCGGCACTCTTTGAATGGCGACGATAGACTCACCGACATCTTCAAAGAGATTGAGCAGTTGCTTGGCACAGGGAACTTTGCTGAGAACCATATCGTCCCCAAGCAAAACCATAAAGGGCTCATTGCCGATGACATTACGCGCCGTCCAGATTGCATGGCCCAGGCCAAGTGGTTTTTTCTGGCGCACCGAGACGATATCTATGAGATTAGAAATATTGTTCAATTCTTCGCCGAGAATCGTTTTATTTTTTTCTTTCAGGACTGAGTCAAGGTGAAAATTATAATCAAAATGATTCTCAATTGCTGACTTCCCCTCACTGGTGACAAAAATAATCTGATCAATTCCTGATGCGACAACCTCTTCAACTATGTATTGTATAGTCGGACGGTCGACAATAGTGAGCATCTCTTTGGGAATGGCTTTTGTTGCCGGAAGGAATCTGGTCCCGAGACCGGCAACAGGAATGACTGCTTTACGAACTTTCATAGTGACCTCAATTTTAAAGTAATAGAAAAGCAGAAGATATGGTATCTATCCGGACAAACCTCTGCCAGTGACTTAACACACATTAAAGACGACATCTATTTTTTTCATGAAATTTTTTTACCCCGAAAACCTGCCGATAGCCGATAATAAACAATCTATTATCGAAGCCATAATCAACAATCAAGTCGTCGTTATTGCCGGGGATACCGGCTCAGGAAAAACGACACAGCTGCCGAAGATGTGCCTTGAGGCCCTTCCCGACAACAATTTACTTATCGGCTGTACCCAGCCAAGACGAATTGCCGCATCGACCGTCGCCGCCAGAGTGGCGGAAGAGTTAGGAGATGCGGGTGACATGGTCGGGTATAAAATTCGTTTTCATGATTATACAACACCGGCGACAAAGATCAAATTTATGACCGACGGCGTCCTCCTGGCGGAAACGCGACAGGACCGACTGTTATCCAAATACGGTGTCATTATTATTGATGAGGCCCATGAAAGAAGCCTGAACATTGATTTTCTGCTCGGATATATTAAACAACTGCTGCGCCGTCGTAAAGACCTTAAGGTTATCATAACTTCGGCGACCATCGATACCGAGGCCTTTGCCAGGCATTTTAATGACGCACCGATCATCACCGTTTCAGGGCGCACCTACCCGGTTACCGTCCGCTATAATCCTGCGCAAGAAGATGTCTCCGGCGAAAAAGACGGCGAGCTCGAGCACTGTGTACAAACCATCTGCGATCTTTTTAATCGTGAGACGAGAGGCGATATTCTTGTCTTTTTACCGACGGAACGGGATATCCGCGATTGTTGCCGGCTGCTCGAAGGAAAAATTTCCCAGGCGGTAATCCTGCCGATCTTTGGTCGACTGCCGTCCGGTGACCAGCGCAGAATATTTCAGAACTTCAACCAGGTAAAAATTGTCGTCGCCACCAATGTTGCCGAGACATCCGTCACTGTTCCCGGTATCCGCTATGTCATTGACAGTGGTCTCGCCCGTATTTCCACCTATAACGTTCAGGCAAAAACCACCAGCCTGCCGGTCAGCCGGATTTCCCGTGCCAGCTGTGATCAGCGCAAAGGCCGATGCGGCCGGATCGCGCCCGGCATCTGCATCCGTCTCTATTCCGAGGAAGATTTTCTCGACCGGCCCGAATACACCCTGCCGGAGCTGAAACGCTCGAATCTTGCCGAGGTTATCCTGCAGATGATCTCTCTTGATCTCGGTGACCCGGAAAAATTTCCTTTTCTCGATCCACCCTATAAAAATGCCATCCGGGAAGGCTATCGGCTGCTCCGGGAACTCGGCGCCATAGACGAGAAGATGCAGTTGACCGCACGGGGACGGATCATGGCCGATCTGCCCATTGACCCCTGTATCGCCAGAATCATCATTGAGGCAAAAGAAAACAACTGTCTGCGGGAAATTAAAATTATCTCGGCGGCACTGGCTATCCAGGATCCGCGTATTCGGCCGGCCGACCATGAAAAAGAGGCAGATACCGCCCACCGGGAATTTGGCCATCCGCACTCGGACTTTATGGTCCTCCTGAACATATGGCACGAGTTTCACGATGTGCAAAACAGTACCAAATCCTGGTCCAAGCTGAAAAAATATTGCACGACCCATTTTCTTTCTTTCCAGCGGATGCGTGAATGGTTCGATCTGCACACCCAGTTAACGCGAATCCTCGACAAACGCGAAGGATTTGTCGACAACGCCGTCGACGCCTCCTACGAGCAGATCCATAAATCTTTTCTTGCCGGCTTTCTACGCAATCTGGCCATCAAAAAACAGGGCCGTCTGTATCAGGGCACGCATAATAAAGAGCTGATGATATTTCCCGGTTCACACCAGTTCACCACCGGCGGCCAGTGGCTGGTGGCCGCAGCGTTTCTCGAAACGAACAGGCTCTACGCGCTTACCGTTGCCACCATTGAATCGGATTGGATCGAGTCGGTGGCTGTGCATCTGTGCAAATATTCCTGGTCTCATGCCCATTGGCAGAAAAAAACCGGACAGGTCATTGCCGACGAAAAGGTCTCTCTCTTTGGTTTAATTATTGCCGCCGGCCGAAAGGTAAACTACGGCAAAAGGCACAAAAAAAATATCGGCGAGGCTCGGGACATTTTTATCCAGGCGGCACTAGTTGCCGGTCAACTCAACGGCTCGTATCATTTTCTCGAGCACAACCTGGCACTGATACAAAAATGGCAGGACGCCGAAGAGAAACTTCGGGTGAGAAGTATTGTTGCCGACGAATTGACCCTGCATGCATTTTATGCAGAGAGACTCCCCTATGACGTCTATGACCAGACGACCTTTAATCGGTTTCTCAAGAAAAAAAGAAACACATCCTTCCTGCTGATGCAAGACGATGATGTGCTGCTGCGCCGGCTTGAAGAAAAGGAGCTGGTTGATTATCCCCCTACCTTTTCTTATGGCAGCATGCAGCTTCGCCTGGAATATCATTTTGAACCGGGTTCAGAGAGAGACGGCGTCACCTTCCGGCTGCCCTTTGATTTTGCCGCTACCGTTGCCGCCGATGCCTTTGAGTGGTTGGTACCCGGCCTCCTGCAGGAGAAACTGACCTTTCTGCTCAAAGCACTGCCCAAAAGCATCAGAAAAAATCTGGTGCCGATCAGTGAGACGGTAAACAGGTTACTCGATGATATGGAGTATGGCAGGGGCAGTTTATATTCAGTGCTCGAAACATCCATTTTAAAAATGTTTAAACTGTTGATTCGACGTTCCGACTGGTCCGACAATCTGCCTCCACACCTGCAGCCTCGATTTCTCCTCTTTGACACTACTGGTCAGGAAATATGCGCCGGGCGTAACTTACGAGAACTGCTTGCGCAGCAGAAGGCCAACCGGTCCTCGGTACAAGGGCCTACCCTGGGGGGTGCGGAACAGGAAGTGGTGCGGCGCTGGCAGGGCAGCACCCATACGACCTGGAATTTTTCCGGGCTACCCGACACCGTGCCGACCTATACGCCGCAAGGGGAAATTGCCGGCCTGCTTTACCCGGTACTCATTCCCAAACCGGAGGACAGCTGTCTCAAGCTCACATTCGAAAAGGACAAAAGAATTGCCACACAATTGAACAGGCAAGGCAACCTGTATCTGTATACGTTGCAATTTGGCAACCAATACAAGGCGTTGAAAAAGCTATGTACAACCGCATTATCTGGTCCCTCCTCCATCTGGCTGATGAACATCGGCCAGACCCGCAAGGAGGTGATCGCCAGACTGCTCGATTGTATTCTCTGTGCACTTTTTGGTCCAATCCCCGGAGAGATCGTCACTGAGGCGATATTCATAAAAAATATTAACGCCACCGAGGCTCGTGGTTTTTATGCGGCCGGTCAGGAAATCTGCCATGGACTGATGGCGCTTGTGCGTAAAAGACGAACCGCGCTCGATGCTATAGGTAAAATTTTTGCCCAGAATGGCAAGCTGCGTTTTCCCAGCTGCAAGGAGGCGGATTTCCAGGTCCATCTCAATGATATTTTTCCAGTGGATCTGCTCCTGGACACAGAGCCGCTGGATATACAGAACATCGACAGACAGCTGCAAAGTCTTCTTATACGCCTGGAGAGGTTCCATGCAAATCCTGTCAAAGACGGGCAGAAATCAGCACAGCTTCAGCCGTATCTGGAAAAATTGCATCAAACGATGGATAAAAAAGACGAACTCCCGGAAGAAGCAGTCGAAGAACTCATGCGCTTTCAGGATCTGGTTAATGAATACAGAATTTCCCTTTTCTCGCCGGAAATTAAAACCCGTGCACCGGTCTCCCCGAAAAAGCTTGACCAGCAATGGAATGTTACCCTGGCAAAGTGTTGAGGAATTCAATGAATAAAGTCACCATCGGCGTACTGCTCTGTCTCTTGTCTTTTGTGTTGATGCACGGCGGCAATGCGGTCATCGGCGTCATCGCTTTTGTCGCGGGCATCGTGCTCATGAACGGCGGGAGACGGCCCTGGAAGTAAGCCTCTTGCTACATATATAAAACTGTATTGGTGATATGCTTGAGACTGTCCATGGAAAACGGTTTAGGGATGGTATTGATAAAACCATAGTCGCGGTAGTTGGCCATTATTGGATGAAGAATATTGCCGCTCATGGCTATCACCTGCAGGCGGGGCTCAATCGCATGCAGGGCTCGGCAGGTTTCCACCGCTGATTCGCCATTTTTGCTGGAAAGAGCAAGAATAACCAATGGCCGCGGCAGGAGCGGATCGTCAATAAATTGTTGCAGCTCGTCAATCGCCCCGGCGCGATCACCGGCGACCCTGACTATGAACCCAAGGTAGCCAAGCATTATTTCGCCTATTTCCCCCATCTGTTTATCCGGTTCAATCAGCAGGACCCAGCGATCTTCAACCGAGTCGGATGAGTCTAAGGAATGCGGTGTCAAGTCATCTAGCAGTGCAGGGAGATACAAAGAAACAGTGGTGCCTTTATTTTGCTCTGAACTGACGACAACATACCCACCGTGATTGCGAAGAATGGCATAGACAACCGTCAAGCCCAGCCCCATACCCTTCAAGACCCCCCGTTCTTTTGTCGAATAATAGGGATCAAAAATTCTAAAGAGCTGCTCCTGATCGATACCTCGGCCTTCATCGCATATGTCAATGCGACCATATTTTCCAGCAGGTACGTATTGCCCGGACATTAACTGCGGTGAAGTGAATTCATTTTCGCCGATAATCACCTCAAGTCCCTGGCCTAAAGACGCTTCGAGAGCATTCTGCAACACATTGATAATCGCCTGGGACAGCTCTTCCGGGTCGGCGTGAATACAACACTCTTTGCTGAGAATCTGTATCCGGCAGGACTCGGTTTTTCCTTTAAAAAAGTGCTTAAGCGTCTTGCGTACAAGGTGCTCGAGGTTGACTTTGTCCCTGCTGACTATGCCGAAATTTGAAAAGCACGATATCTGCCGCGTGAGATCGACAGCCACAAGCGCTGCTTTTTTCGCCTGCTGTAACAGATTGTTTCGTTCCTCATTACTCTGGTGTTTTCCATGCAGTGTGACAATATCAAGATTGCCGCATATCACCATTAACAGATTGTTGAAATCGTGGGAAAACCCGCCGGCCATACAGCTCATGGCGTCCATTTTTTTCACCAGTCTTAGCGCATTGTCCAGTTCTTTATGGTGTTTTTCTGCGTTATATTGTCTTGAAATATCACGGAGGATACACAACCCAAAAATAGAACCGGCTTCAGCGATCGGGATAAAAGAAGCGGTGACTATCCGCTCACCAAAGACGAGAGGAGTATCTTCAAAAATAGCGTATTTCGCCATGCCGAGAGCTATGAGCTGTTGCTCCGTCCACTGCTGCACCGCCTTGCTGAAATCACCCCAGTCTACCGATTCGAACAAAGGCCGGCCAACCAGCAGTTCCTCTGTACAGGCTAGTATCTTCAGTGCGGCATCGTTTGCCGAGACCACCTTGCCCTGATGATTTAGCTCGAGTATTCCGTCCTCAAGATTGGCCAGGATATCGGAGAAATGACGTTTCTCCAGTAAAAGTTCCCCCGTCAACTCAGATGGCTGGAGCCCGTGTGGAATGCGTGCAGCTTTGCTGGTCCTGTTGGTTATACTGGGATTTCGTGCACTATATGCCTGGAGCGCTTCGCGGAGGTGTTGCCTGATCTCCTGGAGATTTCCTTTGGCAATACAGACATCACAAGGCACCTCCAGCAGAATCCTTTCACGATCTTCGACTATAATGGCCGAGAGTACTACAATAAAAATGTTCTCATGTTTTTTCATATGGCGAAGGATTCGACATAACTGTTCTCCGCTGACCATGGGCATGATAAGATCGGTAAAGACAATATCCGGACAGAAATCATCAACTTTTTCAAGAGCTTCAAGACCGGTTCCGGCAGTTTGTACCGCACATCCTTCCTGGCTGAGGATGGCGGACACCGCGCGCAGCAACACGGGGTTATTGTCGACAACAAGGGCCTTTATGATCATTTAATCACCTTGCCAAAGGAAAAAAATTTTATCCAGCACCATACGTTCGTTCCCATTCCTTGATTGTCTCGAGAAGCAATGTCATATCGAGGGGCTTCGTGAATACTCGCCATGCTCCGAGTTGTTCGGCCACCGCCAGGTAGGACTCCGCCCCGATTTTGCCGCCGCCGGAGATAGCGATAATGCCGATTGCGGGATAATTATCTCTGAATTGCGTGATTGTTTCAATCCCTTCCTGGACCGGCATAATGAGGTCGCAGATCAAAAAGTCAACGGGGGTTCTCTGCTGAACCTCAACGCCTATTTGGCCGTTTTCGGCTTCATACACGTCGTATCCTGCTCTTTCCAGCCATATACGAAAGAGATTACGGATTCTGTCGTCGTCATCTACAATAAGAATTTTCATCTTTTTTTCACATTGATGGTCATAAATTATCGTCAATGAGTTTTTACCTGAAAACAATCTCTTTAAAAAAGGCAATCATTTTGCGTCGTCTGTCAGCCATTTTCAATTGCTCCGGGATAAGATCCGTCTGTTTGATTTTCATTACCGACATTTTGTACTCAATATGGCTGGCAAAGCGATTATCAATGTACCATGCATACATAAGTCCCATCAATAACCCCGGTGGCGTGAATGCCTCATGATTATTGACCAAGCGGGTGTAATGATTTTTATCTTTGGTTGGGCACATCCGCGCCAGGAAAAGAAAGGTCGATAACTGCTCTTGGCTAAAAAAACATTCTCTTTCTTTTCTTGGTCTGAGAAAAAGATGATACACCCTGCCCAGATGAATACGGTCAACTTCCACTTTTTTCATCATTTTTTGCCGGGCATAATTACCAAGCAGCGACTCGCCCAAGGCGATCATTACTGCCACTTCAAGTTTTTCTCTGATGAACACCTGATCTGCTCTTATTTTAATACATTTGTCTTCAGGGTCAAAAAATGAGAAGACATTGTCCCATTGCTGGTCTCGATGCCAATGCTCTCGATCGATACAGTGGAGTCCTGCGAAATATTCAAGATGATGCAGGGGAATAATGGGATGATCCAGAAGAATATCAGCGAGAGTCGATTTCAATTGCCCTTCTTCTCTTGGGGTTTTTCCCCCGACAAAAGAAACTTCCAGGGTATTCAATCGATTCATAATGCCGATGTACCTCTGAAAGGGTTGAATGTGGCAACCCTCCGGAAGTTGACAGGGGGGCGGCAATGGTTCGAGACGATATGCTGAGTCGTGCAAAGTTTCACTAAAGCAGTTCCGGCTATTGTACAGACCTTTAATGGCCAGGGCCAGTGTATCAGGATCATGCTGAATGACGCCTCTTTCGCCCAGCGCGTCCAGGGAATAGACGCCGCACTCTACAGGAATATAGTCCTGTTTCGCGAGTTGCTCTCTGTCTAAAAAAATCGGGATTTTTCCTTCCACCGCATACCGTTGCAGGACTGAAGCAGGAATATCCTTGAGAGAGATGCACAATACCTCGTTGAAAAGCCCCTTGGTGCCGCCGGGGATGTTTTTTTCATAGGCTCGAATCATGTCCGAGACATGAAACTTTCTCTGTGGATCGGCGATAGAGAGATCGGTTTCACCGGCCTGCACCCAAAGATTTGAAACGAGTACCTTTAAGGCTTTCCGGTTACTCCGGACGGCATCTGCCAGGCCGGGAACCTTGAACACCGGAATAATGGAGGAATACAGACTGCCGGGGGCAAGAATAACAATATCCGCCTCACGAATATCCTGGAGTACCTCATCGTAAATACGCACGGTGTCACAGTAGTCAACTTCGACACTGTCGACGGGGAAACCCCTTTGAGCTTCACTGAGTTTATGTTCACCGGTGCTTTCCACACCATTCGTATAAAGCACCCGAAGTTGAGCTGGTGTCGAGGTACAGGGGAGTACGGCCCTTTCACCCGCACCGATAGCCTGGGCAATCCCGTTCAGGCCGCTGAAAATAGCCTTGTGCAGCAGTTTTTGCTTGCCGGCCAGCTCGACATTGGAAATTCCCTGATCAATTTCTCGATAAATAGCGGCGGCCAGAAGAAGATTGCCCAGGCAATGGGAACGTTTCAAGGTTGGATGGAGTCTCTGATCACTGAACAGGTAGTTGAAAAGAGATTTAAGGAATTGCTCAAAGGGCCGTGGAAGCCGGCTGAGTTGTGCTTCAAGGTCCAAAAAATCGGGTCGATGTCGTTCCAGGGGGCCGACAAAGCGCCAGTTGAAGACCTCGGCCAGGACTGCAGCCACCGCCGCCGCTTCCAGGGCATCAATAGTATACTTTTTCTGTAAATTGGCGAGCTGAATAGAAGACAATAAAACGTGACGCAGGTCACCGATGGCTACTATCGGCAAATCTTTCAACAACTCTCCGGTTGAGCCGCCGTTATCGGTGATACAGACGATGGAACGTGTCAGTGGAAAAATTTCTTTCAGGCCGATAAACGGTTTTTGCGCCCAACTCGACAGCCTGGAATCCCCGCCGATAATATTCGACAGTCCCGTTCCCCCACCAAAAACCACTACCTTGACGTTCTCAACGCTTGCGGACAACAGTTCCTGCCGAAAGGATTGCAGATGGGCTTTTGCCGCGGCATGGGCTCCGACCGGGACTCCACGCAGCACAAGATCCAGAATTTTTTCACGTAAATCCTGCTGCGGAAGCAAATCAAGGGGAGAAAGGCGAACTTCCCGGATGTTCCGTAGCTTCTCTTCTATCAAATTAAACCTCGTCTCAGTAGATTCAATCAGTGTACCTTTATTGTCGGCTTTATTTGATGAATAGTCAATGCATCATGCTCCATCGAGGAGATACCTTTCTACTCGAAGCAGGTCTTCGGGGGTATCGACCTCGATTGAATCATGCTCAGTTACCGTCACTTTTATTTTATAACCATATTCCAGTGCACGTAATTGTTCGAGTTTTTCAAATCGTTCCCACTCTCCTTCGGGTAAGGCGACAAAGGAGAGTAAAAAGCCTTTGCGATAAGCGTAAAAGCCAAGATGTTTATAGTAAGTCGGCTTCATCGTGTCGTCTGGATTGCGCTGAAAGGGAATGGGGGAACGGGAAAAATAGAGAGCAAAATTGTTTCTGTCAAAGACCGTTTTTACATGATTTGGGTCATCAATTTCTTCGGAACGGATGATTTTATAAATAAGGGTCGACATCGGCAAAGTCAGATCATCGAGCAAGGGTTGCGCCACCTGTTCGACAACCTCGGCAGGAAACAGAGGCTGATCTCCCTGAATGTTAACCACGATGTCATGTTCAGAAATCCCGAGAATTTCCGCCGCCTCGGCGAGCCTGTCGGAGCCGGAAACATGGGTGGTTCCGGTCATGACGAACTCTCCGCCAAAGTCTTCGACACATCGGGCAATACGCGAATCATCTGTTGCGACAACGACGCGGGAGAGCATTTTAACCCCGCGAGCTCGTTCCACGACGTGCTGGATCATCGGTTTCCCGGCAATCATGGCCAGCGGTTTTCCTCGAAAGCGATTTGATTCGTAACGGGCAGGGATAATAGCTATAACTTCAGGTTTTTTGATTGGCATGGTATACTTGATAGTTTTTCAGAAGAAGTTGGCGAGCAAAGTAAAATATATCTGTTCCTTATTTAAATCAGCGAGTGAAAAGCTCATGCTTGAATGCAGTTCAATATCTGTTTCATCTACAATAGATTCACCGACAATTCTACAAAAAGTGGTTGAGCTGGCAGCTAAACTCAACCTCCCATGTAGCTCTTCTGTTGCTCGTCGATCAACCGAGTTTGTTTTGACATTTACCCACGAAGGCCTGCAGCTGCGGCATATGCCTCTTGATTCACGGAAGTCTGCCTGTCTGCTCTTTGTTGATTTCGTGCATGGAAAGAGCGGTTACAGATTAGCACAAAATCACACCAGCAAACAACCAATAGCCCGGGCAGTTGGGATTAAACCGGGGTTTCGACCGACCATCCTCGATGGGACGGCGGGGCTGGGGGCTGATGCCTTTGTGCTGGCCAGTCTTCATTGCCGGGTAACGATGTGCGAACGTTCAGCGATCCTCGGCGCACTGCTCAAAGACGGACTCTGCCGAGCCGCGGGAGAAGAAAAGACCGCCGATATCATCGAACGGTTACATCTGGTCCGGAAAGACACTCGGGAGTACCTGCAAAATCAACCTGGAACCTTTCATACAATTTATCTCGATCCGATGTACCCCCATCGAAATCAATCGTCGCTCAATAAGCAGACCCTGCGAGTCATTCGCTCCCTGGTCGGCGGTGATCCGGACAGCGCGGCACTGCTTGAAATCGCCCGGGAAAAAGCAGGGAACAGGGTTGTAGTCAAAAGGCCGCGCAAATCACCTTTACTCTCTAAGACCCAGCCATCCCATGTCATCTTGATGAAAAATAGCCGTTTTGACATATACTTAACGTTTAAATCATAACAAACGTGATAAAAGTTGGATTTCAACTTACAACACCATCACTTGTGATATTGTTCGCCAGCCTTGATGGTATATGCCCGGTACAGTTGTTCAACAAGCAGCAGCCTGGCCATATCATGCGTAAAAGTCATTTTTGATAGTGAAACCAGCAGATCAGCCGCCGCCAACACTTCGGCTGCGTGTCCCTCCGGTCCGCCAATCAGGTAGCAGACCTGTTTGATACCCTGCATCTCCCATTCGTCGATTTTTCTGGAAAAGGCTTCCGAGGTAAACTGCTTGCCGTGTGAATCAAGAACAACAATTATCGCTCCCAAGGGAACCGCCTGGAGCAACAGTTTCCCTTGTTCCACAGCAGTCAGGAGTTTGCCCCTCCCTCTGCCTTTTTCTTTGAGAATAGTTATAATAAAAGAGGTGTAATGCTGGAGACGGGAACCGTATTCCCCCACCCCTTCTTCAATAAATCGATCCTTTATTTTTCCCAGAAAGAGCAGCTGGTGTTTCATTGGTAATTGTGTGGGTGTAGGTTGCAGCTCACCCCTAATGGCTTGATAAAAAAAAACAGAAGATTACCGAAGAACTTTTTCAGCATTTTAAAACGGAAACATCCATTAATTTTTGGAGAATTTGGCAGAACTTCTCGTAACCAACATCTTTTTTTATGCCCGGACAAGACGCGGCAATGGTGTGAAAATTGTTTTCATCAGACAGGATAGATGGATGGAGCGGCCACTGTGCGCAGCGCCATGGTCTGCCGTTATGAACCGTACAACCCTCTTTATAAAAGACGCAATGACCATCCGGCGTCTTCATCTGCACCGTCTGCCCCGTGACACGCCAAAATTTTTCCTGAACTTCTTTTTGGGGCATGTCCAGCGCTGCAACCATTCGCAACTGGTCGCTTTTGTCAAGTGAAACCGTGGTTTCACCATGACAGCAGTAGCCACATCGTGTACAGCTGAAAATCTGGGAGACTAAAGGCATCACTTACCTGCTTCTATGAGAAGTTTTGAGAGAAACGTTTGAAAAGATCTTCGGCACCATACATCTCTTTCACCCGAGTTTCACGCAAAAGGCGCTCGGAAGTTAGAAAAAATCAACACGCATCCGGTGAAGTCAAGCGTAGCCGATATCATCTTTGAACGTTTCGATGTCAATACCATATTGCATTGCGGCAGCCTTCCACTTCAGCTCATCGGGCATGTTAAAGATAATTTCATTGTTTGCCGGCAAGGTCAACCAGCCATTTTCCACCAGTTCGTTTTCAAGCTGCCCCGGGCCCCATCCGGTATAGCCGAGAATAAACAGATAAGTAGACGGCCCACCACCCCGGGCGATATCTTCAAGGACCTTTGTCTCTCTGGTAAGGGAAACCGTGTCACTGATATCCAGCTTATGTTCAACATAGTAATCGGAGAGATAGAGGATAAAAGCCGACTCAAGTTCAACCGGCCCACCGATATAAACAGGCGGAAGAATTTTATCCGGCACCGGTAAATTGGCCCCTTGCAGTATCTCTACCAGCGAAAATATATGGTTGGGTCGATTGACGGAAACACCCATAGCCCCATCCGCATTATGTGCACAAATATAAATAACGTGCTCCTCAAAACGAGGATCTGGCATTTGCGGCGTGGACACGAGAAAACTTCCGGCCAAAGAGTTACTTTCAGGCGGCAATTTTTTTTTCATAGCGGTTTTTTCCCTGAATGCAAGATTTTTTTATTATTTCCACGCGTTCCACTCGTGTCTCGAAAATTTATTCAGTGTACTTTGATAGTATCAAACCTAGGTTCTCTGCGTCAAGAGCCATACTCTACAAGGGAGTAACCCATTGTCGGCATATCCACCAAGAACGAGAAATTAATCATGACAAATGAGACCATATACCATACTATTACAATGAGTGGGGCAGCAGACAACCTCAAACAGCCCAAGAGGCTGTCCGAGGCAACTTTTCGTGTATCTTTAAACCGACCCAAACCAATTATGCAAAGTGATCTAGAAAAAATTCTGAGCTGTAGCCATCATGATCCTTTTCACTATCTCGGCGCACATTTTGACCTGCCCTCGGAAGGATTGGTGACATTACGAACGTTCCAGCCCCATGCCCGACAGGTGAAATTGTTGCTTGCTGGAGACTCTCACGTCATGGAGTGCATTCATCAAGACGGCGTTTTTGAAATTATCCTGGGCATACATCAGCTCCAAGATCCCTTTTTGGATCCCTATGCCTACCAGTATGAAATACATTTTCAAAGCGGAACTATCTGGCGGACCAATGATCCCTACAGATTTCCCATTCAACTGGGAGAACAGGATCGATTTCTCTTTAACGGAGGAAGAAATTACAAATTATATAACCATCTCGGTGCGCACCCAACCGTTCTGCACAATATAAGTGGTGTCATTTTCCGGGTGTGGGCACCCAATGCCCAGGCGGTCTCGGTGGTCGGCAGCTTTAACAGCTGGGATGGTCGAGTCAATCAAATGCGAAGCCTCGGTGCATCTGGAATCTGGGAACTTTTCATCCCGCATCTGCAGGAAAATGAAATTTATAAATTCTCCATAAAGACCCAGGAAGGACACATCCTGGATAAATGCGACCCTTTTCAATTCTATGGGGAACTGCGGCCGAAAACCGCATCGGTTGTGCGGTCGGTGAACACCTTTACCTGGAATGACCAGCAATGGCAGCAGACTAAAAAAGATACCTCGCCATACGATGGTCCCCTGTCTATTTACGAATTACATCCCGGTTCCTGGCAAAGAGATCCTGGTGATCCGGACCGTTTTCTCACCTATCGGGAACTGGCCGACATCCTCATTCCTTACGTGAAAAAATTAGGTTTTACCCACGTTGAGCTTATGCCGGTCATGGAACATCCGCTTGACGAGTCATGGGGATATCAGGTGACCGCGCCTTTTAGTATCACCAGCAGATATGGCACCCCTGAAGAATTCATGTATTTTGTCAATTCGTGTCATGAAAATGATATAGGGGTCATACTGGACTGGGTGCCTGCTCATTTCCCCAAAGATAGCCACAGCCTGGGACAGTTCGACGGCACGGCCCTCTATGAGCATGAAGATTACCGGCGGGGCTCGCATCCGGAATGGGGGACGTATATCTATAATTACGGTCGAAACGAGGTAAGCAACTATCTCATCGCTAATGCCCTTTTCTGGCTGGACAAATACCACATTGACGGCTTGAGGGTAGACGCTGTTGCCTCGATGATCTATCTCAATTATGCCAGAAATGACGGCGAATGGTTGCCGAACTGTTACGGTGGAAAAGAAAACCTCGAAGCGATTGAATTTCTCCGACACCTCAACTCCGTAGTCTATGATATCTATCCCGATACGCTGCTCATCGCCGAAGAATCGACAAATTTCTATGGCGTCTCCAAGGCCACAAACCAAGGTGGCCTTGGCTTTGGTTTCAAGTGGAATATGGGCTGGATGAATGATATCCTACATTATTTCGCCAAAGACCCCCTCTATCGAAAATTCCATCATAACAGCCTTACCTTCTCCATCATGTATGCCTTTTCGGAAAACTTTATCCTACCGTTGTCCCACGACGAGGTTGTCCATGGCAAGAAATCACTGATAGATAAAATGCCGGGCGATGAATGGCAGAAATTTGCCAACCTTCGTTTACTTCTCTTGACAATGTGGATGCATCCTGGAAAAAAACTGCTCTTTATGGGGAGCGAATTTGGTCAATGGTCGGAATGGTACTGCAAGCGCAGCCTCGACTGGCATCTGCTGAAAGAAAGTGCTTACCATAGTCAGTTACAACAATTCGTCGCTGAGTTGAATAGTATGTATAGAGCACAACCCGCTCTGTGGCAGCTTGATTTCTCAGCTGAAGGCTTTCGATGGCTTGATCTGGAAGATAGAAATAATTCCATTATTTCCTTTGCCAGATATGGCAAAGACCGCGATAACCATCTGGTGGGGGTGTTTAATTATACGCCGCAAACCTTCTCCGATTACAAGATGGGGCTGCCGAACAATTGCCGGTATCGGAAATTATTTTGCTCAGATAACAAAATTTTTGGCGGCTCGGATGTCGGCAAGGAAACTGTCTACAAGCCAATTGACAGCCCTTATGCCCAGGCACCCTTCCATACGATCATGTCCATTCCACCTTTATCGGGGCTCATCCTTGAACCGATCAGGGACTAAATTAATTACCCACTCTGCTGCACAGGTAAAGAGTATGCCAAAAACGACTATTCATCCCCCTGGGGAAAAGATGCAAAAAGCTATCAAGGAATTATCAGAGTTATTAACAGAGAAGCCGGACATTGAGCGCTGGAGACTGCTCGAAAAAGTTGGCGGACAATTTGACTTATCACCAAAGGAGTGTGCCTTCCTCGAACGACATTTTAAAAAAGAATGATCGGCGACTAGCAGTCGACCTCTGCTCAGTCTGCATTGTCAGGCGACGAACTGCTGCTCCGGGCACCCAATAATTCATAGTAAAAAGCCAGTGTCTGCTCGCACATAGCCTCTGCGGTAAAGTTGGCGACAACCCGGAGTCGACCGTTTTCTCCCCTTTCTTTCAGCTGTTCCTGCTTCATCGTTAAAGCCTCATCGATTGCCACAGCCAGTTCGCCGGGATCGGCCGGTTGTACCAACCAACCGGTGACACCTGGCACCACTGTTTCCAGACTGCCGCCGTGGGCTGTTGCTATGACCGGTTTGCCCATGGCCATGGCCTCGATGGTCGTACGTCCAAATGCCTCCGGTTGACTTGAAGATGTTGACAGGACAAGGTCGGCAAGCAAAAAGGCAGCGGGCATATCATGGCAATGACCGACAAGATGGACCCTGTCGGCAAGATTGTTTTGTTCGATAAAATGGTGTAGCTCGCTGGTGTAGCCGGGATTATCTTCCGTATCTCCGACGATCAAGGCCTGATAACTGGTGTTTTTCACAAGAAGCAGGCTTCTCAGAAAAACATCCTGCCCCTTCAAGCGGGTCAGTCTTCCTGGCAGCATTAACAGCGGGCGTCCGATATCGATATTCCAGGCCTGCGAGAGGCTGTCCAAGCGACGCCGAGATATCTTGGTCTGGTCAAAAGATTCGAGGTCAACCCCACGGAAAATCAGACGGACATCTTTTTTCCGGTTATAATTTCCATCTATATGTTGCTGAATATCTTTAGAAATTGCTATAACACCATCACCTTTTGTCATAATGGCGCTATAGCTGTTTATCGAATAAAAACCATGAAATGTGGTGACCAGCAGCGGACGAAATTTTTTGGGAAGTGATTTCAACGCAAGATAACCAATCCAGGCCGGCATCCTTGAGCGAAGATGCAAGATGTGGACACGCCTTTTTTTCATCTCTTGACGCAGTGGCCAGATATGGCTTAGAGCCAAAGGACTTTTCGAACCGATTGCCATTTGCAGGTGTCGACTGCCCTCCTGTTCTAACTGGGCAACCAGTCGGCCGCCGCCGGAAACGACAATGGACGTGTGCCCATGGTGTACAAGGTAACGTCCCAGTTCCAGGGTACCTCGCTCGATTCCTCCACTGTTTAACTCCGGCAGTAATTGCATGACCGTCAGAGACTCGGGTTTTGCTTCGTGTTGTTGATTCATAAGTATTTCTCGAAAAAGAGTGACCAAACAGGTTAGTCAAAAAGAGAGACTATGCTCTTTCTTTCGGCGGCCATTGTTGTAAAATCCGCTCAGCACATCGCTCCGCTTCATTGAGTTCTCTGTTTTCGTCCCAGGTCCCATGCCCTTCTTCCCTGGAATTAAATGGGACGACCAGTCTCTTGGCCAGTAAGACGTCTTCGTTTCTCTTGAATTTGCTTTTTTGGCTCCGCCATTGCATGGGGAATATACCCACGCGGCAACCGGCAGTTAATGCCTCATAGATCATCGAGATTGAATCAGCGGTAATCCATACGACCTCGTTTTTGTCATACTGGGCTTCTATCCAGCCGGCAGAAGTATCTTTGTAATCAAAAAAATTAATATTGTTATACTGTTTTGACAGCTGCTTGAGCATGACCACGGCATCTTGCGGAGTCCTGGGAGAAGAAGAAATCGTCCACGATTTCTGTCTATCCGCTGTAACGATTTTTTTAACCATTTTTATCACCTGGCGACTCTCCCAATGGTGGCTCTTCGGATCGATCCCGCCGAGCAGAATCAGGCCGCACTCTTTGCGGTGGGCTCGTTTGTTTTGTGACTGGGTGGGAGCACCAACGGTGAGCATAATGTTTCCGGCTTCTGTCCTGCCATCATGTTCTGGGACAAAACACAAATCAAAACGTTTTTCTAGATGCCTCGCCGGCGTCATACAGGTAATTGCTGGAATTGCATATTTTTTTTTGTAGAGAAGCATCGGTAGATGGGTACGACTTCCGGTACCAATCATAAGATCGACATCACGCATAGGCGGATGCAACAAACCAGTGCCGGGCAAATAAAGACGACAGGTCTGTATCAGCTTGTCAAGAACCGAGACGCCGCTGACGTCCATTCGAACAAGTTGAACGGCCACCTTTTTCTGGAGCGCCTGGAGGATGCCCATGGTTTGTTTCTCATGGCCCGGTCGACCATCGAGCAGCGCAATAATACATAGCATTTTTCTTGGATCAGCGGTCATGGATATTCAATAGCTCGAATGGGCATTCTCGGACAGCATATCTAGTGGAAAGCGGCAGGTCACCTGGTAGACAGAGGTGGCGGCCCTTGTGGCGGCCTGCGCCCTCCCCCGGCAAGTTTGACGATGATCTGATTGGATTTCTGCAATCGTTTCGTCATGGTTGTGACAAGGTACCTGGAAACATCAGGATATTTTTCTATTATTTCTTCAAGCTTATCACCGGGAAAACGTTTCACTGTCGATCTGCCCTGGGATATAATTGAAGCGGTTCGCTGCTCTCCGGTAATTGAAGCCATTTCCCCGAAATATTCACCTGGCTCGGTTAACTCTGCAATTTTCTTGCCGCCTTTGATGACCGTAAGCCCTCCACGAATGAGTTTAAAGAAATCTACATCTTTATTGCCCTCTCTGATGATCACATCGCCATCTTCGTACATTTCCTCGTCAGGGTTGACCATGTATGCGGGGAGGCTTTCCTTGTGGGCGACAGTTCGCCGCAGCGCTTCTTCAATGCTGGTAATACCAGCCCGGACTTTTTGCAACGCCGCTTCACGCAGAGGTGTCATCCCCTCCTGAACGGCTATTTTCCTCAGTTGATCTTCTGGAACTTCTGCGCTGATAGCTTTGCCGACCTCGTCGGTTATCTCCATGAGTTCAAAAAAGCCAACCCTCCCTTTATAACCAAGGTTATTGCACTCCGGGCAGCCATTCGGACCATAAATTTGCAGATCTGTGATTTCGTCTTCCTTAAAGCCCACCCTGATCAGTTCTGCCGGCTCATATTCGACAATTTTCTTACATTTGGCACACAATTTCCGGCCCAGACGCTGGGAAAGAACCATGGTTACCGAAGAAGCCAGCATATACGGTGGAATACCGATATCAACGAGACGACCAATAGTGGCGGGACTGTCGTTGGTATGCAGAGTGGAAAAGACGAGGTGACCGGTCATGGCCGCCTTGATAGCTATTTCCGCCGTCTCAATATCTCGAATCTCACCGACCATAATTATGTCAGGATCCTGTCTGAGAAAAGCTTTGAGCGCTGCCGCAAAGGTCATTCCGACTTCTTGGTGCACATTTACCTGATTGATACCTTTAAAGTTAAATTCCACCGGATCTTCGGCAGTGAGGATCTTGATGTCCTCACTGTTCATTGAGTTCAGCGCTGAATACAGGGTAACCGTCTTTCCCGAGCCGGTAGGACCGGTAACAAGAAGCAATCCCTGTGGCTGCTTGAGGCATCTTTTCAGCATCTCAAACGTCTCTACCTCAAAACCCAGCTTGGTGAGATCAACATTCAGCGAAGATTTATCAAGAATACGCAAAACAACCGATTCACCATACAAGGTCGGCAAAGACGATACGCGAAAATCGACCGACCTGTTTCTCCCCATGCGCATTTTTATGCGCCCATCCTGGGGGACGCGTCTTTCGGTGATGTCCAGGCCGGAAAGGATCTTCATTCTGGCCACCAGGGCATTTTTGATGGTCAGAGGAAGATTCATCGTTTTGAAAAGTGCCCCGTCCTTCCGATATCTTACCTGCATCGTTTTTTCATAGGGTTCGACGTGGATATCAGACACCCCTTCTTGTACGGCTTTGATCAGAATACCATTAACCAATTTTATAATCGGTGCATCGGATGCCGCAAACTGCTCACCTAGTTCATCGACATTATCTGCCTCAAGTTCAAAGTCATCTGCCGCCTCGGCAACTATCGAACCGAAATCATCGACCTGGGTAATATCGAGTTCTTCTTCGACCTCCTCCTGTATGCCCAAAACGGATTGCGCCTCGGCTTCATCGATACCGTAATATTTTTGATAGGCCTCAACAATGTCCTTTTCAGTGGAGACACAAACGGATAATTCTCTGTTGACTAGATTCTGCAACTCCTCAACCGCTGTGGCGTCAGAGGGTTCCGTCATGGTTATCTGCAGGGTATTCCCGGCCATGCGCAGGGGAAAAGCCATGAATTCCTTTGCCTGCTCATAAGGCAGCAGCTTCAGGACATCTTTTGACGGTGGTTCGTTTTTAATAATAACCGCCGGGTAATTATGTTGGCGACTGAGAAAAGTTACAACAGTGTTTTCTTCAATATATTCCAGCTGACGCAGTATCGTGCTGAGCCTTCCGCCATTTTTCTGCAGGATTTTTTTTGCAGTTTCCAGCTGACTTGGCGTTATGTAGCCCGCCTTGCTCAGTAGCTCGCCGATCTTAATTTTCCCGGCGCCGGATTGATCCTTGACCGTCTTCTTCATTGAAGATCTTCGCTGCATTACAGTACTTTGTCTTGCCATATTCAGTAACCATTAAACATGAAGGATTGTGAACCGAAAAGGAACACCGCCACAAAAGATCTTCCTGGCTATAAATGTTTTCAGTGCCTTGACAGAAAATCCCAAGGCACTAACCATTCTAAAAACAAACCACACAAACTAAATTCTTAAAAGAATTTCCTGCGGATAGGATTGAATAACGCAAAAAAAATCTCCTTACTCAATTTATCCGTAGAGTAAGAAGATTTTACAGAAATATATGGTATATTGCAAATTGCCGACAAAGAAATAAATGAAAAAAGAAGGCTCTACTACTTTCGTCTGCCTTACCTCTTCCAAAAGGGTGACATTTGTCTCAGTGACGCAATAATGTCCGGCATCTTTTCCACGACGAAATCAACATCCTCTTCCGTATTATATACACTGAGGGAAAAACGGATCGAGCCATGGGCTGCAGTAAACGGCACTCCCATCGCCCGAAGGACATGGGATGGTTCCAGGGAGCCGGAAGTACAGGCCGAACCTGAAGAAGCACAGATCCCATGTCGATTCATATGCAGCAGGATGGCCTCCCCTTCAACATATTCAAAGCTGATATTCGCTGTATTCGGCAGACGAAGGGTCTTGTGTCCATTCAGCATTGACTTCGGTACATTGGCAAGCAAGCCTTCCTCGAGTTTATCACGCAGCATTTTCACCCGGCCATTCTCCTCGACCATTTTTTCGCCGGCAAGCTCGCATGCTCGGCCAAGTGCAACAATTGAGGCAACATTTTCCGTGCCGCCTCGTCGACCGCTCTCCTGATGCCCCCCGGTCAAAAAAGGAACAAAAAGGGTACCCCGCTTGATGTACAGTGCGCCCACTCCTTTTGGTGCATGAAGTTTATGTCCGGAAAGTGAGAGAAAATCGATATCGAGCTTTTTCAAGTCGATATCGATCTTACCAACCGCCTGCACGGCATCGGTGTGAAACAAAATGCCTCTCTGCCGGGCCATTCTTGCCATTTCTTCCACGGGAAAAATGACTCCGGTCTCATTGTTTGCCCACATGACACTGACAATGGCCGTATCATCTGTTAGGGCTGCCTCGTATTCGGACATATCCAGCATCCCTTCCGAGTCCACCTTGAGACGGGTTATCTTGTATTTATGACCGGTTATTGTGGCAATATTATCACAGAGACTTTTCACTGCCGGATGTTCGACCCTGGTCGTCACGACATGTCTTTTTTCCGGAAAGGTTCGCAGAGCGGAAAGTATCGCACTGGAATCACTTTCCGTTCCGCAGCTGGTAAAGGTGATTTCCTCAGGCTCGGCACCCAGCAGGGCGGCAACTTTTTGTCGAGCCTTTTTCAGTGCATCCCCGACATGTCCACCGAAAGTATGCATACTGGACGGGTTGCCGTATTCATCGGCTAGATAGGGCATCATTGCCTCAATTACTTCCGGTGCAACCCGGGTCGTCGCATTGTTATCCATGTAAACAACTTTTTCGCTTACCGTGGTCATGAATTCTCTTCCTCCACTATCAGACTCTCCAGAACGAGTTCACGTAATTTCTTTTCGACGTATTCTTTAATCGTCGTTTGAGATTTATGACAACTCTTGCATGCTCCCCGCAAGGCAACTATAACAAAATCGCCATCCACATCGACAAGTTCTATATCCCCGCCGTCCTTCCTCAAACCCGGACGAATCTCCCGTTCCAGCACTTCTTCAATTTTCTTTATTTTCTGCAGCGAGGTCATTCTTTTCGGTTTTACCTGGACAGCAGGTGCTTCGGCTATATCACTAACGGTATTTCGTAATATTTCACGTAGTTTGTCTTCACATTTGCCGCATCCACCACCAGCCTTGGTGAAGTTAGTAATCTCTTCAACGGAACGCAGACCGGATTCTTTTATGGCCCTGATGACTTCTATATCGGTAACGCCGAAGCACTCACAGACCACCTCGCCCTGCGCCATAGGTAAAATCAGGCCACGATAATCGGCAATTGCCGCCTCCAGCGCTTCACGTCCCATCACCGAACAATGCATTTTTTCCTTGGGCAGCCCGCCCAAAGCGTTAGCTATATCTTCATTAGTGATTTTGGCTGCTTCTTCTATGGACATCCCGACAACCATCTCCGTCAGTACGGACGAGGATGCTATGGCACTGGCGCAACCAAAAGTTTTAAATTTCGCCTCGGTAATAATGTCTGCATCATTTATTTTGAGTGTCAGCTTTAAGGCGTCACCACAGGCTAGCGACCCAACATCTCCGGTACCACTTGGCTTCTCTATCTCACCAACATTCTGGGGATTCAGAAAATGTTGCTGCACTTTGTCAGTATATTCCCACATACTCAACTCCTGAATTTAATATGATAATAATTATGCTTTGTTACAAGCTGACAATAAGACCAGAACCGCAAAATGCAACCAGCTTCCCGGCCCACCCGGCATTTAGTGCTTTACAGCCTGCCGGCTGATATCGGAGTCTGCACTTATCTGCGAGCAATAATTCTCTGAAAACAATGTGGAGATGGGTAAAGAGTATTCTCGCCGACAATTACAATATTCCTATCTCTTGCAGCATAGCTTTTGCGGCAACGACTAGATCAGCTGCCCCGCTGGACGTTCTCGATTCGACATAAAAACGCACTTTCGGTTCCGTCCCGGAGGCGCGTATCATCAGCCAGGAACCGTCGTCAAAGACGATTTTCCGGCCATCAATGGTGAGCACATTTTTGATGCGCCTGGGCCGACCGCCGATTGAGACCATGGCATTTTTACTATACTTTTCCAGCCCCGCCAGAAGTGATTGCAGTTTCTCGCCTTTCACCGTGACCTCAACCGCGTCCCGGTCAGGATAATAGGCGCCAAAGACATTTTCAATTTGCCGCAGGTAATCGCCGAGATTCATATTGGTCACAAGCATCATCTCCAAGGCCAGGAGTAGACCGATATAGGCATCTTTTTCCGGGGTATGGCCGATGATCGATATACCATCCGATTCCTCAAAATAAACCAGCGCCCGGCCGATAACCGGTTTGAAATTTTTAAACCCGACACGTGGTTCAAATAGTTCTTCCTCAAATTTTTCGGCAAGACTGTTGGCGAGATTGGACGTGGCTACCGTTTTCGCGACCATGCCTTTTTTATTCTTATGTTCATGGAGAAAGTGATACGCCATGGCACCAAACTGGTTCATGCTGATTTCCGTATTCCCATCGGTAAAACGGATTCTATCACCATCCGGATCGATGATTGCCCCAAGCCGAAGCGGCTCCTTACGGTCCAGGAGCACCTGAACGACTTCGCGCATGTTGGCGGTTGATGGTTCCGGCGCCACCCCACCGAATGTCACATCACCATTTTCGCGCAGCAGGAGCAACCGACTGCTCGAACAATGTTTAAAAAGCTCGCGAATATGTAGGCGACTGGCGCCATGCACACAGTCAACAGCAACAACCAAGTCCTGGCGCTCTAAAAATGCACCGACAGTCGCATCAAGATCAAGCCCGTGTACCGGTCTATTTTTTTTAACGAGACTCTTCCAGCTATCCAGCGAATGAAAACATGTTACTTTGTCAATGGCTTCGATGTCTTTAGCTGAGTGACAAGAGCGTGTTGTAGAGGAAAATTGCCCATCAAGAAGCTTTTTGGCGTTGGTGGTGATCCTCTCGGTAATCTCCGATGCTGCCGGCCCGGCATCCGCCGCATTGAATTTATAGCCGCCGTATTCAAGTGGGTTGTGGGATGGCGTCAGGTTTATTGAAAAAGCCGCCCGTCGCTCCAGTACGGCAGCAGAGAGAACCCCCGTGGTCGATTCTCCCGCGTAATGTACGGCAAAGCCGGCATCCGAAAGAACAGCAGCCACCTGACAGGCGAGAAGCTCGCCGGCAAACCTGTTATCAAATCCGAGAACACAGCCACGCTGCCTTGCTTCGTTGAGGCTCTCCACACCAAGCAGAGCCCGGAGTTCCAGTTCACTGTCGACGGCCTCATACATCTTGACAATCGCCGTAGTCACCAGTGCCACCGAACGGCAAAAAATATCCTTACCGAGTTTTCCCCGCCACCCCGAAGTGCCAAAGTTAATAGTCTGCGTTGGGTTGCCCTGGTTTTCTTCAATCTCCTGTCGGACTAATTGATAGGCGGCATCAATCGCCTGTTGCCACTCCTCCCCTTCGCTCTGTTTTTTTGCGACCAGCTCTTTGATCAGTGCAAAATAATCGCTTCGGGCATGGTCTTCTTTAACAGTGAAACGTTCGAATAACTGCTGAGAATTCTCCACTATAGACATACCTTTCCTCCAGTTCAGGTTCGCAGCCAAGGTGACAAACGCACATGACGATTCTTCGAAATGAATTGCAATGATTCCTCAATATTTATCTAATTTTTGTGCTTTATCGATGAGCATAATAGGTATATCGTCTTTTATCTCATACAAAAGCATGCATTTCTCACAAATCAGGCCATGTTCATTTTTCTGTTTCACCGGTCCTTTACATTGCGGACAGGCCAAAATATCTAATAAATCTTTATTTATCATTAAGTTCTCTCATTTGTTTTTTTGATGAGGCGAGATAAAAGAAAATTCTGCTCCCGGCACAGAGATGAATTCCAGATATATGATTGAATAAATGTGTCGAATTTGATATTTACCTGAAATCGATTATGATTGCATAGAAATATTTCTTCTTCATTCTTCTAAAAATGTCACACTACCCAGGAAAATAATGGAACAGCAAATTGGTTTTATCGGCGGCGGACAGATGGCCGAGGCATTAATCAGAGGGATTATCGCCTCCGGGCTCTACCAGGAAAAGGATATCCTCGTCGCTGAACCAAACGATCAACGACGGGAACATCTCGAACAGACCTACACGGTAAAGACGTACCCCAGTAATGTGCCGATTTTTGAAAATTGCCGCATCGTTATCCTTGCCGTCAAGCCGCAGACTATGAAAGCTCTGCTTGAAGACTGCAGAGGCCGGATACAACCTCAGCATATAATAATAAGTATTGCTGCCGGTCTGCCTATATCTTTCTATACCAAGACGATCGGCAAGAGCGAAACAAAAATCATTAGAGTCATGCCCAATACGCCGGCACTGGTTCTTGAAGGCGCCTCTGCTCTTAGCAGAAACACCAATGTCAGCGATGAAGAATTGCGCACTGCCGAGGAAATTTTTCTTGCCGTCGGGGAAGTTGTTCTCCTTGACGAGGTGCATCTGGATGCCGTAACCGGTCTCAGCGGCTCAGGCCCAGCCTATGTTTTTTCCTTTGTCGAGGCGCTGATCGATGCCGGCGTAAAATCGGGACTAACCCGGGTGGTCAGCGAAAAACTGGCCTTGCAGACTGTGTGGGGTTCGATAAAACTGTTAAGAGAAAGCGGCGAACATCCAGCCGCCCTGCGCGGCAAGGTGACTTCTCCCGGCGGAACGGCAATTACTGCCCTGCATGTTCTTGAAAAAGTCGGCTTCCACGGCATCATTATGGACATCGTCGAATCTGCTGTTATTCGATCGAAACAACTAGGCGAAATGGAATGACCTACACGGCGACCCCTTTTCGAACAGAAACAAACATTGTGGTGCGCAAGGTCGGCATTATCACTAAAAAAGACGATGCCCGATCCGATCATTACGCAACAACATTGTCCGTCTGGCTGCAGCAGCGTGATATCGTCGTCTCGCTGAATGAAATTAGTGCCGATCTAGATATAATCATCGTCCTCGGCGGTGATGGTACTCTGCTGCATATTGCCGAACAAGCAGCGCGCCATGCCATTCCCGTACTGGGAATCAATCTGGGCAACCTCGGTTTTTTGACCGAACTGACTGAAGATGAAACGTACCAGGCTCTTGAGCGTATTCTGTCGGGCAAAGTAACAGTGGAAAACCGGCTGATGCTTAAGGCTCGGCATGTAGCAAATGGCCAGGCAACCGAGTATCGCTATGCCCTCAATGATATCGTCATCACCAAAAACGTTCTTGACAGATTGCTTCGCCTCGCAACCACGGCCGATGGAGAATATATTACGACATATAAAGCCGATGGGTTGATATTTTCATCCCCCACCGGATCAACCGCCTATAATCTGTCAGCCGGAGGCCCCCTGGTCTATCCTGGGCTGGCCACCATCACGGTGACCCCCATCTGTCCATTTATGTTAAGCAGCAGGCCGATCATCCTGCCGGCAAAGAAAAGGATCAAGACTCGTTTTATTGCCGGAAGTCACCCCGAACGAGCTCAGGTTATAATCGATGGACAGGCCTTCTGGGAAATGAAGGATGGCGATGAACTGGAATTGGAAACCGCGGAACATTTTCTGCAACTTATCATCTCATCAAGCCGTGATTACTTCACCATCCTGCGCAACAAGCTGCACTGGGGTGTTTCCAGCGAAAAGACAGCCGCCGGACAGCAGAACAAAGCTCACTGAATGCTACTCACTTCCGCTTTTTTATCTGGTATTTCTTCATCTTGTACTGGAGCAGACTCTTCGTTATGCCCAGGTTCTCGGCGGCTCTTGCCTGCACAAAATCGGTTTCGGCAAGGGCTTGGGTGAGCATTTTTTTCTCGATAGCGTAGAGTACCTCGTTCAGGCCAGCGTCTGCTGGAATTATCTGCCGGAGATCGACATCCTGACCCCATGCCGGGCGCGCCTCGCTGTACAGGGTATCCGGCTGCACATCTTCGGCCTCGATCACGTTGTTTGAGCATAGAATAGCTGCCCGTTCTATAGTATTTTCCAGTTCCCTGATATTGCCCTCCCAGGGAAGTTTCATAATCAGCTTCAAGGCATCGGCGGAAATAATCAGGTCAGGTTTTGCCAGTTCTTTTTTGTATTTTTCAACAAAAAACTCGGCCAGCAGGCGCATGTCATCCATCCGTTCTCGCAGGGCGGGAAGAGTTACCGGAATGACATTGAGACGATAAAAAAGGTCTTCCCTGAACCGGCCTGCGGCAACCTCCTCCCGCAGGTCCTTATTCGATGCACTAATAATGCGCACATCAACCTCAATAGTTTTTGTCCCGCCGACACGCTCAAAGGTTTTCTCCTGTAGCACCCGTAATAATTTCGATTGCAGGGCCAGAGGGATTTCTCCGACTTCATCAAGAAATATCGTCCCCTGATCAGCCAGTTCGAACCGCCCTTTGCGCATGGCTACCGCGCCGGTGAAAGCACCTTTTTCATGACCAAACAGTTCACTTTCCAGCAAATTGTCAGAAAGTGCGGCACAATTCACCGCAATGAAGGGTTGCGATTCTCTCGGGCTATTTATGTGGATTGCTTTCGCCACCAGCTCCTTGCCCGTACCGCTTTCTCCGGTTATCAATACCGAGGCATGGGTTGGCGAGACCTTTTCGATGAGTTGATAGACCTGGAGCATCTTAGGATTTTTTCCCACCATACCACTAAAGCCGCTTTTTCCTTTTATTTCATCGCGCAGTCGCGTGTTTTCGCGTATAAGCGAGTAGTGCTGAGCGCCTTTTTTAAGGGTGATAATCAATTCTTCGTTGGAAAACGGTTTGGCAAGATAACTATATGCCCCGGCCTGCATAGCCGTTACCGCTTTATCGATTTCTGCAAAAGCGGTAATAACAATAACCGGCAGATCTTTGTTCTTCTCCTTGATCTTTTCTAATAGCTCCAACCCGTTCATTCCCGGCATCTGCATATCGGTGACGACAATATCAAGGTCCACATCATCGACTATCTTCAGACCCTGCATGCCGTCGGAGGCGGTGAAGACTTCAAAACCTTCATCTTTCAAAAGTTCTGATAAAACAATGAGATAATTGGGCTCATCGTCCACGACAAGTATTGAGTGCATTGTCATTGTATTCCTTTTAGTTGCTTATTTTTTTCTGCCATCCATTCGATTTTGCAGTGCGCGTTCTTTCATTTTAACCAGCAATTGCGAGGGAACCGTGACATTTTTTCCGCCGGCAAGAGTTGTTCCCGGTCTGATACTGCCATGAAAATCACTGCCGCCGGTACATATCAGGGAGAGCTTTTCAGCAAGTGAAAGAAGATGTTTTCTAAATTGCCGGGAATGGTTTGGATAGTATACCTCTATACCATCTAAACCGATATCGCGCAGTTGCTCTACAAAAAGGGGAAAGTTGTCAAGCGATCTTTCAAGCTGCAACGGGTGCGCAAGAACAGCGATGCCACCGGCGTTTTGAATAAGAGCAATTGCCTCGCTCGCCCCATAGACGAACCTCGAGGTGTAGGCCAGTCCGTCGTGTCCAAGATACTTTTCAAAGGCTTCGTCCATTGTACCAACACATTTTTTTTCTATCATAAGCCTGGCGATATGTGGTCGGCCGTTTTGCCCGGAGCCGCCTGATTCTTGCAATTCACTGAACTGGATAGAACAACCGAGCCTATTCAGGTTAAGAATAATTTTCCTGTTTCTCTCTTTTCTGCCGGTCTGCAACCGGTTTAAGGCCAAAAGCAACGCCTCATCCTGAGGATCAAACAGATAGCCAAGTAAATGAAGATTATGATCAAAGTATTTGACACTCAGTTCTATGCCGACCACAACCTCTATGCCACAAATATTTCCCGCGGCAGCCGCTTCATCGATCCCTTCGATAGTATCGTGATCAGTAATCGCAAGAGCCGATAAACCTTTCTTGTGGGCGTATTTAACCAGATCTGCGGGAGTCATTGTTCCATCAGAAGCCGTCGAATGTGTGTGCAGATCAATAGACATTATTATGCGCTGCTACCTTTTATGCTATCTTTTATAGCTGGTTAACTGTGTAGATTCATCGTGGGATTGTCGCTCTTGACAAGGTGTTGTACCGACTTTTTTCTTTTGAGAATACTATAAGTACCTCTTGCCCATAAGATCAAGTTAGCTGTCGGGAGTCACATATTTTTCTTTACTTTTTCTCCGGCGATCCGATACAGTCTCTATAAAACACAGCTCCAGCCTCTCCAGGCGGGATTTTTTCCACCAAAGCCTAAGAGCAGAAGTGCTTTCTGAATAAGAATTCCTGGCACGATACGAGAATTTACTTAACCAGAACACTCATTTTTTCGGAGAATCACTATGCGGTCGTTTGCAACCTTTATTCTGGTATCCTTTCTTCTTTGCGGTTGCACCAGCCGGATTCCTGAACCGGTCAGTTATCATTATTCCCAGCAGAAAAAAATGCAGGCATCTTCCCATTGGGAAGTATTGGCCGCAGACGTGGCTAATCGTATCAACAACCAGCTTATCTTAACCGACAACGTTGATAAAGCTGTCTTTGTCAAAGAAACATGCGGTGACGAGGCAATCTCCTGCCAACCCCATGAAACAAGCAGCTTTAATGAGGCCTTCCGTGATCTCCTGATAACCAATCTTTTCGGATACGGCGTGCCGACGAACAGCCAGCCGGACGAAAAAGCGATAGCAATACGCTACAAAGTTCAGATTGTTTATCACAACACCGATCGCATCCGCACCTTGCAGCCGGGAGTACTGACCAGTCTCTCCGCTACTGTAATGGTCTTGTATAATGCCCCCAGTGCGCTTATAGTCCTGGCGTCGGGCATGGCTACCGATATTGCCAATACCAGTCTGGTGCAGAGCGGGCACTACGAGGTGATTATCACAACCTCAATGGTACGTAAGGATCAATATCTCTTCAGGGCATCGGATATTTACTATATCAATGACGAAGACTTTTTCCATTACCAGGAAACTGTGCCACAAACTAAAACTATCATGCTGTCCAGTGGAAAGCCTTCAGTGCAGGCATCCGCGGCCGATTCCTTATCGATTAAACAGCCGAAAAGCCTAACGTACTTTGTCGACAAAACAGATACTATGCCGGAAGCTGAAAAAATAACACTCTCCAGCAGAAAGCCTTCGGAACAAGCCTCTATACCCGATTTCTTACCGATCGTACAGCCACAACCCCTAAAACTTTGATAATAAAGCGAGAGCTAACGAGTAATCAACTTATGAGACGATGCCAAAAATCACTTTCATTGCCTACGAAATTACCGGTGTGGCGGGTCGTCACTAACGTGGCTCTTGCTTTCGCACTCATTTTCGCACTTATATTCCAGAGTGGTTGCACCTCCTTTAACGGCACCCGGCTGGAAACCATTCTTGGTAACAAGACAAATTTAATACAATTTTCCTACACTATCGCCGATCATCTGACGGAAAGAGCCCGACCTCCACTTGTACCGCGTCATCCGGATCTGCCTGTTCTCGTCACCACTTTTGTTGATAATAATGATCTGCGACAAACTTCCCGTCTGGGTCGTATTCTTCAGGAACATATTGCTTCCAGGCTTGTCCAGCGCGGCTATACGGTGAGAGAAACAAAACTCGCCGGCACCCTAAACATTGAACCTCAATCCGGTGAAACGATTCTTTCAAGGGATCTGGCCCAACTTACTCCCGGCCAGCAGGCACAGGCGATACTGGTTGGGACAATCTCCAGATCCAACCAAATACTATATATTTCCGCCCGGCTAATAAGTCCGGTCAACAACAATATCCTGGCAACCGATGATTCTCAGCTGTGTATGGATGATGATATTCTCGCCCTGTTCGGCCTGCAGCATCAGTCAGAGAGCGATCAGCCCATTGACGAACCGCGGCAACCTCTTCTCAATTCGGTTCTCTAAGTATCCAAATGATGCAACTACATGGCAAAACGGTACTCATCCCTGGGGCTGCACGACCAATAGGGCGGGCTATCGCCCGGAAATTCGCCGGCCATGGTGCGACGCTGATCCTGCCGGTTTATGACTGGCCTGAATCGATCTTGGAAATGGAAGAGGAGTTTATCGCCGAAGGTTTTAACTATTTTATCTTTTCAGCCGATCTACGAGTGAAAGAGCAGGTTATGCGACTCAAGGATTTTATCAAGGAAGAGACCAAGTCTCTCGATTTTCTTATTAATAACATAGAACGCGGCGGCATGCCGATAGTGCACGGCAGCTACGATCTGCCACACAATGAGGACCAGTGGGACATCGAATTTGACACGACCGTCAAGGCCAAGTGGCTTCTCTTTCACCACCTTCTGCCGCTTATGCAGGAGAGAACCGGAGGTGCCGTGGTGAATATATCCTCTATCGCCGGGATCACCGGGAGAAGCGGGCCGGCAGCTGTGTTTTTTAATGACGGATACAGCGCCGCCAACAAAGCTATCCAGCTTTTTACCGAAACCTGGGCCCGGGAAGCGGCACCGGCTCTTCGGGTCAACGAGCTGGTTCTCGGTCTTATTCGAAGCAGACATGGTGAAGACACGCGGGGATGGGCAGCTCTCTCTGCTTGGGAAAAGGAATCTATAGAGAGCGAAATTCTCCTTGGCCGCACCGGTTTTCCCCAGGAAGTCGCCGATGCTGTCTATTTCCTGGCAGTACAGGCTACCTATATGACCGGTGCAAGCCTGCGCATGGACGGTGGCTTTACCTTAGGTGGGAACAAAGTCTTGCCAATGCCACTTGGCATTCTCTGACAGGAACAGATGGACAAGAGAGGCCGCGCGTTCTTCGGCAGGCTACAATTTGGGCTCTACTCAAATGTTGCGCCATTATTGCTCCAGAGCTTTTTGCACAAGCTCGGCCATGGATATCTCCGTGATCTCGTCATTGAGAAAGAGACGCAACGGCTCATCACATGTCGCAAGACGCTCGATTTTCTCTACACCTTCTTCAACGCCAAGTATACCAAGGCACCAGATCGCTAAACCAACCACATGCAGGTCGGAAGATTCGAGATACGCGCTCACTTCTTCAATAATATTACGTTCAATCATCTCCTGTCGATGCTCCTGACACAATCGGCCGATACCCCATAACAGGCCACGCTGCAGCATCGGCAATTCAAGATAATTGCCATCTTGATATAACTCTTCTCCATCTTCGCGCATATAGGAGAGCAGCATATGCAGGTATTCTTGACGTAATTGTTCGCTATGGCACATTATTTCAGCCAGAGCTTCCGGTACCCCCCAGCCTATTCCTCCAGACTCATCATTGAGCATCCAGAGAAAACGTCGCATAACGATCCGTGCTGCCTCTAGATCCTTTTCAGCCATAGCCGGGACAAGCCAACCGAAACAACACACGGCATGCCAGCGTACTTTTTCAATTGGATGACAGAGGGCTATAAAGAGAGGATTAAGAAGACCCTGGGCGGAGAAGTGACCCAGTCGCTGGTAAATCTCTTCAAGACTTGAATATTGCAGGAGATTTAGGATTTCTTTTTTCAGTTGCCTTCTGTTCATTTAGAATTTCCTTATCAAGCAAAATTCACTTCGGTCAACCGACCACAACCCCAAAAAAGCGCTAAAGACATCTTTTTGGTCCCATATTTACGCCACATCTCGCTAATGGATATCATCAAGGCGCTTCATCCCTTCCATAAGCATGCCCATGAATCCTCCGATAACATCGAGAGATTTTTCTTTTTCCGTCAAACCATGGGTGAATTTAAAGCGACCATTGTCAATGGACAAAACTCTGTAGAAAGCTTCTTTTCCAGACAACATCTCACATTCGGCATCAACCAGTTCTCCCTCATTAAAGATGATCATAGCCCTTTTATCTTCAAACTCAATATTGAGCTTGCCGGTCTTTTGATTCGAGTTTATCATTTGACAGAGTTCCACCGGGGCGATATCCGATAACTGGCCAACCATGCCAGACGACAGCTCTTCGGCCCGCTGCATGTTCATTTTGGTAATCCTGCTCACCAGAAGCTTGTAGAAATATACCTGGAGAGCGGGAAAACGATTGAGAACATGGCGAAAGTTCTTCTGATTCATGATGGCGACTTGACAAGGTTCGACCGTCATGATAGTCGTCGAAACTCGATCTCCGGATAAGAGACTCATTTCACCGAACACCTCGCCTTTTTTTAATTCGGCAAGGGCTACGCCATGGTCATCAATAACCTCGGCCCTACCAGACAAGAGGATAAAAAGTCTGTCTCCCGGGTCACCTTTTTGTGCGATTGGAAATTGCCACGGTATATCGTTGAGTTCAAGCAAAGTGGCAAGATCAAGGAGGTCTCCAGGAGAAAGCGTTGAAAATATTTTCACCGACTGCAAAAGCCCCGCAAAATGACTCGTTCCTTCAATCTTGTCTCGGCGTTCAGCCGCGGCAAGCAACTTCATCTGCAACGTAGCGAAACCTTTATCCTTTTTAAATTCAAAACGAACAAGTCCGTCACAGCCACCGCATTCGAACTTGATCTTCTGACTTTTCCCATGGGCATAACTTTCATAGCTGCTGTCCGCGGAGGTGATCGCTATAAGCTCTTTTGCCAAAGTAAGGCAGGTCGGTTTACTCGCCGGCAGGTTGAGAATGCCGTCACTGACCCGCAATTCTTCCCGAACATTATACAAAGGGCAATGATCTTCTTCTGTAATTATAAAAATACCATTTCGAAACTGCATAGATATCTCGTTTAGTCAGATCTGCCAAAAAAGAGATAGATGACGAAACCCAGCACTGCTGCTCCGCCAAAAATTACCGGCAGTATTTTGTTGATTTGTATCTCCCCATTGACAAGAAGAGAATTCATATAGTTCGTGCCGGATACCCACCAGATTGCCACAAATATTGCGATAATAATAAGATCCTTCCATTTCTGTCGAAAGAGACTGTAGAGAACCAGCGCAATAAAAGGCACGATAAACCATGGATTAGTAAACAATCCGACGAAATCAACATCTTTGATTTGCTCCTGAATATGCGTCGAAGCAAACCATTCTTTAATATTTGTGAAAAAACCCATAGCTTATCTCTCCAGTTTAAATAGAGAATTACCCAACGTTATTTTACCAAGATCGGCGGATTACTGAAAAAAAGTATAGCACAATTACAATACACATACCCAACACTAAAATTCTATTTCTCTCACTATCGGCGAAATAATGGTTGTTGCTATTTTAGTCACAGTTCCAAATATACAGGGGCAACCTATTGCTATTACAAGGCTCTGTTTTACAATAGGCTGACAAATGTTACCTTATTCACATATCCGGAGTAGAAGATGAAGAGTAAAAAGTCCAATATCATTTTGATCGGAATGCCGGGGTCGGGCAAAAGCACCGTTGGGGTTATCCTGGCAAAAATGCTGGCGAAAAGATATCTTGATACCGATATTCTTTTGCAGAACCTGAACAAGAGGAGCCTGCAGGATATCGTTGACAAAGAAGGTCATATGGCTCTTCGTGAGATCGAGCAAGAGGTGCTCCTTGGCATCCGATGCAGAAATCATATCATAGCCACAGGAGGCAGTGCCGCCTACAGTGAGCAGGCGATGATGCACCTGAAGAGTGGAGGGATTGTCGTTTTTCTTCACGCCGATCTTGCCGCTCTCAAGCAACGCATCCACAATTATGAAACCAGAGGGCTGGCCAAAAGGCCGGATCAGAGTTTCCAGAATCTTTTTGAAGAACGGCGGATACTGTATGAAAAATATGCCGACATAACCGTGCAAAGCTCAAATCTGACCCAGGATCAAGTCTGCGATGAAATTGTCGCCCAGCTTCCCCTCTAAAAACGGCCCTTCGTAAGGACAAGAAATTATGAAAACACTTATTACCGGGAGTTCCGGGTTGGTTGGCAGCGCCCTTGTCGAATATCTTTTCAAGCAAGGACACACTATAGAATGTCTTAAACGCAATCGGGTGGCTGAGGCGGATAATTTCTGGGCGACCACCGATCTTTTAGAGAATTCGGACACTGTTTTTCAGACCGTTATCCATCTTGCCGGAGAAAATGTCGCCCAAGGGCGCTGGACAGAGAGGAAAAAGCAGCAGATCCTGTCAAGCAGGCTCGAAGGAACGAAGGGACTGGTTGACTATATTTCCACGTTGCAAGAAAAACCGTCCGTTTTTCTGTGTGCCTCCGCCATTGGCTATTATGGCAGCAGGGGAGATCAAATACTTGACGAAAACAGCTCTCTCGGCAAGGGGTTTTTAGCCGATGTTTGTCGGCAATGGGAAAACGAAACCCAGCGTCTGGTCGCAATGGGCGTCCGGGTAGTAAACCTTCGGTTTGGTATGATCCTCAGCCCTAAAGGCGGCGCCCTGCATAAAATGATACCGCCTTTTCAAGCACGCCTAGGCGGAGTGATCGGTAGCGGTAAACAGTACATCAGCTGGATTAGTATAAGAGATCTCGTGCAAATTGTCGGTTTCCTCATAGACAGAGATCATATCAGCGGTCCGGTGAATGTCGTCTCGCCGATCCAGACCACCAATGTGGAACTGACAAAAGCTCTTGGCCAAGCGCTCAATCGACCGACACCGTTTAAAATACCCACGTTTATGGCACGACTCGTATTCGGCCAAATGGCCGATGAAATGCTGTTGAGCAGCAGTCGCGTCACCCCGAAAGTTCTACTGGAGTCGGGATACGAATTTAACGATCAATCGCTTGATGCCGTTCTGAAATTCTGTGTTGAGAGGCAATAGCTGCAGCAGGCCACAAAAACCATTGTGCCTCTTTCTTTCATGCTGAAGCAATTTTCCATAAAACTTTTACCAGGGTTGTCTGTAGTGCAACACATAGACCGCCCTGGTTTTGCAGGTCACGAGCTTGCCAAAAGTGTTTTTGCAAAAATTTTTACGACGCCATTCTGAAATCCGATTTTTTACGAGTTCATCGCTCTTGAACGCATCATTTGCCGGTTATTTTTTGCACGGCTTCTTCATACCTCTGCTTCGTCTTCTCGATTATATCTTTTGGTAAAGGCGGCGCTGGTGGCGTTTTATCCCAACTTAAGGTGGCAAGGTAGTCTCTTAAAAACTGCTTATCAAAACTCGGTTGGGATTTTCCCGGTTCATAGAGGTCCACCGGCCAGAAACGTGACGAGTCAGGCGTCAGTACTTCATCGATTAAAATCAGTCGGCCGTCAAACTCACCCAATTCAAATTTAGTGTCCGCTATAATGATGCCCTTGGCAAGGGCATAGTCTGCCGCTTTTTTATACAAAGCGAGACAGATATCGGCTATCTCTTCGGCTCTTTTTTTCCCGACAATATCCATCATCTGCTGCAATGAAATGTTTTCGTCGTGGTCACCAAGCTCAGCCTTGGTCGAGGGGGTGAACAGCGGTTCCGGAAACTTATCCGCCTCCTGCATCCCCTTGGGTAACTGAAAGCCGCAAACGACCGGATCTTTTGTATAGGCGCTCCAGAAAGACCCGGAGATATACCCGCGGACGATGCACTCAATGGACAACGGCCGGGTCTTCTTCACCAGCATCGACCGGCCCTGTAACTGCTCGGCATAGGGCTGACACACTGTTGGATACTCTGCGACATCGGCGGTAATGAGATGATTCTCAACGATGTCCTGCAGCAGATCAAACCAGAAAAGGGAGAGCTCGGTCAACACCGCCCCCTTGCCCGGAATGGCGTCATCCATAATGACATCATAGGCCGAGATACGATCTGTAGCCACCATCAGGAGCTTATCGTCATGGCCGGGTATTTCGTACATATCACGAACTTTTCCGCGGTGCTTGAGGATCAGTAAGGGAAAATCGGTTTTTGTTACAGGTGTTGTCATGTTCTGCTACTCCTTACAATCTATTTTATTATTTAATGCGACTTATCGCCATTCTTTTGGATGGAAGGATACCGTTGACAAGCAGGATTTTTATATGCCGTCAGATCAGCTGTCAAGGAGCCGATGATAATCTTTGAAGTAATCCGGACCGGAACACGGCATTCGTCATCGGTATAATAGATTACTGTATCCCCTTTTTTATCATATAAACCTTTAAAAGTCAGAATCGGCATGATCGCCATAGTCGTCACCGGGCCAAAAATCGTCGCAGCCAATTTTTCTTTTGATACCGCATGAACGAGCACCTCCATCCTCTTTTTGTCGGCAAAGGTCGGAACGACAAACTTATCGCCGATGTCAAACGGCATCAGGCGACTATTGAAAAAAGAGGAGAATTCATTATTGGTTTCTCCGTCGAGAGGATAGATACCTTCAAGTTTCTCATTTTTCATGTACAGAACAGATCTTTTTTCCTGATTGAATTCGATCACCCGGTGTGCTTTATATCTATATCCCTCTTTCTGCCAGATCTCATAATGATAAGGCAGCCTTTTGGACCCCCGTACTTTGGTTACATGGACATCTTCAATCGGGTAAATGAGATTGACGGCTCCGTTTTTTGTCGTGACAACGGCCTTGATTTGATATCCTTCGTCAACTTCGGGAAGCTCGGTAACCACCAGAGACAGCTCGCCTACCTTTATACCTCCGGTCCAGGAAACATCGTAGAGGAGTTTTTCCTGCCCGGAGTAGCCTATCGGTAGGAGTCGAGGGTCAATAATCCCTAAAGGAATATCAATGGCTCGAGGTGCCTGGGTGGCACTCGTGTCGGCCTTGGTGACGCTAAAATGAAGCGCTAACACGGCGAATAAAATGGCAATTTGTTTTATTTTCAGCACGTTCATTATTTAAGAGTAGCCAGCGAAAACCAGGTCGCTACAAAAAGAGTGATGCTGATAAAGCCGTTCATCGAAAAAAATGAGGCATGAATGCGCGATAAATCTTCGGGTTTGACAAGCATATGTTGATACAGCAATGCCGCCGCAGCTAAAATGATTCCTATATAGTAAAAAACATTCAACCCAGCCTGGTAACCGGTTAAGGTAAAGAAAACAAAGGCCAGCAGATGGAAAAAGCCGGCTAACTGAAAGGCATTTCTCTTACCCAGCCTGGAAGGCAGGGAATACAGCTTCGTCTGCCGGTCAAAATCGGCATCGAGACAGGCATAAATGGTATCAAAACCGGCCACCCAGAAAATGACCCCCAGAGAAAGAGCGAAAGGATAGTCCAGCAGATTGCCCTGCACGGCCACCCATCCACCCAAAGGAGAAAAGGCCAGCGCCACGCCCAGAATAAGATGACAAAACGATGTGAACCGCTTGGTAAGTGAGTAAAACAGCGTGAGACCAAGAGCAAAGGGAGCGAGCAGTAAAGTCAGCTGGTTGAGATTATAGCAGGCCAAGAAAAACAGAGATCCGGACAGCAACACCATTGCCCACGCCTCATGAAGTTTGATGTCACCTACCGGTAGCGCCCTGGTTGCTGTTCGCGGGTTTGCCCCATCGAACTTCCGATCGACAATCCTGTTAAAGCCCATGGCGCATGTTCTCGCTCCGATCATGGCCAGCAGGATCCAGAAAAAAATACGCATATCCGGAATACCTCGCGAGGCGAGAAAGGCACCGGTAAAGGCAAAAGGCAGGGCAAAGACAGTCAATTTAAATTGGATCATTTCCAATAAAATTTTTATCTTTGCTTTGATAATTGCTAACTTCTCCATCTTTTTCGATTGGGTATAGCAAGACCAAGCTGGTCGGCAAGACGCCAGGAATAGCTCTGTGCAGCCTGCTCCAGCGTTTTTGGTTGCAGATAATAACTGGGCATGGTCGGACAGATAACCGCACCCGCATCATGGGCCGTGAGCATGTTGAGCAGGTGGGTTCTGTTCAAGGGCGTCTCCCGGACCGCAAGGACAAGTCTTTTCCGCTCCTTGAGCATGACATCGGCGGCACGATGTATCAAATTGACCGACAGACCTCCGGCAATGGCAGCCAAGCTCCCCATGGTACAGGGGAGGACGACCATCGAGGTGTAATCGCTCGACCCCGAAGCCGGTGGCGCTGCTAAATCTTCATGGGAAAACCATGTGGCTACCGCCGGTAATTGTTCCGGCTGTAGGCCTTGTTCCATCTTGAGCACATCTCTGCCGGCTGCGGAGCATATTCCGTGGATCGTTACATCGAGCTCTACCAGAGAGAGAAGAAAGGATCGTAGAAAAAGCATACCGGTGGCCCCGGTAACACCTAAAAGGATTTTTTGTTTTTTGGTTTGTGTCGTCATTGGTTTAATTCATAGCAGCGTCGAGTGAGCAAAACGTATCAGCTTAACAGCTGTTCCTTAGAGAAGGTTGGCAAATATTTTTAGTGGCAAGGCTGCCTTATCAATATCTCCACGTTTTATCAGGAAGTCAAAAAACGTCTCCAGGGCCTTTCGCTTCTGGCCGTCAAGGTCATGTTCTATTGCCGTAAGGTATTGATAGCATTTTTTTTTCGACATGGGAATGCGCGATGCCGCGATTTCACAGATGGCGGCCAGATCTCTTTTCCCCTCGTCACGGCACCTGATGAGCTGACGGTGTATTTCCGCGAGCATTTCCGGCTGCTGGGCACAGAACTCTTCACGGACCGCGCAAACGGCAAAGACAAAAGGCAGTCCTGTTTGACGTTTCCAGATATCCGCCAAGTCATATTCATAAAGATAGGTGGATTTTTCAACCAACCTCAAGGCATCGTCACCGATGGCCAGCACTGCTTGAAAATTTCCTGCAGCAGCAGTCTCCAGATCGCCGATCGAATAGCAAGGTTGAACCTTTTGAAATTTCTCCAAAATGATCTTCACCAGAGCGGCTGAGGTCTCTGACTGAGCGCTGCACAAGACAGGAGCCTGATCTAGCTGATTCATCGGCACATGGGAGAAAAGAAACACCGAGCCCACAGGTCCATTGGCACTTATGGAAAGTCCGGAAAGAATTTTGTATCGTTCCGGGTGTCGGCCATATTCAAAGCTGGAGACAAAGCCCATGTCGATGTGCCCTTCCGCCAGTTTTTGATTCAAGGCGGCCGGGGGGGCTTCCACGAGCTGCCAATTTTTGGCAGTGACGATACTCTTCCATTTTTCATGGATAGGTGCCGTGTTGAGATAGTTCACCATGCCAATTCTGGCAATGATGTCAACTGATTCTTTCATGTCGACCACCTCTGTTGTTCTCGCTGTTGACGTCTCATTCATGATCACTTGACACCCAACTGATTTCCGCGGGTCTGCCTCCTGAAACCAATTCTTTTACAAGCTGCTGCCCATCACGGCAACCCTGAAGCGCGATAGACGATACATGGAGAAATTCTGCTCTTTTGCCAACTGTCAGACTACCGTAATCAACGCCGTGACCAAGTGCTTGAGCCCCGCCCAGAGTGGCCGTAGCCAGAACAGTTGCATCTTCAAGATCTGTGTGGCATTTGCCAAGGATGGTCATTTCCCGCCAGATATCTATGGCTTCATTGGAGGCCGGAGAATCTGTGCCCAATGCCGGCAAGAGACCGAGTGCCACCATTTGTTCGACTGGAGCAGTGCCGACGCCAAGGAACTGATTGCTGCCTGGACAAAGACAGACAGCACTGCGCCGTTCTTTTATCAAGCTGAGTTCCTGGTCAGAGACATGGACACAATGCACAAGCAGAGTTTTCTCATCGAGAATGCCCAGATGATCAAAATAATTGACGGTCCCTGGGAAGCCCGATGCAAAAAGAGAAAACAGCCCGTCCCAACTGTTTTTCTTTTTCAGAAAATCTTTGAAACATCCGGTACCGCTTCGAAGAAACCCTCCTTCGTCCGCACTCTCGGCCGTATGGATAGAAAAAACATGCCCTAGCCGATTACAGCGCTTCTTGATTTCCACGAGCAGTTCCGGCGCGGTTGAATACGGTGCATGCCCTGTTGCACTTATTCTCTCATCGAGAGATTTCAGGTTGTCCAGTGCCTCCCGGCAGGCATCACGGTTTGGCCCGAGGTATTCGATCATCCTGACGACCTGCGGCTGCAACTCCCCTCTCTGCCCATGCAATTCGTCAAAATACTCGTTGCCAATATCCCCAAGCAGCACCACTCCTTGGTAATATTGATCCTGCAGGGCTGTTCTGAAGCGGGCAACAATTTTTCCCGGACAATTTTTTTCAGCCGCTCTTCTCTCGATCAGTGCATCGATCCAGTCGGTAAAGTTATTTCCCGACTGCAGGCAAAGACCCGGTTGTAGATGACTCAGTTCGAGGTGCATGTGGGCATTGACAAGACCCGGCATGAGGACACAGCTATAGATAGTTTCCGGGGAATGGCAATAGATGCGAACGATGTCATCTCGTTTGCCGAGAGCGACGATTCGGCCGTCGGCAACGACAATGCTGCCACACTGAATAACCGGTCCCTCAATTGGAACAACCCACGGGGCGGAAAAAATGCGCATGATTCTACCTGCAGTCAAAGCCGGAAGTATCGCAGCGAAGCACTCCCTTCACTCGGATGGAGAAAACAAGGAATGACCCCTTTGTCCTATTTGACAAGAGTATAATCCATTAGCCGTTGCATCGGGAGAAAACCGGCATCGCTAACGAGCCGCCTGATCTCCTGTTCAGACAATCTGAAACTAATCCCGGTGGCGGCCACCACATTTTCTTCAATCATCGTGCTGCCGAAATCGTTGGCACCAAAAGAGAGGGCAAGCTGGGCGACTTTCGGCCCCTGTGTTACCCAGGATGCCTGGATATTATCAAAATTATCCAGATAAATTCTCGACAGGGCCAGCATACGCAGATATTCCAGCGCGGTCGTTTTTTCAACATCAGCCAGCACTGTATTGCGAGGTTGAAACGGCCATGGGATAAAGGCGGTAAAACCATGGGTACGGTCCTGCAGCTGCCGAAGTCTGCGGAGATGCTCGAGACGTTCTTCTTTCGTTTCCACATGGCCGAACATCATCGTCGCCGTTGTACGTAATCCCTGGCTATGCGCTTCTTCCATAACGTCAAGCCACTGGTCTGCCGTACATTTTCTCGGCGCGATGAGCTGCCGCACGCGATCACTGAGGATTTCCGCACCGCCGCCGGGAATTGATCCGAGGCCTGCCGCAATAAGCCTCTGCAGAATTGTTTTAACCGGCAGACCGGAGATATTGGCAAAATGGCAGATTTCCGGTGGAGAGAAGCCGTGCAGATGGATTCCGGTAGCCTTTATAAAGCTGACCATCTCTTCGTAATAGGCTAATGGCCGGCCTGGATGCAGCCCTCCCTGCAGGAGGATCTGGGTACCGCCAAGAACTTGCGTCTCACGAATTTTTTCCGCCAGCTCGTCAAAAGTGATCAGATATCCGTCTTTATCTTCGGGAGGTTTAAAAAAAGCACAGAATTTACAGGCGGAAATACAGATATCGGTATAGTTGATATTCCTGTCGATGACATAGGTAACCTGCCCCTCAGGATGTTTTGTCCGCCTGACAGTGTCGGCGAGGAAGCCGAGCTGATACAGATTCGCCTCTTTTTCCAGGAACAGGTAATCATCGTCACTGACACGTCGGCCTGTTGCCACTTTGTCGATTATCGTTTCAAGCTGCATCCTGTTCCACACTCCTTCGTCGGCTACCGATGAACTTCAATGACCTTATACAGGGTATCACGCTGCACGGGCACGCGACCGGCTTCTTTGATCAGCCGCACCAGGGTGCCACTGCCAATGGCCTGGTCCGTTTCGGCGCCGGCCATGTGGGTGATGACTTCTTCCTTGACCGTTCCATCCATGTCATCAGCGCCAAAGGCAAGGGCAATTTGAGCCATCTGCGGGCCAATCATCACCCAATAGGCCTTGATATGCGGAAAATTATCGAGAAAAAGGCGAGCAACGGCCACATTTTTCAAATCATCGATCCCCGTTGTTCTCGACAGGTCGGACATGGCGGTGTTTTTCGGATGGAAGGAAAGGGGGATAAAGGCGAGAAAACCATGTGTTTCATCCTGGGTTTCACGCAGCGCCTGTAGATGCTGCAGACGCTCGTCAACGGTTTCAATATGACCGTACAACATCGTCGCATTGGTATGTAAACCCATTTTATGGGCAATTTTGGAAATCTCCAGCCATTCCATGCCGGATATTTTTTTCTCGCAGGTCAACTGACGTATTCTCGGGCTGAAAACCTCCGCCCCTCCCCCCGGCAGGGAACCAAGCCCAGCTTCAATGAGCAGTTCCAGCGTCTCTTCCACTGACTTTCCGGTCAGTTTGGCCAGATGAGCAATCTCGACACAGGTAAAAGCCTGAATGTGCAATGCAGGTCGCACCTCTTTGATCCCGCGTAGAATCTCCAGATAGTATACAAACGGCAGATCCGGATGTATACCACCGACCATATGTACCTCGGTTATCGGCTCATCAAGACGGTCCCTCACCTTCTGCTTCACCTGTTCAACACTCATCTCATAGGCGAGCTCAGAATCTTTTTCCCGACCGAAGGCGCAGAATTTACACAGGTTGGTACAGATGTTGGAATAATTTATATGCTGATTATAGATGAAGTAGGTATTGTCGCCGTTCAACCTGTTGCGCACCATATTGGCGAGGTAGCCAAGAGCAATGATATCCTTGCTCTTGTACAGCTGTCGACCTTCGTCGAAGCTGAGTCTTTCCTTTGCTTTTACCTTTTCGAGAATGCGTCCCAATCCTGCATTATATATATAATTTTCCATGATAAAACAAAAAGCCGGGCTTTAACCCGGCTTTTTCAATAGAGAAGATGTGATCAATCTATGAAAAATTTGAGTTTTTCACGACGACTGGAATGACGCAACCTGTTTAAGGCCTTCTTTTCTATCTGCCGGATTCGTTCCCGGGAGACATTAAAGAGTTTGCCGATTTCCTCAAGGGTGTACTCCGCCTTCTCGCCAATGCCGAAACGCAGGCGAATGATTTTCTCTTCTCGTTCACTGAGGGTCTCGAGGATGTCATTGACCCGTCCGGACAATTCTCGTGTTTGAACCGCATCGTAGGGTGACTGTGACTCCTGGTTTTCCAGAAAATCACCCAGGGTGGAGTCATCATCTCCCACTGGTGTTTCAAGAGAAATCGGCTCGCGAGACGCCTCAAGAATAGAAAGGATTTTGTCCATCGGCAGGTTCGTTGCCTTGGATATCTCAAGAGGAGTCGGTTCCCGGCCAAGTTCTTTGAACAGTGCGTAAAAAGCTTTGAAAAACTGGCTTCGCAGTTCAAGGAAATGTACAGGCAGGCGAATTGTTCTGGTCTTATCGAGTATAGCCCGGGTTATCGCCTGTCTGATCCACCAGCTGGCATAGGTGGAAAATTTGTTGCCCTTGGTATAATCAAAACGGAAGACCGCGCGCATCAGACCAAGATTACCTTCCTGAATCAAATCGGCCAGTGTCAAACCTTGATGCATATAACGTTTGGCGATGGAGACAACCAATCTCAGGTTGGCCCTGATCATGGTATCTTTAGCTACTTCAATAGACCTGCTGTATGCTTCGAGTTTTGCCTGTAATTCGAAAAGGTCGCGAATATCTGTGTATTTTTTTGCGGCACTGATGACGTTGTACCGCATGAAATTAAGTTGTTGCTTTTTCGGTTTAAGGGTCGGATCGCGTTTTTCCCAGAGATCTATCCGTTCTCGAAGCAATTGGATTTCTTTCGTGCCGGAAGTGTCTTCACGAATTGCGGCTATTATCGCCTCAAAACCCTGTCGAATGGTCTTGCTATATTTCGCTTCTTCTTCAGGAGTAAGAAGATCAAACCGCCCCATTTCCCTGAGATAAGTGGTCGTCGTCTCTTCAGCTTCATGAGTGTCCTCATCGGGCAAACTCATCTCGTCATCCTGGCTGACATTAGAGTTTGAGCTGTCGTTTCGTTCCCATATTTCCCCGGATAACGTACGTTTTTCGCCATCCTCTTCCACGGTAACTATTTCAATTGAATGGGCACCGAGAAAGTTAAAAATAGACTCAATTTCGTTGGGGTCTTTTATCTCATCCGGCAACAGTTCATTTAAATCATCAAAACTAATACAGCCTTCTTCTTTTCCTGCTTTCAGAAGGTTTTCTTTAAGTTCAGGCAGCACCAGACAACCACTCCATTTCTTGAATTAAAAAGACTATCTATTGTACAGATGCCCTAGAGCAGTGTTCCAATAGTCTCAAGAGAACCAATTAGGCGATTTTTTAATGATTTTTTTGACAAAAAAAAAGCCGACGAGAAAGACCTCGCTAGCATGTAGTAGTTTTCAAAAGAACGTACTATTACAGCATTTGAACATAAAAAGCAATTTTTAAAATCTGCCATGCGCTAAGCCCTGGAAAAATTTCCCACGGTCATTATTTTACAAGCTTATATTATAGCATCGATAGTATGAGATACAAGGAACGCTCCTGCTTTTATTTTTTAGCCATCAGCGATGGCATCATTCTTAAGGAAAAAGCTTCTACGAAAAAACTTCTCCAATTGTGACGAAACAATGATAAATCGACGATCAAGCGGAATTCTCGCCCACATAACCTCCCTGCCGTCTGCCTACGGCATCGGCGATATCGGCACCTCAAGTTATAACTTTATCGACTTTCTTGTTGCAAGCGATCAAAGTTACTGGCAATTTTTGCCGACAGGTCCGACCAACGAACCCTTTGACTATTCTCCTTACATGAGCAGTTCGGCATTTGCCGGCTCCTCAATTTTGCTGTCGCCCGACCTGCTTCTTAAGGCGGGGCTCATCTCTCGAACAAGCCTCAAAAATCATCGGGAGTTTCCACCGTACCTTACCGATTACCAACAGGTGGCGGTATATAAAAAGAATCTGCTCCAAGAGGCGTTCAGCAAATTCCGTCCGGAGTATTCGCCTGAATATGCAGTTTTTTTGACGAAAAACACCTGGCTTGATGATTACGCAATTTTCATGGTTGCCAAAGAACTTTACCACGAAGCAGGCTGGTTTTCGTGGCCACGTGAACTAGCTACCCGGTCAGCCGAGGCTCTCCGTGCGTTTTCCCAGCAACATGCCGAACGTATAAACTACTATCGTTTCGAGCAATTTGAATTTTTCCGGCAATGGCAGCTTATGCACACCTATGCTGGCTCTAAAGGAATACGTCTTTTCGGTGATCTGCCTATTTATGTGAGCTACGACAGTGTCGACGTCTGGGCCCATCAGCAGATTTTCACCTTAAACCGTAAAAATCTTCATCCGACACATGTATCCGGTGTCCCACCGGACTATTTCAGTGCTACCGGCCAGCGATGGGGAAATCCTCTCTATGACTGGCAAAGCCCTGATACACTGGTACAGGAAAAACTAATAGAGTGGTGGGCGGACAGATTGGCCCACCTGTTTACTCTGGTCGATATTGCGCGCATTGATCATTTTCGTGGCTTTGAATCCTACTGGTCCATCCCCGAAGAGTGCGAAACGGCGGTAGACGGTGAATGGCTGCAAGGTCCGGGAAAAGAATTCTTTACGAAAATTTTCGATAAACTCGGCCCTCTCAATATTGTCGCTGAAGATCTCGGCATCATAACCCCAGAAGTGGAAATACTGCGCGACGAGCTAGGGTTTCCGGGAATGAAAGTGCTGCAGTTTGCCTTTGACGGCAATCCGGATAATAGTTTTCTTCCCCATAATTTCACCTCACCCGCATATATCGTTTATACCGGAACCCATGACAATGACACAACTCTTGGGTGGTTTATGAGTGATAAACTCAATGACCAGCAACGTGAGAATATCCGACTTATAGCCAATCGAGATAGCTCTGACCAACGGGGTATACATCATGATCTGATCTTCCTGGCCCAGTCTTCCATCAGCATTTTGTCCATCATTCCGCTACAGGATGTGCTTGGTTTTGGTGGCGATTGCAAAATGAATAGCCCAGGTGTTGCCACAGGGAACTGGAGATGGCGCTGTGGAAAAGAATTTCTTGTTCCGGACGTAGCACGACAGCTAAAAAAATCAACCCAGCTGTTTAATCGAGGAAATCGTGAACGAATATCCGACAAAAAACAGTCGAGTTGAGAAATATTTCAATTCGACAACATGTATCTTTACTATTTATTTTTCCCGGCAAGAAAGTATTGACAAGCCCCGCAGGGTCAGTTATAAAACAGCACCATTGGGCCCCATCGTCTAGTGGCCTAGGACACTGGCCTCTCACGCCGGTAACAGGGGTTCGAGTCCCCTTGGGGTCACCAAGTAATTACAGCCACTTAGATTTTTTTTCTAGGTGGCTTTTTTTGTTTTCAGCGACACCCGGTGGAGGACCTACCTCCCCCCCCTACATAGAATTGACAATTCACTAAGCAACGTGTTTGTCCATTGTACATCAGGGTGGTCATGATACGGTTAGATGGAGTACCGAGGAACTCATACCCCACGAGGGGATATAAGTTCCTTTCGCACTATAATATCACTGATTGATATATCACTGATTGATCGGCGCGCCAAACGTACTGGTTCGGTTCATCGCCGCCACGTCGACCGTCACGTAAAAATCAGCCTGGGTTTTACCTAATGTTCCGGTTACTCCTTCAGATAAAACAATCATGCATGTTTTATTGGGCTTGGTGAAGGCAAGCATAACGTTTTTATAGGATGCTTCACCAACCAGTTTCCATTTGTTATTGCGCATGGAAGTAAGGAGATAATCCTTTAGGGACCCAATCTGAACCCGGCCGCTGTAACTGTGAATACCACCTTGAAAGGAATCGGTGCGCATCGCTATGCTCTTGTCGGTTATCAAGGTCATCTCAAGGGGCAATTCAATATCGCCGTAGCTTTCTACCATGGTCGTCACAGGAGCCAGTTCGTCGTTTATCGGCGGCACAGTCGTTCCTGTTTTGCTGGTAAGTCCATTGATGCATCCAGTCATCAGACCCATCAGCAGAATTCCACCACAAAAATTGACAACGCTCTTGCCGACTGATTTCATCTGCATAATTTTAACCCCCTTGTAAAATTATTCTACGTGATTTAAACAACATCGTAACTTCATAACATAATACTTTATAACATAATAATTGAATTATTTGAACAATTTTACAATCAACCCTCCCCGCCAGTGCCCCGACCCAACAGGAGATCAAAAATAATGCTCGCTCAAGATAAAAGAATAAAGGTAAAAAAGCTCCCGATTCGGCTCGGCCAATTTTTAAAACTTGCCGATCTCGTTCAAGATGGGTTTGAGGCGAAGTTGAGGATCCAGAATGGTGAGATCATGCTGAACGGTGCTACGGAAACAAGGCGGGGGAAGCAACTCCACCACCTCGACGAGATAACTGTCGACGGAGGTACATGGATTGTCGACTTTGAGATGTAAATGCTGTTTTTGCTTCGTTAATCGGCATAGCCGTCTTTCGTATTATGGCTGTTGTTCTTGCGATAAAGCGGCGACAGACAAAGAGTAGACAACAACCTCGGATTCCATCCCCCGCAGTAACATGCTGCCTTGCATCTTGACCGAAAAGCTGTCGCCTAATGTTGCCTGAGCACGGTCGGTAAGGAGTATTTGCCCATAGGCCGTTTTGGACGCTAACCGCTGAGCGATGTTAACATCAGGCCCAATGACGGTATAATCGAGCCTCTGCGAGGAGCCGACATTACCAAGAAACATCGGCCCCCTGCTTATACCTATCCCCAGACCCACCTTGGCAAAAATGGTATGCTTTTTCTGCCAAGAAATACGCAGTTTTTCAAATGCAACCATAATATTGTACGCAGCCGAGACCGCCGCGACATTAGGGCTATCTATTTTCACCGGAGCACCGAAAATCACCAGGGCAGCATCGCCCATAAATTTATCCAGCATCCCCTGGTGGGAAAAAACAATGTTGCCGAACATGTCGAAAAAACTATTGAGAAATATGCGCAATTGCGATGGTTCCAGATGCTGAACAAGCAAGGTGAAATTTCGAATATCGGCAAAAAGAACAGTTAACGGTTCGACGCGCCCTACATCGAGCAGATCCTGTTTACTTTCTACCAGCATATTTGATACTTCCGGGGAAACATACTGTTCGAGCATCGCCCTGATTTTACTGTTTTCTTCCCTTTCCCGGGTGGTACGAATATTTTCCAGAGCCATCATTGCCTGATCGACAATGATTGACAGCATTTCAATATCGGCATCGCGAAAATACTTTCCCTCTTTGGTTTCACTGACATTGAGAACGCCCAGTACTCTGCCTTTGCTGACAATGGGAAATGACATTGCGGCGGAGAGTTCCCGGCGGTTCATGAAATCCAGATACGGGTTCAGTTGTTCATTGACCTTATTGAGAATAATTGATTGCTGGGACTGAAAAACTCTACCGGCGATCTGCTCGCCGGATTTTATCTGTAAATTTTCCACATACCTCGAAGCCAGACCACGAGATGCGACAATTTTCAAAGAAAGTACACTCTCGTCAAACATCATTACCGATACCGCAGGTACTTTCACTTCCTCTACTATCGCATCCGCCAATTCTTCGAATATTTCCTGCTCACTCTCTGCTGCAATGAATTTTTGGCCCAGATTATACAGAGGTAATAATATTTTTCTGCGCGTAACACCTTCGCGAAGCTCTGCAAGTTTCAGGGTCTCGCGTACCGCTTCGACCAGCTGTCGGCCATCAAGTGGCTTTCTGCAAACCCTGCTAAATCCATTGTGCAGTATGTCGGTTACCGGATCAAGATAGGCATTCTCGGTAATAAGTATGCCTATGATGGCTGGATTTACTTGTCGCAGCAGTGTGAAGAGAGCAACCCCGGTCACCTCAAAAAGGATTGTATTGATAATTGCCAGATCAAAACTGTCCAACTGCGCTTTTGCAACAGCCTCGTTTTCATTGACACAAACTATCTCATAACCCAATTGCTTGAAAAGGATATGACAAGTATCGCAAACGATCTTTTCATTATCTACCACCAGAATCTTCTGCAACCTTGCTCCTCTGCTTTCTTTCTTGCAACGACAAGATGCATCTTGACATTACCTTCTTTTTTAAAACGGTTCCCATCCACTTGCTCGATTTCATGAATTATTATGTGACGCTATGCCGTTCTCCCATGATCTGAGCAGGGTAAGCAACGTTCTTGCGCCAACCCCGGAAGGACCGCCGGGGATATAGGATTTTTCCGTAAAATCCCAGGCGGTACCGGCAATATCA
>CAYPPR010000004.1:0-71461 GCA_964412665.1 uncultured Desulfopila sp.
AGTAAGCGTATTTTAATGTGGTCAATTGGCGGTATGATAAAGAGAACGACAACAATGGCATGTTTTTTCATTGTTGATCACATAAATGTCATGATATTCTTTTTGTTTGTGAAGGCCAAAACATTTATGTTAGTAATATCATAATCCCGATCGTATGTAAAAAAAAGATTGTTTCTGTCGGAGGAATCCGCAAAGTTTTATACAAAATAGAGCACAATTGTGGGCTGACCAGATTTGATCCTGTTCATCTTGGACGGCAGAAGAACCTGCCGGCGGCTTGATTTTGAACAGGTAAGCGTCGACTCCGAAATGCCTCTTCTCGGACAAGCTCCTGATATGGCCGGAATGTTGTGATTACAGATCTTCGGGCAAGAATACATGAGATTAGACACCAGGGACTAGACCTGCAATTCCTGGTCATAGAGCCGCTGGAATGCCGAGGCCTTGAACACGGCTATGAGTTCGCTTCCCGGTCGGATATTCATTTCCTCCAGTGACTGGGGAACGATTTCGGCAATAAGGGTATTGCCACCGCAATCAAGCTCGACGCCGACCAGCCAGTCTGTTTCATATGTTTTGCGGACGATACAGGGCAGCATGTTTCGCACACTGGTTGCCTCGGGATGTTTTTTGAACAGCAAAATATCCCTGCTGTTCAGGGCGAACTGACCGGCACAGCGATTTTCAGTCTTGACCAACATCAGAGTGACGCCTTTCCAGCGATAGCTCATGAGCTTGCCGAGATCTTCCGGCGCATCGAGCTGCAGCAGATTTGTGTAGCCTCTGCCCCCGCTGCCGAGGCTGGTGCGAGCCAGCTCTTCGGTCGAAAGCTGTCGGGCAACCTGCCCCCGCTTCATAACGAGGACTTCCTCGGTCATCATGCGCATTTCATGCAGGCTGTGGCTGATAAAGAGCATGGGGATGGAAAATTCCGCAAAAACCCGCTGCAGGTGGGGAATGATCTGATATTTCAACATACCATCCAGGCCTGATAAAGGTTCATCGAGCAAGATAAGATGTGGGCAGGCGAGAATGGTTCGGCCCAGCGCTACCCGCTGACGTTCTCCCCCGGACAGTTTCGTCACTCGGCGGCCAAGAAGCTGATCCACCTGCAGGACGCGCAGCAATTGGTCGGGATCAATGGTTCTTTCCCGGGCAGGTATTCTGTGCATGCCGTAGAACAGGTTTTTTTCCACGCTCATGTGTGGAAAGAGATGGGCATGTTGAAAAACCACCCCCACCCGTCTTGTTTCCGGAGGAAGGTTGATCCCTGCTTTGTGGTCAAAGAGTGTCAGACCATTGAGGCTTATGTGCCCCTCATCCGGTGACAGCAGGCCGGCGAGCATATACATCAATGTTGATTTACCACTTCCCGATGGACCAAAGATACCGCATTTTTCAGTGTCCAGGGAAAATTTGATTCGGCACTGAAATTCGGCAAAACTTTTTATTACATCGACCTCAAGATGCACGTCTTATCTCCTTGCCAGGGTTCGGTTTGCCGCTTCGCCGACCAGCAGCACAACAAAAGAGAGAACAATGGACACCAGGCAAAGCGACAAGGCCATACTGTCCCCGCCGGGTGTGCTGGTATATTGATAAATAGACAGTGGGATGGTCTGAGTCACTCCGGGAATGTTACCGGCCAGGATGATGGTCGCGCCGAATTCACCAAGACTTCGGGCAAACATCAGGGTCATCCCGGCAAGGATAGCCCGGCTACAAAGGGGGATGGTAATGGTAAAGAGGGTATCCCACCATTTTGCCCCGAGGGTTCTGGATGCTTGCAGATACTGTCTTTCAATTCCCTCCAGGCCGATGCGGATAGAGCGGACAAGAAGGGGAAAACCAACGACCGCGGAGGCAATCACCGCACCCCGCAGGGTGAAAATAATATTGATGCCAAAGGAATGAAGCAATTGACCAAGCCAGCCATTGCGACCAAAGAGCAGAAGCAGAAGGTAGCCGGTTACCACCGGCGGCAGAACGAGCGGCAGGTTGACAATACCTTCCAAGACCGCTTTGCCGCGCACATCAGTCATTGCCAGCAGATAAGCTACGGCGAATCCTATCGGTAGGGTAATTATCGTTGCCGTTACAGCCACCTGTAAAGACAAGCCAATTGCTGTAATATCATTTGGGGCAAGGGACAACATATTCATTTCCTGTTCTTTGGTAGATAGGGATTTGATTAACGATGTGGTTCGAAACCGTATTGAGCGAAAATAGCCTGTATTTCTGGGCTGTTGATGTAATCATAAAACGCTTTGGCCGACTCATTTTTTGCCCCCTCATTGGTTAAAGCTATTGGATAGGAAACCCGATCATGGTAATCCTCGGGCACGACAAAGAGGATTTGCGCGTTTCTGGCAAGAAGCGCGTCGGTTTTGTAGACAAATGCACCGTCCACTTCACCCCGGTCGGCGTAGATTAAAGCCTGGCGAACATCCTTAGCCATGACCAGCTTCCTTGCTTCTTCTAATGTTGCATATATTTCGGCATGCTCCATGGCCTGTTTGGCATACTGGCCAGCCGGCACGCTTTGTGGGGAGCCAAGCGCGATAAGGTTAAGACCGGTGAGTCCTTCCAGGGAGAGCTCCGTTGATTTTTTCATTCCGACAAAAACCAATTGATTGTAGGCAAAAATGCGATCGGTACCTGGCGCAATCAGATCCTTTTCAACCAGATATTTCATCCATTTGGGATTGGCGGAAACATAGACATCAGCCGGCGCTCCTTGTTCAATCTGTTTAGCCAGGCTGCCCGAAGAGGCAAAGTTCGGCAGGAATTCGGCATCGGTATATTTTGCGGAAAAATCAGTTATCATTTTTTGAAAGACATCTGTCATGCTCGCGGCCACCGACAGGTGAATGGTTTGTGCCTGAACGGTGACGACGGAAAAGATCTGCAAAAGTAAAAAGGTAAACAATATGTTACATTTCATTGGTGACTCCCTTGATATGAGTGTTTACAGAAATTGTCTCTCTTCACTATTTTTATTATGATATTTTCATAGAACGAGTAGTTACAAAAGATATTTACTACTTTGCAAAATGCAGGCCAAATGTAAAAAGTTATAATATGAAAGGCGAGGTTTTCTAATTAAAGTGCTGAATGTATTGCAATGTTGTGAGATTGTTCAAGAAGGTCGCGAGAAGAACGTGGAACAAAGTAACTCTTTTTGCAAGGGAATTTTATGAATAGTTGTCGGGACAAGCTACAATTTTGTGATGAAAAGACAAATATCCCGCCTGATTGTTTGTTCACATTTTTTGGTCTGTTGAGAAACCCGGAGTAATTGTCGCCAGCAAGGGCATAAAAGCCACTTCGCATGCGATATGGCCCTTATTGTTGACAGCGGCGTAAAAATGCAAAAAACTAAATATGGAAAAATTGACGCAAAGAAGCTCCAGGCCGATGGTTTTAAAAACACTTTTCTTTTCAGTATATATACGCCATAATGCGGTGGTGAAAAATGTACGCTATAACCTTTTCCAGACCTCAACAGGGTGGTTATGAAAACACAATTCGCTTCTCTGCTCCTGCTTTTCTGCTGTCTGCCTTTGTCTTCCTGTTCCTATTTTGCCAACAAGCCAATGAAAACGCTTCAATACCAATATGATCAAACCGCTCCCAGCAAAAACCTTTTTGTCTTTATGCGCGGGTTGGGGGGCAATAACCGCAGTTTTGCTGATGCCGGCATGGTTGACGAGGTGAAAAACAGAGGGATTCCTTTTGATATTGTCGCACCAAATGCGCATTTTGCCTATTATGCGAAAAGAACGTTAATAGACCGGCTCCATGAAGACGTTATCCTGCCCGCAACCCGTCAGGGCTACACCAATATCTGGCTTGTCGGTGTGTCCATGGGTGGTCTGGGCTCTATGCTCTATTTCAAGGAGCGACCTGAACACATCGACGGGATCTTTCTTATTGCCCCCTTTCTCGGCTATGATGACATTCTCGACGAGATTATCGCCGCAGGCGGAGTGCAGCAATGGCAACCGGGGCGGTATGATCCGGATGATCAATGGGAAAGAATGTTCTGGCACTGGATAAAGGATCGAGTCGACGGGGAAAAGACCATACCAATATTGCACAGTTACGGCCGCGGCGATAAATATGTCAAGGGCCAAGATCTTTTCTCCACCGTCATTACTGAAAACAGGGTCATACGCACAGAGGGAGGTCATGACGTCGAGACAATTGCATCCCTCTGGAAACTCTTCCTGGAACGAGGTCTTTACAAAACCGTCAGGTAACTAGGAGGGTGTCCGAGAATGCCATTTCGGAGTCTACGCTTACCTGCCCAAACTCTTCGTTGTTTAGAAAAAATAATGCTCGGAGGTAAGCGTAGACTCCGATATTAACTATATGCCTGTGCTTATTTTCCCTAAACGCCTTGATTTTGAACAAAAAGCCTATTCTCGGACAGCCTCCTATGAGGCTGTGGCAGGCCGTGCCGATACGCACTAATGACTCTTCCGGGAAAGCTCAAGTGCGGCATCCTGCTGAAAATGGACCCGCCATGGCAATGCATCGTTGTACTGCGTGGCATCCTGTTCAACAACCCACTGGAGATCTCTCCGGGCCGCGTCCCTGTCTCCGGTGACCTGATAAAAAAACCGGCCGCGCGCCCATCTTCCCAGCAGAAAACCGTCGCTTTTGTCGACGGTCTTATCCATATAGCGGTAACATTCCTGCCGGTCTCCGCCGAAAAAACCGGGCAGGACGCAGTAGCTGACAGTATAGGCCAATTCGACAGCGCCATTGCCATATAGGGGGGCAACCTTCCTGATCCGATCTAAAAAGACGAGGGCATACTGCATCCAGCGCACATTCACCATTTTACTGGGCAGAGGCATGGCTTCCTTGAATTCATACTGCAGCGCCGTGACCCAGAAAAGCATGGCCGGGGCTTCTTTTGCCTCCAGCGTGTGGGCCGCCTCCCATGGCCTGCTGCCGTTATCCACTTCCTGCCGGAAGAGAGGATTGGTATACATGGCCAGCTCGCAGTTCATCATTGCCTGATTATAATATGCGGATTTTTCGCGGCGTTTTGCGGTGTATGCGGTGCCCAGAAGAATATATTGATTGCAGAGGTAGGTGTACGCCTCCCGGTTTCCCGGATCTGCCTGCAGCACATCTCTGAAAGCGTCCATGGAGTCAAGAACATCCTCGCTGGACGCTGCACTATTGAACTTGGCCATGGCCGTATCCAGGAGAAGCTGTGCTGCGTGTGTTGATGCCGTTGGCTGCATTTCCATCGGCCATACCGGCTGGTGTGTCTTCACCGAACAGCCGGAGAGCAGCAGGGCAATCAACGCCGTAAAACAGCTAACACGGGCTATCGGCAATTTCATCATACCCTCCAGAATGTTTTTGGAACTGCAGCGATTCCTGCTGGGGATTGAAAGGTCGAGGCAAACGGCCATTGCCTCTGCGTGTAAGGCCGGTCTGCTGTGGATGGTAATTCAGTGAATCGTAAAGCTACTCCTTTATATTTTTATCAGGAAGCAGACACTCATTTTTTTTGCCAAACCAACGATACCTGTTTTTTGAAATTATTGAATAAGCTAGATCTCTGACCGGCTTTGGGATAAATTTTAAAACATGCAGGAATCTCCAAAGGCCTTTGAGATCCTTGGCTATTTCCACAGCAGCATCGCTCTTGATATATACTTGGTCATTTTTAAGTAGGATGACGGTGCCATCTTTGAGAGTATCGACACCATACAGGCGCTGCAGCTCCTTCCCTCTATCCGATTGGGCAGACACAAACTTAAATCTTGCTTGATGGTCATTTTTGACGATAAATTGTACAGAATACTCACAAAGATTGCATACACCGTCAAAAATAATTAGTGGTTGATCTGTCTTCTCCATCTCTATTGCTCCAAGGCATACCATACTTCCTGCCACCCCAACCAAGGAGAATTGTCGGGGAAATGCAGAGAGGCGATCTATGCCCTTACGCACGGCCTGATTGTGACAAGCCGCTGTAAGGGCGGGGAGAGAATGGCGAAACTCAGAAGGTAAAGAGCTTGATACCTTTTTCACGAAGTTTTTCGGCAACGACAGGAGGTTGAGCAATGCTTACGCCGTCAATAAGAACGGCCGCGTCTGTGCCTTTATTTGGCAGAAAAAGCGGGCACATCTCTATAGTAGCACCGCTCTTGATCAACCCCAGAAGAAGCATCTGCGGAGATTTGTTGAGCGGTTTGAGCATGGTCTGCTCACTGTTTTTTACGGCCAGTTCACCCGCAGGGCCGCAGAGGAGCATACGGACGCTCTTGCCCTGATTAATCGTCTGCGTCGACAGGACCATCGCCATCATCTGCGTCTGCGCGTCAGGTGTTGTGACGACAACAAAAAGACCTTTTGTTTCATCATCAGCAGCATGAGACTGCAGCGACATCACCATCATCATCAGCAAAGCCAAAAGTGCAGCGGTACATTTCATAGAACGCATCATATTATTTCTCCTTTTATTCTATTCCTGTTGAAGCCAACCCCGGAGGCGAAAAAATCGGGGCAGCAGCATACAACGACCTCAGCGATCCGCTTGCCAAGACACAGAATAGCGATAGTTCATAACAAAATCAATGCGCAGAAAACACTTACACTAGTTATTATAACACTGAGAATCTACTCCGGCATGTTGCTCAACACTATGGGTTTTACTTGGTACTTGTGCGCCCCGGTGTTGTGGCTCCCCCCGGATCGGAAAGAGAAATATTAAGTTCGAGTACCTCGAAGTCACCTTTTCGGTCCACCGACAATTTGATCTGATTTTCGTTGATTTGGATATATTTTCTTACCACTTCAAGAATATCTTTCTGCAACCGCGGCAGGAAGTCGGGAGTAGACGGACGCCTCCGCTCATGTGAAACGATGATTTGTAGGCGCTCTTTGGCAATCGATGCGGAACTTGGCCGTTTAGATCGGAAAAAATCAAAAAATTTCATATTATTGAGTTCTAAATAAGCGGGAAAAGAGACTTCTTTTGGGGGCATCCATGAAACGAAACGGCAGATCTTTACCAAGAAACCGGTCTACCATATCGAAATAAGCCTCGCCGGCATCATTCTCATCGGACAGGGTAACCGGAACCCCCGAGTTGGATGCGGCAAGTACCGACTTGGATTCAGGCACGACACCGAGAAAAGATATGGCGAGAATCTCTTGGATATCTTCGGCACTGAGCATATCACCCTTATTGACGCGCATCGGATCGTAGCGGGTAATCACCAGATGCTCTTTTACCGGTGAAAGTTCCTGCTCTGCCCGACGGGTTTTGCTGGCCAGCATGCCGATGATCCGGTCTGAATCGCGCACCGAGGATATTTCAGGATTGGTCACCACCAGGGCCTCATCGGCAAAATACATGGCGGTCATTGCCCCTTTCTCGATGCCGGCCGGAGAATCACAAATGATGTAATCAAAGCTCTGCTGCAACGTTGAAATCACCTGGCCAACGCCTTCCATCGACAACGCATCCTTGTCGCGAGTCTGCGAGGCTGGCAGGATAAAAAGGTTGCTCACCCTTTTGTCCTTAATCAAGGCCTGGTTAAGGGAGCCTTCACCATGAATGACGTTGAGGAGATCGTAGACGACCCTTCGCTCACACCCCATGATCAAGTCGAGGTTGCGCAGGCCGACATCGAAATCAATAACAACTGTTTTGTATCCGCGTACCGCCAGTCCTGCTGCAAAAGCGGCGCTGGTTGTTGTTTTACCCACTCCACCTTTGCCGGACGTAACGACTATTACTTTGGCCAATTTCTGTTCCGATTTATCGGTAAATCTCTGTTCAATCATATTATGATAAATGACATCCGTTTCTGCTATTATTAAAGCTCGTTCATGAAGAAGGATTGAACGAACCGACAACTTCAAATTTCAAACAACCCTCGACAAGAGAGATCATGACACTGTGGTTAACAAGCCTATCATCAAGCAACTCGTTCACCACATATTCACCTGCGACGGCAACCAGTTCCGGATTACACTGCAAACTGAATATCCGGGCTGTCGTATCTCCATGTATGCCGGCCATAGCCCGGCCCCGCAGAGCACCATAGACATGGATGTTACCTGCCGCCAGAACCTCTGCGCCGGCGTTGACCGAAGAGAGAATAACCAAATCTCCCTCAGGAGCAAATACTTGTTGCCCGGAGCGAACGGGGAGGGCGATCACCTTGGTCGAGGCTACTTTGGCCGCCTGACTTGGCGCATTGTCTGATGGTTCAGGCGGATTTTTTTCTTCCACCGTTACTGATGGTAAAGCTTGAATTTCTGAAGAGGGTGTAACCGTTCTCTCTGTCTTGATGGCCGGCAGCAGGCCGAGTCCAGCCTGAAGTACCCGTTCCCTCTGACACTCCGCGCCACCCCGGACACCGACTGGAACCAATCCTAGTCGGCGCAGTGTTTCTGTAAGTAACAAGAAGTCCAAGTCCGCCTGTCCTCCCTCGTCCACTGCACTCAGGTCTATCAGCACCGGGGCGCTGTTGAAAAAGGCACGTGATTTGCCCATTTTTTTTTCTATTTGCGGATAGAGGCAATCGGCATCGGTTTCCTTGATGTGCAGCACTAATACGGTCATTACGCTGCCTTTCAATTCAAAAACCGGTGTTTCGGTGGTTGTCTTGATTGGATTCATGGTACGACGTGGGTTCGAAGAAATTTAAAAATGCTATCTGTACCAATTCATCCAGCGCATTTCAAGGACAAACTTTTCATTCTCAATATGGTGTGCATACAGATTATGGTCATATGCGACCTTTGGTTAAATGCGACCTTTTTGGTACAGGCTGTTTAAGGTAGCTATTTCACCAGCAATTTTGTAACATATCTATATGTATCGGAATGATAGTTGATGCAAAACGGTGGGTTTGTCACCTGGCATGAGAATTGAATTGATGAATCACGCCCCAGTAACTCTATCATAATAGGAGATTGTAATGAACAAAGAGTTTAATGTAGAGATTTTATCTTTTGTGAAAATTTCTGAGATTGAAAATGCCTGGACGGCAGATGACTATAAAAGCCTATTGTCGATGATGGATATAGGTGAAGATGAACTTGGCGGGATGAGTGAATCTGAATTACAAGAAATGTGTCTGATGTCACTTAATGATTTTGAACATCATGAAGCAGCTAAATATGTTTTGCAACATATTTTTAAAGATGAAATGACTGAAGGCAAGATAGATCAAATGAGTCATCAAATGATTGAAGCTAAACTTTGGGAAGAACATGCTGACGCAGCATATCACAAGAGACTTTTTGATGCTTATGGACTTTTGAGAAAAGCATACAATGGTATCTTCAAAGAGCCGACAGGAGTGAATTTTACTGTAAAAGTAACAGCAAATAGCGAAGAATCATTCGATATTTTTGACCAATCCCTACATGCTGTGGTTGTTAGGTTGATTTCCAGTGGATTGGATGAGAGTGCAATATTAAATCGTCTTTATGAAGAGCAGATTGGTGGAAAGACCTTCCCGGATGCAAAAAATATCCTTTGGATATTAAAAGAGGACGCCATAACAGAAAAAGAGCGCCGGTATGAAATCACAAGTTCAGATCTTTGGTTTGGAGAGTTAGAAGAAGGCATGAGTTTTGCGGCAAAAGCTCATGCTGATGCCGAGGAAGAAGGTGAGAATTAAATATAAACTTCAACGTAACAGTATAATACTGCGCTACAATACAATTAATCCAGCCCCTGTCCTGATTGCAATATCTGTTTAATTTTCTTTGAAGTGGGCGTAATCGACAGCCCGCCAAGCGCGGTACAGCGAAGCTCATGGGGAAGTGCCCGGCCGACTTTGTCCATCGCCTCGACAACCTCGTCAAAGGGAATAACCTGGTCAAATCCGGCCAGAGCCAGGTTGGCACAGGATACACCGTTGCTTGCAGCCAGTATGTTTTTCCCAAGGCAGGGCACTTCAACCCTGCTGGCGACCGGATCGCACACCATGCCGAAGATGTTCTGCAGGGCCATGGAGGCGGCGCTTAAAGAGGATGCATAATCTCCGCCGATCATGGAGACCGTTGCTGCGGCAATCATTCCCGAAGAAACCCCGCATTCAGCCTGACAGCCGCAGACCTCAGCCGAGAAGGTGCTTTTTGTGGCGATCAGGGCGCCGATGATTCCTCCTGCCAGTAGTCCCCGGGCTTTTGCCTCTCGGTCAAGATTCATGGTATCGGCCATTGCCATCACTGTACCGGGAAGTCCGCCGCAGGAACCGGCGGTAGGGGCAGCGACAATAACCCCCATGGCACTTTTGTTTTCCATGAGAGCGGTTACATAGGGGATAATCCGGTCGAGTATGCCGAGGTTCAATAGCCTGTTCTCTCCAAGTGTGGCAGTATATTTGCCGGACTGAAATCCTAATATCCTGTCTTTGTAGCGCGTCCCCTGTAGGCCTTGCTGGATAGATATTTCTATGATATCGACTAGATGCAATGCTTTTCTCAAGATTTCATCCTGTTCGATATTTCCGCGTGATGCTTCGTAATGCAGGGCGAGATCGGCAAGATCTGACAACCCTGTTCTTGTTGCGTAACGTGCCATTTCCAGGGCCGTCGTAAAAGGTACCATTGTTTTGGCGGTGGTTAAAATCGGCAGTACCGGAGAAATGACTCTCGTGTCTATAACAGTTTGGTGTTGGGTAATTTTCTTGAGAAGGTCACCGTCGAACGGTGTTGATCGGGAGGCAAAAACAAGAGATTGGTTTTCGGAATCTGAGCTGTAAAGTGTGCAGTCCGCCTTCTTGAGCAGATCTAGAAGAGAGGATTGTATAGCCTGGGTGAAGATCACCATGCCGTGGCAATCGCCGTAAAAGGAGATGGGCAGGTCGTCTATCTTCGTCACCTCGATCATGCCTCCCCCTGTGGAGATCGCTACAAGGAGGTGTTCCTCCCGATCGTTTTTCAGGGTCAGGTTATAGGTGTTGGGGTGGGTGTCGCCGAAATCGCCGGCAATGCACCGCACGTCGAGGTTGGCTTTTTGCAGTTCGTCCTTGTAGCGGACCAGTCTCTCATCATCGGGGCCGAAGCCTAACAGGCCACCGGCAAGTCCCATGTCCGAGCCCTGGGAAACCCAGGTGGTCGGCAGGGAGCCATTGATGTCGAAATGAACGGTTACCTTTTTTAGTTCGCCCGCCATGAGTTCTTTGCCGATCTTGCCTATTCTCACAGCTGCGGCGCTATGTGAACTGGAAGGTCCGCGCATGACAGGCCCAATGACGTCATTAAGAATGCTGGGGATATTCATGTAATCAATCCTTTCTTTTGGTAAAGAATTTTAAAGCATATGTTTTCTTAATTATATACAATCTTTTTAGGCATAATTCCATTTTTCTGAAAATCAATCCTAGGTGGTTGCTGCGGCGATGTAAATGTTGTATACATAAATTGAGTACAGTCCATAGCAGTAGAGTTTATGTGTTATGTGTTTGTTAGGTGATGTCGGTGTGGCTTGCTTTGTATATCGGCTAGTCCATCTATCTTAAAAATCATGAACAGAGGGGGGGAGCGTAGTTCGTCTTAGTTAAGCGTAATTACTCTAAATTTTACAATTATCAGGAGAGCCTAGAATGAACAATAAAATCAAATCTATTGTAAGTATCACCTTGGTAAGTCTTCTTCTCGCGTTTGGCAGCAGTGCAGCCATCGCTGCACCTGAGATGGTTCTTAAGTTTGCCGGCCAGCATGCCGCCGACCATCCAGCAACCGCGCTAATGAATGACATTGCTAAGGAGATTGCTGAAAAAACAAGCGGTCGTATCGAGGTTAAAGTTTATCCTGCCAACCAGCTTGGTGACTATAGCCTGGTCTACGAGGAACAGATCCGCGGAACTATTGACATGTCATGTATTTCCGTGCCCAGCCAGTTCGATCCGCGGATGGAATTAATCTACATCAACGGATACGTCAGCGACTACGAAGATGCGAAAAAAGTCTTTGCCCAGAATGGGTGGCTCTTTAACAAAATGAACGAGTATAATGAAAGACTTGGTGTCAAACTCCTTGGTTTCTTTGTCGAGGGTATGATCGGCACCGGAACCACCAAGCCGGCAAAAGATCCGCTCAATCCTGCAGCAAAACAGGATGTTCTGGTTCGTGTTCCCAATATGGACGTCTATAAACTGGCTGCGGAAGCAATGGGATATAACACCGTCACCGTCCCCTATGCCGATGTTTACCAGGCAATTCAGACCGGCGTTGTTGATGGTGTAAATGGCTACCCTGTTGCTGCTGCATATACCGCTCTCGGTGATGTTCTCAAACACTGGTATATGACTAACTATTCTGTTGAAGTTCTTAACTTCATGATCAGTGGCCAGACCTGGGCAAAGATTCAGCCGGAAGACCAGGCTGTCATCGGAGCCATTCTTGCCCGAGCAACGACCAGCAGTATCGAAAATGCCAAGAGTGTTGATGATCACTATATGTCTCTGATGAAAGAGAAAGGTATCGAGGTTCATACCTATACTAAAGAAGAGCTTGCTCCCATCATGAAGGCATGTGCCACCACCTGGCCACAACTCGAAAGAAACATGACCAAGGAACTCATGGACGAATTCAGAAAAGAGCTTGCTCCTAAGTGATTTTCTCCGTCCTTGCGCGGTAAAGTTTTCATTAATAAATGAGTCCGGGAAATGGGGGCATTCTGTTTCTCGGACCTCATAATTATGCCATGGAGCTTGTTTGTGTCAGATAAAAATAATGCAAATACATGCATCAACTCCCCTGAATGTCTCACTGATATCAGCCCGCCCAAAAATCTTTTCGATCGTATAGCCATTAATGCTTTTTCCATTGCCTGTGTCTTCAGTACTGTTGCACTGACCCTTATCATTTGTGCCGCCACTTTTTTCCGCTACGTTGTCAAAGGTGATTTGTACGGATATGAGGAATGGGTCAAGATCCTCGCTTTCTGGCTGTACTTTCTTGGCGCCGCCATGGGTTCCTATAACCGTACCCACGTTTCTGCGGACCTTGTCAACGCCTACCTGCCAGATGGGAAGCTCAAACTGTTTTTTATCTTCCTGAGAAATCTTGTCACTGTCGGCGTTACCGTTCTTTTTGCGTGGTACGGCTATGAGTTTTTCATGTTTGGGTTTCAGGGTCCCTTGGGGACGGGAATTGCCATTCCCAAAACAACTGTCTGGAGGATAAGTCTATGGGTTGGATATTTATCCGTATTCATGGGGTTGGTCTTTATGGCCATCTACTTCACAAGAGATCTTATCCATAGCATTCGTGCATTGTTCGGGAGGAACGAGAAATGATTTTTGTAGCGCTCCTAGTTCTCTTGTTAAGCTTGGTTATTGGTGTTCCTGTGCCAATAAGCTTCATGGCTTCAGCAGCGTGGTTGATATTTTTCGGCGGTCCCGGTGGTGAAGGTTATCAGCCGTCCCAGCTCCTCCCCTATGGTTACGCCCAGATGAATTCAGTTTCACTGATCGCCATTGCCCTTTTCATTGCCGCGGGCGGCATTATGGAGCGAGGCAAAATTGGTGAGAAGCTGATAGATTTTGTCGATGTCTTTGTCGGTCACAGGAAGGGAGGCCTTGGTATAGTCGCCACTATATCCTGCGCCATCGTTGGATCTATCTGCGGGGCTGCTTGTGCTACCCTGTCATGTGTTGGCTCGATCATGTTCCCAAGGTTCCACGCCGAGGGGTATCCTCGGGGCTTATCAGCAGCACTTTTAGCCAATGCATCTCTTCTTGGTCTTCTCATCCCCCCCAACGCGACATTGATTATATTTGCCTGGATAAGCGGTCAGTCAGTACTGGCATGTTTTCTGGCAACCGTCATTCCCGGTTTTATAACCATAGTGCTTATTTGCTCCGTAAACGGGTGGCTTCTTCGAAACAATGACAATATTCTGACAGCCCATAAGAGGGACAGGACTCGTGCGGACAAAATACAACTTTTCAAGACACGAGGTAAGCTGGCCATTCCGGCTCTCATGCTGCCGTTTATCGTCCTGGGAGGTATCTATGGTGGAATAATGACCACCACTGAAGCATCAGCAATGGCTGTTCTGTACGCCATACCGATAGGAATGTTTGTCTATAAAGGGCTCAACCTGAAAGGTACTTACGAGATAATTGTCGAGACTGCCATAACCACGGGTGTCATCATGGTTATGCTTTATTCGGTTGCCATGTTGAGTCGCCTCTATATTCTCGAAGATCTGCCAGGTGTGCTGCTTGGTATATTCTACGCTATATCCAACAACCCCCTCATGATCATGTTCATGATCAACATCTTCCTTGTTATCATGGGAATGCTCATGGATGATATCAGTGTGGTGGTTCTCTCAACACCTATCCTCATACCCATCATTATGGAATTAGGATTCAACCCAATCCATTATGCGGCCATAGTCGGGGTCAATACCGGCCTCGGATGCATTACGCCGCCGGCGGCACCAGTCCTCTATCTTTCAGGGCGTCTGGGCGGCGCTCCCATCGATGAAATGATGAAACCATGCTTGTGGTTCATCCTGTTAGTCTGGATCCCCGTTCTCGCGTTGACGGTCTTTTTTCCGAAAATTTCCTTATTTCTGCCGCATTATATTATGGGCACACCTTGGTAAGAGAAAACTATGAAATTTTATAGAAATTTTTTTGCAATCTTATGTTTCGCTTTTTTTCTCACTGCTGTTACGACCAGTTCCCCCTTTGCATTTCTGGTTGCAATGTTTTGTGGAATGTTATCAAGGACTGCGGAAAAAAAAGGATGGCCCAATCCCCTATAGTCAAAGTACAGAGGATGTGATGAAAGCAAATAAAATATTATATTTTTCCGGCGATGATTTAAAAAACATTTTGACTATGGAAGGGTGCGTCGAGGCAATGACAAGGGCATTCAGTGCCCTGAGTTCAGGGGAAGCCTCGATGCCCTTACGAACAAGATTGGAGATGGTTGCCGACAATGGAACTGCGTTGTTTATGCCGGTCTATTTACCGGGTATCAGCAAGGTTGGGGTAAAAACAATTACCATGGCCGGAAATAACCCTGCCAAGGGTCTTCCCCTGATACATGCAATGATGATGATATTTGACTCAAGTACCGGGGTGCCGCTTGCGGTAATGGACGGTGAAGTCCTCACCGCCATGAGAACCGGAGCGGTTTCGGGCTTAGCCACGTCCCTGCTGGCGAAAAAAGATGCTTCTACCGCGGCAGTCATCGGCACGGGCAACCAAGGGGAAACGCAACTTGAGGCGGTATGCACGGTAAGAAATATTCGAAAAGCGTATGTCTTCGACATAGATCCCACCAGAGCAAAGGCCTTCGCGTTGAAAATGCAGGAGAAGCTGCATATCGAGGTGGTTGTTGCCGAATCTGCAGCCACTCTGCAGGATGCTGATGTGATATGTACGGCAACATCATCAAAGACTCCTGTGTTTGATGATGTGCATATTAAAAACGGCGCGCATATTAACGGTGTTGGGTCGTATAAACCGGATATGGCGGAAATCCCACCTCAGACCATTGCCAGGGCAAAAGTCGTTGTCGATCAACTTCAGGGGTGTTTAGCTGAAGCCGGAGACTTAATACAGCCGATTGAGCAGGGAATTATTACCAAAGAGCATATTCATGGGGAACTCGGTGACCTTGTAACTGGTAAAATACCGTCGAGAGAAAACGATGATGAAATAACGGTATTTAAATCTGTCGGTGTTGCCGTGCAGGACCTGATAACCGCCGACCTCGTCTTACGAATTGCTCAAGAAAAAAACGTTGGTACAAGCCTTTCGTTGTAGCAACATGTTGTAATCAGCAGTCTTAAATCCATACTGAATCCATTTCATAGATCGGGAGTTTGAGAAGACCAATGCTGCCCTTGATACGATCATCTGTTTTACAGTCTCCCGCGGAAACTATTATTTTAATAGAAAACGGGATGGGGGAAAAAGAAGCCATATCCAATCTTCTCAGGAACTCCGACAATTACAAACTGATAGCCGCACCTGCGGAACAGGCTGTGGCCATCATCACCGAATTGCCCCACACGAATTTAATCATCTACGACCTGGCTTCTTTTCAAAATTCACAGCTGTTTAACCTCAGCAGCCTGATGACCCGTTTTCCTTATATCCCTTGTATTACTATTATTGACGAAGAGCGTGATCAGTCTGAAAGAGTGTATACGTCCGGCGTCAGTCAATGTCTGGTTCGCCCTCTGGATGCAGATACATTGTGTCAACACATCGAAGAACAACTCGAGCTCGCCACAAGCGGACAGGTTCGCCGTATCCCCATTCACAGTTTGTTGCAGATGTTTGAAAGTGATGAACAGACCTGCACGCTGAGGATTCAGGACAAGAATCGTGGTGGGTTAATTTTTGTTGAAAAAGGCGTAGTTGTCGGGGCGGAGACCGACGAGCAGGAGGATGAGGATGCGATCTATTCCATCATCGCCTGGGAAGAGGTCTCTGTCGAGATTCGCTACTACAATTCCAGTCGTCCGCAGACAATCCGCAAGCCGCTGATGTCACTCATCATGGAAGGCTTTCGTCTTAAGGATGAGCGCGCAAGTCTAGCGGAAAAAGAGGCGTCACAGAAAAAAATTAAACTCGAACTGCAACATATATCAACTGCTGGTAATCGTATTTCCATTGATATCGGCTCCAAGATAAAAATTGAACTGGATGAGGCCGGCACCCAGCTGATTACGACCATGGTCGGTATGATTCAGGACGAATATCTTATTGTTTCTACCTCTTCTCCGGTTTCCATTATGCAGACTGCACTGAATTCTGCAACCAGGTTAACCATCAAATACCTGCACATGGGTCGTATCTGCATGTTTCGGACCCTCCTACTGAAAATCGTTGAGGGGCAGCACCACCTGTTGTTTCTCGAGTATCCTCCTGTTATTCACTACCACCAGCTCCGACGGACCAAGCGCACATCTATATTTATCCCATGCACCCTGCACCTGCCCAGAGGACCTGAATTCTCCGGTGTTCTTGTCGATCTGAGTATCTTTGGCTGCCTTTGTCAAATCAAGATCAAAGGCAATGCGCCGCTGCCCTCAATCGATATCGACACTAAGGTCAACTGCCGTTGTCTGTTGCCGGGCCTGAAAGAGGCCGAAGAGCTGAGGGGCAGAGTGAAAAATATTAAGAAGAGTTCCAGTGAAATCCGTATCGGGCTTGAGTTTACGGAAATGCAGGATTATCTTATGGAAATTATTGAGCGATATGTCTCTTCGGTGAACTCTCTCATCAATTGATAGTGTTTCATTTGCCATAACCAACACCTACTGATAAAAACCCAATAATCCATGTATAACGATAAGGATCAGGAATATTTCAAAAAACGTCTCGAAGAGCGGTTGGCGGACATTATAAAGAGTCAGGCGGCGAAAAAAGGCGGGAGCCCGGTGGAATTGGATCAGGCAAGAGTGGGGCGCCTGTCGCGTATGGACGCAATGCAGCAGCAGGCGATGGTCCAGGCGACAAGCCGGATGACGGTTCTGGAACGGCAGCGCATCGAAGCGGCGCTTAAGCGAATTGAGGCTGGTGAGTACGGTTATTGTGTTATCTGCGGCGAAGAGATCGCCGATGGCCGTCTGCGGTTTGATCCCAGTGTGCCGGCCTGCATTTCCTGCGCCCAGCAGGCGGAGTCCAGGTAGGAGTTCAGATGAATATCTTAGAAAAACATGCGGGTCTCTATACAGACATGTACCAGTTATCCATGGCCCAGGCGTATTTTCTGGATGGGAGACAGAACGATGCCGCCGCCTTTTATTACTTCTATCGAAAGAACCCTTTCGAGGGTGCTTATGTGGTTTTTTCGGGCATATATGACCTGCTGGAGATTCTTGAAGGCCTGCGTTTCCACAAAGATGATCTTGAGTATCTGCGGGAAAACGGCTTTGACGAAAAATTTCTGCGCTATCTGAAAGATTTTCGCTATCACGCTGACATATATTCCGTACAGGAGGGGGAAATAGTTTTTCCTAATATGCCCATTGCCGGTGTGTGTGGAAATATCATCGAGACGCAGTTAACCGAAACGCTGCTGCTCAACCTGCTCAACCTGTCATCCCTGATAGCGACCAAAGCTGCCCGGATGCGCCTGGTTGCCGGCGATGAAAAAATCCTTACCGATTTTGGCATGAGACGGGCGCATGGCCTGGGGGCCATTCATGCTTCGCGCGCTACAATAGTTGGCGGTTTCAATTCCACTTCCAATGTATTTTCTGCTTTTGCGTATGGTCTGCAAGCTAGCGGTACCATGGCGCATTCCTTTATTCAAAGCTATGATGATGAAATTACAGCTTTTCGCCGCTTTGCCGATGCGCATCCTGAAAATTGTATACTGCTGCTGGATACATACAACACCCTGGCCTCCGGCATTCCCAATGCCATACAGGTTGCCAAAGAAATGGAGGGGAGGGGACAGCAGCTGAGAGGAGTTCGACTGGATAGCGGCGATCTGGCCTATATGGCGAAAAAATCCCGGCAGCTGCTCGACGATGCCGGACTCAGTTATGTGAAAATTATCGCTTCGAACCAGATAGATGAGTATGTTATCAGAAGCTTGCGGGAGCAGAAAGCCCCCGTTGATGCCTATGGCATTGGTACCGCTGTGCTCACCGGTCAACCTGATGCTGCCCTGGATGGGGTCTATAAGCTGGCCATGGCGTCTGGTAAGCCAAGACTGAAGCTTTCGGAGTCCGTGCACAAAGTGACCTTTCCTGCTGTAAAGCAAGTACACCGCTTCAGCGATGCCAATGGTGCATTTATGGCAGATGCCGTCAGTTTGAGGGAGGAAGATCCGAAGGAAATCAAAGAGATCCATCATCCTTTCAATAAAGATAAATCCTTGAAAATTTCTGCCTGGTCCTCTGAACCACTGCAGGAAAAGGTGATGGAAAATGGAATAGCATTGCCCAAAACGCAGCACCCTGTCCATTCTTATGCATATCTCAAAAAGCGGCTGGAAAAATTACCGGATGAATACAAACGTTTTGAAAACCCACACATTTATAAAGTAGGCTTGAGTACCGGGCTCAATAGACTGCGCGATGAATTGATTGGAAAATTTAAAAAGAAACCTACAAAAGCTTGAAGCACCAAAAGGAAATAAAGAGTTAATGAGAAATCAACAATGCCGGCCCTATGCCATGATTACCGATCTGCATCGTGAGCGGTTTGATAGGGTGGTGCAGACCTTGCTGGAGAGCAGCGCCGAGAGTGTTATCGACCTCGGCTGCGGAGACGGCGAGTTATTGCTGCGCCTTATGGGCGAAAGCCGGTTCAATAAAATTGTCGGCATCGATACTTCCGAGGAAGCACTTGCTGGAGCAAGATATCTGTTTTCTCAGCACGATGACATGTGCGATGATGAGCGCCTGTCCATTTTTCACGCCTCCTATACTTCCTTTGTCGAAGATATGTCCGGTTTTGACGCTGCCGTGATGGTGGAAACCATCGAACATGTCGAGCCCAATCGGTTGTCCGCCGTGGAGAAGGTCATTTTTGCCTGCTGCAGGCCTCAAACTGTCATCATCACAACGCCCAATCAAGAGTACAATGTACTGCATGGCATACCGGAGGGAGAGCGCAGACATTCCGGGCATCGTTTCGAATGGTCCCGGGCCAAGTTCAGGAATTGGGCCGAGGGTGTTGCCGGACGACACGGTTACCGCACCAGTTTTGATGATATTGGGCCATATGATGCGGTTTACGGCAGTTCAACCCAGATGGCCACATTCACAATGACCTGACAATGGTCAGCAACGAGGTGTCGGTAAAGCGGCAATCGGTTTTTGCATTAAAGCGACATCCTTGACCGGGATTTCACAGATCCAGCCGAATCGACGGGCTAGCAGGCACAATGTTTCTTCACGATAAAACACCACATGCGTCGGGTCGCGGCGGTAATGCCATGATGCGAAACGCTTGTCGTCGGTTTGAAAACAGGTCATGAGCGCCAACCATCCGCCGGGCCGCAGCATCCGATCGAAACGGACAAATTCTTCGGCCGGTTGATGGAAATGTTCAATGGTCTCTGTGCAGGTAATAAAATCATACAGCGCTGCAAGCGGCGCCGGATCGGGGTGAAAAAGCGGATCGAACAGATGTACCTGATGACCTGCCTCTCCTAGCATGCAGGCCAGGGCCGGACCGGGGCCGCAGCCATAGTCCAGGCCTGTTGCTTTAGGCGATAAGCGTTGCAGTAATGGGTCGGAAATCTTTGATAAAAATTGGCGATACCCTCTATCTTCCGGGTCATTGTGGTGTCGCCGATAGCGTATATGTTCCTCTTCGGTCGACAATCTTTGCGCCGGATCCATAAACGTTGCCCGGCAATTATGACAACGCAGGTAGCGGCAACTGTTCACGCTGATAAAAAAAACAGCCGATAAGCTGCCGCAGACAATGCAGCGTTGATGTACGCCCGGTTTGCAACTCCATTGAATTTCTTCCATTTCTTGCCGTCGGTGATTATCAATTAACTGTCTTTCAGCTGATATCCAATAAACACTATAATCATCACGGTAACAAGTGTTGTCATCGTGAAATTATTATTCATCTCTATCGATATTTCGAATTGAATTATATCGAAAAAAAGGATATTGCCTTAATTCGATAACTTATTTTGTTTGTTATGGATTTTTCTGTGGATGACGACGCATGGACAAAAAAAATATCACGCTACATGTACTTGTTGATTCAAGAGAGCCGTCGGTCTCTATGGCGCGATACTACTTTGCCGGAGAAAGTAGCCTTGACCTCGGCGAAGTCGTGCACATAAGAGGAACTACTTTTGCCGCAAGGCTTCTGGCTCTTTTCAACGTGTGTGCGCCAAATGATGAGATCCTTATCTCCGTGCATTATTTGCCGGAAGAACAGCTGGTCCGTGTTGAGAGCATCGTGCACCAGAAAATACATACCGGTGTCAAAGTTACCCTTGCTTCGTATGACTGTTTTCATCATCTTCCCCAGTGGTGCGAGAGAGTCGGCGCGACGTTTCTGCCAAATCTATATAAGCGGCGGGAAAATCCCGAGAAGAATGTCGTTTTATGCAAGGGTTCGACAAAAAACAAACCTGCGGTAAACCAGGAAATGCTCGATAGGATCTGGATTCAGTATCGCCTGATGTTGTCGATCATCTCTCGTTCGGAAGATTTAAGTGTTGTTTGCCGCAAACTCATTCTCAGTGAGACTGCGCATGGTGATAGCCCGGCCAATGAATATGCCAGGGCGTTGAGGTTTTTCAAGTTGGGCGAGCCGGATATGGCCGGCGGTAGTTATTCTTCTGACAGTAAAGAAGAAGAAAACGCCATTGATGAACTGCGGCTGCGCATCAACAAAATTGCCGCGACCGATTTCAATGTGCTCGTCAAAGGTGAGTCGGGGAGTGGCAAGGAGACAATAGCCTGGGCGATCCATGAACTGAACGCGCGGCGTGATAAACCGTTTATCGCCATCAACTGTGCGGGGCTTCCCGACGAACTTCTGGAAAGCGAGATGTTTGGCTATATGAAAGGATCACATAACCAGGCTCTGGAAGACACCCGTGGTCTTTTTGATATTGTCTCGGGTGGGACCTTATTTCTCGATGAACTGCCGGATATGAGCCCAAGAATACAGGCAAAGTTGCTGCGCTGCCTGGAAAGTGGTGAGTTCCGGCCGATAGGCGGCACAGAGAACAGATACACCGATGCCCGCATTATTGCCGCGGGGCAGCCGGAACGTCTCGAAAATCCGCTTAATGTTCGTCCGGACCTGAAGAGCCGCCTTTGTCAGCTGAGTGTGGAAATTTTACCGCTCCGGGAAGTTGAGAGGCGCAATGCCGGAACTATATATAAAATCGCCTTCGTTTTTATGGAGCGTTATACCTGGACGCGGATGTTTCCCTCTCTTGACGCCGCGGATGGCGGGTCGTTTGCCGATTTTTCGGCGATATTCGACAGGCCGGCAAGGTGAATTTTTCCTCGAAACTCATCGTTTATGCTGATTGGTGGTTTCTTTTCATCGCTGCTGGGTGCAGGGGTGTTTTGGGAAAAACTCGGTAGAGGAAAGAATGTGACGAGGAGTATCCTGCAACGTGCATGGAGCTGGATTCCAGAGCAAGGCCGAAATGATGGGGGGAGGCAAATTGACAATGATGGTGATGATCACGTCCGGAATGACGAAGGGTTCGTCATTCCGGACGCTGCTTTTCAATGAATGAGCAGGAACGGCATTTACCGGAAAGCGAACTGCCGCGCTCGTTGTGCTGTAACTGCAGCAATAGTGATAAGCTGCAGTTGTGATTGACCCTGTCGATTTGCTTCATAGAGCAGGGTTTTACTGTCCGGACTCCACTGAGGATACATGTCCAGACCTGCCGAAGGAAGAGGAAGGGTTTGTTTTTCTGCAATATCATAGAGCCAAAGCCCGGCTGTATAATCTCTATTCCAGGCCCAGAAGGCGAGGAAGCGGCCATCTGGCGAGAAGACCGGTCCGCGGTCGCCAAGGGTTGCGCCCTGGGCAGCAAAAAGGGTATGCGCCGTAGTGGCTTTTTCCGCCGCCACGGTCACATCGGAAATGAGGGCCGAGTAGGTAACCCGTTCTTTGCCCAAAGAACCGCTGATGGTTTCGGCGGTATAGCTGATCTTACGGCCATCCGGGCTCCAGTCGGTCATCTGTACCGACTCCGGACCCTGCCATACATGGACGGTCGGCTTGTCGTAGCCGTTGGTAAAGGTGAGAAAGTTCTGGCTGGTCAGGCTGTATTTTGCATCCGCCGGCGCTACTTTATAGGCGAGCATCTTGCCGTCCGGGCTCCACAGCGGATTGCTTTCCATGTCCGGTGCTGTGGTGAGTCTTCGTTGTTGTCGACCATCGATTGTTGTCAGCCAGATATCCCAGTTTGTGCCGGTCTGCGCTGAATAGGCGATAAGATCATCGGCGGGGTGATATGTCGGCCGGTTCATCATATGATTGCCGCTGACCAGGATCGTTTCAGTTGTGTCGTCAAGGCTGTAACTTTTCACCGCATAAACATTTTCGGTCGGATTGTGGCCGATAAAAACCAGTTGTCGGCTGTCGTGTCGCCAGTTCGGCCAACTATGTTCCATCGGCCCGCTGGTCAGCTGCCGCTGGTTCCGACCGTCATTGTCCATCAACCAGATCTGGTCACTGCCGCTGCGGTCGGAAACAAAGGCTATGGTACGGCCATCCGGGCTGAAAAGACCGGTATGATTGTTGCCTAGAGACGTGAGCTGCCGGCGGTCATCAAGGTCTTCCTGCGATGGTTTCGTTGGTTGGGTTTGCCCACTGACGGAACGGTGGCAGATCGTGCAGCTGGGATTGCCGGTGGTCGGAATGATTGGCCGAGTGGGCAGCGTCAGTCTGTCGGGAAAGACCATCCGTGCTCCCTCAATTATTGATTGATAAGAGCTTTTGTTTATGATACCGGACCATTCGGCGATATACGCCTGGCCGTCAGGGCCGATCATCGAGGCGCCGAGAACTTCTTTTGCCGCTGCTGTGTTCTCGAGAGGAGCGTTTGCCGGATATGCCGCCTGGAGTGGTCCGAAATGGTTGCCGAAGGCCACGGGGCTTGTTGTCGCGGTAAGAGTTGTGCGCTGATCAATCTCCGTTGTCTTGTGTACCATGTTAGCTGGGGCAATGGTAACCTCCCGGCCATGAATAAAATCCTGGTCGAGGACAATTGTCCTGTAGGCCTTATTCAGCTGCAGCGCCCGTTCTGGGCTGGGCAGCAGCAGCCGGGAGACATCGCTTTGCAATCGGAGAAGCTCTTTACTGTTGAGTGAACCGTCAGGGAGAGTGAAGCGGGAGATAACTTCCGGGTTGTCTCTGAAGTCGTTGCCGCTGGCATTATACATTAAATAATAGGAATACTCGTAGAACACCCCGGCCTTATACAATTCTGTTTTAGGTTCGAGTATGTCGTGTAAGTATTTTTTATCCCAGTGAAACCATCCACGTGATGGAGAATTTTCGCCGAGTTTTCTGGAAAAGGCGAAGACGGAATCGGTTGTGGCGCCAATACCGCCGTGACAGCCGACGCAGGAAACGGTTTCTTCAAAACTCTGCGGGCGAAGTTCGCCGGCGGCGTCTTCAATGAAACCCTGTAGTAACCAGCCACTGCCGTTATAGACCCCGTGTTCCGCATTGCCGATAAACTGGCTGACTCGGTCAGGAAAATCATCGCGCTCCTTCATCTCCGACAAAGCACTTTCTTCGAGGTCGGCATAGTTTTGCCAGGTCTTTTTCTGCATATACTGCAGTTCCTTCATTCTCGCGGAAAGGTGTATTTCTCCTTCGTCACTGATATCGAGATAGCGGATACTGTGGAGAAATTCTGTACCGACGGGAAAGAGTCCCGCAGCAAGATATTGTTTTTTGTCGAGCAGTTCCTGCCCTGCGCGCCCGACGTAGGACATTGTTTTTCCGTTGCTTTCCGGCCAGTGGTAGGTTATCTGCCGTGCTTCGTCCAGTCTGCCGTTTTGGTTAAGATCAATACCAAACTTTTGTTCGTCGGTTGGCTCAATGGCAATATCTCTTCTGGAGACCAAGGATTCGACGATTGCCAGGTTTACCTCGTAGGTGATCCGGTCAAATGACCCGTCGGTTGTCTGCCTGAAGCTTCCAGGGAGCCGGATCATGACATCGTCGGTTGCGCCATTGGTCGGCCAATATGTTGTGGGAAAGGGATGGTAGCCGAAGGCACGCCAGCCGCTGTAGCCGGAATCCGGCAATCGGTCAAAGCCCCGGTCGTCAAAGTTGAAAAAGCAATCAGGGCTGTAGCCTTCCCAGAGGCTGTTTTTGTTATAGTCCCAGTTTTCCGGCAGGTTTTGCAGCTTCTTTGCGAGAATTATTCGTCCGGATTCGTTCAGATAATTACTCTTTCGAATAAAGGACAAAATCTCGTCATCAGAGAGAGCGGCAATCCGCTCTTTTCTTTGCTCAAACAGGTTTATCCAGGGATTGCTGCGGGCACTTTCCGGAAAAGAATATTCCAGCTGTAAATCCTGATCGTTTATATAGTTGGGCTCAATGGATTTCGTATGGCATACATAGCAAGGCTGCGCGGTTTTGATGTCCGTGCCTGCCGTTATGGTATAGCACTGCGGCGGAATATAGGCAGTAGTGTTGAAGAGAATGTTTTTGTCCAGCACAACTTCCTGGGTGACGGCTTGTCCTGCAACCGCATTACAGAGTAAAATCGATGCAAAAATGATTGTCCGACAAATGTTGCGATGTTGCATAAGGTTTCCCTCGAGTGTCGAAAACATAAAATTGACAAAGCGCAGAGAGAGCCTACACTCTTCTGCGCTTGTATTCTTCCTATTGAATATGACTCCCGCCTTAATTCATGGCCGGCATCGGGCCGATATAACCGGTGTAACCGGCGGCCTGTGCCGGATCAGTCAGCTTGTCTCCGTCTGACTCACCATAGGGGTGTTGGATAACACTCATAAGATAGGCGTAGCCGTTGACATCGGGGTAAAAGTAAGGAGAGGTTGTCTCGGAACCATACGGGGTGGTTTGAATACGGGTCAGTTTCTGGGTCGGCACAGTGTAGGCCCAGATAACATCGTTTTGATGTCCGGAACCGGTATCCTCGCCGATGATCAGGGTGCCCCGGTCGATCATGTAGGTGATGTTGTCGGGGTTGGCGATGCCGTCAATATCACAGCTGTTATTGGCAAAGTCGCCGTCTTTGGCATAGCTGCGGGGGATGCCGTTTAACACCCCGTACATGTTGCGGGCGACATAGTCACTGCCGATGGTCGCATCGGCCGCAATATCCAGTCCATAGACCGCGCCGCATTTGTTTTTTGGTAATCTGATATGGTTCGGTCCCCCCTTGTCTTCCTTGCTGCCGTCTTCCATCCCTTTGGCGATTTCACTCATGGCGACATAGAGTGTGGAAGAGGTGGGGTCAAAGGTGATACCTTCTTCCTTGCGGAATTCGGTCGTGGCGCCTTTCATGGCGGCATATCGTCTGGTCTCGACTCGGGAGGCGAGTGTTTCCATGCCGGTGTTGATCTGCAGACATTCATGACCATCGGTGGTGGAAATCGAGGTGAAGCCTTCCTGACAATTGCCGTTGCCGTCTGGGTCGATGGCGGTAAAAATATCAGAAAAAGTAACCCCGCTTTCAATGGACTTCTGGATGGAGGCATTGTCGGCGTGGCCGAGATTTATCCAGGAAAGATCGGCATAGCCACCGCTTCGGTCGTGTACCTGATGCCATCGTGCCGCATACAGGGTTCCACTGGATAAATCCATTTGCTGGTCGGCGACAAACATGAACAGGCCGACGTTGGTCCCGTCATCGGAGATATAGGCGGTGCGCTTATCCGGCATAACTTTGGCAAGCTCGACGGCGACCCGGCCCATGGCAAAATGTTTCGTTACTGTCGCTTCGCCTTTTTCGCTCACTGTCACCTCAACAGGATAGCCGTATCGGTACGGTTTGAAGACTTTGCGAAAATCCTCGACGGTGGTTTCTTTGGCGTATGGATTGACGCCGAAATAACGGGCCATCGGTTTGTCGTAATCTTCGATATTGTCCATCGATGTTGCAGCTTCGGTCAAGCGGGCGTTGTTGGGATACTCTTCACTGCCGAGATGACTGTTCCATGGGGTGACGCTGCCCGCGCAGGGAACCCACAGTCCGCCATAACTGGAAAAGTCGATATTTTTGGTGCTGACAGCCGTCAACTTGCCGGAATCTTTTGCCTGGTTCAACTCGCTCAGATACATGGCGCCCGGACGACTTTCAAAGTGAGAGACCATAAAAAGCTTGTTGCCGACGGGCAGGAGGGAACTGAAATCATTGTCAACGGAAACATGTACTGAACCATCGGTGTTTTTAACCGGCTGCCCCTGGTGATCGACCAGTAAGCCAAAGGTCTCCTTCCCTTTCACTTCTCCTGAGCGCAAAATGGTATTGAAGCCGATTTTGTGGGTTTTGCCGTCAACCGTGACCTCGTCACTGGCGAGGATGTTTCGTTTGTCCGCATCGGAGAGCGGAAAGGGAACCTCTTTGAATTCAGGTATTCTTGACGGTTTTTTGTCATCGGCCTGTGCCGCGGCGCTGATAGTTGTCAGCATGGATGCGGCAAGAAAGCACGCAGCTGCTTTGGTCATTGGTTTTTTCATCGATATCTCCTTGAAAACATACATTTATCTGGCTTGGTTGTTTGGGTCGGGTGACCCGTTATCTGTCGAACATGTACTGATGATTATATAGGGGAGAGAGATGAGATTTCTGTTAAGATGTTATTAGATTTTGATAAATCCGGCACTCACTTGTCAGACCAGCCTCGATACGCCTCGACAAATACAGCCTTGTCAGATTTGCGGCATACAGACCTGTGTTCGACGGCGGGAAGCTTTCAGTAGTAGTACCAGATCGTTTTGTACTCGTTGATATTCTCGCCGGCCTGCTTCAGGCGTTTGAGATATTTGTAAATGGAGACGTCGGTGTAGACGTAGGTGTCCATCAGCGCCAGCTTTTTTTCCCAAGGATGAAACTCATAGACCCGTCGGCCGTCGGGGAGGATGGAGATCAGGTCGCGGTGCTGGGAGGCCTTGAGATAATTTTTGCCGAGGCGCGGTACGTTGAAAACGATTTCATCGGTGCGAACCGTGCCCGGCAGCAGGCGGGCTTCTTCTTCCTGTTCCTGGAGCAGGCGGGAGATAGGGACCCGGTAGGCGTCGGTCTCTTCCTTGCCCTTGGTGTTGAAGGTGTAGTAGGGGGTGACACCAATGAGCCGCAGTTTCTGCCGGAGGGCAGCGGTTTCGAAGCGGCGCGAGTTGAAGAAAGTGTAGACCAGCTGGTTGTAGACTTCAATGCCGAACAGCCGAAATCGCTGGACCGCGGCCATGGACTCGGGAGTGATCTCGGAGACGTGTTCGAAATGGGTGACTATCATCACCTCACGGCGACCGGGTTCATGGAAGCGGGTGACCGCCCGTGCCAGAGATTCGGTGATCCGCTGCGGCAGCGTCACCGGAGTCCGGGTACCGAGGCGGATGCGGTGGACATGCTTGATGGCCGCCACCCGGGCCATCAGTTGTTCGATCAGGGGATCGGGGAGAAGAAGGGGGTCGCCACCAGTGATCAGGACTTCATTTATCTCCGGAGTGTTTTCGATCCAGGCCAGGGCTTTTTCCTGGTTTTCCGGGGAAAGAACGGCATTTTCGGAGTAGACATCCTCAATCTGCCAGTTGCGCTGGCAGTATACGCAGATCTGCGGACAGGTGAGCACCGGCTTGATGATGACGATATTGGGATAGCGGCGGGTGATGCCGTCAATGGGCGAGGTGTCCTGCTCGTTCATGAAATCATTGGCGCAATCGGCTCCCTGGCGGTTTCTTTGCATTTTGAGGACGTAATCCAGAGGGGGAATCACCTGGGCGCGGACGGCGGTATCATAGGTTTTGGTGTTAGACGGATCGATAAGGGACAGATAATAGGGCGTGATGCCGAATGGGATGCGATGAAGGCGGGCCAGGCGGACGGCTTCATATTCTTCATCATCCAGGGCAACGAGGTTGCGAAGGGTGTCGGCGTTGCGGATGATGTGTCTGGTGTGCCATTTCCAGTCGTTCCATTCCAGATCGGTGATGTCGAAGTAGCTCTGGATGGCGAGTTTGGCGGTGCTTCGCTCGCGAAGCAGGTGGTCGTCCAGGCCGCAGGGATAGGCAGCCATTTTTTTCCCTGCTGCTCGGGCCATGCGTGATAGGTCGATGGAACGCAGGCGAGCCGCTTTGCGGCCACTGTGTTTAAGGTAAGTCGGCGCTTTTTCATTGTAGATCTTAGCCGTGCCGCTGATTCCGCGAATCAGGTGCTCGACTTCGGCGATGAACCCCGGTGAGGGTGATTTGCGGCTCCTGCCGCTTTTTTTGAGCACGGCGAGCAGGTATTCGAGAAAGCTGTATCCGGCCAGACCTTCACTACGGGGAGAGATCAGGTTGCGGAAGGCCCAGGTGGCGTCCCGGCAGAGAATCCATTCCATCGAAGGAAGATTTTCGGCGTGGTCGAAGACAGTGATCAGCAGGTTGGAGAGATGCGACCGCAGGGCCAGCCGTTTTTCTTCCAGCGAGTCGTCATTGAGAAGAATGGCTTCGACCTGGGGGATGTTCGCCAGAGCGGCGCGGAGTTTGGCGTATTGCATAACGATACCGTAATGTTGATGTTCACAGGGAACCATTGTCGGGAAATGCGAGCCAACGGAATCCAGCCGGAAGCGACAAGGACGGGACAGCGTACATCCTCTGCTCACGAAAACAAACGAGGTATAGAGGTGCGGAGCGGACTTCCCAGCGGATACAGTATATTGTACTGATATAATATACGATTTTACTTGTGAATACAAGATCGGGCTTACCTGAATCGGTTATACTATATTATTATAATAAGCATTATTGATAATGCTTGCAAAAAACATAAAATCCCCGCAAAGCATGGGAACTAAAAAGAGTCCCGGCTCATTTCTCGTTTGCCGGGGTTAGAATAATTGTAAAGAAACGAAAAGAGCGGTAGTCTCTTTTCGTTAATGGCTCGTTCTTGTTTCGCTTGACAACTTTTCATTTCCATTGAGGTTTGTTTATGGGAATTGCCACTGATATTATTGTTCTTGTTTTGACCGCTTTTTTGTGTGGCCTTGTCATGCAGCGACTGCGCCAGCCGCTGATTCTCGGTTATATTCTCGCCGGTATTATCCTTGGACCGTACACCGGCGGGATGTCGATTACCGAAGTTCATGATATTGAATTGCTGGCGGAGATCGGCGTTGCGCTGCTGCTTTTTGCCCTTGGCCTTGAGTTCTCCCTCAAGGATCTCAAGCCGGTGAAATATATCGCCCTTTTTGGTACGCCGCTACAGATGCTTTTGACCATCGCCTTCGGCTATGCCATCGGTCTTCTCTTCGGATGGGACTGGAAGACGGCCCTCTGGTTTGGTTCGCTGATCTCCCTTTCTTCAACCATGGTCATCTTGAAAACGCTGATGAATCAGGGATGGCTGGGCACGCTTTCCAGCAAGGTAATGATCGGCATGCTGATTATTCAGGATCTGGCAGTCGTGCCTCTGATGATCATCCTGCCGCAATTAAATGACCCGGCTGCGGGTATCGACATCCTCGGTTTTGCCGTAATCAAAGCAACGGTATTTCTCGCCGCCATGTTTTTTCTCGGTACCCGGCTCCTGCCCTATCTGCTCAAGACCATTGCCAGGCTCGGTTCGCGCGAGTTGTTCATACTGGCAATAACGGCTATCGGCCTCGGTGTCGGTTATGCTACCTATCTGGTCGGCTTATCCTTTGCCTTTGGCGCCTTTATTGCCGGCATGGTGTTGAGTGAATCCGATTATGGTCATCAGGCGCTGAGTGATATCGTTCCGCTGCGCGACCTCTTTGGCCTGCTCTTTTTTGCCTCTGTGGGCATGCTGCTCGATCCCCGTTTTCTGCTGAGCCATTTTACGCTCATCCTTTTTCTGGTCCTTGTCGTCAGCATCGGCAAGGGATGTATCTTTGCTTTTCTTGCCTGGATCTTTCAGTATCGCAATGTTATTCCGCTTGCCGTTGGGCTTGGCTTGTTCCAGGTCGGAGAATTTTCCTTTGTTTTAGCCAGGATCGGCGTTTCCAGTAATGCCATCACCAGCGAGTTTTACAACATGTTTCTTACCATGGCCGTGGTCAGCATGGTGTTGACACCGTTTATTTCATCGCAGACTTCGCGATTGTACGGTCTGAGGAAAAAATTTTTTAAACACGAGCCATTGGAATCACTCAATTTCCCAGAGGATGAGCTGCGCAACCATGTGGTCATTGCCGGTGGCGGTCGTATCGGTTCGCAGATTGCCGGGGTGCTGCAGCAGCTGGCCATTCCTTTTGTTCTGGTTGAAATAGACCAGCTCCGTATCGAAGCAGCAAAAGCCGCCGGCTATCCGATCGTCTACGGCGACGGCAGCCAGGAAATTGTTCAGGAGGCCCTGCGCATAGAGCGTGCCGCCCTTTTGGTAATAACTATTCCGAACATCGTTGTCGCGCGTTCCATAATCAGCCACGCCCAGAAAGTGCGCAGTGGTATCAGGGTCATCGCCCGGATTTCTGATCCTGAATTTTTCAATGTTTTCAAAGAGCTGGCAGTTGTCGATCTGGTCTATCCTGAATTTGAGGCCGGTCTGGAGATGACCAGGCAGGTTCTCCTCTATTTAAGAATCCCCGTGCCGGAAATTCAGCAATATACTGAAAATCTCCGTCACCAGCTGCTGTCAACTGCAACAACGTCGACGGACGGATATAAAACCCTTGGGCAGATGCGTGCCGCCGATCAACAGTTTGATCTGCAGTGGGTGGAAATCGAAACAGATAATCCACTGATTAATGTCAGTATTGCAGAAGCTGAAATACGCAAAAAAACAGGGGTTTCCATCGTTGGTATTATTCGTGACGGTGTATTGCTGACCAACCCTGAGCCATCTTTTCGTTTTTGTCAAAATGATCTGGTGGCCATCATCGGCTCAGTGCAGGCACGTCGGAAATTTCATTGCTTTATTAATCCTTTGTCGGAAAAATGTCTCATTACCCCTGATGCTCTTGCAAGTGGGAGCGCTAGAGTCAACTCGGTCTAAAACTTCTGGATAAAACGACAAAAATACCATAGGATATGGTGGAAGATGCTGCCTGGCCTACGGACTTTAATTTTTTGGGACTTGCTGCAATAACAGGTGTATCATCACAGAAAAGAGTGATTAACCAGTAACTATTATTATAGACCATACATGCCGAGAAAAAGATTTTTTCTTTTATTGCTCATCACCTCCTTTTTTATCTTTTCCTGTAGAGAAAGCGAGAAGCCTGTGAACGTTTCTCTTGATAAACGCGAAGAAATCACTTTTAGGCCGCAATTACCCGCCATAACATATTCTTACCTGCCGCAGTATTCCCATACCGAGTCTTTTCAGCGGCATAATCGATTGGTGGAATATCTTTCCGAGCAGACCGGTTTACCTATGCGACAGGTGTTTCCTGATACTTTTGATAATCATATCAGTATGTTTGGTCAGGGGAAAATAGACATATCATTTTCCAATCCGTTTATTTATGTAAAACTGGCCAACCGTTATGGCGCCAGGGCCATGGCGAGAATCGTCGAGGCGGATGGGCGTGCCGAGTTTCGCGGTCAGATCATTGCCCGAAAGGATAATCGCGAGATTCAATCCATCGAAGATTGTCGAGGAAAATCGTGGGTCGCCGTCGATCCCTCATCGGCCGGAGGCTATCTTTTCCCACTTGGTCATTTTGTCGATCACGGCTTTACCTTAAATGATTTCCGGGAAGTCGTCTTTGCCGGAGGAAGGCAGGAAAATGTGATTCTTGGGGTGTACGCCGGGTTGCATGACATCGGCTCCATCCGCGAAGGATCGCTGAGTGTGGTGAAAGACAAAATAGATATCAACCAGATAAAGGTGATCGACAGCTCCAGATGGTACCCGGGCTGGGTCTATGCTCACAGCCCCCGGCTATCTCAGGAAATGGTCGACAAGATAAGGGGCGCCATGCTGAAACTCGATTATGAAAATAATTCCGAGCACCGGCAGATTCTTGAGGCGGCAAAATTCATCGGCTTTGTGCCTTCGGACGACCGTGATTTTGATCAGGTCCGCGAACTGAGTAAAAAAGTGGGGTTAGATCTTGAATAATTCCCTCTTGAGATTTATGCATCGTCTGAGATTCAGGACCAAGATTACTCTGGGGATGACCTTTATGCTGGTGTTCTGCGGCCTGGGTGTCGGGCTTATCCTGTCCGCTATGTCCTCAAGTGCGCTTCTTGAGGAAGGAAGAAAAAGAGGCATGGCCCTTACCTCGGGACTGGCGTTTCGTCTGGCCGAACCTATTCTGTCCATGGATTTTCTGCAAATGAAGAACCTCATTGATAATGTCGAAAATCAATATGATGACGTTATCTATGTTTTTCTCACCGACACTCACTCCAACATTCTCTCGCACACCTTTTCCGGAGGATTTCCAACGGATCTTTTACACGTCAATGTAGACGGGAAAAAAAACCAGCCGATTCTCTTAGCTACCGAACGAGGACTTGTCTACGACTTTGATGTCCAGGTGAGGCTGGGAGAAAAGGATCTCGGCTCGGTCAGATTGGGATTGTCACGAAAAGATATTGACGCACAGATCCGTCGTCAGAGGTTGACCAGTCTTTTCAGCACCTTCGGCGTGGTTGGTCTGGGGATTATTCTTGCCCTGTGGTTTTCCCGTACTGTGACCTTTCGTCTGAACCGGTTGAGGAAATCAGTCGAGGAAATAGTCCAGGGCAATCTCGATGTCCAGGCAGGATTCTCCCTGGAAAAATATTGTTGGGAGATCATGGAATGCGACCGCAAGGAATGCCCGGCCTACGGTGATGTTCAGCGACGCTGCTGGTATATGGCAGGAACCCTGTGTCCGAATTGCTGTGACAAGGAATACCCCTTCAAGATGGAGAATTGCCGGCAGTGTCCGGTCTTCAAACATAATTTCGGTGACGAACTGCAGGATCTGGCCGAGGCCTTCGATGCCATGGCCGTTACCGTCAAAAATCACATCGAGGAGCTTACCGAGCGGGAGAAAACCATCGCCAGGCAGCAGGGGCTGCTCAAAACCATTCTTAGTGTTACGCCGGACTTTATCACCCTACAGGACAAGAATCTGACCTATACCTTCGCCGGCAAGGCCTTCTGCGATTATTTTAATCTGGACGAGGAAAGCATCGTCGGCAAAACCGATTTAGACATCTTTACCGAGCAGCAGGCGGAAATTAATATTCGTGAAAATAAGGAAATACTTGTTTCCGGGCGTCCCATGGCCAAGGAAATTACCTTCAAACGAGCAAAAGAACAGAAATGGTTTCATGTCGTTAAGGTCCCGGTCTATGATCAGGACGGCAGTATAATAGGACTGCTTCTTACCGGCAGGGACATTTCCATCCTCAAGAAATTCCAGGAGCAGCTTATTCAGTCGCAGAAAATGGAAGATCTGGGGCGCCTGGCCGGGGGGGTGGCCCATGAAATCAATACACCTCTGGGCATTATCCTCGGCTACACCCAGCTAATGATGGATGATATCGAAGATGAGGAAATCCTTGAAGGGATGCGGATCATCGAGAAACAGACCAAGGTCTGCCGCAAGATTGTCGCGGATCTGCTCGGTTTTTCGAGAAATTCCCAGGCAATCAGTGAAATCGTTGATATCAACGAATCAATTCAGCAGGTAACCAAGCTGGTTGAGCATGCATTTTTCATGAACCGTATCAAAATCATTCATGCTCTGGATGAAAGCATTCCACCTTTGACCGGCGACCAGGAGAGACTCAAGCAGGTTTGGCTGAACCTGCTTAATAATGCCGCCGATGTTATCGGCCAGGATGGTGAGATATACGTGCAATCAAAACTGAATGCCGACGAAGGCAAGCTGATTGTCAGTATCGCCGACACCGGCAAAGGAATTGCCGGGGAACATCTGGGCAAAATTTTTGATCCGTTCTTTACCACTAAGCAGGTCGGTAAGGGGACTGGACTGGGACTTTCCGTCTCCTTTGGCATTATCAAGGATCACGGCGGTAAGATCCTTGCTGTCAGCCCGCCTCCGGAAGAATATTTGCCAAAGGACTATGCAAGAAAAGAAAATTTCGGTCCCGGCGCCGTTTTTGTCGTCGAACTCCCTCTAGCAGATGATCATAAGAATGAAAACGGTACAGGTCATAAAAGCGAAAAGGAGAAAACAGAGGAGGCCTCGCTTTTTTCTTGATCCAGCGCTTACGGATATTTTCTTTACCTGCTCTTTATTCGTGTCGTGAAAGCAAAATGGGGGCAGCCGCCTCTTGAAAAACAATCATGCAAAAAGGTGAAAGACCATGGCACAAATGACAGAAAAAAATCGTCGTATCGTACTGGCATCACGCCCGGTTGGTGCACCGACGCCTGACAATTTCCGTTTGGAAGAAGTAGCGATTCCAGTGTTGACGGAAGGAGAGGTGCTGTTGCGTACCATCTATCTGTCTCTTGATCCTTATATGCGCGGCCGGATGAGTGAAGCGCCATCCTATGCGCCCCCCGTCGAAATTGATGCTGTCATGGTCGGTGGCACGGTTTGTCAAGTCGTCGAGTCCCGCAATGCTGCTTTTGAGATAGGAGAATGGGTGCTCAGCTATAGCGGCTGGCAGCTCTATGCCGTATCCGATGGCTCTCGGTTGACCCGGCTTGGTAAAAATCCGGCATATCCTTCCTATGCCTTGGGAATTATGGGCATGCCCGGTTTTACCGCCTACATGGGCCTTTTGGACATTGGTCAACCAAAGGCGGGGGACACCTTGGTGGTGGCTGCGGCAACCGGTCCGGTTGGGGCAACGGTAGGGCAGCTAGGCAAATTAAAAGGCTGCCATGTGGTCGGCGTTGCCGGCAGTGCCGAAAAATGCGCCTATGCTCAAGAAACACTCGGTTTTGATGCCTGTCTCAATCACAAGGATGGTGATTTTGCCGATCAGTTGCGACAGGCCTGCGCCAACAGCATTGATATCTACTACGAGAATGTCGGCGGAAAAGTATTTGATGCCGTTTTGCCCTTACTTAATGTCGGCGCAAGGGTTCCGGTCTGCGGCCTTGTCTCAAGGTATAATGCAACAAAACTGCCGGACGGGCCTGATCGTCTGTCGCTTCTTATGGGCACGATCCTGGTCAAACGAATCAAAGTGCAGGGCTTTATCATCTTTGATGATTACGGCCATCGCTACGATGAGTTTGCCAAGGAGATGGGGAAATTGCTGTATGCCGGGCAAATACACTACCGTGAACAGCTTGTTGACGGCCTCCAGAGCGCGCCGGAGGCATTTATTGGCCTGTTGCAAGGCGAAAATTTCGGCAAACTTGTCATTAAAGTCAGTGATGCGCAGGAATGAGAGAGTGCGTCAATGCATGGAGGGCTGATAAAATTCTTCTTACCCTTTGCCATAGATCTGCGTATCTGTTTTGTCATCGACCTGTAAACGCATTATTCCTATCCTAGTCCCGCTCGGGACTTCTTTCAGTGCCCCTTGCAGGGCGCCAAGGAGGACGCGATGCCGGTATCTCATAACAGCAGTGATAACAACAAAGCATGTGATCGTAAAACCATAGACAAACTGAAAAGAGGATTTGCCTATAAGCTTTTTTATCAGCAGGGGGTATGGGCCCAGAACGCATCACTCAACGATTATTATCTTGCGGTGAGCTATACGGTGCGGGACCGCATGCAGCAACTGTTTATCAACTCGATTCGAGCTCTCCAGGAAAAGGAAAGCAAGATCGTCTGTTATCTTTCCGCCGAGTTCCTCATGGGGCCACATCTGCACAATAACCTGATTAACCTGGGAATGTTTGACCAGATCGCCCAGGCGGCGGCGGAATCGGGACTTGATCTGCAGCAGATCATCGACCATGAAGAGGAACCCGGCCTGGGTAACGGTGGCCTCGGCCGGCTGGCTGCTTGCTACATGGATTCCTTGTCCAGCCTGCAGATCCCCGCCATAGGGTATGGTATCCGTTATGAATTCGGTATGTTCGATCAGGCCTTCGAGAACGGCTGGCAAAAGGAACTGAGCGATCGATGGCTGCAGCCGGGCAATCCCTGGGAATTCAAAAAATCGGATATGGCCGTGGAAGTAGGCACCGGCGGACATACGGAGCGATTCACGGACGATGAGGGCAAATTCCGTGTCCACTGGATTCCGGGACGTCTGGTCAAAGGGATACCCTACGACACGCCGGTGCCGGGATATCGGGTTAATTCCGTCAACCTGCTTCGGCTATGGAGTGCCGAAGCACCCAAGAGTTTTGATTTTGACGACTTTAATACCGGGGACTATTTCGGCGCGGTGGAAGAGAAGATGCTTGCCGAGAACATCACCAAGGTTCTCTATCCCAATGACGAACAGTTCAAGGGCAAGATGCTTCGCCTGCGTCAGCAGTATTTCTTTGTCTCCTGCTCAATACAGGATATGATCCGCATCCATCTGCTGCAGTACCCTAATCTGGATAACTTTCACGAGAGTTTCGCCGTCCAGCTCAACGACACCCATCCGGCCATCGCCTTGCCTGAATTTATGCGACTGCTGGTCGATGTGCATCACTATGACTGGGACCAGGCCTGGACGATTGCCACGCGCACCTTCGCCTACACTAATCACACCCTGCTCCCCGAAGCGCTGGAAAAATGGCCGGTGGCAATGCTGCAGCAACTGCTGCCCCGCCACCTGGAGATCATTTACGAGATCAATCAACATTTCTGCGACCAGGTTCGCCAGAAGTATCCCGGCGACGAGGATGTGGTGCGACGGATGTCGATTATTGATGAATCGGGAATGCGCTATGTCCGCATGGCCAATCTCGCCTGTGTCGGCAGTCATACGATTAACGGTGTGGCCGAACTGCATACCAGGCTGCTGAAAGAGCACACTCTGGCGGATTTCCACCGGCTGTGGCCGGGCAAGCTGATCAATGTCACCAACGGCGTCACACCGCGCCGCTGGATGGTGGTCAGCAATCCGCGCCTTGCGGAACTGATCACCTCCGCCATCGGTGAGGGGTGGATTACCGACCTGAACAAGTTGCAGGCGCTGGAATCACTTGCCGACGACACTTCATTTTGCGAGCGGTGGATGGAGGTGAAGTTCGAGAACAAGCAGAATGTCTGTAGTATGTTCGCCTGTGACGGGACCCCGCTTTTTAATCCTCATGCCCTGTGTGACGTCCAGGTGAAAAGAATCCATGAGTATAAACGGCAGCATCTCAATCTGTTGCACATCATCACCTTGTATAACCGCATAAAGAATAATCCCGGTCTGGATATTCTCCCACGGTTTTTCGTCTTCGGCGGCAAAGCCGCCCCGGGGTATTACATGGCTAAACTGATCATCAAGCTGATTAACTCGGTGGCCGAGGTAGTCAACGGCGATAGTGAAGTCAACGATCGTCTGCAGGTTTTTTTCATCCCCAATTTTAATGTGCAGATCGGCCATATCGTCTATCCTATGGCCGACCTCAGCGAACAGATCTCTCTGGCCGGTAAAGAGGCCTCGGGTACCGGCAACATGAAGTTCTCCATGAACGGTGCTCTGACCATCGGCACTTTGGATGGTGCGAATGTGGAGATCCGTGAAGCGGTCGGCGCGGAAAATTTTTTCCTCTTCGGCATGAACGTGCAGGAAGTCCAGGCGCGGCAGGCAGCAGGCTACGATCCGCAGGCGATTTACCGGGAAAATGACGAACTGAAAGCGGCCATCAACCTGATTGCTGCTGGCCATTTTTCCCATGGTGATCATGGCCTGTTTCAGCCGCTGTTCAATTCTCTGCTTCATGACGATCCCTACATGGTGCTCGCCGATTACCAGGCCTATATCGACTGCCAGCAACAGGTGGATACGGTCTATCGCGACCAGCAGCAATGGACGAAAATGGCTCTTCTCAATGTCAGTCGGATGGGCAAATTTTCTTCGGATCGTTCGGTTGCCGAGTACTGCCGGAAAATATGGGATGTCAAACCCTTCCCGGTGACCCTCAAGCTCCAGCGGCTACCGGAGAATGGCATTAAATTTCCCAAAAGAAGCAGAATTATTCGCACCTGACCTTGAGCTGTACGGAGATGTTTCGGCAATAGGTCTCCCGCAAGCGGAAAGAACCGAGGACAGCGATGATGGCAAAGACAAGCATCAGCAAAAAGCCGTGGTGATAGTCCGTCTCTGCATAGATACGCAGGCTATTTGCCATGGTCCCATCCCAGGACAGATCTGCGATATAGCCAAAAAGCGGTTGCATAAGCGCTGTACCGATAAAGCAGCCGGTATTGACGACACTTACGGCCATGCCGGACAGGTTGGGGTGGATGATCTCTTTGGCCGCGGCAAAGGTCAGAACAAAACCTGAGCCGGCAAAGCCCATAAAGCCAAAGAGCGCCAGGCCGCCCATACCCGGTGACCAGGGCAGGTACATCAATATGAGCCAGGAGAGGGTGTAGCCGAGCACACAGGCGATGAGGATCGGCTTTCTCCTGCCGATCCGATCGGAAAACCAACCGAAAAAAAGTGCCCCAACGGCAAAGGCGAGCAGCATGGTGGTCATATGACTGGCTGCGTAAGATCTGTCCAGTCCGTGCACATCGCGCAGATACGGCATGCCCCAGAGCCCCATAAACGAGTAAAGTCCACCGATCATACCGAACTGCACCCAGAAGCCTGGCCACAATCGAAGAACAGAAACAACGGAGGCGAGGTTTTTCAGCCAGTTGCCGGCCAGGGCGCCGCTCTGCGTCTCGGCGTGGACATTCGGCGCAGGAAAGCCGAGATCTTCAGGTCGGTTTTTGACAATAAAAAAACCGAGGACGGCAAGGGCCAAAGAGAGAAAACCTATGCCGATAAAAACCGTCCGCCAGGCAAACATCGTCAGCAGCGCCGATAATGGCGCCGCAGCCAGCACGGAGCCAAGATTACCAATGAGCAGGGTCAGGCCGCTCATGAAGCCAAAGACCCTTGCGGGGAACCAGACAGAGTTACTTTTCATGATGGAGATAAAAACCACCGAAACCCCAAGGCCGACCAAAAAACGGCCGACACAGGCCATCTCAAAACTACCGGCCATACCGAAGACAATCGAACCGACTCCGGCTACAAGATTGCCGCTGATGATCGAGGTTCTGGTGCCGAAGGTGTCGGCAATGACCCCCGATGGGATCTGCATGCAGGCATAGACGAAAAAATAGATGGCCGACAGCGTGCCCAGCTCGGTGCCGGTGCTCTGGAAGGCGGCCATAAGATACTCAGAGACCACCCCCGGCGCCATACGATGGAAATAGACGAGAATATAGGTGAGGATAAGAACGCTGAAAATCGACCACTTGGCCAGGGAAAACGTCAGCAGCCGAGGCGGTGCTTTGGCGGTAGAAATGTTCTGCATGGTTGGTTCCTTTGCCGCCATGGGGTGCAGGCTTGTCGTGGATTTGCAGTATCTTGTCGGGCAATCTTGCGGCGTGCACTGTACAAAGAGTACCAGCCTCTGTCAATAAACTTATATTGCTATTTTATTACAAGTACTTGTGTGACAAATAAAAATGGAAGGCAAAGGACTGCTTGTTATGCTGAGGTGGCATGAAAAGCTGATGAAACACCTGCGACAATCTTGATTTTACATTCTTCCGACCTATGTTTTTTGGGCTTATCAAACAAGGGAAGTGTACAAGTGTAGCACTTGTTTTCCCGATGACCCATGCACATGAACTTCTTCTCCCAAAAAAACAAGGAACAGACGATTATGGTTGATATGAATAAACTTCTTGGCCAACTGCTTGCCAGTGGCGCGGCAGGTGGATTTGCCGGGGAACTGGTCGACGGTCTTGCCGGGAACATGCCATTCAGTGAGTAGAAAAATTTCATTACTGCTGCTCGAGCCTGTCCTGCACCCGTGCACTGGCGTTGATAAGGGTTCTGCGCAGTTCGGCCTCAAGATTTTCTAGCTCGATAGCTGCTTCGGCGCGTTTTCTGCGTCCTTCGTCGGCGATACTCAAACTCTCCTCAATGGTTTGAATCAGAGAGGCATTCGCCTGCTTCACTGCTTCGATATCAAATACGCCGCGTTCGATCTCGCGGCGCGCTTCGACGTTACCCTGCTTGAGGTTCTCGGCATTGGCTTTGAGTAATTCATTGGTCAGATCACCGGCGGAACGGATAACATCAGCCGCCTCGCGGGAGCGGTGTATGGTTACCGCCTGGGCCAGTTGCTGTCGCCACAGAGGCAGGGTGTTGGCGGTGGTGGAGACGATTTTGTTGATCAGTCCCTTGTCGTTTTCCTGGACCAGTCGGATGCTCGGCAGACTCTGCATGGCTACCTGACGGGTCAATTTAAGATCGTGCACACGTCGCTCGAGGGCGTCACGATTGGCACGCAGATCGCGCAACTGTTGTGCCGCCGTCATCGCCTTGCCTTCCTCCGCGGCGCGTTCCATCGCCGGGATGTCCTGCTCGTCGAGCTGCTTGAGCTTTTCTTCTCCTGCGACAATATAGCGTTCCAGGTAATGGAAATACTCCAGGTTGGCGGCATAGAGGCGATCGAGCTGGGCGATATCTTTTAAAAGTTGTGTTTTGTGCCGCTCCAAATCGTCGCCAATGGCGTCAATCTGGTTGCGTACTTCCTCATAGCGCTGGAGAAACTCAGCGACAGGCTTGGTTTTTCCGAGCAGGCGGGCAAAAAATCCAGGCTTGCGATTGGGATCAAGAGCGCCCAGGTCGAAGTCACGCACCGTCCCGACCATTCGGTTGAGCGCTTCTCCGGCGGGGCCGGTGTCCTTATTGCGCACCCCTTCAAGCATATCGTCGGAGATACTGGCTAACTGCTGCTGAGCCGGTGCGCCGAAATACAGCAGGGAGTGGGTGTCATTGAGGTCGATCTGCCTGATCAGCGCGTCAATTTCTGCCCGCTCCGGAGGCGCGGCCTGCTGATAAGGCACCGGTGACTTGCCCTGCAGCAGACTTGCTTCAATGCTTTTACGTTCTGTATCGTTTATCATTCTTCGTTTACCCCTTCAATCTTTAATGCAATCCTTCGCTCTTTAACTGCTTTTCAAGCACTTCTATATCCACGTCGAGATCGCGCCGGTCATTCTCCAGCAGGCGCTGGTACTGTTGTCCGAACACCTCTTCTATGGTAACCAGTACTCGGCGGAAATTATCCTCCAGGGTCTGATTCCGAAGATGTGTATGCGTCTCGGCATAGCCGTTGACAACTCGTTCCGCACCATCAAGATAGGTGTTGAGAAATTTTCGCGCACGGCGAAAATCTCTCGGGTCTCGGGCTATCTCCGTCAGAATGTCCCGGCCAAGAGCAATAATTCGATCGAGACGCTCGTTCAGCTCGGGCTGGTCGATGCGGCTATTGGCCTGCTCAATGCTGAAAATCTGCAGCTCCGCCTGCTGCAACGCCTCTGCGACAGGCTGCGTGTTGCCAGCGTAATCTTTAACATTAACAGATACCTGACGTGCATCGACACCGTAGAGCAAAACAAAAGCAGCAAAGGCACCTGCGCCAAAACCAATGGCAATGGGCAGATCATGGCCGGCACCGGCCCATGCGGTCAAGGCCGTAGCCAGGGCCACAGTCACTCCGCCCATAGTCTTGAACGGCCAGCGGATACTCTTTTGGAATCGCTGTTGCCGCAGGCTTACCTCCTGACGAAAGCCGTGCCGGGTCAGCATGGCGCCGGTGAGAAACAGGCCATACGAACAGGCGTTGCCGACAAAAGCAGCGAATTGCCCCCCGGCCAGGGCAATGAGCATGGCAGGAATCAGCGGCAGAGGCAGCAGCCAGAGCAGTCTGCATTTACGTGGTGTAAGGGCAGCTATCTGCTGTCTGCGCTGCCGATAGCTCTGAAATGCCACGGCCTTCTGACGAGCCAGTTTTTCAAGTTCCCCCGCTCCCTTGGGAAACCATTGCGCCAAGAGGTTACTTCCCTCCTTGGCTATTGATTCTAGCGTCCGGGTCCACTCCCGAGGAGATCTCTTGCCCATGATTAGACAGTCAATAAAGCTTGCATGGTCACCACACCAACCGTGGCAAATAAAAGAATCAGTCCGAGAAATTTACGTAAAAAAATTGGCATGATGTTAGCCTCCTGATTGTTTGTTGTGCATCAAACAGTAAGTATGAATGGTGTATGCGTGAATGGCTGGATCATAGATTGTGTAGTCTATGATGCAAACCTTGCTCATGCAGTCTCCTGACTGCACTTTCAGGTAAGGTGAAAAATGTAATGTACATGCCGCATCTTACAGCCGGGCTGTTGTTTGGCTGGAGTTGAAAAATACAGCTCAGTCGGGGAGACCGAGGACGCGCTTTGCGTTGGCTGTGGTGTAATATGCCGTAACTTCGATCGGTTCTTCGCGTAAGATTGCCAGTGCCTCCAGCACCTCGGGCAGGTAGGCCGGATGATTGCTTTCGCCCCAGTGGCTGGCCGGCGGGATGTCTGGCGCGTCCGTTTCCACAACAAGTGAATCCCGAGGGAGTTCCGAGGCAACTTTTCTGATCCGTCTGGCGCGATTATAGGTAATTGTGCCACAGATGCCGAGTGCAAAGCCAAGTTTGATAAAGTGGCCGGCCTGCTGCAAACTGCCGCTGTAGGCATGGACGATCCCGCCGTGGATAAAATGTTTTCTGCGCAGAGTCGCCAGTACCTGGTCATGGGCTTTACGAACGTGAAGAAGAATCGGCAGCTGGGCGGCAGCGGCTATTTGTAGCTGTTGTTCAAAGAGTTGCTGCTGGGCTGGGCGATCAACGGAGTCGACATAGTAATCAAGGCCGATTTCTCCGATGGCCACCGGTCGGCACGAGCCGTCTGGTTGACTTCCTCGTACCAGATCCTCCAGTTCTTGCAAATGCCGCGGACGATGGTGAGTAAGATAGAGTGGATGCAGACCTGGTGCGGCAAATAAGCCCTGCTCTCTCCTGCACAGCTCCAAAAGCCGTGGCCATCCTGTCCGCGTTACCCCCGGTAAAATGAATTTTCCAACCCCAGCAGCTCTCGCCTCGACGAGGGCTCGTTTGAAATGCTGAAAATGTGCCTCCATGTCGAGGTGGCAATGGGTGTCGATTAATTCCATCATCTGTGTCGGAGTAAAATTTTTCTCTGTTGGTTTGGAAAAAGTTGCATTTGCGGCAATATACCATGACCGACTTCTTTTTCACATATTGCCGAAGACTGTTTGTGCTGTTCGGAGCCATCATCCCTTCTTACTCAGGTACACTATTGAATTCAGTAACACTAAATAATATATAATTAAATTAATTTAAAATAACATTTTCTTTGAATAATCTTGCATTATAGTATATCTACACAACATGAATGTCTTAAAACCACACCATATTTTTCGAATCCATCGAAACGGGGGTAGATATGTCTTTGCAAAAAAAGAAGATCCATATTCTCACTATTCTTTTTAAAAACCTTCGAAAAACCAATCCCCAGCTTGTCTCTTCTGCAATTATTGCCGCCCAGCTGGATATAAAGCTGGCGGAACTGCAAACGATACTGAAGAGTATGGAGGGCATGGGCGTCATACAGTCAGATCCCGATCTGCAGTTCAGTCTCATCACCAGAAAAGGTCTTGCCTGGCTCGATGACCAGAGTTCGTACCTTCACGCTCCGCGCCGGAAAGAAAGTGTGGTGGGGAGCCCGAGGTTCGCCTGATCTGAGTCACCCACTCTCTTTTCGCAGTCCTTTTCCCGTTGAAGTAGCTCTTGAATACCACTGCCCAAAAGTGTTATGATGTGCTGATATTTTCTTTTATCACAAAAATTCAGCACTCATATTCCGTATGGACAAGTCGAATCAGCAAACGCACGATCATTATATTAAAGCCTTGATGGATATAAGCCAGGCAATCACCTCGGATCTTTTTCTTGAAGATCTTTTTAAACTGATTGTCATGGTCACCGCGAAGGTGACCGGCGTCGAGATCTGCTCTCTGTGGCTGGTCGATGAAAATGCAGATCCTCCGGTTATACGGTTGAAGGCGACACAATCTTTTGAACCGGCCTATGTGCACGATCGTGTATTGCAGTTGCACGAGGGCGTTGTCGGCTATGTCCTGTCTACCCAGCAACCTTTGGTTATCGATGATGTTCTGCATAACGAAAGATTTAAAGAAAAAGAGATGGCCAAGAAGCTCGGACTGGTGTCCATGGTAGGCGTACCGCTCCAAGGCCAGGAAAATAAAGTTGTCGGTGTGTTGAACTGTTTCACATCCAAACCCCACGTTTTTTCGACAACGGATATCAATATGCTGACAGCGGTGGCAAGTCAGGCGGCGGTGGCCATCTATAACACCAATTTGATTATCAAGACGAACATAATCGAGCAGGAGCTCAAATCGAGAAAAAAGATCGAACGAGCCAAAGAGATCTTGATGCAAAGAAGAAGCCTGACCGGCGAAGACGCCTACCGCTGGATCCAGAAGAGAAGTATGGATACCCGCAAGACCATGCTGGAGGTTGCCGAGGCAATTCTCCTGGCCGATGAACTCTGATCCGACTCGCAATCGCACTTCCCATAAGCATTGCATTTTATCTTGACATAAATCTTAAGTTATACTAAAAAATGTCTGCATAATTAATTGCTGCACAATGGCGTGTGGTAAGCTCGTTTTTAGACAAAGGCGTCTGTATCTCCATCTGGGGACAGGTGCTTTTTTTTTTGTCCGGTTCCCCTGGCAATAAATGATTCTGAAAAGGAGACTGCCGTATGCGTTTCGAAAAAATTAATGATGTCTTGGGAACAGCGAACAGAGGAAACCCCGCCGAGTCGGGCCTATGCACTCTTTGCCGGGCGGACTGTGCCGGCAAATGCGAAACCTGGAAATCAAGTCTGGAAGGCCGAAAATTACTGTATCCCCGCGATTTCGGTCTGGTGACCGCCGGCGCGAACAATAACACTCACATCGGTGTTTCCTATAATTCCCTGCGGATTCAGGGGTATGCCTATGGTTCAATGGGTCTTGCCGAACAGATGACCCATGACCCGGATGATTGTATATTTCCCAATGTTGACCTGACAACCGAGTTCGGTAACAAAATCAAGACGAAATGTCGCCTGCCACTGATGACAGGTGCTCTCGGTTCAACATTTATCGCCGCCAAGTACTGGGATTCTTTTGCAATCGGCTGCGCCCTCACCGGAATTCCTATTGTCATAGGGGAAAACGTTGTCGGTGTCGATAAGCAGTCAACTCTGGGCGGCGGCAAAATTACCAGTGCGCCCGAGCTTGATCGCCGAATCGATGTCTATCTGCGCTATCACGAAAACTACGGGGCAATTATTGTCCAGCTGAACGTTGAAGATACCCGTAATGGTGTTGCTGAATATGTTGCGGAAAAATATGGCAATAAGTGCATCATCGAACTCAAATGGGGCCAGGGGGCAAAAAACATCGGCGGCGAAATTCAGGTAACGAGCCTTGATTATGCGATTTTTCTAAAAGAAAGAGGCTATGTTGTTGATCCTAATCCAGCTTTGCCCGAAGTGCAGGAGGCGTTTGCCAAAGGAGCCATCAAATCTTTTGCCCGACATAGCCGTTTAGGTGGAACAAATCTCAGCACGGTGGAAATGGTCCGAGAGGATTTCATGAAATCGGTGGAATATCTGCGAAGTCTGGGCTTTGATCGTATTAGCTTGAAAACTGGTTCCTACGGTATGGAAGAATTGGCCATGGCTATTAAGTTTGCCTCGGATGCCGGTCTTGATCTCCTCACTATCGACGGTTCCGGCGGCGGCACCGGCATGAGTCCGTGGAACATGATGCAAAGCTGGGGCGTGCCGTCGATCAATCTGCATGCAAAGGCTTATGAGTATGCCGCGCTGCTTGCAACAAAAGGTCAAAAAGTAGTTGATCTTTCCTTTGCCGGTGGTTTTGCTCTGGAGGACAGCATTTTTAAGGGACTGGCCTTGGGTGCGCCCTTTACAAAGTTGATATGTATGGGCCGCGGCATAATGATTCCCGGCTTTCTTGGCGCGAACATCGAGGGTGTTCTGCATCCCGACAGAAAAGAGCGGGTGAACGGCAACTGGTCATCCCTGCCCAAATCGATTGCCGACCTCGGCGATTCGCCCGAAAAAATCTTTGCTTCCTACTTTGATGTGCAGGAAAAAGTGGGTAAGAAGGAAATGGCGAACATTCCCTATGGCGCCATTGCCATGTGGACCATGGCTGACAAGCTCGGGTGTGGTATTCAGCAACTGCTCGCCGGCGCGCGTAAATTCAAGCTCGACCAGTTAAGCCGTAATGACATTTTTGCCGCCAACCGGGAAACGGCCCGGGAAACCGGCATCACCCATATTACGGATGCCAATAACGAGAGTGCCCTGCGCATTCTCGCCTCGTAAGTCGGCATAGAAATGAGGAACCGTAACGAAATTGGTGTACATGGCCGGGTTATTTCGTTACGGCTCCTTATGTCGTTCCAGGTTTACCTCTGGCTCTGTTATTTGTTGAATTTAAACCAGAGAAGTTTCGCCGGTGTTGCCGTGGTATTTCGCCACTGACCAGGTATATTCTTATGCAGATAAATGGTATCACCGGAATTGACGATATGGGGCTGATTATCGACGGTCATCTCCAGACGGCCTTCAAGGAGATAGCCCAGTTCTGCGCCTTTGTGCGAGAAAAAATGGCGGGGGAGTTTTTTCCCAGGCGCAATGATGATGCTCACCGCTTCCACCGGTGCATCAATATCCGCCGGCAAGAGTAATTGTGCCTCAGCATCCTGGGGGGAGATATCTTTCAGAGATGTGGTCGATCTTTCCTCAGCCGAATAGATATACACATTCCCCATAAGTCCATGGCCGCGAAAAAAAGTGGCCACCTCTACCGAAAGGCTCTCGGCGATGCGGAAGAGGGCGGGCAGCGAGGGATAGATAAGGTTTTTTTCAACCTGTGATATGGTGCTGGGCGTTACCCCGGTCAGTCCGGCGAGGTCTTTTTGTGAAATCCCCCGCATGAGCCGCATGCTTCTGATTTTGGCGCCAAGATCAAATTTGGTCTTTACCTGCCGCTGACTTTCAAAGACAATATCCGTTTTTTCACACAGATAGATATGATGTTCATTGAGATATCTGGAATCACGTTTTTCCGCCTTAAGGATTTTCAGGGAGGACTTGCCGCGGTGTATGGAAAGATCGATGGCCACCTGGGCGATTTTATTAATATTTGCCTTTAGCCTGTTGGAATGTGCGCTTTTCTCAATTAACCAGTAGGCAATCGTGTCCAATTCGTACAGCCGAGGGCAGGTTTTTGCGTAGAAATCGACGACCTGCTCTTCTCCGCCCCAGAGGGATTGCATGCCGGTCAGGCTATCGAGAATAAAATGGACATCACCGGATAAATTGCTGTGCAGGCCGTATATGGCCTCACCGACGCGGCTGGAATTGGTCGGTTCGTTGACCTTGATGACCTGGTAAGGCCAGAGGGCGCCATCTTTTTCATAGAATTTGTCAAAAACCTCGGATCTGTTGCCCTTGCCATTGGTAAAACAGTCGAGGATGGTCAGATTCTGGCTTTTCGCCAAAGGCCCAAGAAAAGAAACGACATTTTTCGGTGACCGATCGAAGGTCACATAGATGAGGGGTTTTTTGGCGGCAAGGGATTCCCGGATGAAATGAAGCGCAAAAACGGCGGAAAAGCTTCCGGCGTCCTCGTACCAGAGGACATTGTCGCCGATATACAGATCCCCGAGCAGTTTGTCCAGCTCGGGAATGCCTGAGGAGACACGTTTTTTTTCGCCGTTTATTGCCGATGTTTCAGAAAGTGCCATAAGTAAAAGTGAGATGAAGAATTGATTGTCGATTTGTGTTGCCTAGCGACCTTTGGTCACGTCGGCGATAAAGTCGGTCATGAGCTTTTGTACAAGAGGCTGTGCCTCTGCGTGCGGGGTATGGGCGCAGTCGGCAACTATCTCCAGCTGGGCAGGACCTGCACTGTGCAAAGCAATGGATTTCGCTTGTGCAATCAAACCATACTGGTCGTTTTCCCCATGAATCACCAGCAGCGGTACGGTGATACTCGGCAAAAGATACTCAATATTCCAGTGCCTGAACCAATCGGAAAGCCAGGTTTCCGCCCATGCCTTGAAGACCGCTGCTGTTTTCTCGCCATGATAATGTGCCAAGCCTTTGAGCTTGCCGTGCGCCCATGCTGCCGCGGCACTTTTAATTCCGGCAATGGTGGCCTGGTCGACAAAGACATGGGCTGCCTCGGAAATAATACCCCGCAAAAAAGAAGGTCGCTCCGCGCCATGGATTAAGCTGATGCTCCCGCCATCGGAATGGCCGATTAAAATAAAAGGCGTCTTGGGAATAACACTGTTCAAGATCTTTGGCAGCTCGTGCAGGGCATAGGCGTGCAGGTAATGAATGGTACGCCCCTGCGATAAGGCAGAAGATTTTCCGTAGCCCAGGCGATCGTAGACCAGTCCCGGGCAACCGGTCGCTTTGCATAACAGTTCGGGAAAGCCATGCCACATGGCCGTACATCCCAACCCCTCGTGCAGGAAGACGAGATACGGCAGAGTCGGGTCGCCCTCAAGCAGCTGATAATGAACTATTTGATTCTCTTTGATTTTCACGGTTGGCAAGGCCTTCTCCCTGGGGTGTTCATTTTCTATCATCTAAAAAGTAACCAAATTTGTAGACAAATAACAAGCAATACAATAGATTCCTTGGGCTACAGGAAAAGGCTGTCAAGTTTTTGGGAAATTTGACCTGTCTTACATTATGACTTCCCATCATTTTGCAGGAGAGCAATGGGTTGCGAGACGCATGGTGATGAATCTCATCCGCATATCATCAGAGACGAGTGTAAAGGGTGCGGCAGGTGTATCGACGCCTGCCCAAAGGATTGTCTTCGTTTTTCGGAGAAGATGAACGTGAAGGGATATGTCCCTGCGGAATATATTGGCGAGGGGTGTATCGGCTGCGCTATATGCTTCTACAATTGTCCCGAACCTTACGCCATTGTGGTGTACAAAAAGGACAAGGAGTAATCGTTCATGAGAAAATTTATTAAAGGTAATGAAGCAGTCACCGTCGGTGCTTTGTACGCGGGCTGTGAGCTCTATTTCGGCTATCCGATAACTCCGGCGAGCGAAATTGCCCACTCGGCTGCATCGCTTTTCCCGCAGAGAGGCAGGGTTTTTCTCCAGGCGGAGTGTGAGACCGCTGCTATCAATATGATTTACGGTGCGGCAAGCAGCGGCAAAAAGTCGATGACTGCGTCTTCCGGTCCGGGCATGAGTCTGATGTGCGAGGGCATCTCCTATCTTGCCGGCGCCCAGCTTCCGGCGGTAATTATCAATGTGCAGAGAACCGGTCCCGGCCTCGGCAATATCGGCCCGGAACAGGGTGACTATAATCAGGCGGTCAAGGGCGGCGGTCACGGCAACTATAAAGCGGTTGTTCTCGCTCCCTCATCGGTGCAGGAAATGTGCGATCTGACCATCAAGGCCTTTGAGCTCGCCTATAAATATCGTTCTCCCGCGATTGTTCTGACCGATGCCGTTTTGGGGCAGGTCATGGAATCGCTGGAGATCCCGACACACAAGCTGCCCACTCCCGAGGTGACCGACTGGGCTGTGCGGGCGGACAGTGCAACGCGACAAAACCTTATCACTTCTATCTATCTGCAGAATGACCTGCAGGAAAGGCACAATTGGCTGCTCGACGCCAAGTACGCCTCCATGCGGGCTGACGCCGCATCGGAGACCTATTTGACGGAGGATGCCGACATCGTCTTGACCGCATACGGCTCCTGTGCCCGGATTGCCCGGTCGGCGGTGAACAGCCTGCGCGCGCAGGGCGTCAAGGCGGGTTTATTTCGGCCGATCACCCTTTTTCCTTTTCCGGAAGAGGAACTGAAGCGAGTTGCCAGAGGGAAAAAGATCCTGGTGGTCGAGCTGAGTAACGGCCAGTACCGGGATGATGTTCTCCTGCATCTGGAAAGAAAAACATATGTACCTGTGGCCTTGGTCAACCGTATGGGCGGCAATCTGCTGACGACGGAGCAGGTTGTGGCTGCGGCGCAAAAACTCATGGAGGCAGGCGAATGATCAAGAAGGCAGAAGGATTTTACGAATACTTCCTGAGAAAAGACGGCAGTAAAACCAAAGCGACACACTATTGCGCCGGCTGCGGCCACGGTATCATTCATAAGCTTATTGCCGAGGCGCTCGCCGATTTTGGCCTGCAGGACGACACCATTTTTGTTTCACCGGTGGGCTGCGGTGCTTTTTGTTACTATTACTTTGACTGCGGCAATGTCGCGGCGGCCCATGGCCGTGCCTCGGCCGTGGCCACCGGTCTTTCACGGGCGCTTCCCGGCAAGGTGGTCATTGCCTACCAAGGTGATGGTGACTTGGGCGCCATCGGATTCAACAACGCCTTTCAGGCGGCCAATCGAGGCGAAAAATTTGTCTGTTTTTTTATCAATAATGCTATTTACGGTATGACCGGCGGGCAGATGGCGCCCACCACCCTGCCGGGCCAGAAAACGGCGACCTCGCCCATGGGCAGAGATGTGGCGACGGACGGCTATCCACTGCATGTCTGTGAGGTATTCAATCAACTGCCTGCCCCGGTCTTTATTGAAAGGGTCTCGGTGGCGGATACCAAAAGAATTTTAAAGGCCAGAAAAGCGATACGAAAAGCCATTGAGATCCAAAAAGAAGGCAAGGGCTATGCCTTTGTCGAGATTCTTTCACCCTGCCCGACCAACATGAAAATCAGCGCCGTCGATGCGGCCCAGTTTACCATCGACGCCCTGGAAAAAGTATTTCCCCTGGGTAATTTTCGTGATCGCAGTGCTGAGCCCGCACTGCAGCCGCATGTTATTCCGATCAAACCGCTCCATGAACTCATTGTCGCGACCAGTTCGGAGAATGTCGATGCCGGCGAATTTGCCGAAAAAGAATTCAAGTTTTGCGGCTTTGGCGGGCAGGGGATACTCAGCCTCGGGCTGGTGCTCGCCCATGCCGGCAATGATGCCGGCAAAAATGTTTCCTGGTTTCCAAGCTATGGCCCGGAGCAGCGCGGCGGCACCGCGTCCTGTTCGGTTGTGTTGAGCGGCCAGGACATCGGCTCGCCGACGGTCGATAGACCGGATGTCCTGGTGGCGATGAATCAGCCGTCTCTTGAAAAGTTTGCCCCCACCGTCAAAGACGGCGGGGTGATTATCTATGATGCGCAGATACCGATAGAGTTTGATCTGCCCGAGAAGGTGACGGTGTATGCCTTTCCGGCTGCGGAGATAGCCACCTCGCATGGCGTGCCGAAAGCGGCTAATACCGCTCTTTTGGGGGCGCTGCTCTCTCTTGATCTGATTGGCCTGCCGGAAGAAGTTGTGCTGACCGCCTTAAAGGACAGTTTTGCGGCAAAGCCCACGTTGATTCCAAAGAATATCGCCATCGTCGAAGCGGCAAAGGCGTGGATGCGGGATAATCTATAAAGTGTGGCACAGGGAGCAAAGAGCATGAGTGATTCAGCAAAAATTGGCAAGAGAATCAAGACATATCGAGAAAAACTGCAGATGAGTGTCGACGATCTGGCAGAAAGAACCAGCCTGCCGGCAAGCCTTATTGAAGAGATTGAAGGTGGTAATTTATCTCCTGCCCTGGGGGTCATGGTCAAGCTTTCCCGGGCTCTCGGCCAGCGGGTCGGCACCTTTATGGACGACCAGATTGTCCAGGATCCGGTCATCACCAGATCCGCTGCGCGGGAGGAGGGGGTTGCCGGTCATAAGGGCAAGGCGCAGGGGCATTATCGTTACCACGCCCTGGGCGCCGGCAAGGCTGATCGTCATATGGAACCGTTCTTTATTCAGATTACCCCGACAGAAGATCGAGCCACCTCCTCCCATGAAGGGGAGGAGTTTGTCGTGGTCGTCGCCGGCGAGGTTGAGCTGGTCTACGGGAAGGAGACCTATGTTTTAAAAGAGGGCGACTCGATGTATTACAATTCCCTCGTGCCGCACTGTCTCAGTGCTGTTGGCGGGGATGCAAAAATATATGCGGTAATATTTACCCTTTAGCAGGTGATGACTATGCCAAGAGATGAAATTGTCCGGGAAATCACGCTTGGTCAAATCCTTGCGGAAACAGTGGCGAAATATCCTCATGAGACGGCGGTTGCCTACGCGGAGAGAGAGTATAAGCAGACGTGGCAGGAGTTTTCCGCTACGGTTGATACCATGGCCAAGGGCTTGATGGCCATGGGTATCCAGAAGGGCGAAAAGGTGGCGGTATGGGCGACGAATGTGCCGCACTGGGTTGCCCTGCAGTTTGCCACGGCCCGCATCGGGGCGATATTGCTGACGATCAATACCAACTATCGCTCCGCGGAAATTGATTATGTCTTAAAACAGTCTGACTGCGAAAACATATTTATTATCAACGGCCTGCGTGATGCGAATTATCTGGAAATACTCTATGGCCTGATTCCCGAGTTGAAGACGCACCCGCGAGGTGAACTGCATGCAAGCTCTTATCCCTGCCTGAAAAGAGTTTTCTTTCTAGGGCCGGAGAAACACCGGGGCCTCTATTCCATGTCCGAGGTGTTGTCGCTGGCTGTTGCCACCGATGATGACGAGTACCTGCAGCGGCAAGACTCTCTTTCGCCCCATGATGTTATCAACATGCAATACACTTCAGGAACGACAGGTTTTCCTAAAGGTGTCATGCTCACGCACATCAACATCGGCAACAACGGCTACTGGCTTGGTGCGGGGCAGAATTTCAGTCATCTCGACCGCATCTGTATCCCCGTGCCGCTTTTTCACTGTTTCGGCTGTGTACTGGGCGTGCTGGCCTGCGTCAATCACGGGGCGACCATGGTCTTTGTCGAGACCTATGATCCGGTTGATGTAATGATGTCCATCGAGATGGAAAAATGCACCGGCGTCTATGGCGTGCCGACGATGTTCATGGCCATGCTCGACCATAAACTTTTCAAGAAGTTCGATTTTTCCTCGCTGCGCACGGGGATCATGGCCGGGTCACCCTGTCCGGTAAAAACCATGAACGACTGCATCGAGAAGATGCACATGACCGAGGTAACCATCGTTTTCGGTTTGACCGAAGCATCACCGGGTATGACCCAGACCATGTACAACGAACCGTCCATCCAGAAAAAATGTGAGACGGTGGGCAAGGCCATGCCCGGCATCGAGGTGAAGATCGTCGATGCCAAGACCGGTGTCCCTCTGCCGCCGGGGCAGCCTGGCGAAGTCATCTGCCGCGGCTACAATATTATGAAGGGCTATTATAAAATGGAGGAGGCCACCGCCGAGGCGATAGACAAAGATGGTTTCCTGCATTCCGGAGATATCGGTGTGATGGACGAGGACGGATATTTTGCCATTACCGGACGCATCAAGGACATGATCATCCGCGGCGGAGAGAATATTTACCCAAAGGAAATCGAGGACTTCCTGCACCATCTTGATGGAGTCAAGGATGTCCAGGTGGTCGGGGTGCCGAGCAAGAAATATGGTGAACAGCCCGGTGCATTTGTCATTCCGTACCCTGAAGCGGATATTTCTCCCCAGGATATTATTGACTTCTGCCAAGGCAAAATAGCCTGGTTTAAGACCCCGAAGTTTGTCCACTTCTTAAACGAATTCCCCCTTACCGCCAGTGGAAAGGTGATGAAAATCAAGTTGAGGGAACAATCGGCCGAGCTTTGGCCGGACGTGTAACTTGAGCCTCCGCAGCATCCCTGTCTGACGGCTTGATTGGCTAAATGGAGCAATCAGGCAGGTTGATGGCAAAAGCCATCGACAATGCCGTGGCATTTGCATGCGCTGCCGACCAACAGCGGAATGCCCGGCAACGATCTGGCCCGTGCCAGCAGCTGCCATAAATCTTCCGGGAAAAAACCGCCGACCCCGGCGGCAAACTGACGGCTCCGGACAATGAGCGGTGTGAAGCTATCGCAGTCCATCGTTCTAAGGAGTTGATACAGTGGTGTCGGTCGCGGGCGCCGGGTAGAGGAACAAAGTTCATCCGGTTCGGCACAGTTCGGCGGACAGATAGAATCGGCATGGGACATGACTATCTGACTCGGGCTGAGACGCATGGGATGCGGAAAGCGCAGCAGCAGGTCCTCCGGTATGTCCAGCGTCCGAACGTCGGCTCCTTCCTCCGCAAGTTTTCTTTTCAGCCATTCTGCCGCCAGATGCTTTGGGATTGCCGGAATAATCTTGCCGACACGGGTTTGGGGGACAAAATGTTCGACCAGCCATGCAACACCGTCGGCCCGGACACATTCCACACCGGTCGGCAGATCTCCCAGCGGTTGCCGGTCTATGACGACTAGATTTGTAACAGGGGCTGTTTTTCGCAGGAGGTTAACGGCGCGTTGACCAAACTGACCACCGCCCAGCACCCAGACAATTTCGTCCGGTGATGCGCTCCTTTCTTGTATGTCGGCCATTTATTCTCCTCCCTGTCGATATGTTATACCGTATAAATTTTATAAACATCCACCTGTATTGGATGTGCTCATGGTACCATAAACGCTGTTGTCTAGACCGACATTTCATGATTTACCGCGCAATGCGGGATCCAGGCTTTGAAGTCGATTATTGCGCATGACCGAAAATCGCGAATATGCGCTCATGAGGAATGCAGTAGGTCTTCAAATTCTTTTTCTGTGAGAATTTTCGTTTGATGGGTTTTGGCATCATCCAGCTTGCTTCCCGGATTTGCACCGGCGACGACGTAATCGGTTCGGTTGCTGACACTGGACGAGGCCCTGCCGCCCCGTCGCTCGACGGCATTCTGAGCCTGGCTGCGGGTATAGTTTTCCAGTTGGCCGGTAAAAACGAACGTCAGCCCTTGCAGCGTTTGTGTGGTGTTCGCCCCGGCAGCCGGTTTCAGGGTAACGCCCTGGTCAAGCAGATGCTTGAGCGCACGGCGGTTTTCATCCTGTTCGAAAAAATGCACAACCCGTCTGGCGATCTCCGGGCCGATTTCTGGAATTTCCGTCAAAGTCTGCATGTCGGCGGCTTTAAGCAGCTCCAGTGTTTGAAAATGCTGTGCCAGCACTCCGGCGATGTGCTCACCGACATGACGAATGCCCAGTGCATAGATAAATTTATCAAAGGACATCATAACAGCCTTCTGAATAGCCTTGTGCAGTTTTCGGGCCGATTTTGCAGCAAATCCGTCCAGGGTTTCCAGTTGATCGGGGTCCAGTTTGTACAAGTCGCCAATTTCAGACACCTTTTCCCCTTCAACTAACTGCCTGATCGTCTCCTCGCCCAGGCCTTCAATATTGGCCGCCGGGCGGGAGGCGTAATGCAGGATCCTGCCGGTTAATTGAGCCCGGCAGGACAAGGGCGCTGAGCAAAAATAATAGGCTCCCTCCTGATAAACCCGGCTACCGCAGACCGGGCATCGGGTCGGCATGGTAAACGGGCGAAGGCGCTTTTTGCCCGGTTGCTTGATTCGTTCGACCACTTCGGGGATAACATCGCCGGCCCGCTGAATTCGCACCCGGTCACCGGCACGAATGTCTTTTTCATGGATCTGGCTTTCATTATGAAGGGTGGCCCGACTGACCGTCACACCGCCGACGTCTACCGGTTCCAGCAAGGCCACCGGAGTCAGCATGCCGGTTCTGCCCACCTGAATGACAATCTCCCGGAGGATTGTTTCTTCTTCTTTGGGCGCGAATTTCCAGGCAAACGCCCACCGGGGGCTGCGCTGACGGACCCCCAGGTGCTCACGCAGGTCATAGTCATTGACCTTGATGACAATGCCATCGATTTCAACGTCCAACTGCTCTCTGCGGACAGCCATCTTGTCGTAGAATACCTTGATATTGTCAAAGGATGTCGCTTTATCGTTATGGAGAGAGGTTTTAAAGCCCCAGCGGGCGATCTGCTGCAGGCCGGCCCAATGGTTTGGCCCCTGTTGCTCGTCGTTGGCGTGCAGGATCTCATAGACAACAATGTCCAGATGTTTATCCGCCACCTGCCGGGAATCCAACTGCCGCATGATGCCGGCGGCCGCATTGCGCGGATTGGCGAACGGCTCCTGTCCTTGTTGGATGCGGTGTTTGTTCAGCTCGGTAAAATACCTTTTCGGCAAAAATACCTCGCCGCGAACGGCAAGGAAGGACGGACGATGTTCGGCGTCGCGTAACCGCAGGGGCAGTGCGCGGATGGTTTTGAGATTGGCCGAGATATCCTCACCGGTCCTGCCGTCGCCCCGGGTGGCGCCGTACCTGAATCGGCCGTCTTCATAGACTATTTCAACGGAAAAGCCGTCAAACTTAGGTTCCACTACATACTCGATTTTTTGCCCCTGGCTGTGATGTCGGACAAAGGCGTCAAAGTGTTTGACCTCCGTTTCCTCCAGAGCCGCGTTTAGGCTGAGCATTGGCCTGGAATGATCGACCTTTTTGAGCTTATCTACCGGTGCGACGCCGACGCGCTGGGTCGGCGAATCGGCCGACTGGAACTTGGGGAACGCCTTTTCCAGTCCCTGCAGCCGCTTGAAGAGCTTATCGTAGGCGGCATCGGATATCTTCGGCTGGTTTTTGATATAGTACTGCTCGTCGTGGTAGGAAATGGCTTCGGTCAGGGCGTCAATCTGCTTGGCGGCCTCACTCTCACTGAGTTGCTCGACGGGTTTGAATGTTGTTTCCGGATTTTTTATGAAATCCGCCATATTAGCTCCGCTTGAGTAAGTTCCGGAGTTGGGTCAGTGATTTTGTATTGGCCACATCGTCGGCTTCCAGCCAGCCGCGACGTGCCTGGCCGATGCCATAGCGGCGATAGCGTAAATGGTCAACCTGGTGAGCGTCCGTCGAAATGACGATTTTAACGCCTTTCTCTTTGGCCATTTTGCAGTGAATGGCCGACAGATCGAGTCGATCCGGATGGGCATTCAATTCCAGCAGGCAGCCCCGCTCCCTGGCTGCGTCAAGAATCTTTTCCATATCGATTTCATAGGGGTCCCGTTCATTGATGAGCCTGCCCGTTGGATGGGCGAGGATATTAAAGTAGGGGTTATCCATTGCCCGGATGATCCGCTCGGTCTGTTTGGCCTTTGATAGCTTGAACTTATAATGCACCGAGCAGACCCGCACGTCGAGTTCTTTCAATACCGCATCCGGCAGATCCAGCGATCCGTCTTCAAGGATATCCACTTCACAGCCTTTTAATATGCTGAAGTCGGTGAATTTTTCATTGAGTCGATCAATTTCCTCAATTTGCCTGCGGAGATCTTCGGCGGTCAGCCCCCCGGCAACGGTGACATGCTGGGAGTGATCGGTGACGGCCATATAGCGATACCCCATACCCTGCGCCGTCTGGGCCATTTTTTCAATGGTATTGCGGCCGTCGCTGTAGGTGCTGTGGACGTGTAAATCGCCCTGGAGGTCGGCATCATTTATCAGTTTCGGCAATAGATCCTTTTGGGCCGCAGCCAGCTCGCCGCGGTCCTCTCGCAATTCCGGCTCAATATACCGCAGCTTTAAGGCGTCATAGACCTCGGATTCGGTTTTTCCGGCCACGCGACGGTCCCCTTTAAACAGGCCGTATTCATTCAGCTTCAGGTTTTTCTGTATGCCGATCTTGCGCAGGGCAATGTTATGCTGCTTGGAACCGGTAAAATAAATCAGGGCGGCCCCATAGCTGACCTGCGGGACCACGCGCACATCGACTTGAAAATCCGAACGCAGCAGCACGGTAGACCGGGTCGTTCCCTTTGACACAACTTTTTCAACATCTTCATACCGGGTCAAATGATCCATGAGATTTGCGCCCTTCTTGCAGGTAACCAGAATGTCGAGATCCTTGACTGTTTCCCTGCGGCGGCGAAAACTGCCGGCAAGATCAACCTGTTTGACGCCGTCGGCTTTTTTGAGGTAGGCAAGAAGCGGGCCGGCAATTTCCTCGGCCACGTTGAGCTTTTTCCGGGCAGTGGCGGTTTTTCCTAAACGGCTCACTTCCTCCCGCAGGTTCTGCTCGGTTTTTTCACCAAACCCTGCAAGCTCGGGGATTGTGCCGGCATCGAGGGCTTTTTTTAAATCTGCTAGACCGGTGATATCCAATTCTTTGTAGAGTCGCTTGATGCGTTTGGCGCCAAGGCCGGACACATCCATCAGCTCACCCAGCCCTGGAGGAAGCTCATGGCGTAGATCATCGAGCAATGTACACCGGCCGGTTTCGACGATGTGCTGGATTTTGCCGGCTAAATCTTTACCGATACCGCTATATTGCGTCAGGTCCTCTCCTTCTGCGATCAATTCGGCAACACTTCGCGACAGACTCTGGATGGTGCGCGCGGCGTTTTTATAGGCCCGGACCCGAAATGGATTATCACCTTTGATTTCCAGCAAGTCGGCAACCCGGTTCAGCATCTCGGCAATGTCATTATTATGAATCGGCATCGTCTCGTTGGTATCCTGTATCTGCCGAAAAAATTTCGGTATTACAGATTATTGCGGATCTCCTGATATTCTTTGAATAACTTGTCGGTGTCTTCTCTGCGGCACAGCTGTGTCGCCTCGGTAATCAAGGCCGCCGTTCCCGCGGCCATGCCGTAAAGCAGGGCGTCCGTCAACTCCTCTCCTCGCTGCAGTGCCAGAACCATGGCGCCGACAAAGCTGTCGCCAGCACCTATGGAGCTGATCTCCTTGACCTCAAGGCCGGGGATACGAATCTGCTCCTTAGCAGTGGTAAGCAATGCGCCATCTTTGCCGAGAGTGAGTACCAGGACTTCACATTTACCTCGGGCAATCATGTCACTGCACATCCTTTCCTGGTCCTTTTTCTCGGCAAGAGAACAGTCGCAGATATATTCCAGTTCCCGCAGATTTGGTTTAATCAGATAGATTTCCTGTTCTAGAGCGTTTTTGAGAGCATCTCCCGATGTGTCGAGAATGACCCTGGTCGGGCTGTTATTGAATAGGCCGGCGACTCTGCCGTAAAAATCATCGGGTGCTCCTGGTGGCAGGCTGCCCGAGGCAACGACATAGTCCGCCGCCTTGCCCTGTTCTCCCATTATGTGCAAACATTGATGCCACTCTTCTTCACTCATTTCCGGACCTGGCAGGGCAAATCGGAACTGCTGCCCGCTTTTCTTCTCCAGGATGGCGAAGTTTTGCCTGTTGGTTCCGTCTATGGAAATCGGTAAACTTTTGACATCTTCTTCGCTCAGCATGGCGTCTATGCTTCTGCCGGTGCTGCCTCCTGCCGGAAATACGGCGGTAGACGTACCGCCGAGCAGGGTGATTGCGCGGCTGACATTTATGCCGCCGCCCCCGGGATCAATCATGACATTGCCGCAGCGCATTTTTTTGGTAGGTTCGAGAGTATCAACTTCGGCGCTGATATCAAGACTGGGATTAATGGTAAGGGTGACGATTGGATTGTTATCATTCATATTGAACACTCCATCAATGGATTACGAAAATGTGCGTGAAGTTTTTTTCCGGCATTTTCACCATATTGGTTAAACGGCACAAGCAGTCCAATATCGGTGGACTCGTCCTGTTTCTCAGGAAAAATTTTTATATTGGAGGCATGCGCATCAAGTATTCTTATTTATCCTTGGGCATACCTGGGGGAATCCGAGCCCCAGTGTCGGTATAGCTCTGATTGAGAGAACCCTTTCCGATCAGGCCGGGTACGTTGATCGTTTTCCCTTTCTGATCGAACAGGTTTTGCAAAGCATTCCTGAGTGCGGTCATATCGGAAATATCCAGCTCTTTCATAATTTCTTGCGCATCTTTCCCTTTTTGAGCAAGATCCCATAAACGTTGCATATCTACAGTGCTTTCCCGTACCATTTGTCTTCCTCGTTTTGATTTTTGTTTTCCTTCCTGCCATCCTTTACTCTATAAAAGCAAAATATGTGCCACACCACAGGGGCTGTATGGCATAGTGCGCAACGACCCACTGTCATGATATAGCGACTGCGGTTCTGTGAAATTCGCCTCCACGAGAGGCTCGACTATTGAGAAATGATGGTTAATGAATAGGTTATGTTTTTTCTTAGCCGTCGAAAAATTGAGGTTTTTAGGAGTTTGTCCCATATGCCAAACGCCAAAATAGCTATCCCTCGGCGTGCAATGCCTCCTCAACGGGAAACAGGGCAATGAATCATTCCAGACATATTCTTTCAACTGGTCTGAGCCGCTGCTACAACGAAGATGGCGACCCGGTAGACTGCCGGGGCACCGGGCAGGATGCGGAACTTATGCCGGGCATCGGCTGGCCGACAAAACGATTTGAGGTTCAGGGCGACCATCTGGTTCGGGATCGGGCAACCCAGCTTATCTGGACAACAAACAGCTGTCCATCTGACTACCCTTTGAGCTGGATGGAAGGGCTGGAGTTTGTTGAGCAGATGAATCGAGATGGCAAATACGGCAGAAATGACTGGCGTATGCCGAATCGCCGCGAATTACGAAGCCTTATTGATCACAGCACAAAAAAGCCGGCACTGACCAGGGAACATCCGTTTCAAAACGTCTTTCTAGGCTGGTTTTGGACGTCGACGACCGCTGCTCTCGCGCCGGCCTACGCCTGGTATGTCCACCTTGAAGGCGGTCGAATGTTTTACGGGAATAAGGACGGTTATTGCTGGGTATGGCCGGTTTGCGGTCAATCGGATATCCTTGCCGCTACCGGGGCAACGCTCTGTTATGACGAACAGGGCGCGGTAATAGACTGCAGCCGGAGCAGGCAGGATGGTGCTCTTTTGGTGGGAATTCCCTGGCCCTGGCCCCGTTATGTGCCGAGCAGATTAGGGGTGTTGGACAGGCTGACCGGTCTTATCTGGCATACCCGGGCCGGTTTGGGCAGCGAAACGGCTACCTGGAGTAAAGCACTGGCAACCGTTTGTTCCTATGCAGAAGAAACCAGTCTGCCCTGGCGGATGCCGACCATCAACGAGTTGGAGAGCCTGGTCGATGCATCGGCCCATAGTCCGGCGCTCTCCCCGGGTCATCCCTTTACTGATCTGCAGCAAGCCTATTGGTCCTCGACCACCAGTGCATTTGAAACTGACTGGGCATATGTTCTGTATATGCATAAAGGAGCAGTTGGAGTAGGGTATAAGAAAAACCGAGATTTTGCTCTCTGGCCGGTCATGTCGATGCAGGTAGCTGATGGGGGTTAGGATACCACCTGGAAATTTTGCATATGTGCAACTCTATTGTTAACAAATTTATTTAGCTGGAAAAAACTCAAACAAAGGAGGAAATGCAATGTCTTCGAAAAAAAAGGACAACGGCTGGAGTCCCTACCTCGCCGGCGCGCTTCTCGGACTTCTGGCTATCGCCTCGGTCTATGCAAGCACAGCGCTTCTTGGCAAGAGTAACTACTTAGGGGCTTCGACTACCTTTGTCCGTGCCGCCGGTCTTGCTGAGAGGAGCGTTGCCGCCGACCATGTCACGGCAAATGAATATTTTGTAAAAACGAAGGTAAAGGTAGATTGGCAATTCATGTTGGTCGTGGGTATTTTTTTAGGAGCATTGATTTCTTCAACAACCGATAAAAGTTTTAAAATTGAGCATGTTCCGCCGATCTGGCAACAGCGCTTTGGTTCATCCATCGGAAAAAGGGCGGCCGGGGCATTTTTCGGTGGAATTGTTGCCATGGTTGGAGCCCGCCTGGCGAGCGGATGTCCCAGTGGTCACGGTCTCAGCGGGATGATGCAACTCTCAGTCAGTTCTTTTGTGGCCCTGGCTATGTTTTTTGCTTTTGGTGTTATGGTTGCGACATTTGTCTATCGAAGGAGGTCGTTATGAACATAGAGCAATGGCTGGGATTGATTACCGGTATAGTGTTTGGCTTCCTGCTGCAAAAAGGTCGAGTGCTTCGTTTTGAGAAGCAAGTTGGCGCCATGCTGCTGCAGGATATGACCATTTTCAAATTCATGCTTTCGGCAATTCTCGTCGGCATGGTGGGTATTTTTTTCCTGGCGGACCAGGGGGTCATTACCTTGAGCCGTAAGCCGATGAACGTCGGTGCCATTCTGGTTGGCGGCGCGCTTTTCGGTGCTGGATGGGCGATCATGGGCTTTTGTCCCGGCACCTCTATTGGGGCTTTGGGGGAAGGACGCTGGCATGCCGTCTTTGCCATCATCGGTATGCTTGTCGGAGCGGCGCTCTATGCAGAACTTTATCCCGTATTCAAAACAACGGTATTAGCCTGGAAAGATTTCGGAAAAATAGGTTTGCCGGAGGTGCTCATGGTGTCACCATGGATTATTGTTGCGGTATTCTGGGCCGCTACTTTGGCTCTCTTTCTGCTGTTCGAGAAGAAGGGTCTTTAGGCCTGATGGGGATCCAGACTGGAAAACCGGCAGAGAGTCGCCCTCTTGATCGGACATAAGTCGGGTTAATGTTGGCAAAGCTGATGCAGATAAAGTAAAATCATGATCTTTGACAACATCATCAGTGCAGCCATTACGTCTAGGGCAGCACGCCTGATAACCGCCCCAAAGGAGAGAGACAATGCCAGGTAAAGATATGAAAATTGGAGAAAGGATCAGGGGTCTGAGAAAAGTAAAAGGATTATCGATAGCCGACGTTGCCGAACAGTCCGGCATATCTGAATCGACCATTTCCGGTATTGAACGACATATGGTCTCTCCGCCTCTTGGTAATATTGTCAGCCTGGCGAAAGTCTTCGGCATCTCGGTGGGCGATTTTTTTGGCGAGAGCGGCGACTCTGCCTACTGTATCGTCAGAAGCGGTGATAGAAAAACCGTCTCCCGTTTCAACTCAACCGACGGTACGTCCGGCGGATACAGCTATGAATCCCTGGGCCAGCAGAAAAAGAACAGGCACATGGAACCTTTTCTCGTGACGCTCAGGCCGATGGCGTCACAACAGCTTGAGCCTAATCAACATATCGGGGAGGAAATTCTTTTTATTCTGGAAGGACAGGTAGAAATTCGACTGCTGGATAAAACAGAAATTCTCAATCCCGGAGATTCCATTTATTACGATTCGACCATGCCCCATATGGTCTTATGCCATGGCGATACACCGGCAACGATGCTGGCAGTGATTTATGCCAAGGATGAGATGATCATATTGTAGAATGTGTCGATTGTCTGCACCACGCCTGAAAAAAAAATAGGGGCCTTCTTCCGCTGATGAAGAAGGCCCCGGATTTATTTCGCGGGTGAGTTGTCCGGGTGAGTTGTTATTGGAGCGGCTCGATCCAGTTGAAGACATCTTCCGCTCTACCGTATTGGATGTCCATAAGATGGTTGAACAGTTTGGCGGAAAGTTGCCCTACCCGGCCATTGTTAATGGTGATTTCCTTGCCGTTATATTTAATGTTCCCAACCGGGGAAATGACGGCCGCGGTTCCCGAACCAAAAACCTCTTTCAGTTCGCCCGTGGCATGCGCCGCATAGATTTCGTCGATACTGATCTTCCTTTCAGCAACTGTAAGCCCCCAGGATGTGGCCAGCTTTATTACTGAGTCCCGAGTCACACCGGCGAGGATGCTTCTATTTAAGGCTGGAGTAATAAGTTCGTCTCCGATAACAAAAAAGATATTCATGGAGCCGACTTCTTCAACATACTTCAGCTCGACGCCATCCAGCCACATGACCTGAGTATATCCTTCTTTATGGGCAAGTTCCGTCGCATACAGGCTCGCCGCATAATTTCCGGCTGTTTTGGCCTCGCCGACGCCGCCCCGTACTGCACGGACATATTCTGTCGTTACCCAGATCTTCACCGGATTGAAACCTTCAGGGTAATATGCGCCGACCGGAGATAATATGATAAATAATCTATAGGTATTCGAGGAACGTAGGCCGAGATAGGGATCGGTGGCGATAATGGTCGGTCGAATATACAGAGAGGTTCCTGTCGCGGTCGGGACCCAGCTTTTTTCAACTTTCAAAAGTTCTTTAAGTGCCTTGAGAATAAAGGCTTCATCAAGTTTTGGCATGCAAAGCATGTGCGCCGATTTGTTGAACCGCGCTAAATTATCCTTGGGACGGAAAAGCTGCACGTCGTCGGCATCGGTACGGTAGGCCTTCAATCCTTCAAAAATTGCCTGACCATAGTGCAGAACCATTGTCGAAGGATCCATAGCAATCGGACCGTAAGGTTCAATACGGGGATTATGCCATCCTGCTTCGGGGCTGTAATCCATATTGAACATGTAATCCGTAAAAATTGTCCCAAAGCCGAGGGTCGAGTCTTCTGGATGGTCTTTTAAGATGTCCGTTTTTGTAAATGTGATGTCCACGTTGGCCTCTTGGTAAGTAAAGTTATATGGAAAAATTGTTTGAAATCCGATTTTTTACGAGTGGATCTGTTTTGTTATGAAATAATCCGGAGTTTGCTCGATTGATTTATTATTGTGAGACGGAGTATACTATTTGTTGCCATATTTAATCAATGATGGCGTCGTAAAAACTGTTCATCTGCGTCGTTGCTACAAAATTTTTAATATTACAACGTACTTTAATACAAAAAAGGATAGACCATGGCCGGTACTTTTTTAGAAGGCAATGAAGCGGTCGCCCGAGGGGCGATGGCGGCGGGATGTGAATTTTTTGCCGGATATCCCATAACCCCGGCAACATCGATCTACCATCAGATGTTACAGCTTCTGCCGTCTTCGGGCGGGATCTGTCTGCAGGGCGAAGACGAGATCGCCTCGATCGGCTTCTGTCTCGGAGCAGCAATGGGTGGAAAAAAAGCCATGACCGCCACTTCGGGACCCGGCATCAGTCTGTATAGTGAACAAATCTCCTTTGCCATCGGTGGGGAGATTCCCCTGGTTGTCATCGATGTCCAACGGCTGGGTCCATCGACCGGTTCGGCGACGAAAGGCGCCGACGGCGATATTCAGTTTCTGCGCTGGGGCAACAGCGGCGGCCTGCCGGTTATCGTTCTTGCTCCGACCGATGTGCAGGACTGTTATCTCCTGACCATGCATGCTTTCAACCTGGCGGAGCAGTTTCGCTGCCCGGTCTTTATTGCCTCCAATAAAGAAATTGCCATGACCCGTGAGAGTGTTGATCTGGATGGCCTGAAAACCCCGGCGAGAGTACAGCGCGCCCCCTGTCCCGGCGATCACTCCGGGCATCCTTTTGCCCCGCTCGCAGGCGAGCTGGTGCCGCCCTTTTTGCCCATGGGCGGCAGCCGGCTGTCGCGGCAGACCTCATCGACCCATGGACCGGAAGGCTATATAACCACCGATCCGGCAATTATCGAGGCCGGTATTGCACGAATGCAGGCAAAACTGCACCGTTCCGTGGAGGATTTCACCTTCTTTGACCTTGACGGCCGGACAGACGATCCTATCCTGCTCATTGTCTACGGCGTGACTTCCCGGGCGGCCAAAACCGCCGTCGAGACACTCAGGGCCGAGGGCCGGAAGGTATCTCTCTTAATCCTGAAAACCCTTTATCCGGTTCCGCAAAACCTCCTGCACCGGGCCATGGCTGGGAGAAAAGAAATCGTTGTCATTGAGATGAACCTTGGTCAGTACGTCCGGGAGATCGAGAGGTTGGCCGATTCCGTGCCGGTCCGTTTTTATGGCCAAATGAACGGGGAACTGATTACACCGGAGACGATCATCAGGGAGGTCAGCGCATGACAACTTTTTTAAACACCGGGCGGCCGCCGGTATTTTGCCCCGGTTGTTCCCATGAAAAGGTCGTGCATGGACTCGACCGGGCACTGCAGGTGCTGGAGCTGCGTGGAGAAGATGTGGCCATCGTCAGTGATATCGGCTGTGCCGGCCTGTTTGACACCTTTTTTAACACCCATGCCTTCCATGGCCTCCATGGCCGCGCCTTGACCTATGCCGCCGGACTGAAGATGGCTCGACCCGAGCTGACGGTAATCGTCATCATGGGTGACGGGGGACTCGGCATCGGCGGCGCCCATGTGCTCAGCAGCTGCCGACGAAATATGGATTTCACCCTGCTTATCCTCAACAATTTCAACTACGGCATGACCGGGGGGCAGTGTTCGGCGACGACGCCGGTTGCGGCGCAAACCACCTCGCATTTTCTCAATCAGCTGGAGAAACCACTGGATATCTGCCGCGTCGCCGATGCCGCCGGAGCGCCCTATGTGGATCGAAGGATGGCTAACGACAAGAATTTAGCCGAGCAGATAGCCGTGGCCATACGCTACCGCGGTTTTTCCCTGATGGATATCTGGGGCATTTGTCCTGGCCGCTATTTAAAGCGCAACCGCGTCACCCTGACCCAACTGGCCGAAGAGCTGGACAGAACGACCGTTGCCAGGGGTGTCATTGCGGCCAATGAGCGGGAGGAATATAGTGCCCACTATCGGCGACTGGCCGCCGCAAGCCAGGCACCAGGCGAAATGCCGCGCATCGCCGCTGTCTGCGACGCACCAATGGTAGCACAGCGGAGCGAAGTCCTGCTCCTTGGCGCGGCCGGGCAGTATATCAATACCGCAGGCGAGATTCTCTGTCTTGCCGGCATGAGCGGCGGTCTGCACGTCACCCAGAAAAATGATTATCCGATCACCGTACTGCGCGGACATTCCGTGTCCGAGGTGGTGCTCGCCCGAAAACCGGTTGGCTACACTGGAATCAGCACGCCTGCGGTCATCTTGGGCCTGGCACCGGAAGGAATCGCCAGAAAAAAAGCGCTCTTCGCCTCCCTCGGCGGAGAAACCCTGGTTATCAAGGGCAGCGAGATGGCCCTGCCGGCAACCGGTGCAAAGGTAATTGATATTGATTTTAATGCGTTAAAAATCAAGAGCTCCCAACGGGCCCTTGCCGCCCTTGCCGTTTTGACCGAGACGGGATCTTTGCTCAGTGCAGAGATGCTGCTGGCCGGTATCTCGCATCGCTATCACGGCAAAATGCTGCAGGAAGCCCTGGCCGTTATGGCGAAGTTTATCTGACCGCAGGTTTTCCTTTTAGGTCGACCGGCAGGCAAAAGAAGTTGGTACAACAGGCGTGGTACGCTGCCGGCATGAATTCCTTCCTCTGCTGCTCTGCCATCAGACAATCCAGCGCCGTCTGATATTGTGCAGGCTGGCCATGAACAAGGCAATACAAAAGACGCCGAGAATAGCCAGATCGATGGCAAAAGGCATGCTGTGTTGACCATGAATAGTACCGTGCAGCACATCAACCCCATAGGTCAGGGGCAGGGCATAGGAGAGAGGTTTGAGTAATATCGGTAGTTTTTCGATGGGAAAGAACAGACCGCAGAGAAAGATCATCGGAAAGCGGAAAAAATTGGAGAAAGTCTGGGCTTCAAAGACCTCACTGACCGCCACGGCAATGAACAGGCCAAGAAATGCCGACGCTACGGCAATCAGGACAACAGCGGAAAAAAACGTACCCCACGCCACCTGCGAAAGATCGACGAGAAAAGAGGCCACGACCACCGGAACAAAGGCGTTCGCTATGCCAAAGAGGATGGCACCGCTGGTTTTGGCCAGCATGAGGATCTCAAAGGGCAGGGGGGCGAGCAGCAGTCGTTCGAAAGATCGGTTTTTCTTTTCAAAGGTCACCGTCACCGCCAGCATCGAGGTGGTACCGAAGAGAATGGACACGGCGACGACGCCCGGTAGCACGGTGGTAATATTTTCCAGACCGCTGCCGGACTTGATAAAAAACATACTTGTCCAGGCCAGCGGGAAAATGATGCCCCAGCTGATATTCGGCGGCTTGAGGTAATAGGTCCGCATATCCTTTTGCAGAATATTCCAGAAGGCGATCCACAGTTTCATTGGTTTCCTCTCTTTTTCTCTTTTTCCTTGCGCATGGCGTCTACCTCAACCCCGGTGATAGTGACGAAAACATCTTCCAGGCTCGGTTTGATTTTTTTCGCCTCGGACACTTCACAGTCCTGATCCTCGAGAAAGCGAACCAGCGGACCAACCCGAATCGGCTCGTCGGCCTCGACGCGAAGGAGATCCTGCTGCGGGCTGTTGAATTTATGGGTGGGGAAGGTGCCCGCAATTTTTTCCATGATATCATTGCACTTACCGGCAAAAGCAATCTGCATGACATGCTTGTCGCGGATCGGCTCGACCAGGTTGGCGACGGTGTCGATTCGGGCAATGCGGCCGGACAGGATGAAGGCAACGCGATCGCAGAGCCGTTCCGCCTCTTCGATATAGTGCGTAGTGAGGAAAATGGTTGTGCCGCTTCGGTGTAGTTCATCGATGAGTTGACGCAGTTGCCGGGCGCTACTGACGTCGATACCTGTTGTCGGTTCGTCGAGAAAGAGGATCTTCGGCTTGTGGATGATGCCGGCGGCAATGGTCAGCTTACGTTTCATCCCCTTTGAATAGCCGGCAAACTTTCGCCCGGCCGCCTGCGTCAAATGAAAAAGCTCCAGCAGTTCCTGCGCGCGGCTCTGCCTCTCGGTCTTGCCCATGCCATACAGCGCGGCACAGAAACACAGGTTGTCAAAGCCGCTCAGTTCCGGATACAGGTTGCTTTCGTCCGGAACCACGCCGATCAGATGCTGGGCACTCCGCGGGTTTTTCACGCAGTCGATACCGTCGATATGAATTGTCCCCGCGTCCGGTCGAGCCAGCCCGGTGAGGATGTTGATAGTCGTCGTTTTGCCGGCGCCGTTGGGCCCAAGAAAACCAAACAGTTCACCGGGAAAAACGTCGAAACCGACCTCCGCGACCGCCTGCACCTCACCAAATCGTTTGGCAAGCCCTCGCACTTCGATGGCCACATTGTCTGCACTCTTCACTTTCATCTCCTGTTTCTTGATTGGGTAAAAACATTTTCGTTTATTTCCATGATTGCCTGACCCGTTTTAGCCTCTCAAGGGCTGACAAAATATTCATGGAGCATTTTGATGGTTAAGAGAAAAAGAAGACAACTAAACATTACACGAATGCTTTTTCCTTTGAGGCGGGTGCTCATAATCCGCGCACCGGCCTGGCCGCCGATAAACGAGGCTACCGCGGCCGGCAGGATGAAGGCCCAGTTGATCTGTTCCATGGAGACGTAGCCGAGAAAGCCGGTCAGGGAGGAAAAACAGACGATGAACGTTGATGATGCAGCGGCAATTTTTGTTGGTGTTTTCAATACATAGATTAATAGAGGCACAACAAAAACACCGCCGCCGATACCGAGCAATCCGCCGAGAAGCCCGATACAGGACCCGATAGCGATACCGCCGGCAATTTTTTGTGCCGGTTTGATGGCGGTATTGTCGACTGGAACTGGTGGCGGCAGCAACATGCGCAGACCGGCCAGGGCCAGGACGCCGGCCATGATAAGCAGAAAGGGTTTGATATCAAGACGCACATTCAAATAGGAGCCAATGGGCGCGGCAATACTCGATGCAACAATCAGCGGAATGGCCAGGGAAAAATCGACCATCTTTTTTCTTGAATAGGCATAGGCGGCGGAAGCGGCGGCAATCATGTTCAAAAAGAGCGATGCCGATGCCGCCTCGGTTTTGGCCATGCCGAGAATAACAAAGAGAGGAGAGAAAATCAGACCTCCGCCCAGACCGACCATCGTCAGCAATAGCGAGATCAGAAAAATGGCTCCGGCAAGTAAAAAGGTGATGTGCATAGGAACAAGCTGCAATGAAGTTTTATTTATAGAATGAATACCAAACGTTTATATTGTTTTACACTGACTCGAATAACATAAATATTGAGCCTCGGCAATACCACGAAAAGACCTCTCCTCTTTCTTTTAGGGGTGCTGTAACGTATATTAATGTTGTTCGATCTGAAGATCATCCCTAGGACTTACCAAGAGGCTCGGATGAAGAGACATATTCACTGAGGAACAACCATGACCATTCGTCGAATTGCCAAGATTTTTAAGAGCCAACCGACCATCGAAGGTGCCGGTGTGCACCTCAAACGTGCTTTCGGGCATTCCCAGGTACCCCAGTTCGACCCATTTTTAATGCTGGACGATTTCCATAGCAGCAATCCGGATCATTACCTGCCGGGGTTTCCGTGGCATCCGCATCGGGGTATAGAGACCGTTACCTATATCCTTGAGGGAAAGGTGGAGCATGGCGACAGCATGGGCAATAAAGGCATAATCGCCGCAGGCGACGTGCAGTGGATGACCGCAGGCAGTGGCATCATCCACCAGGAGATGCCCCAAGAAAGCCCCACCGGGACCATCTGGGGTTTTCAGTTCTGGGCCAACTTGCCGGCCAGTCATAAGATGATTGCCCCGTGTTACCAGGAGGTCAAGGCCGCCGACATTCCGGAGCTTGTCCTGGATAGCGGTGTAATGATCAAGGTTATTGCCGGGCAGGTCGGCGGCGTCAAGGGGCCGGCGCAGAATATCATCATCGAGCCGGAGATGCTCGACATCACCGTGCCGCAGGAAACGGTGTTTACCCATGCCCTGCCCGCCGGGCATACTGCTTTTGTCTATGTGCTGGGTGGTGGCGGATATTTTGATGACCGTCGCGACGCCTATGCCTATGAGATGGTGGGCCATGGCTGGACCGACCTGGAGCGCCGATGTATCTGCGAACCTGAAACACTGGTGCTGTTTGATCATGCCGGAGAGAATGTGCAGGTGACCACCACCGATAAGCCGCTCCGTTTCCTGCTCGTTTCCGGACAACCGTTGAAAGAGCCGGTAGCCTGGTACGGACCGATCGTCATGAACACCCAGGAAGAGTTGAGAGTTGCCTTCGAGGAATATCACAACGGCACCTTCATAAAATAGGTGTAAATTCAACCATGGAGGAACACAATGGCTCTATTTCTCGTGCAGCACGGCATCAGTGCAGCCAAGAATATTGACCCGGAAAGAGGATTGACCGATCAGGGAAGAGCGGAAACGGAGCGTATTGCCCAGGTAGCCCAAGGCTATGGCATAAGAGTTGG